>CBDDBX010000027.1:0-88635 GCA_965225955.1 Candidatus Aminicenantia bacterium
ATAATGTATCAGAATATGAAGCTCAGAGAGCTTTTAAAAAAGGATGTGGTGGGGCAGAAGTGCTGGGAAGTTTTTAAGAGTGATGGGAAGCAGTGTAATGACTGTCCTCTTATTACCAGTAATGGTCACGGCACAGTTGAGGTGTCCGGGGTTTTTGGTGATCGGACAATAAGAATTTATCATACAGAGATTTTTCTTAAAGAGTCCAGAGCAATACTGGAGATTTTTGTTGATATAACCAATGAGAAGCAGTATAGGGAAGAGTTGAAAGCAGCTAAAGATGCAGCTGAAGCCAGTGCAAATTCAAAGGCAGCATTTCTTGCCAATATGAGTCATGAGATAAGGACTCCCATGAATGGAGTCGTAGGAATATCTGATATTCTTCTGACCTCAGTACTTGATGGTGAGCAGAAAAAATATGTAGAGTTAATAAGAAGCTCTGGTAAATCTCTTCTTACAATTATCAATGACGTACTGGATTATTCAAAAATAGAGGCAGGGAAGCTTAAGATGGAGAGCCTCTTCTTTGATCTTGAGGGTGTAATATATGAGATTCAGGCTCTGCTGAAAGGCTCAGTGGAGCGTAAAAGGCTGATTTTTGATATTGACTGGAAAGAGAAGCCTGTGAATTCTGTTATAGGAGATCCTACAAGAGTAAAACAGGTACTGATGAATCTCTGTACAAATGCTGTTAAGTTTACTGAAAAGGGGAAGGTAGTTCTGAAAATAGAAGAGGTTGCAGGAAGAGAGCTGGAGTCTGATATAAGATTTACTGTAACTGATACAGGAATAGGCATACCTGATGAACACAGAGCAAAGCTCTTTGACAGTTTTACTCAGGCTGATGAGTCTATGGCCAGACGTTTCGGAGGAACCGGTCTGGGGCTTGCAATTTCAAAAAACCTGGTAGAGATGATGGGGGGGAGTATCAGTTTCAGCAGTAAACCTGGAGAAGGGTCATCATTCTGGTTCACAATACCTCTGGGTAGGGCTGATGAGCTGGACAGAATAGAAGAGAAAACTGAAAGCAGAGGTATCGTTGAGTCAGAACTCAATCGTAATGCTGAAATACTGGTTGCAGAAGATAATCAGACAAATCTTCTGGTAATTACAAAGATTCTTGAGAAACTTGGCTATACAAATATAGATTCTGTTACAAATGGTAACGAGGTACTCGTAAAATACAGAAAAAAGAGATACGATGTTATCCTTATGGATTGCCAGATGCCGGAAATGGATGGTTTTGAGGCAACCTGGAGAATAAGGGAAATAGAGAAGAGCTGCGGAATCAGAGTTCCCATAATAGCTTTAACAGCAAATGTTATACAGGGTGACCGGGAGAGATGTGTTGAGGCAGGGATGGATGAGTATCTCCCCAAACCCGTTGATTATGAAGTTCTTGAGGAGATTTTAAACAGGATTCTGGGTTAAGAGGCAGAAAACTGTCAGATTCTGCCTCTGTGAAAAATTTATATCTCTATTTTCTTAAATCTTACTGCTGCAACTATAAGAGCAAGAGTACATGAGCTTATAAAAATACATACAGATAGTTCTGGTGAATAGTCGGGTATTGAAAATTTTGTTGTAGTAAGCCTTGCAGGTATAGTCCAGGGGAAAATAGCCAGATATTTTGACCTCATCAGTACAAATCCTGTTATCTGTACAGCTATAGTAAAAGTAATCGGTGGAAACAGTCCTTTAAAAAAGAGAGTTACTACAGCAATGAAGAACTGAAGAGGATAGAGTAGAAGGGCTGTATAAAAGAGAAGTTTCAGTACTTTTACCATATTTTCCCCGCTAAAGTTCTCAAATCCAAATATCCGGGAAAGACTAAGTACGAGAACAAAAGTGAAAAGTGTTAAAGCTGCTATCCATATACCCACAACAGTGAATTTAGCACACAGAAGTTTCACTCTGTTTACTGGTACTGTAAAAAGTGATTTCAGAGTATTCTCTTCAAACTCCATGCTGAAAAGGTGAGCAGTAATAAGCCCATAAAGAAGTGTTCCTAAAAGCAGGGAGATAATTGAGTTGGTCTGAGTTCCGAATCTCAGAAAGTCAGCCTCTTTTCCCTGAACAAATTTCGTGTGATACTCTATCAGAAACATCATTAATGGGGAAAAGACTGCTGCTGCAAAACTTATATATACCATTTTTGAGCGTTTGAGTTTTTTCAGCTCGCACTGTATCAGATTAATCATTGGACTGCCCTCCGGTTAATTTCATAAAATAGTTCTCAAGACTCTCTCCTCCCTCTTTGAGTTCAGAAACAGAGATTCCGTTTTTAACCAGCGCTGAATTGATTTCAGCAGCTCTTTCAACTCCTTCATAGAGATAGAGTCGGTCTTTATCTACCAGCTCAAAATCTGATAGTCCCATCTCTCTCTCAAGATATCTGAGGGTTTCAGGGGGATTTGACACTCTTATACTGAGATAGTTTCTGCTTTTCTTAAGAAATAGTGAATAGTCTATCTCTTCGAGAAGTCTTCCTTCATGTATTATTCCGATTCTGTCTGCAAGCTGCTCAATTTCATTCAGAATATGGCTTGAAAGAATAACAGTAACTCCTTTATCCTTTGCCAGATGAAGAAGAAGTTTTCTTACCTCTCTTATACCAAAGGGATCAAGTCCGTTAATTGGTTCGTCAAGAATCAGAAGATCGGGATTCTTTAAAAGAGCTCTGGCAATGCCGAGTCTCTGCTTCATTCCCATTGAGTATTTCTTAACAGGTTTATCTGCATTTTTACTCATTCCTGTAAGTTCAAGCACCTCATCTTCAATATTCCTCCTGTGGGTGCCTGCAAGGCGGGTGAAAATCTGCAGGTTCTCTCTGCCAGTAAGATTGCTGTAGAAGCCGGAAGCTTCAACCATTGACCCGGTTCTGAGTAGTATCTTTCTCTTCTGTTCAGCAATATTCTGATTAAAAACAGATATAGAACCGCTGGTGGGTTTTAACAGCCCCAGCATCATCTTTATTGTAGTGGTTTTGCCTGCACCGTTTCTTCCGAGAAAACCGTAGATTTCTCCTTTCCAGGCTGTCATATTTACTGAATCAACAGCTCTGATTTTACCGAAATTTCTGGTCAGGTTTTTTGTTGTGACAATCTGTTCCATTTTATCCTCCTGTCTGCTGTTACGAAGAGACACATTAAAAACATATTGCCTGAATATTACATTTTTATTAAATCCTTTCCCGGAACAGGGAAGTGGATAGTAAATGCTGTCTTTTTATCTGCCTCACTCTCTACTGAAAGAGTTGCGTTGTTCTGTTTAGCAAGCTCTTTTGAAATCTCAAGTCCCAGTCCGCTGTTACCGGCTCTCTTTGAGGATGTGTAGAGTCTGTTGAAGATAGTATCCCGTAACTCAGCAGGTATGCCGGGCCCTCTGTCCCATACAGTGCAGCAGATATGAGTCTCTGTTCTGCTGGTGGAGATTCCCACAACTTCTCCGGTGGCTCCGTGTGTTAATGCGTTATCTATAAGGTTTTTTAATATTCTCTGCAGAGATAGAAGATCTGCATATATAGTCAGTGGCTCTGAAGAGAGCTGATTTATGAATTCAATGTTACGACTTCTGAAAACCGGAATGAAATCTACTACAGAATCTCTGATGGTTTCGTTGAGATCAAGTTTAACAGGTTTAAGGGAAGTATCACCGGCTTCAAGTTTGGCTAGTTCAAATATGCTGTTAACTACTTTTATCAGCTTTGCAGATTTATCGGACAGAATCTGCAGGTACTCCTGCTCTTCTTCGGGAGATTCTGTTATGCCATCTCTTAAAGCTTCAATGTAACCTGAAATTGATGTAAGGGGAGTTCTGATATCGTGGGAAATATTTGTAATCAGCTGTTTACGGGCTCTCTCGTTTCTGGCAGTTTTTACTTTAAGATCCTGAAAATCCCTGGCCATCTGATTAATTGCCATTGAAAGGTCAAAAAAAACTGAAGATTCACTGTTGAGATGTCTCAGATTATTGCAGCTGTTCTGCATCTCCTTAACAGTTTCTGTCAGTACTTTAAGAGTCTTCTCTTCAGAGGTATTTCCTGAGTATAGAATAGTTGAGAGTACAGTAATGAAAATGAGTATAAGAGTGAGAGGAATATTATTGAGTTCAGAGATAGTATAAACTGCTGTTCCCAGGGATAATACAAGAAGGCATAGTGACAGATATTTAAGCTTCTTCATCTTCTTCTGCAAACTTATATCCGATGCCCCATACCGTTTTCAGAAGTTCGGGTTTATCCGGCTTATCTTCTATCTTCTCTCTTATTCTTCTCATGTGAACCGTAACGGTATTTTCATCATTCTCCATACCGTCTTCTTCCCAGATTGAGTAGAATATAGCCTGTCGGCTGAAGACTTTGCCACGGTTTTTAACAAGAAGTGTAAGTATCTCAAACTCCTTTGCTCTAAGGGAAACCGGAGTTCCGTTCTTTGTAACTTTGTAAGAGTCGGTGTTTATTGTAAGAGAACCGGCTTTAATAACAGGCGATGGGCTACTGTTACTGTTCAGATATCTTTTCAGAGTCACTCTGCATCTTGCCATTAGTTCGTTTATGCTGAATGGTTTTGTAAGATAGTCGTCGGCACCTGATTTAAACCCCAGTAGTTTGTCCACCTCTTCATTTCTGGCGGATATAAAAATAATAGGAACATCAGAGCTTTTTCTTATCTTTTCACAGAGTTCGTAACCATCTATGCCGGGCATCATTATATCAGCAATAATCAACTGGTAATCGTTAGCATTAAAATATCTGAGCCCTTCTTCTCCTGTAGAAGCGATATCTGCTTCATAACCTTCAACTTTCATATATTTTCTGACTAATCCCGATATTTCAGGTTCGTCATCAATAACAAGTACTTTGATTCTGTCCATAGCTATATTATAGCCCCCTTATATTACTGGTCAATATCTTATACTGCTTAAGTAAATCTGTTGTTACAGATCTTTAAAAAACATATACATTCCGGCTTTTATACTGGAGGGATGTTGTGTGAAATATAAAATCTGTATAATATCTGAAGTGGAAGGAGAAATATGAAATTAATTACATGGAATGTAAATGGAATAAGAGCTGTACACAATAAAGATGCTTTCTCAGCAGTTTTTGGTGACTCCCCGGATGTTATCTGCCTTCAGGAGACAAAAGCACAGAAAGAGCAGTTACCTGATGAACTTATTGATATAGATGGGTATAAGAGTTATTTTCATTCAGCTGAGAAGAAAGGCTATAGTGGACTGGCTTCATATACATCAAAAGAGCCACTGTCTGTAAAAGATGGTGTTGGGGACCCCCTCTATGACTGTGAAGGCAGGGTAATGACTCTTGAGTTTGATGATTTCTATCTGATAAACAGTTATGTACCAAATGCCCAGCATAAGCTTGCAAGACTTGATTACAGAATGGACTTTAATGATAAGCTGAAAGACTATATGGTTGAGTTAAATAAGAAGAAGGGAGTCATCCTCTGTGGAGATCTTAATGTTGCTCATAAACCTATAGATCTTAAGAATCCTGAATCAAACCAGAAGAATCCTGGTTACTCAATAGAGGAGAGGGATAAGTTTACAGAGCTTCTTAATGCAGGTTTTGTAGACATATATCGTAAAATGTATCCTGAAAAGGTTGAATACACCTGGTGGTCTTACCGCTTTAATGCAAGATCTAAGGGAATTGGCTGGAGAATAGACTATTTTGTAGTTTCAGAGGATATGGCTGGCCGGGTAGAAGATGTTAAAATCCTTGGGGATGTAATGGGAAGTGATCACTGCCCTGTAATGCTTGATCTTAAATAGAAATAAAACTTAGATACTGGTATAGAGGGGAGGGTAGTTAACCCTCCCTTTTTTAATAACTCTTATTTGTGTCTGTTCAGAAGATCTCTGTATGTATCAATTACTTTTTCTGATGAAACAGCTCTTCTTTGTAGTTTGTCATCTGCAGAGATTTTAAGTTTTTCCACCAGGCTGTTAAATGGTGATGAGAGACTGGTATTACCTTCTCTGATTTTATCTTCCAGAATTGGAAGAGCAGCAAATCCCAGAGCTTCCAGTTTACTATTTTTATCTTTGCTACTCAGCTCTGAGTTGATAATTGAGTCTACTTTTGCCGGAAGGGTTCTCAGGAAGTTATCCCAGCTGAAGGCCCAGGCTTTAGGGTTGTCCCAGAGGCTGGATTCTTCTTTCAGATTCACAGCAGCAATCTTTTCAGCAGCAATTGCAAGGATATACTCTGTAAGTCCTGCTTCTTCTGACATCAGCACTCTTCTTCTGATAACTTCGAGAGCTTCCGGTCCAAGAGCAGCGATTTTTGCAAAAGCTTCGCTGTTAATATGGTTGTATGGATTTGGTGAGATATTTTTACTGTTCAGGTCAAATTCCAGTTCTGCTACATAGTTGTTAAGCTGGTTTTCTGTTAAGTTCACTGCTCCTCTCTTAGGTGGTTTTATGCTGGACATATTGATTGTAGCTCTGTAGGCTGTTTGCTGCTGACCATTTGCATCGGTTACAGTAAGTTTGAGGAAGAGGTCGTAGTCAAGAGGCAGCTGGGCTGTTTTACACTCTGTGGTGGCCCAGGTGTAGTTATATGGAGCTCCATTATAGGAGTATTTCCACAGGTAAGTGTATGGAGCTGTTCCGCCACTAACACTTGCGCACCATGTATAAGTTCCGCTGTTTGTGCCTTTTGAAGGGCCGGTAATATATACAGACATATTCTGCTTATAATATACGCGTTTTTTTGTGCCATATGAGCCAGAGGCTTTATAAGGGTCCCATGAGAAGTGTTTCAGTATATTGAGCTGACCACATTTTGCAAGGCAGGTAGATGAGCTTATTATTTTGCTGAAGTGAGTGATTCTGCTGTTTTTCCAGTAAGATATAATTTTTGCTGTACTGCCGGAAGTTACATAGCCTTTAGTACTTAAATATGAAGTAACCTGGCTATCTGTCGGATTGGATGAACCCCATGGCCATATCCAGGTGTTTGTAACTCCAAGAGCATAGGAGAGGCAGTTGTATGTAGTGCTGCATGGTCCGTAGTATTGCCATGTCCATGATAAGGCATCATAAGTGCTTGATGGCACACAAAGCTGAGCTTCAACTCTTACAGACAGAGCCAGAAGCATTAGGGCTGCTAAAGAGATAATTAAAACTTTTTTAAACATCTTTCCTCCTGTTTCCCTTTTACGAGGGACAACTATTTATTCTTTTTCTGAGGAAAATTCAGCAAGAGTAAAACTTTTTAATTCTCTTATTGTGTTAACCCGTTTACAAACAAACCTTACTAAATATTCCCTTCTAAAAACTCAATCTGTCTTAACAAAGTAACCCGGTAAGATTTTTAATGCAATAGTTGAGGTGTTAATTTTTGCAGAATAATTTGTTAGGGATAAATCGCTGTTTTTTTGATATTAAATATCTGATTTGTGTGACTGGAAAGTAAAGTTGATAGTGTCGTTATCAAATTTAATTAAAAAAGTTTTTTTAAATATTGAATCTTTATTCATAAAATTATAGAATTTTTGTGGAAGGTAAAATATGTGGAAAAGAGTTTATCTGTTAATGACAATTTTTCTGACTTTTTTAATGGGAGTTTCTCTTACTGAAGGTGAAAAACATACAGTCACCCGGGATAGAATGGATGCTATCGGCTCTGCCATAGAAAGCTATCTTATTGAAACCGGTTGTCTGCCAAATGCTGCTGACATACTTGAACTTGGGGGAGTTCTTGGGGATAAACTCAAAGGAGTGCCTCTTACTGACGCCTGGGGTAAAAAGTTCCACTACTCAGTAAGAAATGCTGGTAATGATAGTGGTGAGTACTGGCTTGGTAGCGGGGCGGGGCAGGATGATTTCGAAGGGCTTTTGAAATACATGCTCAAAACCGGAGTAAATGAAAGAGATATAGTAATCCACAACGGAGTTTTTCTGGAATCATCGGTATAGGTTCAGGGGTAGTAGCGATTTTATAGGGGGTCTGGACTGACACTGACATTCACTGACTAACACTACTATCTTTCAAATAATTACAGTTTCCTTTGCTTTAAACTGTTCTCCTGCAATATAATCTAAGTTTAATTTCAAGGGAGGATGTTATGAAAAACACTCTATTTCTATTTTTTATTTTAAGCACTTTTTTTCTTACAGGAGATGTAGACTACAATAGATTCTTCAGTAATAAAACTATGCGTCTCGACTATTTCCATACCGGGAACAGTAAAACAGAACATTTTGCTGTTGACCGGATTCTTAATGACGGTAACTGGCCAGGAAGCAGAACTGTTCTGGTTGATAAACTGAATCTGGGACTCTACTATTTTGAAGTAAGAGATGCAGGAACAGATACTCTGTTATACTCCAGAGGTTTTGCTTCAATTTTTGGGGAGTGGCAGACTATTCCTGAAGCTAAGAGAGAGTGGGGTACCTTCCATGAGTCGATAAGATTCCCATGGCCCAGAAAGAGTGTAAAGGTTGTTATGAAAAAGAGGGATAAGAAGAACAACTTCAAAGAGATATGGAACTACACCGTTGATCCTGCTGCCAGAAAAGTCAATAAAGGGGAACTGAAATCTCCCTTCAGGTCTTATGCAATTGTAAAGAACGGAGCTCCTGCAAAGAAAGTCGACATTGTAGTACTTGGTGATGGCTATAGTGCAAAAGAGATGGGAAAATTCAAAAAAGATGCAGAGAGACTAACTAAAGTAATGCTGGATTCAAAACCTTTCTCTTCACACAGAAAAGATTTCAATGTATGGGTTGTTGAGACTCCTGCTGCTTCATCCGGTGTATGTAAGCCTCATCCCGGAGTCTTTAAAAGAACTCCTCTGTCAGTTCACTACAGCAGTTTTGATTCAGAGAGATATGCACTTACATACGATAACCGTACAGTAAGAGATGTTGCGTCAGCTGTGCCTTACGAATTCATGGTTATTCTTGTAAATGAGAAAACCTACGGTGGCGCAGGAATCTATAAACTATATACAACTCTTGCTGTGGACAATAAATTCTCTGATTATATTATGGTTCACGAAATGGGGCACCATATGGCAGGTCTTGCAGATGAGTACTACTCTTCATCAGTATCTTATGAGGTCGATTCAAATGTAACAGTTGAACCATGGGAGATGAATATTACTGCTCTTCTGGATAAGAAAAATCTCAAGTGGGGTCATCTTGTAAAAAAGAATACTCCTCTTCCAACACCATGGGGTAAGAAGGCATTTGATACACTTGGTGCGAAAGTAAAGAAAAAGAGAGCTGAGCTTAGAGCAAAGAAGGTTGATGAATCTGTTATGGAAAAACTCTTTACAGATCAGAAGAGCCAGGAACAGGCGATGTTTGGGAAGATGAAATATAATGGAACCGTTGGGGCTTTCGAAGGTGCAGGGTATCTGTCAAAGGGACTCTACAGATCTTCTACAGACTGTATTATGTTTACCAGAAGTGATGAGTTCTGTCCTGTATGCTGTGATGCTCTCACAAAAGTTATTAATCAGTACAATAAGTAGAAGGAAAGAAGATGAAAAGTATAGAGTATCTTAATAGTAGAAAAAGTGAGTCAATGGAGGAGCTTAAAGAGTTGCTCCGTATTCCAAGTATAAGTGCTCAGTCAAAATATAAGAGAGATATGTCTGTCTGTGCAGAGTGGGTGGAAACTTTTCTGAAGAGGAGAGGTTTTGAAACCAGAATAATTGAAACACCAGGTTATCCTGCTGTTTATGCAGAGATGATGGTTTCAGATGACCTGCCTACAGTCCTGGTTTACGGCCACTACGATGTTCAGCCGGTTGATCCTGTTGAGGATTGGTTTACAGACCCTTTTAATCCAATAGAGAAAGATGGGTACCTTATTGCCCGGGGGGCCAGCGATGATAAAGGGCAGTTCTTTACCCATATGAAAAGCTGTGAAGCTCTGATAGAGGCTGAAGGTGGTCTTCCTCTGAATGTTAAGTTTCTTATCGAAGGTGAGGAAGAGGCTGCCGAGAATCATCTTGATGAGCTTATTGAAGAACATAAGGAGTTGTTAAAGGCAGATGTGGCTCTTGTTTCAGATAGTGCTCAGTATGGAATTGACCTGCCTGCAATAACTTATGCCTTAAGAGGCATTACTGCTATGGAAATTACTGTTACAGGCCCTGATAAAGATCTCCATTCCGGTGCTTTTGGTGGAGCTGTTCCCAATCCTGTTAATACTCTCTGCTCAATTATCGGGAAACTACAGGATGAGAAGGGCAGAATTACTGTTCCTGGTTTCTATGATAGTGTAAGAGATCAGACTGAATGGGAGAGAGATCAGGCTGCAGCACTTCCTTTTAATCATGATGAGTTTCTTGAGTATACAGGTTGCAAAAGTCTTCATGGAGAAGAGGGGTTTACTACAACAGAGAGAAAGAGTGCAAGACCTACTCTGGACTGCAACGGTATATTCGGAGGTTATCAGGGTGAAGGTCTGAAGACTATTGTTCCTTCCACAGCTACAGCAAAACTCTCTATGCGCCTTGTTGCAGATATGGATCCTGCTGATACATATAAGAAGGTGGAAAAATACATTCTGGAGCTTTGTCCCGACTATGTAGATGTTAAGATAACAGATCTTGGTGGTGCATATCCTGTTCAGGTTCCTGTAGAAAGTGACTGGCTTAAAGCAGCAGGTGAGGCTGTAAAGGAAGGGTTTGGTAAGAAGCCTCTCTTTACAAAAGATGGTGGTTCAATACCTGTAGTTGGTACTTTCAGTAAAGTACTGGGTATTGATACACTGCTTATTGGCTGGGGTCAGGAAGATGACAATATCCACTCTCCAAATGAGAGATTCAGAATAGAAGACTTTCACAGAGGTTGCACTACTTCAGCTATGATTCTTAAGAGACTTTCAGAAGTTAAAAAATGATAATAAGCGCAAGCCGGCGGACAGATCTGCCGGCTTTCTATGGGGACTGGCTGCTCAATAGATTAAAGGAAGGTGTAGTTGATAGAGTTAACCCTGTGAACCCCCTTCAGGTAAGCCGTCTCCTTTTTACTCCTCAAACCATCGATTCAATAGTTTTCTGGACGAAGAACCCTTCAGCTTTTCTGGTTAATCTGGATGAGGTGTTGAAGATGGGATACAGAGGGATGTTTCTTTTTACTCTCAACTCTTATACTCAGGAAGTTGAGCCAGGTATCGGAGATCTGAATTCAAGAATTGAAGCTTTCAAAGCAGTCTCAAAGATAGTCGGGAAAAGAGCTGTTGCCTGGAGATATGATCCTGTAATTCTCAGTACCAGTTTTACATCTGAATGGCATTTTGAGCAGATTGAGAAGATCTATAATAAACTTTCCGGTTATACAAACCGCCTGATTCTGAGTTTCTACGACTACTACTCAGCACCACAGAAAAGGATGGCAGGAATTGATTCTCTAGATATGAGTGGTTGCTGTGACCATCTTAAGAGTCAGTTTATGAAGAGATTATCTGATATGTTCAGAGAGGAAGAGATTGAGATCTCACTTTGTGCCCAGAAGGAAGACTACTCAGATTGTGGAATATACAACAGAGGCTGTATAGAAGGGAGAGATATAGCAGATCTCTTTGGGCTTAACATTAAGGCGGAGAGAGATAAAGGGCAGAGAGGAAGTTGCCTCTGTACCCGGTCTTTTGATATCGGAGCATACGAAACCTGCAGATATAACTGCATCTACTGCTATGCAGATAAGAGGCGAAACAGAAATAAGCCTCATAAATACCACCATAATCCCGCCTCAATATCACTAATCCCTTACCCCCGAAACGCAAAAATCACAGTAAAAGATTTGACCTCCGGGTTATTCTGTTAAAAAATCACACAGATATTAACCCAATTGCAGGGATTTAATGTTGCATTGGTCAGGTATGCCACGCCCTTGCTACCTTTCATTCAGGCGTGCTGGGTAATAAACAGTTAAAAAATTGGTTTGACCTGTTAAACGGGCGCATACTCCGTTATGGTAGAACCATAACTCCGATGCGCCCCTACAAATCTCTCCTGTATATCAAATTTTGCAGGCCACGGCATAACTCTTATAACAAATTTTGACATTAATCACTTGAAAATTAACCGCCAACACACGCCAATAAAAACAAATGCACACGAATAAATACACCGGTTGCAACCACACCTGACCCAATGATAAGAGACACGGTTTGTAGGGGCGTATCGACGAGATTGCTATTGCAATCAAGGAGTATGCGCCCGTTTATCAGGCCACGGTATAATCTGAAAATTGTACAACGTGTTTCTTATTGTCAGATGAGGACTTCTGTTTGCCTTATTGTTAAGGCGTGTGGGTGAGGGGCGATCTAAGGTAGATCGCCGGTTTTATGGATTATTTTGCCTGGTTCAGCAGGTTGCGATAGGTTTCTATCATTTCTGCTGTTGAAGTTGCAGCTTTTCTTTTCTTTGAATCTACAGATATATTTTCGTATTTGGATATAAGGTTCTGCATTGGCAGGTTAAGTTCTGCTGCTCCGGTTTTTATTCTGTCTTCAAGTATTGGAAGAGCAGCAAAACCAAGTGCTTCAATTTGTCTGCTTTTTTCATCAGGTGATTCTGAAGAGTAGAGTATTGCATCTACTTTTTCAGGTAGTCTGGTTAAAAATCTATCCCAGCTGAACACCCAGCCTGATCCTGTTTCCCATTTTCCTGATACTGCTTTAAGATCTACAGCGGCAATTTTTTCAGCAGCTATTGCAAGAATATAATCTATCAGGCCATTCTCTTTAGTAGATTTGATTCTGTTCTTTATGGTTTCGAGAGCTTTGGGGCCCATTGCTACAATCTTTCTGAAACCATCATTATTGATATAGTCGTAAGGATTAGATGAATTCACATATCTGTTAATATTAAATTCAAGTTCAGCAACGTGGTTCATTAGATCTCTGTCAGTTTCTGTATATGCTTTACGAAGTTCAGGGTCGCCACTCTCAACACTTAAGAAGTCAGAAGCATATTTACCGTTACTGTCGGTTACTGAAACCTCCAGCTCAAGACCGGAGTTTGAGGGCATCTGTGCTGAAGTGGAACTCTCTGTTCCTCCATCTATTGTGTCTTCGTATCTATTTGAGATCATCCAGCTGTATGTGTATGGCGGAACTCCGTTTTTGACTCTTACACTCCAGATCTGAGTAGTGTTTGGAGCTGCTCTGTTTGGGCCACGGATTTCAGCTGTCATACTCTTATAGTAGACTTTGACTTTTGCCCCGTAACCGGCTCTCTGCTGAGTGTATGGGTAGTTATACAACTTGTGAGTGTAGTAGGTATTGTATGGGTCCCATGAATTGTGCTGCAGAAGGTTCAGGCCGCCGCATTTAGCCTGGCAGGCAGAAGAGCTTATCACTTTACTGAAATGCCCAATGCTGTTTGTTGTTCCATAAGATATGATTTTTGCATAATGCCCATATGTTCTGTAACCTTTACTACTCATATAGGTGTTAACCTGATTACTTGTAGGATTACTGCTTCCCCATGGCCATACCCACTGGTTTGTAATGCCAATAGAGTATGCAAGGCAGTTATAAGTGCCTGTACAGGGCCCAAGATATGACCAGGTGGTGCAGAAACTGTTGTAAAATTCCGTTGGGGTACCGTTATAGTCTGAAGGCTTGCATAACTGCTGCCCATAAGTATTGCCTGTTAAAAACAGAAAAGTTATTAACAGAAAAATGGTAGCTGAAAATTTTTTAGACATTTGTCCTCCTTTCCCGCATGTTTTGAAAAACTAATAATCTCACAGCAGGATTTTGCTAAATATTTACCATTAAAACCATTGTATAAGATCCAGAAGAATTGTTCAAAGAATATGAAGATCAATAACTTTGCAGGTGCCAGGCATGCCAAGCCCTTGCTACCTTTTATTCAGGCGTGCAGGGGAGTGAGAGTCAATCTTGCAGATTCGGAGGATGCCGATTTTATCATAATAATGCATGGGTCAGGCATGCCTGACACCCTACACAATCATTGTATTACAAGACTTTACAGACCTGTTAAATAATAAGACACACCCAGGAATTTATCATTTTTTATAATAGTGGTGAATTCATCTGATCTGTATCCCAATTTTTAGGATTATTGATTATGTATTCCCGGATAATATTTAATTCCCGGTCATTCCTTATGACTCTTTCCCAATAGTTACGCTGCCAAATTTTTGTTTTATCCCCTGAATTCATTTCATTTATTTTTCTGGTAACAGTTGATTTGAAAGACCCTATAATTGTAGATAATGATTGTTTAGTGGGTAATATGCGAGAATGTAGGGGCTTGCCATGGCACGCCCCTGGAGATACTGTCATACAGATTATGCCGTGTACGTGATTTGGCATTACTATAAATTTATCGAGGGAGATATTTGAAAAATGGTTGGGGATTTCATTCCAGATAGAAAAGGCGATTTTCCCATACTGGCTTAATGACATTCTGTTATTGATGATATTGCCAAAATAATGTTTTTTCTCATGTGTACATATAGTTACATAGTATGCACCAGCAGATGAATAATCCCTCTGGGGTAATCTGATTGATTGTCTGTTATGTTGCATTGTATATTTTGTTAATATAAAAAATATATGTTATTTGGAGTGATTAATCAAGAAGAAAATTTAAGAATAAATGCAGAGATCTTTGCGTGTGATCTTGTTGTAACACCATATTAGAGGATAACGAATGCAGTTCAAGGGGAAGTGTTGTGTTGTTATGTTGCATGGGTCAGGCATGCCTGACACCCTACACGTCATTGTATTAAAAGGCTGTACAGATCTGTTAAATAATAACTGTACGGCTGATTAAAGGATTGCTGAATTGTGGTTGGGTAGGGGCTTGGCATGCCACGCCCTTGCTACCTTTTATTCAGGCGTACGGGGGTAATATAAGCAGTTAAAAAATTGGTTTGACCTATTAAATGGGCGCATACTCCGTTTGATTGGTTACGGCAATACTGTTTTATATATTAGGTTTGTTTTTCAGATACCATTTGTGAGGGTTACTGTTTTTGTTTGAGAGCCAGAAGTTCTTCTACGTCAAGTTTATCTTTTGTTCTGTTAACAAGCCTCTTAGCTTCTATCAGTTCATCCATTCCAAGGATTCTGATTTTAAGGTTATCTACTACATCTTCAACTATATTGTTAAAATATTGAGCTGTTTTTTCTGTAGAGATACTGGTTATTATATCGATTGCATTTGGCTCTGCTCCAAGGTGAATAGCAGCACCTTCTTTAGTAAAAACTTCCGGGTCAATTCCAGCATTTCCAAACCCGAAATCCGTTAACGCAATCATGACTTTTTCTGCGTTTTCTCTATTGGGGTTTATAAGAATATCAAAGTCAAATGTTGCTCTCATGTAGCCATAATAACTGACTGCATATCCGCCACAGACGGCATAATCTACATTATATTCATTAAAGAGCTCTATCAGCTCCTTCATATCATTTGTCAGTTTCAGCATTGTCAAAGTCAAGTTTGCGGATTTTTACTATTTTTTCGATTGGTTTGTTCCATGTACCCATGCGTTTTGCTAATAGGAGCATACGTTCAGGACCGGTCATCTTGAGAATCTCTTCACGGCGGATCTGATCCTGATCTTCCACTCTGGCGATTTTTACAACCTTTTCCATGTGTTAAATATATAATGCAGGGGAGTAGGAGTCAATCTTGCAGATTCAGGAGATGTCGATTTTGTTTTATTTCCGCATGGGTCAGGCATGCCTGACACCCTACACAATCATCAGGCGGTGATTTGACAGAAATTATTACTGTTATCTGAAAAGGACTGTAAAAATTAAAAATTGACGCGCAATATTAATAAATTGTAGGGGCCTGGCATGCCACGCCCTTGCTACCTTTTATTCAGCCGTGCGGGGGTAATAAGCAGTTAAAAAATTGGTTTGACCTGTTAAACGGGCGCATACTCCGATACGCCCCTACAAACCGCTTCTCTTATTATCAATCGGGGATTGTTTAATAATGTTTTGATTCTAATCTTTATGTTTATTCGCGTGTATTTGCGTCTTTTTTGGCGTCCATTCGCGGTTAATGCTGATTTTTAAACCGTTCGGGAATTCTGTTTGTCTTATTTTAAGGCGTGCGGGGAGATAAACATCTGATAAATTGGTTTGACCTGTTAAACGGGCGTATACTCCGTTATGGTGGAACCATAACTCCGATACGCCCCTACAAATCTCTCCTGTATATCAAATTTTGCAGGGCACGGCATAATCTGAAAATTGTACAATGTGTTTCTTATGATTGGGTAGGGTGTGGTTGATTTATTCGTGTGTATTTGTTTTTATTGGCGTGTGTTGACGTTCGGGTATTTGTTTGGTGTTTATTTGTGTGCATTGGTGGTTCCTTCTGTGTTATGTTTCGGGTTTCTGGTATACTTTCGGATTATTATGGAGGAGTTATGTCAATTAAGAATTTTTTGATTGGAGGGCTTTTATCTGCCCTTGTTATGACACCTGTTTTTGGTGAGGATGATGCTTGTACTACTATTACAGTTGGTAAGAAGGCTTCAACTGATGGTTCTGTTATGACTTCACACACCTGTGATTCAAGAACCACAAGAACATGGATAGATATTGTGCCTGGAAAGAAGCATAAACCCGGTACAATGAGAAAGGTTTATGGTTCAACTGAGAGAACTGTCAGTGCAGACAACTTATCAGCAAGAAAGCTGAGAGGTGAGATTGCTCAGCAGGCAAGAACCTATAAGTATTTCAACTCTGCTCTGCCTTTTATGAATGAGAATCAGGTTGGTATTGGTGAAGCTACTTTTGGTGGCAAAAAAGAGATGAAAAGTGATAACGGACTCATCGACTACAGGGAGCTTAACCGCCTTATGGCTGAGAGAGCTACTTCTGCAAGAGATGCTATCAGAGTTGCTGATGAGGTAACTAAGAAGTATGGTTATATCTCCGGTGGTGAGTGCTTCACTATTGCTGATACTAAAGAGGTGTGGCATCTTGAAATTGTTGGCCCTGGTAAGGGTAAAAAAGGTGCTGTATGGGTTGCTCAGAGAGTACCGGATGATCATGTTAGTGTAAATGCAAACGCTTCAAGAATCAGAGAAGTAAAGACTAATGATAAAGAGAACTTCATGTATTCAGAGAATGTCTTCTCAGCTGCTGAAGAGGCTGGTCTCTGGAGTAAATCAAGTGGTAAAACATTTGAGTTCTGTTATGTTTACGGTTCAAGAAGAAGTATGGCTTCAAGAAGAAGAGAGTGGAGGGTATTTGATCTCCTGGCTCCTGGTCTTAAACTAGATCCTAATGGAGAGAATTTTCCTTTTTCAGTAAAACCTGAAAAAAAGGTTGCCCCTTCAGATATTATGAGAATCTTCAGAGATACTTATGAAGATACACCTTTTGATATGACCAAATATATGCTGGTTCAGGAGAAGGACGATAAAGGAAAACTTACAGGTAAGTTTGTAAAGAGTCCTTATGCTAACCCTTTTATGCACTACGATATGATGCCTCTCTTTAAAGTCAATGGTGGTTGGAATGAGATGGGGGAGAGATGTATTGCAAGATACTACTGTACTTATGTTACCGTAATTCAGCTGAGAGACTGGCTCCCTAATGAGATCGGTGGTCTTACATGGTTTGGTCTTGATAATACAGCAACCACTTCATATGCTCCTCTCTACGCAGGTATGACATCTGTTCCCCAGAGTTACAGAATCTGCGGTCGTCCCGGCTTTAACAGAGATAGTGCATGGTGGGCTTTTAACCGTGTTGCTGACCTTGCTGCTCAGAAATGGGGCTATATGAGAAAAGATTGTAAGAAGGTCTGGAGTGTTTATGAGAAAGAGGCCTTTGATAAACAGGCTGATATTGAAAAAGAGGCACTGCGTCTTCATAAAAAAAGTAAAAAGAAAGCATCTAAATACCTCAACAAGTACAGTAACGACTGGATGAACAAACTGGTTAAAGCGTACTGGAAACTTGGAGATGATCTCTGGAGTAAATACACAGGAAAATTCTAAACAGGCATTCTGCCATTAAATATCATGGGTCAGGCATGCTTCAGCAAGCTCAGGACTGGTTGCCTGACCCCTTACATACGTTACCGTATTATGAAATCTTTCAGACCTATTAAACGGGCGCATACTCCGTTACGGTAAAACCATAACTCCGATACGCCCCTACAAACCGTGTTTCTTATTATCAATATGTTTATTCGCGTGTATTTGCGTCTTTTTTGGCGCCTATTCGCGGTTAATGCTGATTTTTAAACCGTTCGGGAATTCTGTTTGTCTTATTTTAAGGCGTGCAGGGGGATAAACATCTGATAAATTGGTGTGGCCTGTTAAACGGGCGTATACTCCGTTACGGTAAAACCATAACTCCGATACGCCCCTACAAACCGTGTTTCTTATTATCAATTGGGATTGTTTAATAATGTTTTGATTCTAATCTTTATGTTTATTCGCGTGTATTTGCGTCTTTTTTGGCGTTTATTCGCGGTTAATGCTGATTTAAACCGTGCGGGTTTTCCATTTGCCTTTTCTGAAGAGGTAGAGTCCTGTTATTGCCATTACTCCTTCAGCAATGATTATTGCCAGATAGACCCCTTTTGCATCCAGAGTAGAGTGGAGTGCAAGGTATATCGCCAGAGGGATTTCAAGAGCCCAGAAGCAGAATATGTTTATAATAGTTGGAGTCATTGTATCTCCTGCTCCGTTAAAGGACTGTACCATAACCATTCCTATTCCGTAGAAGATGAATCCGTAACTTATAAATCTCAGAGCCGTTGCACCATGCTCTATAAGCAGAGGATCTGCAACCTGATTTATGTTGATGAGTTTTATGAAAACTTCAGGTATTGTAGCGAATACAATTCCCAGAATCCCCAGAATAGCAACATTGGTCATACTGGCAATCCATACAGCTCTTTCAGCTCTGTCAGATCTTTTTGCACCAAGGTTCTGACCTACAAGGGTAGCCGCTGCATTACTCAGTCCAAGAGACGGAAGAAGTGCAAAGATGATAACTCTTATGGCAATAATGTATCCTGAAGCTACCTTTGCTCCGAAGTTGTTAACTATCTTCATGAGAATGATCCAGCTGGAAGTAACAATAATTGATTGCCCTATTCCACCTATAGATAGTTTGAATATTCTCTTCATTATGGATAAGTCGGGAATAAAACTCTTAATATCTACTTTTACAACCCCTTTGCCCCCAAACAGAAGGTAGAACTGGTATATAACAGCAACACCACGACCTATATTTGTGGCAACTGCTGCTCCGGTAACACCCATTTCAGGAAAAGGGCCTAAACCGAAAATAAGACAGGGGTCCAGAATAATATTCAGAAGGTTTGCGAGCCACAGTACCCTCATGGACCTTGCAGCATCACCGGAACTTCTGAAAACAGCATTAATTACAAAAAGAAGAAGAATTACACCATTTCCTGTAAGCATAACCTTTGCATAGTTACTGCCAATGGCTATAGATTCTGCAGGAGCATCCATAAGATGCAGCAGATCTGTAGAGAAGAAGAAGCCAATTGCTGCAATAACTGCAGATACAGCAATTGCAGCTACAATAGCCTGTCCTGTTACCTTTGATGCCAGTTCAGGTCTCTTTTCACCAATTCTCCTTGCAACCATGGCGGTTGTTGCTGCACTAAGGCCCACGCCAATTGAGTATACAATTGTTATAAGGGATTCGGTTGTACCAACAGCTGTAATTGCGGAGTCTCCCAGTTTTGAAACAAAGGCTATATCCACAACTGCAAATATTGATTCCATAACCATTTCCAGAATCATTGGAATGGAGAGGAGAAGAATTGAGCGTCCCAGAGGAAGAGAGGTGTAGTCTCTCTGAACGCCTCGAATTGAGTCAATAATATCTTTTAGTAGTCTTCTGTAGTTCATTTTCTCTCTTTTTGTTGGGATGGAAAACAGTATAGCATCTATATCCTGCCTGTCAATTATTAATTTAAGAAGAAAGAACTGCCTCTTCAGGCAGTTCGTTGGGATTAAAAATCTTAAGGAGAACTTCTCTGTTCAAATTCAGGGATGAGTGTAGTGAAGGAATAGTTGCAGAAAAATTTTTTTTAACTATTTTCTGCTGAAGTAATCTTTATAAATCTTAAGAAAAGAAGGATTGCAGCCAGAGTGAGGCCAATCAGAAGACCTGTCCAGATTCCTTTAACTCCCATATTTCCATGAAGAGACAGATACCATGCAGCAGGAAATCCAACTACCCAGTATGAGAATATAGCAATAACTGTAGGCATTTTGGCGTCAGCCATTCCTCTCAGAGCTCCAAGGCAGACTACCTGAACGCCGTCAGATATCTGGAAAAGAGCTGCAATTATAAGAAGAGGGGAGGCCAGAGCTATAACATTGAGATCTTCACTGTACCAGGTTGGCATAACATCTCTCATAAGAGTGAATACAATACCGCATAATCCCATAAATGTTCCGGTTAATTTAACCGCAGTTACTCCTGCACTTCTTGCTCCAGTCAGATCTTTCCTGCCAAGAGCATTTCCTACTCTTACTGATGCTGCAGCTGAGACTCCAAGTCCCGCCATATATGTTATTGATGCAAGGCTTATTGCTACCTGGTGAGCTGCAAGAGGGGCTGAACCAAGCTTACCTGCCAGAACTGCTGCTCCGGTAAATGCACCGACTTCAAAAAAGTATTGCATACCACTGCCAAGGCCAAGTTTAAAGATCCTTTTTACACTTTTTCTTTCAGGTTTTCCGGGTATAAGTCTAAGTTTGTATTTCCTGAGTGACGGACTTCTCAGTATGTACCACACCATGGCTACAGCCATTAAGGTTCTGGTAAATAGGGTGGAATAACCAGCTCCATCAAGGCCCATTGCCGGAAACCCAAGTTTTCCGTGAATAAATACCCAGTTGAATAGTGCGTTAAAAATATTGGCAGCAATTGTTATTACCATAGCAGGAATCATAAGAGATAAGCCTTCAGCAAACTGCCTGTATATCTGAAAAACAATGAAGGGAATGATGGACCAGCCTATTATATGCAGATAGCTTGATGCCTGGGCTGCTACCTCTGCGGGCTGATCAAAACGGTGAGTGTGGTTTGAGAGAATAATAACTGCAACAAATAGTATTGCTCCTACAGCGAGAGAGATAATAGCACCTGCATTCATAACAGTTGAACACTTTCTACTGTCTCCTTTACTTTTTGCCATTGCTACATAAGGAGTAATGGCGTAGGTAAAGCCAAGACCAATAACTAAAAGAAGGAAGAATAGTGCATTTGAGAAAGATGAGGCTGCAAGAGGAACTGTACCTACTGAACCAACCATAAGACTGTCTACAACTCCCATCATAATGTGCCCCAACTGGCCTGCAACAACGGGATATGCAAGCTTAAGTGTCTCTCTGTATTCTTTTGTATCCATTTTTTACAACTTTTCTCCCGTCAGATTCTACCTCATAAACTCAAATACAGAAAGTACATAGAAAATTTTAGTAAAAAAACTTTTATGGTGACACTTGTATCCTGAAGGTGTGTTTAATCATGTTCAATAAGAAAAAAGGTCAGGTATTTAAGCGTGTGTATTAGTTTTTTGAGAAACAAAGAGATCCGTTCCTACTGGATCTTCATTATTTTAACGTTCAATCTGGTCTCCTTTATTCCTTTTAGTAACGAAGAGACCTATTTTGCACTGGCAAAGCAGTTTGTTGATCCCCAATGGATTCCAGGCTCCTTTACTTTAACAGAGTGGCCCGGAACAAGACTGGTATCCCAGTATATTATCGGAGGGCTTCTTAAATATATGAGTTTTGAAGCTCTTGCTTTCTGGGGAAGAGTAGCTGTTTTTGCCTTAACATCCATTCCTCTGGCGGGTTTGCTGAAGCATTTCAGATTCAGACTACTGGATGGATTGCTGCTTATACAGGTATATGTGATTGCATGGCAGTCATTTTTTGCCGGAGAGTGGATATTCAAAGCCTTTGAAGGAAAGACTATAGCCTATATTTTTGTTTTCTATTCCCTCATGGCTGTATTTAAGAGGAGATATACAACTGCAGTTACCATGGGTGCTCTTGCAACCTGGTTCCATGTGCTTGTTGGTGGCTGGTTTATGCTGGCAATCCTTCTCTGGAGACTGGTTGAGTCCGGAAAGTTTTTCAAAGTGGTAAAAGAGGGACTTCTTTATACACTTCTGATCTCTCCATTTATATACTATCTGGGAAAGACAATTCTGATGGATAGCAGATCTGTAATAAAAGGGGTAAATCTGGACTGGGTATATGTGTACTTCAGAAATTCCCACCACACAGCTCCTTTTGGAACTATCGACTGTTTTCTGAAAAATTTTGCCCTTGGTATCGTTCTTTCAATTGTTGCTTTGGTATTCTTTGTTAAGATCCGTAAAAAACTGGAAGGACCCATAGCAGCTCTTAATAATCTCAATATTGTTATCTTCTCAATCCTTTTTCTCTTTCTGCTGATAGGAGTATTTGATGTTAACGGTTCAATACTGAAATTCTATACATTCAGACTTTCAGGTTTATCTCTGTTTTTAACCTTTATGGAGCTATTTATTCTGTTCAGGCTTTTTAAAAAAGATGTAATGGAGAGAAGTAAATTTCAGAGAAATAGTACTGTTGCTCTTCTCCTGCTTTTTATAGCCGGAACAGCGGGAAATCTGTACAGCATGAAAAAAGGTATAAGCAGACTTGAATCTATTGGAGCTGTAGCAGTAGGAGCTGCTGAGATTTCTAAAACCGGAGATGTTTTTATGTTTCTTGAGGATGATGCAGTTGAGTTTATTCGCAAATCCCGGCGTGAACGATTTGTAGTTTATAAGTTTGATCCGGGAGGCGGGGAGAAGATATACGATTGGTACGTAAGGGTTCTTGCCAAAAGGAAGGTTGAGAAGGATATCTCAGAGCTTGATGAGCTGAAAAAGAGTTACCGTATCGACTTTCTTATAAGTAGCAAGCCACTGGTTTCTGCCTCTCTTGAAGAGAAGTGGAAGAATAATAAATACTGGATTTATGGTGTCCTATGATAGTTAAACAGAGCGGATTAATAGAGTTGCCGGTAATACCGGATGGTGTGGATGGTATGCTTTCAGTTGGTGAAGCAGAGAAGCATATTCCTTTTGACATAAGAAGAGTCTACTATATCTACAACCTCTGCAGTTCACAATCTGTAAGAGGTAAGCATGCTCATAAAGAGCTGGAGCAGGTAATATTCTGCCTGAACGGGAGTTTTACTCTTTCTCTTGATGATGGGGAGAATCGTGAGGATATTATTATGGATCGTCCTAATAAGGGTATCGTACTTGGTAAAAGACTGTGGCATACAATGCACTCTTTTACAAGGGATACAATAATTATGGTTCTTGCTTCAGACTACTATGAAGAAGCTGATTACATAAGAGATTACAGAGAATTCAGGGAATATGTGGAAAAGGTGGACACAGATGATAATGTTTAATGATTTTAAAAGTGAATATAGAGAGCTGCGCTCAGAAATTGACAGTGCAGTGAAAAGAGTTCTTGAGAGTGGATGGTTTATTCTCGGTGAAGAGCTGAGGAAGTTTGAAGAAGAGTTTGCATCTTATAATGGGGCACAGTACTGTGTCGGGGTAGCAAGTGGAACAGATGCTATAACTCTTGGGCTTAAAGCAATGGGAATAAAGGCTGGAGACGAGGTCCTGACAACTTCTGTAACAGCTTATCCAACGATTACAGGTATAGTTCGCAGTGGGGCTATTCCTGTAGTTGTGGATATAGATCCTGAAAACGGACTTATAGATATTAATAAGGTAAAAGAGGCAGTTACAGAAGATACTAAAGCTATAGTTCCGGTTCATCTATATGGAGAGGTATGCAATATGGATGAACTGATTAGCTTCTCTGAGGAAACCGGTATTCTTATTCTTGAAGACTGTGCTCAATCTGCAGGGTCAACATGGAATGGGAAGAGAGCCGGAACCTTTGGGAGCTGCGGTGCTTTCTCTTTCTACCCAACCAAAAATCTTGGAGCTTATGGAGATGCAGGAGCTGTAGTAACAAATAGTAAAGAGATATATGAGAGAATGGTGGAACTCAGAAATTACGGAGAATCATCAAGATATCACCACACTTCAGAGGGAATAAACAGTCGCCTTGATGAGATCCAGGCAGCTATACTCCGTACAAAACTTCCTTTTCTGGACAACTGGAATAAGAAGAGAAGTGAGAATGCCGCTTTTTATAGAGAAAACCTCAGACAGGTTGAGTTTATGAAGCCTGGTGATGAGTCTGAATCCAACTATCACCTCTTTGTAATTAAAGTTGATAACAGAGATAAGTTTCTTGAGTTCCTTAAAGAGAGAGGAGTTGCTTCACTTATGCACTATCCTCTTCCTGTACATCGTCAGGAGGCTTATAGCGGCATGGTTTACGGTAATACTGTACATGCTGACAGATTTACTACTTCAATATGCTCTCTTCCGATACACCCATGGCTGACCCGGGAGGAGCTTACTGAAATTGCAGGAGTTATTAATGAGTACCGCAGATAAACTGATATCTGTTGTTATTCCTGTCTATAATAGCGAAGATACTATTCCCAGAGTAGTGGAATCTGTACTCGGGGTACTCGATAATGTTGAAATAGTATTGGTTAACGATGGATCAGCAGACAATTCACATGAGGTCTGCTCTGATCTGACAGAGAAGTTTAGTGGAAAGGTGCGCTACTACTCTCTTGCCCGTAATGTAGGTGAGCATAACGCAGTAATGGCTGGTCTCAACTGCTGCAATGGAGATTATGCGGTTATTATGGATGATGATTTTCAGAATCCCGTAAGTGAAGTTAAAAAGCTGGTGAATTATGCACTGGAAAACAGTTTTGATGTGGTTTACACATATTATGCAGAGAAAAAACACCATCTGTTCCGTAATCTGGGGAGTAAGTTTAATGATAAAGTTGCGAACCTGATGCTTAAGAAGCCAAAAGGCCTCTATCTTTCCAGTTTTAAGATTCTCAACAGATTTCTTATAGATGAAGTTATAAAATATAGCCTTCCTTTTCCATATATCGATGGCCTGATACTCCGTTCAACAGCAAATATAGGGACACTTCAGGTTAAACATGAAGCCCGGGAAACAGGGAAATCCGGCTATACATTTATGAAGCTGCTCTCATTGTGGTCAAATATGTTTGTGAACTTTTCGGTTCTTCCTCTGAGAGTAACCACTATTGCAGGGTTTATCTTTTCGGGACTGGGTTTTATTCTGGGAATCACAGCAGTAGTTGAAAAGTTTCTGAATCCTCATCTACCTGCAGGTTATACCCTGCTGGTAACTGCAATAACTATCTTCTCAGGTATTCAGCTGATTGCAGCAGGAATGCTGGGGGAGTATCTGGGGCGGATGTTTCTATCACAGAACAGGACTCCCCAATACACTATAAGAGAGAGCTTTGGTACTGAAGAGTTGAAAAAAAAGTAATTTATCGTTAATTTCATTTCAGGAGGAACAAGTATGAGCTATTCTGAAACAGATACTTTTTTTGAGAACCTGAAGAGAAGATACCGTAAAGTATATCCTGCTTCTGAGAGAGTTGAAGAGATTCTCGGGAATGGTAATGGAGAGATTATTAATGATCACATTGCCTTTCGTACTATTGATCACCCGAAGGTGAATATTGAGAGAATTGCAGGCTTCATACTTAATCTCGGATATGAAGAGAAGAAGAGATATGTAATCGATTCAAAACATCTTCTTGCAAGGCATTATGAGCATAAGAGTGGTAACTATCCCAGAATATTCATAAGTGAGCTGAGGCTTGCTGATTTTTCTGATAAGTTCAGAAAGATCTTTAACGATATTGTGGAGCAGATAGATGATAGTTATCTTCAGAGTGAAGCTGTTTTCTATAGTGGTAAAATGTGGGACATCAGCTATGAGAACTATAATGAATTGCTGAAAGAGAGTCAGTATGGAGCATGGTTCTCAACTATGGGATATATTGCAAACCACTTTACTGTTAGTGTTAATAAGCTGGAGAAGTTTGAAAATCTTGTTCAGGTTAATGAGGCTCTTAAAGCCGGAGGCTTTAAGATGAATCAGTCTGAAGGGGAGATCAAGGGTTCACCTGAACTTCTGCTTGAACAGTCATCGGTAATTGCTGATGATACTGAGGTGACATTTACAGAAGGGGTAAAAGCTGTACCAGGATGTTACTATGAGTTTGCTCTGAGATACAGAGATAAGAGTGGTAATTTATTTAACGGATTCATTGCGCAGTCTGCTGAAAAAATTTTTGAAAGCACAGATACTGCAGAATAGATTAAGAGAAATTAATCCTCAGCATATCGGATGCTGAGGATTATATTATGATTTTATAAACCTAAAGCTTCTGAAAGAGTTTCCAGGTTCTGGACACCCAAAAAGTTTTTTTCTGCTTTTCCATCTTTAAAAACAATAAGGGTGGGGATGCTTCTGATACCAAATTTTGCAGCTACCTGAGGACTTTCGTCTACATTCAGTTTGCAAATTTTAGCTTTACCTTCAGCTTTTTCAGCTACTTTATCAAGAATTGGAAGCTGCATTTTGCAGGGACCACACCATTCTGCCCAGAAATCTACCAGACATACTCCATCTTTAATTGTTTCTTCAAAATTATCTGCGTTGAGTTTCAAAACTTTATCTGACATTTTATCCTCCCTTTAGTTGCTACTAGCAACAATACAATATTATAGTATTTTTTATTTTTTTGTCAACTGCATGTGTAAGTCCTTACCAGTTGTAATATCTGCCATCTTTAATATAATAGTGTACATGAAGTGCGAGATTCAGGTTATCGATCTAATTATGGAACTTAAAAAGAAATGTCTGCAGGTGGAAGAGGAGATTCTTGGGAAATTTAAACTCTCTTCCGCTGAGTACCATGCAGTAATGCTTACCGGAAAGGAAGAGAAGCTTTCATGTGTATTACTGGCAGACAGAATAGGGCTTTCACGTTCCAGAGGTAGCAGAATTATTGAACGTCTTGTTACTAAAGGCTATATGAAAAAAGAGCTGGATCAGAGTGACGGAAGGGTGGTTACTGTATCTCTTACAGATGACGGTATTACTGTTAAAGGTGAACTTGAACGTTTTAAGCTGGAGTGTGGCGAGAAGATAACAGGGCATCTCAATTCTGAAGAGATGATTGTACTGACAGATAATCTTTCAAAAATGATAAACCTGCTGTAGTAGAAAAAATATCCATTAATTAAACCTCTATTAAAATAGCAAAATTTATTTATTTTTAAGTGAAAATATTGTAAGATTGTAATGCCCGGTAGCAGGGTAGCTTAGATGCAGAACTTCTAAATCATAATTCATGATCCTGAGTTCGGGAATTTAGTATCTGCTTCAGGCAGTTGGACTTTAAGATAATGCTCAGTTTTATAAAAAGATTAAAACTCAAAAACAAGTTGATAGTCGTAATCCTCAGCATTACATCGTGCATTATTATTCTGGGTTCAACTCTGCTGACCTATTTCAACTACTCAAGACTTAAAGACAATATGATTAAAACCACAAGAGTTCTGGCTCTTGTAACAGGTAACAGTCTTATACCTGAACTCAGTTTTGATCGTCCCGATGATGCCCACGATGTTCTGGATAAGATAAGAAATATTTCACGTATTAAAAACGTATTTGTTTTTGATGAAACCGATAAACTCTTTGTTTCATATACATATTCAAATGATTATGAGATGAAGACACCGGAACTTAAGAAGAAGTTTAATGCCTGGTTCAGTGAGCAGTATCTGCACCTTTTCCAGCCAATAATACACAGAAATGTTATATATGGAGTAATCTATCTGCGGGTTTCCACAAAACAACTAGATGAAGATATTGAGAAGAACATTCTTCTGGTTGCCGGGGTAATTGTGCTCCTGATTATTATATCTTTTGTACTTGCGATTCTTCTGCAGAATGTTATTTCAGAGCCAATACTCAAACTTGCTGAAGTTGCCAACAGAATCTCTTCTCTTGGTAATTACGGAATAAGAGTAGAGTATAGTTCTTCCGATGAGATAGGGCAGCTTTATCAGGGGTTTAACTCAATGATAAGGCAGATTCAGAAGAGAGAACGTCAGCTTGATGCTGCCCGTACTTTTCTGACAGATATTATTGAATCAATGCCTTCAGTACTTATTGCAATAAACGGTGATGAAGAGATTACCCACTGGAACAGAGCTGCAACAAATATGCTCGGAATTGTGTCTCTTAATGCTATAGGGCAGAAACTGTGGGATGTGTCACCGGAATTTGAAACTTACAGAAGCAGTATTATTTCTGCTCTTCAGAAAAAAGAGACTCTTACTTACCATAAGAAAATCTTCAGAAGAGGTCATGAGAAAAACTTTGTAAATCTCTCTTTCTACCCTATAACCACCAATGGTCTTAACAGCATGGTAATCATGGCCGTTGATGTTACAGAAATTGAGACCAAGGAGCAACAGCTCAGACAGGCCCAGAAAATGGAAACGGTTGGTACTCTGGCAGGGGGACTTGCTCACGATTTTAATAATGTACTCGGGGGTATAATAGGAACTCTCTCTCTGGTTAATGTTAAGATGAAGAGAGAGCAGCTATCTATGGATGGTGTCAAGAGCTATCTTAATGATATTTCAAACCTTGCAAGCAGAGCTACAGATATGGTACAGCAACTACTTGCTCTTTCAAGAAAAGAGGAACTGACATTCTCTACAATAGATCTCTCAAGAACCATTGAGAGTGTAATGAAAATATGTAAAACCACCTTTGATAAAAGTATTGAGGTTATTTCAGAATTTGATGCTGAGCCTGTAATAATTCATGCTGACCAGACTCAGATTGAGCAGGTTTTCCTCAACTTATGTGTTAATGCGGCTCATTCAATGACGATTATGAGACCTGGAGGAGACCGGTGGGGTGGTCAGATTAATCTGAGTTACAGAAAGATATATGCTGATGATGAACTTATAAATGCACAGCCTGAAGCAAGACCAGGGTGGTACTGGGCTGTACGGATAAAGGACCAGGGAGTTGGTATAGATTTAAACTCTCTTAACAAGATCTTTGACCCCTTCTATACAACAAAAGAGAAAGGTGTTGGTACAGGTCTCGGGCTTGCAATGGTTTACAATATTATTCTTCAGCATAAAGGTTTTATTAAAGTGGAGTCTGAACCTGGAAGAGGTACTTCATTTACAATCTATCTGCCTGAAATGGTGGCAGGTAACGACTCTATGATGATAAAGCAATCACGACATGTATCAGTTAAGTGTGATGGTATAGTACTTGTGATTGATGATGAACTGGTTTTGAGAAAACTGGCTACCCATATTCTTGAAGATATGGGGCTTTCAGTAATGGTTGCAGAAGATGGGGAAAAAGGAATTGAGATCTTCAGGCAACATAAAGATAAAATAGATCTTGTTATACTTGATATGCTTATGCCAAGAAAATCAGGTATAGAGGTTTATGAGAGTTTGAAAGCGTCAAAAGATGATGTAAAAGTAATTCTTGCATCAGGGTTCAGAAAAGATGAGAGGGTTGAGAAGGTTATTGAGATGGGGGTGGATAAGTTTATTGAGAAACCCTATACTTATGAAACTCTTTCAGAAACTGTTGTGGAAGTTCTTAAGAGCTGAAGCATATTTCCGTCTCTTCTGATTCTTTTGTTTCAGCTGGTCATATTTTTGTAATATGTTAAAATATTGACAGGAGTAATTATAATTGAAGAAATTTCCGGTTTATATACAGCATGACGCTATGGATTGTGGGCCTACATGCCTGCGTATGGTTGCAGAGCATTACGGGAAAAGATACTCTCTTCAGACACTGAGAGATAAGAGTTTCATAACCAGAGAAGGTGTTTCCATGCTTGGGATCAGTGATGCTGCTGAATCCATTGGTATGAGAACAATGGGTGTAAGAATCTCTTTTAATAAACTAAAAACAGAAGGTGTTCTGCCCTGTATAGTTCACTGGAAACAGAACCATTTTGTAGTTGTGTTCCGTTTCCATAAAGGACTTGTATATGTATCTGACCCTGCACACGGAATAGTTAAATATACAGAAGAGGAGTTCTGTGCAGCCTGGGCTACTACCAGAGATGGTGGTGAGGATCAGGGACTTTGTCTTCTTCTTGAACCTTCTCCCGAGTTCTATAAAATGGAAGATGAGAAGATAGACAAGAAGGGGCTTAAGTTTATGCTAAGGTATCTTAAACCTTATAAGAAACTTATAAGCCAGCTCTTTCTTGGGATGGCTACAGGAAGTTTGCTCCAGCTGATTTTTCCTTTTCTTACCCAGTCCATTGTGGATGTCGGTATTAACAATCAGGATATAAATTTTGTATATCTTATTCTCATTGCACAGCTTGTGCTTTTTGTAAGTCAGACAGCAGTGGGAATGATAAGGAGCTGGATACTACTCCATATAAGTAGCCGTATAAACATCTCTCTTATTTCAGATTTCCTTATGAAACTTCTGAGGCTTCCTATAGGTTTCTTCGATACGAAAATGATAGGTGATATTCTGCAGAGAATAGGGGATCATACAAGAATCGAATCTTTTCTTACCTCTTCAACTCTCAGTATAATCTTTTCGATGTTCAATCTGGTTATTTTTTCAGTGGTTCTTGGAATCTACAATATGAAGATTTTCGGAATCTTCATTCTTGGTTCTGTACTCTATTTCATCTGGGTATATCTCTTTATGAAGAAGAGAAGAGAGCTGGACTTTAAAAGATTTGCCCAGATGTCAAGCAACCAGTCTTCTCTGATTCAGCTTATAAACGGGATTCAGGAGATTAAGCTGAATAATTGTGAGAAGCAGAAGAGATGGGAGTGGGAAAAGATCCAGGCCCAGCTGTTTAAAATCAATGTAAAGAGTATGGCTCTTAACCAGTATCAGCAGTCAGGTTCAGGCTTTATTAATGAAATCAAGAATATCTTTATCTCATTTTTTGCTGCAAGCAGCGTGATAAACGGAGATATGACCCTTGGTATGATGCTATCAGTTCAGTATATCATCGGTCAGCTCAATGCACCTATTGAGCAGCTTATCGGTTTTGTTCATTCAGCTCAGGATGCAAAAATGAGTGTGGAGCGTCTTGGGGAGATACACAATAAAGAGGATGAAATTAATGAAGATGTTCACGTCTCAGATCTGCCTGAAGAGAAAGGGTTCAATATAAAAGATCTCTCTTTTCAGTACGAAGGCCCCCATTCAGAGAGAGTTCTTAAGAACCTCAATCTTGCTATTCCTGAGAATAAAACCACAGCTATAGTTGGAGCAAGTGGTAGTGGTAAGACCACTATGGTAAAGCTTTTACTTGGGTTCTATCCTCCTGCAGATGGGGAGATTCAGGTGGGGCGGATGAATCTTGCAGATATAAATCCTTCTATATGGCGACAGAACTGTGGTGTAGTAATGCAGGATGGTTTTATATTCTCAGATACTATTGCACGAAACGTAGCAGTAAGTGATGAGGTTGTAGATAAAAAACGACTTGTTAATGCAGTAAAAACTGCCTGTATATACGATTTCATCAAATCTCTGCCTCTGGGGTTCAATACAAAAATCGGTGCTGATGGTCACGGGTTGAGTCAGGGGCAGAAACAGAGACTTCTTATTGCAAGAGCTGTATATAAGAACCCCTCTTTTCTCTTTCTGGATGAAGCTACTAATGCTCTGGATGCAAACAATGAAAGAGCAATTATGGATAATATGAATGAGTTCTTTAAAAACAGAACTGTTGTAGTTGTAGCTCATAGATTAAGTACAGTTAAAGATGCAGATCAGATTGTTGTACTGGATAATGGGCAGATAATTGAAATTGGCACCCATAACGAACTTACTTCTGCCCGGGGGGCTTACTATATGCTTGTAAAAAATCAATTGGAGCTTGGTAACTGATGTGTGAAGAGAATTATGACAATATCGAACTGAGAAGTGAAGAAGTTCAGGAGATAATGGGATATGTGCCACACTGGGTGGTTAGAAGTGGTATTGCTACGGTTTTTGCGGTTCTTCTGCTTCTTCTTACCGGAAGCTGCTTTTTTAAATATCCCGATGTAATAGAATCAACTGTACTTATAACAACAGCAAACCCTCCGGCTAAGGTTGTGGCTGCTATCTCTGAAAAGATTGAAGAGATAAAAGTGAAAAATGAAGAGATCGTTAAAGAGGGTGATGTTCTTGCTGTGCTCAGGAGTTCTGCAGCTGCTTCAGATATGCTTACTCTCAAGAGTGAACTTGGAGATTTCCGTAAAGGTTTTGTAAAAGACAGGAATACAGAGCTCTCTTTTAAAAATTATACTCTTGGGGATCTGCAGAGCAGATATGAGAACCTCATAATAGCTATAAACGATTACAAAGACTTTATGGATCTGGACTATTACGGAAATAAGATCGCCGGAGCTAAAGAGAGATTGAAACAGTATCGTTCCAAAACAGATGTTGTTGTGGAGCAGGTGAAGCTTAAAAAGAGAGAGCTTACTCTTGGAGAGAGGCATTTTAAAAGAGCTGAAGATCTTTACAGGAAAGGAATTCTTTCAAAAGAGGCTTATGACGATGCTGAAGGCAGGTGGCTGGCAGTTCAGAACAGTTATGAATCTGCCAAAGGACTGGAAGCAGATACACATATTCAGGTACAGAATCTTAAGGAATCCATTGGAGAGCTTGAGCTCAAACAGCTGGGAGATCGCAGAAAGTATGAGTATAAGGTAAAAGAGTCTGTAGATATTCTGAGAAGCAGTATCTCAAACTGGGAACTGAAGTATCTGCTGGTAGCACCGGTTAGCGGGAGAGTGGCATTCAGTGAATTCTGGAGTGTAAACCACAATGTAAAGGCCGGAGCAACTGTAATGACAGTGATACCTGAGGGAACAAACAAGAAAATAATCGGTAAAGTGGTTCTGCCTCTCCAGAGATCCGGTAAAGTGAAAGAGGGGCAGAGAGTTAATATAAAAGTACACAACTACCCCCATATGGAGTATGGAATGTTAAAAGGAGTGGTGCAGAAAGTAGCACTGATACCTTCTGATGACAGCTATGTTGTAGACGTATCTTTGCCGGAGCGTCTTAAAACAAATTATGGTAAGAAGCTCAAATTTATTGAAGAGATGAGAGGACAGGCAGAGATTATCACAGAGGATATGAGGTTAATTGAGAGATTCATTAACCCTATTATTTCTCTCTTTAAAAAGAGTAGTTAAGAAAAAAGGTTGTAAAGAGTTATATAGATATTCATGGAATGGGAAAGAAGTGATAAGAGTGGTAAGGCTCTGCCCATAAAATCCTGGTGCAGAGATATTGAAAATGAAGCTTTAAAACAGGCAAAAGATCTTGCTAATCACCCGGCAGTAGAGGGGCATGTTGCTCTTATGGCGGATTGTCATATTGGGTACGGGATGCCTATTGGCGGGGTTATTGGTTGTAAAAATGCAGTAATTCCAAATGCAGTGGGAGTAGATATCGGTTGTGGTATGGGAGCAGTTCAGACCTCGCTGCACTCAGATAGTGTTGGAAAAGAAACTGTAAGAAGCATTCTTGCTGAAGTTAAAAAAGCAGTGCCTGTTGGAGAAGGCAGATCACATAAAAGTCCTCAGAGTTGGGATGGATTTGGAGCTTATCTGAATTCAGCAGGTGTTGAAGAAGATGACTATAAATCCAGGAAAGCTCCAGGGTGGAGAGATAAAAGGGGCTGGGAACTTGCGCTCCTTAATCTTGGGTCTCTGGGGGGAGGTAATCACTTTATAGAACTCCAGGTAAGCAGAGATGGGTTCATATGGCTGATGCTACATTCAGGTTCAAGAAATCTTGGATACAGAATTGCAAACTACTACCATAAACTGGCACTTCAGAAAAATGAGAGAGACAGGATTGTTCTTCCATCAAAAGAGCTGGCCTTTTTTGATGCAGAAAGTGGTAAAGGGAAGGCTTATATAAGGGATATGCAGTTTGCTCTGGAGTATGCAGCTGAGAATCGCAGAAGAATGATGCAGATTTTTAAAGAGTCTGTAGCAGAAATTATCGGGAATATTGAGTTTGTAAGAGAGATAAATATCCATCACAACTATGCATCTCTGGAAACATTTGGTGAGCAGGAGTTGTGGATTCACAGAAAAGGAGCTACTTCTGCCAGAAAAGGGGAAGCTGGTATAATTCCCGGAAGTATGGGAACAAACTCATATATTGTAAAAGGTCTTGGTAATAATGAATCCTTTCAATCCTGTTCTCATGGGGCAGGAAGAGTAATGGGGCGTAAAGAAGCAGGGAGAGTTCTGACTCTTGAGGAGTGTAACCGTTCAATGGAAGGTGTGGTTTTTGATGGGTGGAATCACTATGTGTCTTATGGGGGAAGAAAGAGAAACAGTGATCCGGTTTTCGATTTTGGAGAAGCCCCGGGAGCATATAAAAATATAGATGAAGTGATTGCTGCTCAGAAAGATCTTATAGAACCTGAAGTTATACTTAAACCTCTTGGGGTAATAAAGGGATAAAAAAAAATTTTGGAAAACCGGTTTTTTACAATCGGTTTATATGTTCCTGATAACTGTTTTATATATTTCTGCTAACCGGAACCGGTAAAACTGATGTCAAAAACAGGAAAACTGAAGTTTTATGTTTTTTGAGGTCTGTTGCAACTGTTTGACAGAAACTGAATTCAACTGATAAAGTTCTCTATACAAAATATCAGGGAGAGATGTATATGAAGAGCAAATTTGGTTCACAGGTCTTTGATTTTGCTAAAATTGAAGATAAACTTCCGGCTACAATATTTAAAAAGTTCCGTAAATCTGTAGATGCCAGACGTTCTCTGGATGCAGATGTAGCAGAGTTTCTGGCTCATGAGATAAAAGAGTGGGCAGAAGAGATGGGAGCTACCCATTTTACTCACTGGTTTTTACCTCTTACAGGAATCACTGCCGGTAAGCAGGAAACATTTCTTAAGCCGGATGGTGAAGGAAGAATAATCTCTTCTTTCTCAGGTAAGGATCTTGTTAAAGGAGAACCTGATGCCTCATCTTTTCCTCACGGTGGAATGCGTTCAACCTTTGAAGCCCGTGGTTATACTGCATGGGATCCTGCTTCTCCTGTTTTTATTGAGAAAAAAGGGAAAGGAGCTCTTCTCTATATTCCTTCTGTATATTTTGGATATAACGGGAAAGTTCTTGATAAAAAGACTCCTTTATTAAGGTCTCTCAGACTTATTAATGATGTGTCACTTAATATTCTGCGCCACCTCAATCAGAATGTGAGCTGGGTAAAGAACATGATTGGTGCTGAACAGGAGTTTTTTCTTATAAATGAGGACGATTACAGAGCCCGTCCTGATCTTCGTACAGTAGGAAGAGCTATCTTTGCTGCACGTCCTCCTAAAGGACAGCAGATGGGGGATCACTATCTGGGAGAGATACCTGAAAAGGTGTTGTCTTTCTATGAAGATCTTGAAGAGGAGGCATTCAAATTAGGGATTCCCGTAAAAACAAGACACGGTGAAGTCGCTCCAAACCAGTTTGAAATAGCTCCGATTTTTGAAGAAGCAAATATTGCGGCAGATCACAACCAGATGTTAATGGAAATTCTGGCGAGAGTTGCACGTAAACATAAAATGGTATGTCTTTTCCATGAGAAGCCTTTCAAGTGTTTTAATGGAAGTGGTAAACATATAAATTGGTCATTAATGGACAGTAAGGGAAGAAACCTTCTGTCTCCGGGTTCAACAAGGGGAACAAGAATCATATTTCTAACATTCCTGGCAGGTTTTCTTGATGGAATAAAAAGACATAATGGTCTTTTACAGGCCTCCCTTGCCTCAGCAGGCAATGAATTCCGATTGGGGGGGCATGAAGCCCCACCCTCAATAATTTCAGTAAATCTCGGTGAAGAGCTGCAGACTATAATAAATAATCTGGAAGCATTTTTATCAGGGAAACTTAAAAAAGCAGAATTTCTGCGTTTTGAATCCTTTATTCCTCCTATACTGCACGATCTGTCTGACCGGAACAGAACATCACCTGTTGCATTTACAGGAAATAAGTTTGAGTTCAGAATGCCGGGATCTTCAGCATCAATTGCCTTTCCGGTATCTGTAATAAACCTGATTGTAGGTGACGGACTTGATAGAGTTTATCGCCGGATTTCCGGTCACGATAATGAGGATAAGGTTTTGAGTGAAATCAGTTCCATTCTTTCAGAATCCATGGATATAGTCTTTGATGGGGATAACTACGACAATAACTGGAAGGAGGAAGCTGAAAGAAGAGGCCTCTACATTCCTGAATCTGTTCCTGAAACTGTCTCAGTTATGAGAAACGATGAATCTGTAAAACTATTTGAGAAACACTCTGTACTAAATGAAGATGAGCTTCATGCCAGAGCAGCAATTAAGAATGAAATGTATGTGAAAATAGTTGAAATGGAACTGAGGGTAGCGCGTTATATGCTAAGGGCTTATGTTATTCCCGCAGCTTTGAAGAATCAGACTATGCTTATTAATGCAGTTAAGGATTTTCCACCTGAACTTCTTAAGGCAAACAGTTCTCTTCTGGACAATCAGTACAGGTTTATTGGTAAATTTGCTGATAAACTTGAGCGTACAATGGAGATGCTCTCTGTTCTTGATGACAACAATGAAAAGATTAAAGAGGGTACTCCTGAAGAACAGGCTGCTTTCTGTTCTGATATTGTAAGAAAGAACATAGAGAAGACAGCTCTGGTTGTTGAAAAGATCGAAGAGAGGGTGGATCGTGGGGTCTGGACAATTCCAAGGATTACTGATATGCTTTTCCGGTAAACTTTTTTACGGAAATAAGCATGATTGTAAAATACCTTCTTCAATTGTACAGATTTGACGTTTTTATTGTAACAACTATAACGGCTCTACTGGGATATACATTTCTTGATGTGGAACCAGGACTGAAAGAGATTGGTATATGTCTCTTTATATCAGCCTTTATATATAATTATGTCTATATTATAAATGCTCTGGCAGATATAAAAGAGGATATGATAAACAAGGCAGACAGACCTCTGCCTTCAGGACGCCTGAGTAAAAAAACTGTTTACATATATCTTGCTGTAATAACGATTGTCTCTGTAACAGGTATTCAGATATTCTTTACAGGGCTCTCTTTATATATGGCATGGTTCGTTATTCTTATGGGGATACTCTATTCTGTTCCTCCGGTTGCTTTAAAAAGAATACCCATATACGGAGCTTTTGTAACAGGATGGGGGCTTATTCACCCTATTTTCATAACCGGGGATATGAGAATTCTGTGGGATGCAGTTATACTTATTCTTCTGGCTTTCGGTAATACAATTCTAAAAGATCTTTCAGATATTGAAGGAGACAGAGCTGCAGGCAGAAGAGTTGTTACAGATTTCATGTCTGTCAAGGGAGTACTGTTAATAGCTATCGGGCTTCTTGTTACTTCATCTGTACTTGGTATTTTCTATCTCAGAAACAGCCTTTTATCAATACTCCCCGCAATAACAGCTGTTAATCTTTTAGTTCACCTCTTCAAAGTCGATGAAGATACTATCTGTAAAAAGATATACGACAGAGCTATTATGTCTACAGTTCTTTCAGCAGTAATTGTTGTAGGGCTATCATATTTCGTTTGATATTCCTGCTGGTTCACCTGTTAAGATAGCTGCACAAATTACCATTGAATAGCAGAAAGCCCCTCCTTTCCTCACCTGACTGTATTGGCGAGTCACTTTATTTAAAGATTTGATGGAAAACTCATAGTTCGTAAAACATCAAAAATCAAGGAGGGGGGGGCAGCAAACTGAGAGCTTTAGCGAATCAGTGTAGCTGACGGGGTGGTCCTGGAAAGTCCTGCAACATTTAGAATAAATCTGATTGAGCAAAAAATGCTTAAGCTAGTGGCATTCCTGTTTGTTATTGAATGTCAAGGCGAAGCCGTGTTCTTTGTGTTGCTGTTCATAAAACGATTAAATCCAGCTTTGAAGCACAAGGAACCAGAAGGGTAGGGATATAAGTGACAGCAGTGTTGAGAATCCGATAATCCCCGCTATAAGTTCCTGATCTATCTCTGTAAAATCCCCGAAAAAAGGAGCCATTGCTGCAGTAGGCATAACAGACTCCAGAAGTATAACTCTTGTAGTAGCTATATCTACAGTAAAGAGCTGTTTAACAATCCATAGAGTAGCCAGTCCCACAACTATACCACCACCAAGCCTTGTGGCAGAAGAGAGGATTACTGGTTTAAGATGCTCTTTTTTAATTCTTAACTTAAAGTTAAGTCCAATAGTAAAGAGTATCATTGGTATGGTTATACCGGAGAACTGGGTTATAAATTTCATACCAAACTGTGGTACTTCGATTTTTGTAAGATTAAGAGCAATTGCCAGAGCAGCTGTTGCAAGAGGAATAGAGGCGTTGTTCTTCAGAATAGCAAAGAAGTTTATCTTATCTGATTCAGAATGGCGATTTTTTCTGTTCATCATCCAGAAACCGCAGAAAAGAAACATTGGCCAGAAGAATATAGTAAAGAAAACAGCTCTTGTAAACTCCTGGTTTCCGTAGAATGTAAAGAGCACACCCCACCCAAGGTAGCTGTAGTTACCTACAAATACAGAATACATAAAACTCTTCTGTTGTGCCGGATCTTTCGAAGAGTAGCCTGCAAGAGTAAGGGCTGCCAGAGTGAATATAGCAGTCATGATTACAAAAGCAGTACCGTTGGGGAGGAACTGCTTAATACTTGCAATATCTGCAAGGTAGAGGTTTTTAAATATAATAAAAGGAACAGATACTCTTATTACAAATTTCCTCAGTGTTACAGTTTCTGATTTCGAAAAAAGGTTCAGATGCCTGAAAGCATATCCAAACCCTATAGGCAGAAGAACTGGTAAGACAGCCAGCACCAGTGAGTTAAAATTATCCATTGATGAATTTTAACACAGCAGTCAGGTGACAGGAAAGACCTATTTATCGAAGTAGTATTTTTCGATATACTCCTGCTGAACTTTAAATGACCAGTGAATGTTGTGGATCTCATTGGCTGCACGCTCAACATCACCTTTCTTCAGAAGGTCAATGAGCTGCTGATGCCATTTAATTGAAAGGTATTCCCACTCTTTAATGCACTGGGTTTTTTTAATAAAGTCGTATAGCCTCTTTTTGAGAGTGTTTACAGTTTTGATGAGTACTTTGTTCTGTGACAGATCTATATAGACGTTGTGAAATTTCAGATTATATTTGTGAAACTGGTTGAAGCTGTCACGATCAAGAGCCGCAAGCATCTTGTCGTTATACGTCTGCATCAGGTCAATTTCATGTTGTGTGAATTTACCAAATGAGAGCTCAAGGGCAGATCTTTCGAGTGCTCCAATGATCTGATAATACTCTTTAATATCCTCTTTGGTCAGTTCGTTTACATATATTCCCTTACGGGCTTTAATAGTAACAAAACCTTCCATTTCAAGCTGAATAAGTGCATCTCTCAGAGGTGTTTTACTTATTCCAAGCTTTTCGCTGGTTTCGTTCATATTAATTGCTGCGCCGGCTTTGAATTTACCCTGCTGAATCTGATCTCTAAGGTATTCATATACCTGTTCTTTTAAGGATTTTGTTATTATTCTGGTTTCTCTGCTCATAATTGATTTATAGCATAGTATTTTTCTTATTGCAACTGAAATTTAATTAGATAAAACGATGTTTCGTAAAATATTTTAAGGTTGAACAGAGAGAGTTCCGAAGAGACGGGAGGTAATATGTCCCGTCTCCGTTTATAATTGGGTGTTCAAAAAGTTAAAGTTTAATTTTAATTAATTCCCAGGTCTCATCATCCACATTTTCAACAAACTTATAAAAGTGACCTTTATGGATTATATATGGAGAAGTAAATCCAAGACCATAAGTATGAGGAATCGGAAGATATACTTTCTTAATCTCTTTTCCTTTTGTATCTGTAATGATGCACTCTCTATCTTCCCCTTTCATATTATTTGTAAAGATATTAAGTCTGTTTCCGTCAGGCCACATGAAGAATATAGGAGGAAAAGCTTCTCTGAAGCTGATTCTGTTTTTAAAGAAGCTGTACATATTTTTGTAATTAGGATCTGTTTTAAACCATTCTGTTGTTTTATTTTTATAGTCAGCAGGAACAGGTAGTTTTTTAACTTTCTTCCTGATCTTATTTACAATATCCCCGTTTGTGTTGTATTCGTTTATAGCAAAGCCTTCACGCCCAACAGTAATATATAGTTTATCTCCTTCAGGTGTAGGATAGAAAGGAGCTATCGGGAAGTTGAACTGTACATTCATTCCGGTCTGGAAATCTGTTTTATATAGAAGCTTTCCCTTTTTGAATTTACTGTCTGCAAGAAAAAGAGCCAGAACTCTCAGCTGGGGATTACCGTCCTTTTCTGCTGTGGACATACAAACATACTTATCTCCAAAAGGAAAGTATGAATCAAAGGGAGCGATCTTGTGCTCTTCTATAAAATCTCCGGTTTTACTGAATACTGATACTTTGGAAGAACTACTTATATACACTTTATCGTTATGTGGCATTACAACCAGCGGAGCTCCGAACATCATCTTCTTCAGTTCTCCCGGGCCTTCGCCGTTTTTCCCGAACTTTTTGACAAAAGTAAAATCTGACTCTTTATAAATATATATGGTAGTACCTTCCAGAACATACATATATCCATTACCAAATGTTACAGATTCCGGTTTACCAAACTCTTCCATAGTAGCGACAACGTTGTTATTGCTGTATCCACAAACCGTTACAGCAATTAGCAATATAAAAAATACAACTTTTTTCATTCTTATTCTCCTGAATATATTGGCCATTTTATGACGAATGTATAATATAAATATATTTTTAATGAATTACAACACAAAAATTAATTGGTGAAGTGCCATCTTTCTGCTATAATAGCGTCTCAACTTTGTCTCACATATTTCCGGGACAGGAAATCGACATTGAATCTTTCGGGAGAAGTTTATGAAAAAGATAAAGAATATTGCAATTATTGCACACGTAGATCATGGTAAGACAACACTTATAGATGCTGCTCTAAGACAGGCGGGTATTTTCCGCAGCAATCAGAAGGTTGCAGAAAGAGTTATGGACTCAAATGATCTGGAGAGAGAAAAGGGGATTACCATTTTCTCAAAAAATGCAGCCTTCAGTTACAGGGATTTTAAAATCAACATTGTTGATACTCCGGGACATGCTGATTTTGGTGGTGAAGTTCAGAGAATAATGAAGATGGTTGATTCAGTACTTCTTCTGGTAGATGCTTTTGAAGGAGCTATGCCCCAGACAAAATATGTTCTGAAGAAATCTCTTGAACAGGGACTGAAACCTATTGTTGTTATAAATAAGATAGATAGACCCAATGCAAGGCCTGACGAGGTACTTGATCAGGTTTTTGATCTTTTTGTTGAACTTGAGGCAAATGAAGAACAGCTTGATTTTCCTATAGTGTATGCTTCAGCAAAAGAGGGCTTTGCTATGCTGGATACTTCAGAAGAGGGGAAAGATCTTACTCCGCTTTTTGATACTATTATAGAAAATGTCAAAGAGCCGGAAGGAGATGAAAACGCTGATTTTCAGTTCTTCACATCTGCTGTAAGTTTTGATAACTATATTGGTAAAATCGGAACAGGAAGAATCCATAACGGTACAATAAAACATGGTGAAGAGGTAACTCTTATAAAACGTAATGGTTCAACAGTTGATTTTAAAATAACCAAACTGTTTACTTATGACGGTCTTGGAAGAGTTGCTGTTAAAGAGGCTAAAGCGGGAGATATTATTTCGATTGCAGGAATAGATTCTGTAGATGTTGGAGAAACTATTGCTTCTAAAAATAACCCTGTTGCTCTTCCGGGAATAGCTATAGATGAGCCAACTCTGGCTATGACCTTTCTTGTTAATGATTCACCTTTTGCAGGTAATGAAGGTAAGTATGTAACCTCAAGACATGTGAGGGAAAGGTTGCAGAAGGAGCTTCTTACCAATGTTAATCTCAGAGTTGAAGAGACAGATGTGATGAATGCTTTCACAGTAAAAGGCAGAGGCGCACTTCAGTTATCAATTCTTATAGAAAACATGAGGCGTGAAGGCTACGAATTCCAGGTGTCAAGGCCGGAAGTTATAATGAAAGAGATTGATGGTGTTATGTGTGAGCCTATTGAAACAGTCACTGTTGATGTGGAAGATGAGTTCTCCGGTGTGGTTATTGAAATGTTCGGACAGAGAAAAGGTGAACTAAAGAATATGGTATCAGGTAATGGTGGGTACACCCGCCTGGAGTTTATGATGCCTGCGAGAGGTCTTATTGGAATTAATAATGAGTTTCTTACTTCTACAAGAGGTACAGGTATACTGAATCACAGTTTTTACGGCTATGAGCCTTTCAGAGGTGAGTTGAGTCGTAAATCCAAAGGCGTGCTAATTGCTCTTGAGCCCGGAACAACTGTTCCTTTTGCTCTCTTCAATCTGCAGGATAGGGGAGTAATGTTTGTAAATAGCGGAATTCCAGTCTATCCGGGAATGATTATCGGGGAACACAGTAAAGATAATGATCTGGTTGTAAATGCCTGTAAAACAAAAAAACTGACCAATATGAGATCTTCTGGAGCAGATGATGCGGTAAGAGTTACTCCTCCAAGGCAGTTTACTCTTGAACTTGCACTTGAGTACATCGGTGATGATGAACTGCTTGAAGTTACTCCTCAGAATATAAGAATGAGAAAGAAGATTCTGGATCACAATCTCCGCAAAAGAGATGAAAAAAAGAAGAGTGCTTAAAAATAAAATAGACGGATACTGTAAGGACGCAATATTTTGCGTCCTTAATAAAATCTTTAAAATTCACCCGGGGACTTCAAAATATTAACCAGTTACGTTAAGCCTTCCATAAAAAAACCTGTTTATCTTTGCCTTTTTTCTTTTTTTTCAATTTTTGAAAAATTAATAATTGAAAAAAAAAGAGAAAAAATTTTATTATCTATAGAAATGTATTTCCGATTAAGGTATAACAAGCTTTTAACGGCATGAACATATTTGAATTGAGAAAACGTGTTACTTTAAATTCCCTTGTGTGATTGCTTTAGTTCTTTGTTTATAAAATTGTTACATAAAGATCTGGTTCACAGTACTGGGATTATAGTTTTTCAGAGTGGGTCAGGAAATTAATTTCAAGGAGACATTTATGAGTAACAGGAAAGTTTATGTAGGGAATATCCCTTATTCAACTCAGGAAGATGATCTGACTGCTATTTTTTCAGAATGCGGTGGCATTGAAGAAATAAAAATTATCAGAGATTATGAAACCGGCAGATCAAAGGGTTTTGCATTTATCACATTTGAAACACCAGAAGGAATGCAGAGTGCACTTGCAAAAGATGGTAATGACATGGGTGGAAGAAACCTCAGAGTTAATGAAGCCGAAAACAAAAGAAGAAACTCAGACAATTTTCGTAAAAACTATTAATTGAGCTTTTAAGTATAAATTTGCTTTAGTTTCGATCTTAGAGAGAATTTAATCTGTATCTGTTTTGAAAATCCCGGAGTCTTCCGGGAGTAGTTAGTTGTAGATTTGATTCCATGAAAAAAACATTGATTGTTTATACCACCAATCATGGTACTACTGAGAAAGCAGCAAAGATGATTTCTGATCATTTATCCGGTTCTGCTCAAATGATAAATATCAAAAAAGAGAAGATACCGGACGTTAATCTGTACGATCAGGTCATTATTGGTGGTTCAATTTATGCAGGTAAGACGGGGCGGCGTCTTATTCGATTCTGCAGAGAAAATCTTGATATTCTTATTAAGAAAAATATAGCTCTTTTTATCTGCTGTTTTGAGCAGTCACCTAAAAGAGAAGAGCAGTTTGCTGCCTCATTTCCGGTTGAACTGAGGAGGGTATCTCTTATTGACGGTTTTTTCGGTGGAGAGTTCATTGTTAATGATATGAACTTTTTCGAAAAGCTTGTCGTTAAAAAGGTGGCTTCAGCAAAATCATCTGTATCTTTCTTTGATAAAGAAGCAGTAGGTGTTTTTGCTGAAGGATTCAGGCGAAGGTGTGAGTTCTAAACAGCAGTTTTAAGGGCTTCTCTCAGTTCTAGGCATTTTGCTTCAACTTTTTCCGGGGATTTTTTCTTAAATTCCACGACGAAGTTCTTAAGAGCATTAATTGTTTTTTTGACCTCTTTTACTACTTTACTTTTGAAGAGTCCGGCAAAAACAGATTTAGGTACAACGAAACTCTTGTATATCAGAATAGTACGATTCCCGGAAGGAATGAATCTGGCCCATCCCTTACTGTCTTTGGCAGAACTTGAACTTACCTGATACCAGCTGATTATGTAGCTGTTATCATCTCTGGATATAACATTCCCTGTAACATATTTTGAATTGGCTGCAGGAAATGGCAGATCCATTTCAAAATCAACATGTTTTTCGACAGGGGAGATAATCTTTACGATATCTGCTTTTATGAGTCTTGGAACATAAGTCTTCTGCAGAGGATAATCTGTAAATATTGCCATAGCTTCCTCAGCTGTAGATTCAATAGTGTCATAAATGATTACTTCAGGCCAGACAAAGCCTTTCAGTTTTGTAACAACTGCTACCTGCTCGCCTTTAAGAGCTTTTTCAACCATAGATTCATCAGGTGTGAATTCGGTATTTGAAAAGAGAAAGCCTGAAGTCAGTACAAAAAAAATAAAAATCCTTGTTAACATATTTACTCCCATAATTAAAAAAACATTATAGCCTATTGAAAGGGAAGGTGCTACTCAATACCCGCTTTTATACGGATTTAAAATATTAAACCCCTACATTTATCTATCATCCAAACCAACCCCTGAATTGCTAAAAAACAGGTGCTATGTTATATTTGGCAGATGAAAATCAGAGCAATACAATTCGCCCCTGTTCTGGGGAATATGGATAAGAATTTTGAGTTCCATGTCGAGAAAATAGAAGCAGCAGCTGTTGATGGAGTTGACCTTATTATTTTCCCTGAACTCAGTATTACAGGTTACGATCTGAAGGATCTTGTTTATGAAAATTCATTTAATAAAGATCATAAAATGCACAGAGAGTTTCTCAGGTTAAGTAAAAGTACGGATATTCTTATTGGAGCCCCCTGGGAAGAAGAAGCGGGAATAATCTATAATGCAGCAATTCTCTATTCTGCCGGTGAAGTTGTACATATTCATAAGAAGGTTCAGCTTCCCAATTTCGGAATGTTTGAGGAAGCAATGAATTTCAGAAAGGGAGATAGTTTTATGGCTTTCCCTTACAGAGGCTTTACTGCGGGAATCATAATCTGTCGTGAAATTCTCTTTCCATCTATTGCCTGGCTCTACTTTATGCAGAAAACAGACCTGCTTCTTGGAATATCAAACAGTCCTTTCAGAGGCCTGGGGGATAAAGGATTCTCTTCTCTGTCTCTCTGGGAAAGAGCTGGTGAGGTTAATGCTGTTAACTACCATCAGAACTATCTCTTTGTAAACAGAACGGGGTTTGAAAATGGTATGGGATTTGGAGGCGGCTCGTTCTATGCAGCTCCAGGTAAAGGTATTGTTGATAAGTGTCTCTATTTTGATGCAGATGAGATGGATGTGGAATTTGAACCGGATGCTGCAAGAAATGCAAGATTTTCAGCTAACTATCTCAGAGACGAAAATCCTGAAATAATAATGAATGAGTTGAAGAGGATTACAGATGTTCACAATAGATAATAGTGTTACAGAGCATGTGCTATGTAGTTTTATAAAGGATAATGTGCATAAAAACGGTTTTAAAAAAGCCATTCTCGGAGTTTCCGGTGGTCTGGATTCCGCTGTTGTGGTTACTCTTTGCGCAAAGGCTCTTGGTTCTGAAAATGTGCATGGAATCCTGATGCCTTATAAGCTGTCTTCAAAAGAGAGTCTTGAGGATGGAGAAAAGATCTGTAAGCAGCTTAATGTATCTTATGATGTAATTGAGATTACAGACTCTGTAGATGCGTATTTTTCAAAGTTTCCCCCTGAGCATCCAATGCAGCTTGGTAATAAGTGTGCACGGGAAAGGATGTCAGTACTTTATGACTTCTCAGACAGAAAGAGAGCGCTTGTTGCAGGAACATCCAATAAGAGTGAACTTCTGATTGGCTACTCTACAATCTGGGGAGATTCAGCAGCAGCATTCATGCCTATCGGAGATCTTTACAAAACCCAGATTTTTACCTTTGCAGAATACCTTGGTGTTCCTGAATCCATAGTAAAAAAACAGCCATCAGCTGACTTGTGGGAAAACCAGACTGATGAAGGGGAGATCGGTTTTACATACAGAAGACTTGATGAGATTCTCATGCGTTATGTGGACTGGAGAATGACACCTGAGCAGATTGTAGAAGATGGCTATGGTGAAGAGGATGTGCAGAGAGTTATAAAACTTATTGTTAATTCACAATATAAGAGAACCATGCCATCAGTGGCAAAGCTTCAGAACAGAACTATAGGCATCGATTTCAGAATGCCCCGGGACTGGAAGAGGTAGTGTGACTCTCTATCTTGTTCCGGTTCCTGTTGGTAACCTCGATGATATAACCCTGCGTGCAGTAAAAATCCTTAAAGATGTGGATTTTATTATTGCAGAAGATACCAGATACTCTCTTAAACTCCTTAACCACCTGGATATAAGAAAACGGATGGTTAGCTATTACAGACCAAAGGAGCATGAAAAAGCAGGACGTATTGCAGATGAGATAGAGAAGGGGGCAACAGCAGCCCTTATTACTGACTGTGGGTCTCCATGTATCTCTGATCCGGGATATGTACTTGTAAATGAAGTGGTTTCAAGAGGAATAGATATCGTTGCCCTACCGGGGCCAACAGCTTTTGTACCAGCACTTTCAGCTTCAGGTATAGTAACGGATCGATTTCTTTTTGCAGGTTTTCCGCCCCGTAAAAAAGGGGAACTGATTAAATTCTTTGAAAAACTTGAAAATGAAACTGCTACAATGATTTTTTATGAATCCCCTAAGAGAGTTGAGGCTTTTCTCAGAGTTGCTGCAGAAGTTTTTGGAGAAAGGAAATTTGTACTGGCCAAAGAGTTAAGCAAAAAGAATGAAAAATACATCAGGGGAAATCTTTGCAGCATAGATGAGGTTCTTGAGAATGAGGTGCTTCTTGGGGAGTTTGTGGTTATTCTTGAGGGAACTGTGGAAAGCAGCAGAGAAGAAGTACCGGAACTCAGTTCAATTGATGATATCTATGCCTATTTTATGAAAAAATACGGAATATCCAAAAACACCATTAAACAAATATTTATGACCAGAAACAGCAAATAGAGCAGTAATTGTAAGAATTATGCTGTTTCTTTCTTCAATTTACTTAAATAGTCATTAATGATATAATTCACGGAGTATGAAAAGGCTGAAATATATTGTAGTTGATGGGCTTGTGAAGTCTGGTAAAACAGAACTCGCCAGAATCCTTTCTGAAAGACTTGGAGGGCGACTATTACTTGATAATACTGAGAGTCCTTTTGCATCAGATTTCTGTAATGGCCTCAATAGTGGTGATAGTTCCAGTTTTCTTAAGCATCAGCTGATTTTCCTTCTTAACAGATATCAGCAGCAGACAGAAGCTGCTCAGAAAGGACTGTTTCATAAACTGACAATAAGTGACTATATATTTCTCCGTGATGCTATTTATGCGCACTCTGTACTTAGTGATGAAGAGCTTAAACTCTATAAAAAAATGTTTGAGTTTCTTTCCAAAGATTCGGTAAAACCTGATCTTGCAGTATATCTCCAACTCTCATATTCAGAAATGCTCAAGAGAATAAAAGAGAACGGTACAGAGGCTGAGAAGAAAATCCCCCGTGAATACTGGAGGGATGTTTTTGAATCGTACAATTTCTATTTCTTCAATTACAAGTTGTCTCCTCTTCTGGTTGTTAATATGGAAAAACTTGATCTTAACGATGAGAAAGAGGTGGATAATCTGGTGAATGAAATTTTAAACCATACAACAGGAACCAGTTACTATGCACCAGCCTAGAAAAGTTACTGCAAAATCCTTAAAACGTATCAAAAAGAACGGTGGCAGAATCTCTGCCATAACAGCCTATGATTATACAATGGCTTCCATTGTTTCGAGAGCCGGAATAGATATCATTCTCGTAGGGGATTCTCTCGGAATGGTTCTTCAGGGAGCCCCTCATACACTTAAAGTGACTATGGATCAGGTAGTTTATCATACTACCATGGTTTCATCGGCTAAACCTGAAGCTCTTGTAATTGCAGATATGCCTTACGGCTCTTACCACGTTTCTGAAGAAGAGAGTGTAAGAAATGCTCTCAGATTCATAAAAGAGGGGGGCGCGGAGGCTGTAAAGCTGGAAGGGGGGGATAAAAGATTATCCCATATAAAGAGCATTCTTAATGCAGAGATACCTGTAATGGGGCATCTGGGACTGACTCCCCAGTCAGTGCATTCGATAGGTGGATTCAGAGTACAGGGTAAAATTAAAAGAAGAGCCCGGGAGATATTTGATCAGGCACTCCGTCTACAGGATGCAGGAATATTTGCTCTTCTTCTTGAGTCTATTCCTTATGAACTTGGTAAAAAGATCTCAGAAACTCTTGAAATCCCATGTATCGGTATTGGTGCCGGCGCCGGCTGTGATGGGCAGATTCTGGTATGCAATGATCTTCTGGGACTTACAGATATGTACATGCCGAGTTTTGTACGGAAATATGCCAGCCTTAACAGTACAATTGAAGATGCTGTTAAGACATATATTGGGGAGATAAAGAACGGAGAATTCCCGGGTGAAAAAGAGACCACCTATCTTAATAGTGATATAGAGGAATTTCTTAATGATAATAGTAAAAAAAATTGATGAACTGAAATCAATTCTGCGAAATGATCACAAATCAACAGGATTTGTGCCAACAATGGGTTACCTCCATGAGGGGCATCTGAGTCTTGTAAAGGAGTCTGTCAGGCAGAATCAGAGAACAGTAGTTTCTATATATGTAAATCCTTCACAGTTTGGCGCAGGGGAAGATCTTGATAAATATCCAAGAGATATTGAGAGAGATATTGAGTTACTGGAGAGAGAAGGAACAGATATCCTTTTCCTGCCGGATAACAGAGAGATGTACCCTGCTGGTTATCTTACCTGGACTGAAGTATCAGAGCTGGACTCCCATCTATGTGGAGCTTCAAGACCTGATCACTTCAAAGGGGTTGTAACAATAGTTCTTAAATTTTTCAATATTGTAAGACCAGATAGAGCCTATATGGGACTTAAGGATGCACAGCAATACATAATTATCAGGAGAATGGTAAAAGATCTTAATCTGGATACAGATGTTGTAGGAATGCCTCTTGTAAGAGACAGAGATGGTATTGCTCTGTCCTCCAGAAACAGATACCTCTCTGAGATTCAGCGTAATCAGGCCTTATGTCTCAGTCGTAGCCTGAAGAAGATCAGGGCTTCTGTTGAGAATGGTGTGACTTCTGTTGAGAAACTCAGAGAAATAGTAGAAAATGAAATATCAGAAAGCAGTGAGGCTGTAATAGATTACCTGGCCTTTGTATCAGTTAAAACTCTTGAGCCTCTTTCAGAAATAGATATTGACGGGAGCCTTATTGCTATGGCTGTCAGATTTGGAAAAACAAGATTAATAGATAATTTAATTTTAGGAGATATATAGATGTTAATTGCACTTTTGTCTGCGCGTATAGATAATCTCAAAGTAACATCCGGCAGTTATGCAGTTCCACTTGCTGTTGGTATTGATGGTGATATTGTTGAAAAAGCAGGCATAAAAGATTATCAGGAGATCAGGGTATATAATAGAAAAAGTGGTAAGAGTGTAACTGGTTATGCTGTTTCTCTGCCGGAAGGTTCAGGTAGGGTTGAACTGGATAGTGCCTCTTTTGGTGCAGAAGCCGGAGATGTGCTTGTAATTTCTGCTTTCAGCTATCTGCCTGAAAAGGATCTTGGGTCCAGAGATATAAATATTGTACACGTTGATGAAAATAACGCCATAGCCCGGGTATCTACTGGAAAAATTTAATTGGAGACAGGAGAATAATGATGAACGACGGATATTGTGAGACAGATTCAGAAGTAATTTTTATGGAAGATCTGAAGCAGGAGTTTCTTGAAGGTATACCTGAACAAATTAAGGATATGCGAAGCTTTCTTACAGAAGGAGAGCTTGATGAAGTAACCAGAATAGCTCACGATATAAAGGGGACAGCCGGAGTTTTTGATATGGATGAAGGGTCTGATATAGCACTTTCTCTACAGGTAGCTTCTGCTGAGGATCGCCTGGAAGATTGTGTTGTACTTGTTGAGAAGCTGGCCTGCTATATGAGAGCTAAAGGAGCTTCTATTTAAAATTTGATAATACTGGAGAAAAAAAATGAAGAAAATTACGGGAATTGGAAATGCTCTTGTGGATATACTGATTAGAACAGAAGAGAGTGTACTTGATAAAAACGAGCTGCCTAAAGGTAGTATGATACTTGTTGATAGTGACAGATCACTTTCAATACAGAAGAGTCTTGAGAACGAGCAAAAAGATATGTCATCAGGTGGATCAGTTGCCAATACTATAAGAGGCATTGCTGATCTGGGTGGTAAAGCAGGATATATAGGTAAAGTAGGGAATGACCAGTATGGTGATTTCTATGAAAACTATATGAGAGATAAAGGAATTGAGACATTTGTAGGAAGAGGTAATGAACGTACAGGATGTTGTACTGTACTTATAACAGAAGACAGCGAAAGAACTTTTGCCACATACCTTGGCGCAGCAATTGAGCTGGGAGTAGATGATATTACTGAAGATCTTTTCAAAGGTTACTCATACTTTCATATAGAAGGGTATCTTGTACAGAATAAACCTATGCTGGATAAAGCAATGGAAGTTGCTAAAGCTGCGGGTGTAACCTGTTCAATAGATCTGGCAAGTTATAATATGGTGGATGAGAACAGAGAATACTATCTGAAAAAGATCGCTGAATCTATAGATATTGTTTTTGCAAATGAAGAAGAAGCTGCTTCTCTTACTGGTAAACAGAATCCTGCAGAAGCACTTGAAATAATTGCAGAGATGACTGAAATTGCTGTGGTAAAATGCGGTGGTGATGGATCTCTCATTGCTGTCGGGAATGAAAGATATACAGTTGCACCTTTCAAAGTTGAAGCTGTTGATACAACCGGAGCAGGTGACTACTATGCAGCTGGTTTTCTCTATGGCCTTGCAGCGGGGTACTCTTATGAAGAGAGTGGAATGATTGGTTCACGTCTTGCTTCAGAAGTAGTAAGAATTATAGGTACAACTCTTAGTGAAGAGAAAATAGATGAGATAAATAAGTGGGTTAAATCTGAACTGAAAAAATAACCCGGTAAAATATTGAGGTAACCGGTTTTTATAACCGGTTACATATTAAAGATTTCTATTTCTGCTGGCTGTTAAAGTCAGCAATTATTTTGTCAACATCAGAAAGATCTGCGTCTACTGAAGCTGCAGCTCTTGATCCTGTAACCTCATGTTCATCATCAACTGCTGCTGAGGCGTCAATCTGTCCCCCCTGAAAATCATTGATAATCTGGTCTACGTCACTTTTATCCTGATCAGAAACCATAGTTTTATTGTCGATCTGGTGACCGAAATGATCAGGTTTATCTGCTTCATATCCAAGAAGATCATTAAGATATTCATTCAGTTTGGCAAGAGTATACATTACCTTCATCAGTTTCTGACGGTTAATATCCTGAAACTGGAAAGCATCCATTGCGTCAAATATTGTATTCTCAATGGACTGGCTGTACTCTTTTAAATACTGCATCACTTCGGCAACATCAACAGCTCCGGGACAATTCTCATTTAATTTTGAAATGTCTCCAATAAACTTGTTCTGTTGTGAAATGAGTGTAAGTACCTTGTCAAGGTAATTCATAACAAGGTTGGTACCCTCTTCAGAAGCCTCAGTAACTTTGGAGATCTGCCCCATAACCTTACCACGCTTCTGCGCTTCAGTAACAGCTGCCTGCTGTGGAGTTGGTTCAGGTTCAGCTGTTTCAGTGACAGGTTCTGCTACTGGTTCAGTTGCAGCTGCAACACCAGTCGCTTCTGCAGCAATACTCTCTGCAACAGCCTGAAAATCTACTTCAGCTTCGTCTGTTTCTTCAGTTTTACTTGTTAGATTTTCGTAAATCTCCTGCTGTTTGTTATCTTCTTCAGCAAAACTACCGCTTTTCAGAAGCTCATCAATGGCATTCTGATCCATTTTATTTGAGTACCGCCTCTACTTTCTCTTTCAGTGTTTCTGGTGTAAAGGGTTTTACGATGTAGTTGTTCACTCCGTTTTTCAGAGCTGACACGATATCATCTTTCGCAGCATTTGTTGTAACCATTAATATCGGAATAGATGCATTACCTGTTCTGACGTTCTTTACAAATTCAAGACCATCCATTTCAGGCATATTCCAGTCGGTAAGGATGATGTCAATACCACCAAGTTTAGTTAAAGCATCCTGTCCGTTTTCTGCTTCAACAATATCTTCGTAACCAATTCTTTTTAAGGTGTTTTTAATTATTCTTCTCATTGTTGAGGAATCATCTACGACTAAAAATTTCATTCTTTATCTCCTGCCGTTATTCATATTAATATCATATAATTTAAAATTATTATTCTAAAAAGTCAACCGATTCGTAATCCATTATACCATAATCTCTTTTAAAAAACTTTTCCTCCAGGTAAAAGAGGTCAGGATTGACATCATTTTGCTGTGTATATATATTTTTAATTATGACAGATATATATAAAGTTCCAAAGAAAGAGAAGGATGTAATTGTTCAACTTGATGGTAAAGCGGGGACACCGGAAAAATACACTGTTTTTCTGAACTGTATTTCAAGATATGGCAATACAGAAGAGACAGTGGATGAATTTCTCAAAGAGTCTGTGGACTTTTTTGGGGTAAGAGCAGTTGAAGATGGACGTTTTTCAATAATTAATTATGAGGCTATTGTCTATGTAATGGAAACCGAAGCCTTTGATCACGAAGCCAGAGACAGTTACAAACTGGTACTTGCAGGTGGTGAAGAGATTGATGTTCTTGATTACACTCAGAGACCCTCTCAATACTCCAGAATACTCGACTATCTTAATAGTGGGGAAAAGTTTCTCTCTTTTATCTGTGATAACAGGCGTATTTACGTCAATCGTGCCAAAATTCTGAGAGTTGAAGTCAAATGAGCAGCAATATAGAGAAGTTCCTTGATGCATTCCTTAACTGGAATGGTGAGAGGCTTATCGTTGCACTGGGTAAGCAGGTTTGTGTTGAAAAAGATACTTCTCTGGTGCCAATAATTAAAAAAGAACTGAATGAAAGGGAGTTTCAGCTCCTTAAATCTGAGTTCAGTAAAATTTTTGGTGATAACAGATCTATTGAATTCAGAGGCAGAGAAATATTTGTCTCTTCAAATGAGAGTGAGTTAATATTCTCGGTTGCTGACGATAGCCAGATAACCGGTGCATTTGCACGGGGTGATGTTGAAAAGAGTATGAGTAGCCCTGAACCAGTTGCAGAAGAAGAACCAGTAGTACAGGGGAGTGCGGAATTTAATCTCCAGAGTCTTCTTAAGCTGATGGTTGATAAAGGCTGTTCTGATCTGCACTTATGTACAGGATGCTACCCTTACATGAGACTTGACGGGGACATGATTACCTTTGAAGAGTACGGTAAGATTGAAGAGAAGGTGCTGTGGGAACAGCTGGAAGAGATAACACCTGGTATCAATGTTGACGAGTTCAGAAAAGATAATGACACTGATTATGCATACTCCCGGAAAGGGCTTGCACGGTTCAGGGCAAACCTTTTTAAAGACAACAGAGGTGTTGGAGCTGTTTTTCGTCAGATTCCCGAAAAGATACTTACTGTTGACCAGCTTGGAGTACCTGAAGCGGTAGTGAATCTCTGTTCTATTCCTAAAGGACTTATTCTGGTAACAGGGCCTACAGGAAGTGGTAAATCAACTACTCTGGCAGCACTGATAGATAATATAAACAGAACTCAGAAAAAGCATATAATTACAATTGAAGATCCAGTGGAATTTGTGCATGAAAACCAGCTCTCACTTGTTAATCAGAGAGAGATAAGTACTCATACACACTCATTTAAAAGAGCCCTGAGGGCTGCTTTAAGAGAAGATCCCGATGTGATTCTTGTTGGTGAGATGAGAGATCTGGAAACTATTGCAATTGCAATTGAAATGGCTGTTACAGGGCATCTTGTATTTGGAACCCTGCATACTTCTACAGCTATGGGAACTGTAGATCGTATAATTGATCAGTTTCCTGCAGATGAGCAGCCCCAGATCAGAACAATGCTTGCTGATTCACTTAAAGGAGTTGTTTCACAGACTCTGCTTAAAAAGAAGAAAGGGGGAAGAGTTGGAGCTTATGAAGTTCTGATTTCAAGTCCTGCAATAGCAAATCTTATCAGAGAAGGGAAAACCTTCCAGATTGCAACTCTCATGCAGACAGGTAAAGCTCAGGGAATGCAGATGATCAATTCTGTACTTGCTGATCTTGTAGCTTCAGGTGAGGTTGATGCTGATGAGGCCGTTATGAAAGCTGTAGACAAAGATAATCTGAAAATGCAGCTTAAAGGAAAAGGACTTATGGATTAAGTTCTTTTCTGCTCAGGATCTTTGTTATTAAAAAAAAGACTATTTATTTCATAAAAAGACAGTAATTTTACTGTCTTTATTCCTAATCGTAAAAAAAATTTTTTTTTGCTTTAAAATCCTCTATATAAGTGAGCCGGAAAGGGGATACTGCTGTTCTGACAGAGTTGACTTTTGATCTGAATAACGATATAAAATCTCTATGTGTGGCGTAATAGGAATATATGACAGTGAAGAAGTAATTGCAAAAATGTACTCAGCAATGCTGACACTTCAGCATAGAGGACAGGATTCAGCAGGAATAGTAACCTTTGATGGTGCAAGATACCATATGAAAAAAGGGAACGGGCTTATAAGGGATATCTTTGACACAAATAATGTCTCCCGTCTTACCGGAGATGTTGCAATTGGTCATACAAGATATCCTACAGTAGGTGGTGGTATCAGTGAGGATGCCCAGCCTTTCTGGATTAATCAGCCATTTGGTATGGCAGGAGCTCACAATGGAAATGTAACAAATTTCTATGAACTGAAAAAAGAGCTCTTTGAGAAGTCCCAGAAAATTGTTAATTCCAACTGTGACGGAGAGGTTATTCTCCACGTTTTTGCAGAATATATAGATCGTTATAAGAAAAAGAAGATCACTCCGCAGATTATCTTCGGAGCAGTAAGACATGTATATAAGAAAGTTAAAGGCAGCTATTCAGCAGTAATTCACATTGCCGGTATAGGTATGGTGGCTTTCAGAGATCCATGGGGACTGAGACCTCTGGTGTTTGGTCAGAAAGACAATAAAACCTTTGGCTTTGCTTCTGAAAGTATTTCCCTGGATATTGTTGGTCTTGAAAATATTGTTGATGTTGAACATGGCGGAGCAGTTTTTATTAACAGCGAAAAGAAGGTTTATAAGAAAAAGGTACTTAATAAACCATTCAGGCCATGTATTTTTGAATATATCTATTTTGCCCGCCCTGATACTGTAATTAACGGTATAAATGTAGATGCGGCAAGAGTTTCTCTTGGAAGAAAACTGGCAAGAAAAATCAGAAAGGAGAATCTGGATATTGATGTTGTTATTCCGGTTCCCGATTCAGCCAGAGCAGCTGCTATTGAAATTGCCCGCTCACTTCGTGTTAAGTATCGTGAAGGTCTGGTTAAAAACAGATACATCGGTCGTACTTTCATAATGCCGGGAAATAGTGTAAGAAAAAAATCCATCAGGGAAAAACTGAATCCTATCGTTGATGTAATTAAAGATAAAAGTGTTCTGATTGTAGATGACTCAATTGTAAGAGGTAATACTTCCAAATCAATAGTTGAAATGGTAAGAGAGACGGGGGCTAAAAAAGTCTATTTTGCATCTTACTCTGCGCCTCTTGTTGAACCTTGCGTCTATGGTATTGATATGCAGACCAGAGGCGAATTTATCGCAGTTGATGCAACTGATAAGGAAGTTGCTGAAAAACTTGGGGCAGATGCAGTTATCTACCAGAATGTAGCAGATATGGAGCTTGCTGTAAGAGAGCAGAACATGAAAATTAAATCTTTCTGTAAAGCCTGCTTCAATGGAATTTATCCTACTAAAGATGTTTCAGATGAGACACTTGAATCCATTGAAGAAGAGAGACTTGATATAAGCAGAAAGAATGAGAATGAATGAGAATAACTTTTAATGACAAATAGTGCCGTAGCCAGCTCCGGTAATTTAAGGGGGGTAGAACTTCTGCCTCTCTATTTCAGACTTTATCGTGAAAAACTTACCTGTACTCTGGTAATAACAAGTGACAGATTTGAGAGAAAAATCTATGTTGTGGATGGAAAACTGATCTTTGCATCTTCAAACGCTGTAGATGATTCCCTCGGTCGTTTTATGGTGAGAACCCGTATTATTGATGAAGATATCTTCGCCCGGGCCAGTCGCCACATGAAAGACAGGAAAGTACGTTTTGGTCGTGCTCTTCTGGAAATGAAGCTGATAGATTATGAGAGACTCTGGTATTCAGTGAAACAGCATATGAAGGAGATTATCTTCAGAACTATGCAGATTTCAAGAGTTGATTACAGAATCATTCATGATCAACAGGGAATAGAAGAGAATATTACTCTCGATTCGGAGATACCGGAAATTCTGGCAGATTCTTTGAGACAGGTTAAGAATCAGCAGGATTTTATAACCGATTACTTCGCAGATATAACAAATATATATGTCAGGAATCCGGCTCATGCGGATAGTATCTCTTTAAGAGAGTATGAAAAACATGTTCTGGATCTTGTAAAAAGAGGGAGTGAGCTTGAAACTCTGATAGAGCAGTGTGAGCTTCTTAAAGAAGATACTCTGAAGATATTGTACCTGTTTTTATCACTGGGAATTGTTTCAACAGATATCTCCTGTCAGATGAAGAGTGTAAAAGAAGAACCTTCCGGGGATGTTTCATCAGCATCTATACCATCCTCTTCCTCTTTCTCATCTTTTGAAGAGGCTCTCGGGTACTATAACAGAAAATATGTAATGGTTTTTAAATCCCTTACCAAAGAGATAGGCCCAATTGCGTACTCCATTATTTCAAAAGCTCTGGACGAGGTTTCTGAAACTCTTCCGGGGACTCTTAAAAAAGTCAGTCTCTGTTATGATGGAAGAATAGAAGAAGAACCCATTCTTAAAGCTGTATGGTATCACGATTTTGATAAGCATATTGCAGAGTTTGTAAGAGGGCTGGAAGAGCTCTTATATGCAGAACTCTTTGCTATAAAAAAACATCTTGGACCTGCCTATGAGCAGCAGATACTTAAATGGATCAATACTCAGTAAAACTTGAGAAGAAGCAGCTGGTTTTTCTGCGGATAATCTATTTTATTCTGCTCTTTTTCTGCCTATGAAAAAAAATATTGTACAGATTCTGGGACCCACCGGAACAGGTAAAACCCGTATCACAATAGATCTTTGTAAAAGAATCAGAGGAGAGGTTATTTCAGCTGATTCAGTTCAGGTTTACAAGGGGTTTGATATTGGATCAGATAAAATAGGAAAAGATGAAATGGAGGGGGTTCCCCACTTTATGATTGATGTCTTTGATCCGGCAGAGCAGTTTAATGCATCGATATTTCTGGAACACTCTTATAAAATAGCTGACGATATCGTTGCCAGAGGGGGAGTGCCCGTGGTATGTGGTGGTACAGCTCTGTACCATAGAGTGATGATAAAGGGGCTGTTTCAGGATAAGGGAGCAGTCAGAATCCGACGGGAAAAACTTGAAGCCCTTGCTGATTCACTGGGAGTAGAGAGATTGTGGAACCGTGTCAGGGAGTTTGACCCGGAATATGCGGAAACTATAAAAGTTACTGATAGAAAACGGATTTTAAGAGCTCTGGAGATCTACTACAACAACGGTATAATACCTTCCAGACTTTCTGAACATAATGTAACCCCTTATAGTGGGTGGAATTTTATAAGAATCGGTCTTGAAAGGGAGAGACAGCAACTATACAGACGTATTGAAAAAAGGGTTGACCAGATGGTTCACAAAGGCTTGTTTGAAGAGGTCGCAGCTCTGTTGAAGATCTATCCTGAGAGTGTACCTCCGTTTCAGGCAATTGGTTACAGGGAAGTTGTTCAGTATCTGAATGGTGAACTCTCATACGACAGATCTGTTGAGCTGATCAAGCAGCACACGAGGAATTTTGCCAAAAGACAACTCTCCTGGTACAGACAGGAAGAGGATATAATCTGGTTTAATCCAGACAAACCTGATGAAATAGTAGATATAGTTTCTGAAATTATTGCTGGTAAATGAGAATAATTTATTCAGATTTTGCGATATGGGAATATAGTGATAAAATTGTACATCCGGAGGCACAATGTATTATAAACCCCTTATACTCATTTTAGTTCTTGTTTTTCTTGGGTCATGTTCAGCTGGTAAAAAAGTATATCAGATAATTGATATTCCTGAGATGTCAGCATCACCCTGCGAAGATTTTAATTATAAAAACGGCATGGTACAGCTGAAAACAGGAAGAGCTGAAGAAGCAATCAGGCTTATCAGTAGTAGTAGCTGCCCTGATGATGTTAAAAATGTTGGCCTTGGTTATGCCTATATGACAATGAAGAGAAGCGACATGGCTGAAGAGAGTTTTAAAAAAGCTCTTGAGGTTAATCCGGAAAATATCGATGCATCAGTAGGTTTGGCGAAAATTTATGAAGAGAAGGGTGATAAGAAACAGGCCTGGCATACATACTCATCAATTCTTACAAGAGAACCTGAAAACAGGGAAGCAAAAGAGAAGTTTGTTCTCCTGAGCAGCAGTGGAAAAGAAGAGAAACTAAAAGAGGCTCAGAACTATTTTGATAAAGGTGAGCAGGATAAATACATTGAAGCTCTTGAAGAGGCGGCAGCATATTCAGCAGATGATCCGGAGCTGTTGAAAAGAATTGCTGATTACTTTTTTGAAAATCAGAACTATACAAGTGCTCTGAAATATTTTGAGAAATTAAGGGATATTGACGGAGAAGATTCTGTTATAGATCAGCTTGCAGTCTGTTATGAAAATACTGATAAAATCGATGCAGCAATAATTCTGTACAGCAGGCAGTTGCAGAAGAATCCCGGAAGTATTGAGTTGCAGAATAAGATCAATGAACTGAAAGCACGATTTGTAGATACTGAACTGCCAAATCAGTTTAAAGATATCTTCTTCAAAGATGAACTTAACAGAGAAGATCTTGCAATACTTATAGGTCACTATTTTGAAAACTACCTGGATCTGAATAACCGTCCTGTGATCATCACAGATATTAACAGAACATTTTCCAGAAACTATATTATAAAAGTCTGTACTCACGGAATCATGCAAATCAGACCTGATCACTCTTTTGGTGGAAATCTGAAAGTTAACAAAATCGAATTTGCTTCAGCAATGAAGAAGCTGATGGAAGTGCTTCTTAAAAGAGGAGATGTGCAGTTCTCTCTGAATCCTTCTGAAAAACCAGCTCCTTCAGATATCGATGAAGCTCACAGATATTTTCAGACTATAAATTTTGTAACAGGGTACGGAATTATGGAACTTGACGATGAAAACAGATTTAATGCTTCAGAAATTATGAATCCCGTAAAGAGTCTTGAGGTTATAAGAAGAATTCTGAATCTTATTGAGTCCTGATATATCTATACATAATAGCAGAATATTGTTGCTATCTTCATTTTAATGAACTATTCTGAATAGTAATGGAAGTAAGCATATTTAAGCAGCCGGGTTTTAAGTTCAGAGTACTGCTTTCAGTTGTTCTGATACTACTATTTACGGAAATATCTTATGCTCACGCATATAGCCTTAAATTCAGTTTTTATGGTCCACGAGACGGTATTGCGGGAAATCAGGTTAATGCTGTTGTACAGGGAAGATCCGGCTACATGTGGTTTGGTACTGAGGATGGAATAAGTCGGTTTGACGGCTATGAATTTCTGAATCCTGATCAGGAAACCCTCCTCCCCGACAGTAGAGTCTTCTCACTGTGCAGTAGTCTGGATGGCAGCCTCTGGGCAGGTACACAAAGCGGTATCAGTAGAATTAATACAGCAGATCTTACAAGCAGATTGTTCTATTTCTATTCAGATCATGGAGTGGAAAAGCCTCTGGATTCAGTGAGAGTTATTATACAAAGCAGAGAGGAACGAATCTGGGCAGGTACTGGTGAGGCTCTACTCTTTTTCAATGAAGATCGTGGAAGATTTGAGAAAGTTGCAGATATTGATGTTACTGCTCCAGGTATTTTCAGCATTGTTGAAGGAATGGGGTCCTACTTATGGATTAGCACCGGAACCCGGTTATTAAGATACGATACAGAAACCTACGAAGTTTTAAGTATAGAAGGAAAAGATATCGACCCGAAATCAGGGGCTGATACATTTATTCTCAGTCTCAACTCAAAAAAAGATGGAAAACTGTGGATAGGTACAAATAACGGACTTTTTCTTTACGAATACTCTCCTGAAGAAAAGTTCAGTGCAGGACAGGTTGCACATGTTCTGAAAAGTGAGATGATACTGGATATATTCATCTCTCCTGATGAAGATATGTGGCTTGGTACCATGAACGGTCTGATAAGAATACAGAATAAAGGACGGAGATCTATAAGGTATTCCGAAAACTATCTTACTACCCATAATCTCAGAGGCAATGCTGTTTATGCAATGTTTATGGATAGAGCCGGAATATTCTGGGCCGGTACAAACAGGGGTATTAATAAGTTTGACTGGGGAAAGCAGAGATTCAGATATATTGCAGATAAAAAAAACTCATCAGAGAGTTTTAAAGATAATATCCTGTCAGTATCAAAAGGGAGTCAGGGAATCTGGATCGGTACAGGCAGGGGAGTCTGGTACTACAAATGTGGTAGTAGCCAGTCTGGTTTTATAAAAAAGCTTAATGGTCAGAAAGAGTTTAACACTCCTGTATCTGTTATTTTTGAAGATAGTCGTAAGAGACTCTGGCTAAGTAGTATAAACGGTTTCTATTGCTATCACATATCAACCGAAGTATTTGAAGTTATAAGTGTGCTGGAAGAGGGAGAGAGGGGTGAAAATATCAACGCCCTTTTTGAAGACAGCACAGGTAGAATATGGATCGGATCTGACAGAGGGATAAGCTATTTCAGGGAAACAGACCACACTCTTGTATCGGTTAAATGCAGAAAGAGAGGAGATGTTAATGTAACCTCTTTTTATGAAACCAGTAATAAGAAGCTCTATGCAGGCACAACAGATGCGGGTCTCTTTGTACTGGAAAAAGGTGGTGGTTCTTCAGGTATCTATTTCGATCATATAGGATGGGAAGACAACACCTCGTTCAGAATCAATACTGTTTCTGAGGATTTTGACGGAAAAGTTCTGGCAGGAACCGACAGAGGACTCCTGTGTATTGATGAAAGAGGTAAGATGGTTAAAGTACCATGGCTTCAGAACCATCTTGCAGGAAGAGTAATAAACTTCATTATACCTGTAAGGAACCGTATGACTCACAGTAATGAGTTGTGGTTTGGTACAGAAACAGGTCTGTTAAGAATCAATAAAAAAAGTGGCACATATACAGATTACAGAGTTGATGACGGACTTCTTAATGAGTATTTTACCCACGGTGTTATTGCGGATGACGGAACAGTTTTTGCCGGAACACTGAAAGGAGTCACAATATTTAAAGCTGAAGAGATAAATCCAAATCTCTTCTCTCCTGAAATTGTTCTGGCTAACCTGAAGATTATGGGGAAAGCCCGAAAGAGACCTGAACCTGGTAAGGATGGAGTAAGTTTTATCAGAGTACCTTATGATCAGAATGTAATTTCACTGAAATTTGCAGCTCTTAATTTTTCCGAGCCATCCAAAAACAGATATGCATACAGGCTTGGTGGAGTTAACAGTAAATGGATTGATCTTGGAACTAAAAGAGAGATTACTCTCTTTAATCTCAATCCAGGGGAATACCAGCTTGAAGTGATTGCTTCAAACAGTGATAAAATATGGAATAGACAAGGGAGACTCTTTCTGATTGAAGTAACCCCTCCATTATGGATGACCACTACTTTCAGAGTTATTATAGGGCTTATCTTAATGGTTGTAGTTCTGTTCATATATAATGCCAGAATACGTATTGTAAGAAGGCAGAACAGAAGGCTTCAGGAGCTTGTTGATGCAAGAACCGGTGAATTGAAGAGAGCCAACGAAGAGCTTGAAAAGCTGGCTCAGCTGGATTCCTTAACTCAGCTGCCAAACAGAAGAAGCTTCTTTGAGAGAGCGGACCGACTGTTTTCAATGGCTGAAAGGGAAAAGTATCCTGTTGCAATTATTATGGTGGATGTGGATTACTTTAAAAGATATAACGACTCATACGGCCATCAGGCAGGAGATGAGTGCCTGGTGGAGATGGGCAGTGTGTTGCGGAAATCTGTGAAGAGATCAGGAGATATTGTTGCAAGATATGGTGGGGAAGAGTTCATTGTGCTTCTATACAATACTGAAAAAGAAGGAGCTCTTAAGGTTGCCGGAAGAATCAGAAAAAGGCTACATAAGAAAGATATCGGTTTTGATAAATCGGAGATATCTGACAGAGTCACTGTGAGTCAGGGAATTGCTGTAATGGTTCCCGATGAAAAGTTCAATTCTGATATAGCTATTCTTGCAGCAGATACAGCACTTTATCAGGCAAAAGCCAGTGGACGTAACTGTGTATTCTTTTTTAATGAAGATCTTGTAGCTGTAAACGGGGATTATACAAAAAATAAGGATTCTGTGAGAATTTAAAAAAGCTATTAAAATCAAATTTATAGTATGCTAGAATTGTGATTATTTAATCAGGAGAAGAGATATATGAAAAAGACAATTTTAATTCTTATGATCTGCTTTGCTTTTGTTATGACAGCGAGCGCAAAAGATTATTCAGACCTCAAAGCTGTTATGACTAAAATGGTAGATGCAACAGAAGCTTTTGCTAAAGAAGCTAATGTTGTAAAAGATGCTGCTGGTGCAGCTAAAGCAATCAGAAACTATACAAAGAATGTTACTCCAATTGTAGAAGATATGGTTAAGCTGCCTAAAAAGTATCCTGAACTGGAAGGTATGGAAAAAGATCCATCAAAACTTCCTGCTGAACTCAAAGATCTTGGTGCAAGAATGGAAAAAATGCAGCCAATGATGCAGACAGCAATGATGAAAATCATGGCTTATGGAAACGATCCTGAAGTTCAGAAAGCAACAATGGAAATGCAGCAGGTCTGGATGAAAATGGCAGCAGCTGCAAAAAAAGACAAAAAGTAGATCTTATCAGTAAAAAAACGGGCAGTATCTCTTACTGCCCACCCATCACTCAATAATTAAATCAGGAGAATCCATAATGATTAAAAACAGATTAGAAAAACTGAGAAAACTTATGTCTGAAAAAGGAGTTAAAACTTATATAATTCCCGGAACAGACCCACATGGTAGTGAATATCTGCCGGAACTCTGGAAAAGGAGAGAGTGGTTAAGTGGTTTTGACGGATCTGCCGGAGATCTTGTGGTGTCAATGGATTCTGCTGGTTTATGGACAGATTCAAGATATTTTATTCAGGCTGAAAAACAGCTTGAAGATACAGGTATAACTCTTTTTAAATTGAGACAGCCTGAAACACCTGAACTTTTCGACTGGGTTGAATCAACTCTTAATGAAGGGGAAGTGGCAGCAGTAGATCCTCTTTTAACCTCTTACGGGGAATTCAGGATTCTGGAAAACAGATTCAGAGCTAAAGGACTGGTTCTCAGGGGGCTTGAAGAAAACCTGGTGGATCTTATAAGGGAAGATACTCCCTCAATGCCAATGGAGCCTATTGTAACTCTGGATATTGAATTTGCCGGTGTAACTGCTGCAGATAAGCTTGAAAATCTCAGAAATGCATTCAGAAGCAGAGGGGCAGATTCTATTGTTCTGACTCAGCTTGATGATATCTCATGGCTCTTCAATGTAAGAAGCTGTGATGTTATGTACAACCCTGTAGTAATATCTTATGCCTGGGTAACTGTTGACAGAGCGGTTTTATATGTAGAAGCCGGTAAAGTTACTGATGAGGTAAAAAAGCATGCTGAAGAGAACTCTTTCGAGTTAAGGGATTACGGTCTTTTTATAAAAGATCTTAAAGAAGGATACTGTGAATCTTCAGCTCTGATGATAAATGAGGGAGCAGTAAGTTACTGTGTCAGAGGTTCGGTAAGTGCCGGGAAGGTTATAAACAGCGAAAGTCCTGTTGTATATATGAAAGCTGTTAAGAACGCAGCTGAACTTGAATGCTTCCGTAAAGCTCATGTTGCTGACGGAGTAGCAATGGTAAGGTTTATTAAATGGCTGAAAGAGATTGCAGATATAGAAACTGTAACTGAGCTTGACGCTTCTGATAAACTTGAAGAGTTCAGGCAGATGGGTGAGGAATACAGAGGTAAAAGCTTTTCAACAATTTCTGCTTTCGGGCCAAATGGAGCAATTGTTCATTATGAAGCAACTGAGGCGGAGAATGCTCAGTTTAAAAAAGATCAGCTCTATCTCATAGATTCCGGTGGTCAGTATAACGGGGCCTTAACAGATATCACCAGAACCCTTCTTACAGGCACTCCTTCTGCTAATATGAAGAAGCACTATACTCTTGTATTAAAGGGGATGATTAATCTTTCCGCTGCAGCTTTCCCTGCAGATACTTCAGGTGTAAGGCTCGATACTCTTGCAAGATCGCCCTTGTGGGAGCATGGCATAAACTATATGCACGGAACAGGCCATGGAGTCGGGGCAGGATTGAGTGTTCATGAATCTCCTCCGTCAATATCTTTTTATGGTCCAAGCCACAGATTAATTAAGGCTGGTATGGTTAATTCTATCGAGCCGGGAATCTATCTGGAAGGGGAGTATGGCATCAGGCTTGAGAATATTGTCCAGGCTGTTAAGGATGAAGCCATATCGTCAGAAAGTAGTGAGTATCTGAGGTTTGACTACTTTACTCTCTGTCCTTTCGAAAAAGAGCTTATTGATGTAACTCTTCTCTCTGAAAGAGATAGGGCTTATATTAATAAATATCACTCAGAAGTCTATAGAATACTGAAAGAGCACCTCTCAGATGAGGAAAAAGAGTGGTTAAGAAGAGCAACTGAAGAAATATAATAAAAGATTAAATTTTATATAAAGAAAGTTAATGACTCAAAAAGTAGTGGTGGTCAGTGATGCAGGGAAAAGGTTGAATTTTCGTATGCTAAAAACCAGAAAATTCAGTATAAATTCTGCGCAGAATATTGACACACCACCACATCTTTGATAGAATTACTTTCGTTGACGGAGAGTTGGCAGAGCGGTTGAATGCGGCGGTCTTGAAAACCGTTGAGCCTTTGCGGGTTCCCGGGGTTCGAATCCCTGACTCTCCGCCATACATCCCTTTCAAAATCACAAACTTCTCAAATCAAAGAAAATTCCATATTGAATAGATGCGTCTCAGGGATGAGAATCCCGGAGGGGTTTGATTAAATCAGCTTGCTGATTAAAGAAACCTGAGCTTGCGAAGGTTCCCGAAGGGTGAGCGTAGCGAATCAATCTCTGACTCTCCGCCATTTCTTTCTTTTTTAAAATTACAAAATTCACAACTTAATAATAATTTTTCATCCTTCTTTATTTCGGGATTCGAACATTTATGTAGTGATAAGCTGCGTTCCTCGCTTATTCCCATCTGCGACATTACTCATCCTTCACTTCGTTACGTCCTTCGTTCGCAGACCCTGACTCTCCGCCATACATCCCTTTCAAAATCACAAACTTCTCAAATCAAAGAAAATTTCATATTGAATAGATGCGTCTCAGGGATGAGAATCCCGGAGGGGTTTGATTAAATCAGCTTGCTGATTAAAGAAACCTGAGCTTGCGAAGGTTCCCGAAGGGTGAGCGTAGCGAATCAATCCCTGACTCTCCGCCTCTCCGCAGAAGCAGTGAGCCTGCGAACTCCTGTAAGGAATAAAAGCAAAGGACTTTGCTTTTATATAATCCCGCATAATGTTTAATGCTTTCGCTTCGCTACAGATATTAAAATCGGGATTGCGGAGATGGGAGCAAGCTCCAGCTTGTCACTTTATACGATTTTAAATTTTTAAGTCTTATTGGACTTTCTAATACCACCCCACCTGGAGTACCAGGCACCCCTCCTTAAAAGAAGGGGAGTTCTGTTTGTCTTGCAAAGAGCTACCTTTGGATGAATTCGCCTTCTGGTTCAAATATGTTACGATAAGCATATGTGGTATTTATATATTCTCAGATGTTCAGACGATTCCCTCTATACAGGTATAACAACTGATGTAGAGAAACGGATTAAAGCTCACAGAGGTGAAATTCCCGGAGGGGCTAAGTATCTGAGAGGAAGAGCCCCTTTCGAACTTGTATTCCAGGTAGAAGCCGGCACAAAGAGTGATGCTTCCAAACTTGAACTACGTGTAAAAAAATTAACAAGAAGAGGCAAAGAGGCTCTTCTGGAAGACGCCTCTTTAATAGAAAAACTCTGAATATTCAGGCTACCAGTTCCACACCTGAACCCCTATGTAACCATTAATGAGAAGATAAACAGCTACAGTAAGATGAACAAGAGATGCTGCTGCAGAGTGGCTGTAGAGTAAAACAGATATTTCAGCTTTTCTGTTTCTGAAAATATAGAGGGCAGACCATACTGATAGAATTCCAAAAAGAAGAGAGAGCAGCATAAACATGATAGATCCAGTATTAACTGTTCCCATTAATCTCAGAAAACCGTAATGAGTATCTGCCATCATAACAGCAGGCGAAAGAGCAAATATACAGAGACTGGTGAGAAAAGGAAGTATGTTGATAAGAAGAGCTTTTTTATCTCTTCTGGAAGGGAAAAGAAAAATAATGCCTCTTATCAGAGCTGTAACAGGAGTTGTAATAAGAACCAGAAACCATAAAACAAGAACAGATAGTTGAAAAAACACTATAAAGCGGGATGTTTTTCTCAGCACAATCTCTCCGGCGTGTATTACTTCTCCTTCAATCGGGTCATTTGCCAGAGCCATTCCGACTCTTCCGGTTTTAACAGATATGAAACGGTTGTTCTGAGTAGCTTTAAACTCTTTGGGACGTTTATTAAAGATATCGGTTTTAACAATTTTATCTTCTTTATGGAACAGCTTTACCAGTCTCTTCAGTTTTGTAAAAGGAGCAAAGAATCTGAATTTCGGATTAACCGGCATGTAGTACCCGGTAAGATCTCTATCTGAAATAACTGCAGGTTCTGTCTCAACTGGAGGTACTGTAAGATTGCTGGTCTGAAACCCTTTAATGAGATTTACTATTCTGGTCAGAGCCTCCTGGTTATTTGTATTAATCATCACCGCATAACCGGTATTCATGCCGGGGAGATATGCAAAATCTGCATCTCCTCCGGGTACACTGCCTCCATGAGAACGATAGATAAACTGTTTATAGGGAGCAGCGTGGTTTGCAAGTCCATACAGAAACATTCCTGATGACGAAACTGGCAGGGTTTCTGATCTTTCCATGCGGTCAAAAGAGTCTGGTTTAAGTATTTGATTGTCCTGAATCGTTCCCCGGTTAATAAACAGTCTTATCATTTTTAGCATATCTTCTGGAGAAGCATTAAGTGAACCAGAGGGCCTCATGAGCATATGGAAATACTCCGTTTTGTGGTTGTTATCATATAGATGAGCTCTGTGTTTTTTGTAATAAGGGGAGTTGAAGAAGGTCATATACTCAGAGTTCATAGGTTTAAAGAAGTATTCAGCTATATAATTTTCAAAACTCCTGCCACTTAGTTTTTCTACAATATATGCTGCTACAGCGGGGCCGGAGTTACTGTAAAGATGTCGCGTCCCCGGAACCCATTGGGAGGTTCTGGAATCAGGGTACATATTAAGAGCATCTTTAAGTTTCAGAGGCGTTGGGTCGTTACTTGCAAATTCTGCAAATTTCCAGTAACACCAGCCGGTTGTATGTTCAAGGAGTTGTTCAACAGTAACAGGATTGCTGTCTGACCAGGGATTATAGAATTTAATTTCCGGAACTAAATCCCTGACTCTGTCTTTAAGAGTAAGTTTCTCTTCCTCTTTCAGTTTTAATATTGCCAGAGCGACATACATCTTGGATATAGAACCTAATCTGAACATGGTTTTTCCGGTTGTTCTTATGCGATTGTCAAAATCAGAATACCCAAAAGCTTCCATCCACTCACTACCATCAGGGTTTATGGTTGCTATACCTGCGGCTTTAATTCCAGCCTCTTTCAGAACGGCTTTGATGGATGCTTTAAGTTCTTCATGTGTCTTCGGTGGTTCTGAATATCTTTTATGGAGGTCCTGAGCTTTAACAGGATTTGTAATTAATAGAATAATAAGGATAAGTTTTGTACATAAACTGAATTGCATTTTTTCACCTCAGATATTAAGAACGGTAGTCAAAGGAATCTGTTCCTGAAATTATCCACAAAATGAAGACTATTCTGAATCGATAATGCATAAATACTCAGATGCAGTTTCTGTAGATGATATCTGAAGGGAACAGAGGAACTGCCAGTTTATTTTATTCCTGCTTTTTTCATAGCTTCAGCATAGTCCTGATCAGACATTAATATGTGATTTATTACCCAGTCCATCAGAAATATCATTATATCTTTGAGGCTAAGCTGATTTCCCGCAATTCGCTGTTCTTCAAAATCTTTTACTACTCTTATAAATTCCTGATGCTGCTTCTTGTGGGAAGGAAGATCTTTGTATCCTGCCAGATTCATATATCTCTCTTCCAGGGAAAAATGTTCTTCAGTATATTTAAAAAGTTCCTGAATTATTTCGCCGATTTCTTCCTTCTTTCTGTTTGCTTTTATGAGATCACTGCATCTGCCTATCAGATCTATCAGGTGTGCATGCTGTTTATCAAGAGTTTCAACCCCAACACTATGTTTTATATCCAGATTTTCCATTAGAACTCCTCAATATATTTTAATCTGATTCCCGTTTTAAACTTATAAAAAAAGTTAATAGGGCAATTATTATATGAGGACTATTAAGAATTATTAATTGGAGAGAAGGGCAGGGAGAACCCTGCCCGGAGTTTTTATGTCAATCTGTTTTAAACTGGTTAACGATTTCTTTCAGCTGCTCAGCTTCATTGGCAAGGCTTTCGGTGTTTTCTGCAACATTGGTAACAGCTTTTGAAGTCTCTTCAAGGCCTGCAGCTATATTCTGAACATCATTGTTTATACTCTCAATCTTGCTGTTCTCATCTTCAATTGAGCCGGTTATAAGCTGTGACGATTCTTTAATTTCAATACTGTGAGTAACTATCTCTTCAAGAATAACCATAGACTCTTTATTCTTTTCAGAACCACTGTCTATTGCGGAAGCTACGTTATCCATTGAAGTTTTGGCTTTAATGGATTCACTCTGGAGAGTGCTGATAATATGTTCGATTTCGCTTGTAGCATTTCCTGTTCTTTCAGCAAGCTTTCTTACCTCATCAGCAACAACCGCAAACCCCCGGCCGGCTTCACCGGCTCTTGCAGCTTCAATAGCAGCATTAAGAGCAAGAAGATTGGTCTGATCAGAAACATCTGTAATTACTTCAACAATTTTACCGATCTTTTCTGAAGATATTGTCAAATTCTCTATAATAGTTCTTAGTTCAGATGAGTGGTCTGAAATAGATTTAAAAATCTTATCAGATTCTTTTATAATAACCTCTTCTTTTACTGTTATCTGATGGGATTTTTCCATCTGGTCATAAGAGTGGTGGGCAGCATCAGATATTTTTACAGATGTTTCTGAAAGTTCATTAAGAGTCTCTGTAAGATTCTGGCACAACCGGTTCTGTTCATTAACGGTAAGAGAGAGCTCCTCAGTTGTTGATGAGATGTCAATTGAGTGGGATGTTACATCTGATGTTTTCAATTTAGTAACAGCTACAAGTTTATCAATCCTTTCTACAAATGTGTTGAACCACTGGGATAATTCCCCAAGTTCGTCGTTGGAATCAACTTTAATTCTTACAGTCAGATCAGAATCACCTGTAGCTATATCTTTAACAGTGTCTACAAGAGAGTTTATAGGTTTTGTAATAGATGCAGCCAGCAGTGATAACATCAGCACAAGAAGGCCTGATACAATTAATATAGTAAGAAGAAGGGTATTTGAGAGATCATTGACCGGAGCATTAATTTCACTGTCATCAACACTTAATACCAGATATCCGTTGAAGTTTTTAATATAGACGTAGAAGAAGTAGTAGAGTGAACCGTTATACTCATATTTTGTTACACCACTCTCTCCGTTTTTACTCTCTGTAATGAACTCCTTTATCGCCTGAAACTCTTCCTGTTCCTTTTTATTGAGATTTTTGTCTGAAGCTTTGTTCAGAAGAATCAGTTTACTGTTTTTATGGTAGATTATCTTAAGAGGAGAGCCGGTTTTATCTTCTCCAACCATGAAGATGTTGCCTGTTTTAAAAATGTTTACTTTATCAAAGAAGGCTGTAATGGTGGAAGGATTAAAATCGAAGCCACTTACACCAACCAGATTGCTGTTGAAGTATACCGGTGCTCTGTAGTTTATAAGAAGCTCTCCGGTTTCAGCTGCATAATCCACATCCCAGCAGGGTTTACCGTGAGATTTTGTTCTGGTGTACCAGTCTCTTGTATTAAGTCTGTAGTTGGCCTGGAATTTTCTTTTGGTATTATCGTAATACATCTGACTCTTCTCTGACGCCAGAAAAGCAGTATTTATATCTCCGTTATTTCTTACTATACGGTTGAGCTGTTCAAAAACCTTTGCTGTTTCAGGCTCTTCATGATCAAGAACTCTCAGTTCATTGGTACTAAGCCATGATTCAGTCTGACGGTTTTTGGAAAATGTATCGATTGCTTTTGCATGGATATTCAGAAAGCCGTTAAAGTCGCTTGAGATTTTTTTTACAGCTTCAATAGCTCTACCATGGGTCTGATCAATTAAGATGTTCTGAAAGTAGATTTTGAACATCATAAGGAGAGCGATAAACATAACTAAACATACACTAAGGGTCGAAAATAGAAGTTTCTTTTTGATATTAAAGTTTTTAAGCATACACCTGACCTTTCTTAACAGATTTTTAACAATATTTCATATTAGCATATAGGAAAAAAAATTTGCAACCGATAAAAAAATGTAAGAATAATAAGGCTATGAGAGGGTTTAGGTGGAGTATGATATATCAGGTCTGTTTCTTTGTAATGTTACAAATAGTTACGCTTATTACCTGAGAAAAGTAGGTAACCAGCTCAACTGGTCAGAGGAAATTACCTGATTAATTTTAAATAAACTTTTTATACAAATTTTAGTGTAAAAAATTGATGCCGGATATTTTTTATTCTACTTTTCCTGAAAATTCTGATCAGATTAGAATATTTTCTGAATTTTCATTGCTTAATTGAATTTATAAGTTTTTTTTATTAACAGAATGGTATGAACTCATGCTCATAATCTATGTTACAGGTTGTTTTTGGTTTTTCAGGGGAGTAGTATTGAATAGTACAATTGCAGATTAAGAGTGAAGAAAGATTGGGTTCTTTTCGTCACAAATCAATGCTTTTTATGCCATAATTCATTGATGGAGTCTGCTGTAAAAAGATTTGCCCGCAGTGTTTACTTTTTTATAAGTATAAACAGAAGGAGAAACTCACCCCCGGAGTTCCATAACCATTAAGAGATACCTCTCAACCCACTCCAATTAAGAGTAAGAATAACAAGCCGGTAATTTCAAAAAAATAAAGGAGGGTATCTCTATGCTTTTTATTACTAACAGGTCTCCAAAAGGGTCATCACGATCTAAAAATGGAAGATCTTTTAAATTTGATCTAAATGAAAATGAACCCAGAAGTCAGGTTTACTGCTGCAGAAGAAATGGTTCTGGCGATTATACTGAAATAGGGGCAAAGGGTTTACTTGATGATCTCAGGAAGAATAAGTACAAACAAATTCTTCTGTATGTGCATGGTTATTCGAATCTGCCAGAGCCTGATATTTTTCCAAGAGCTATAAAACTGCAGAAGTTCTTTGACCAGAAATCACCAGATAATGTAGCTGTTGTTGTGTTGAAAGGACATAACAGAAATGAGAACAAAGTTAAAGGTGCTTTGTTGTTTTATGACGGTAATGTGTATAAAGCAAGATTAATTAGAGGTTCTTATCTTATTAGGAATGGATATTTTTATAATGTTATTGAATCAATTAGCAATGGAGCTGTATTAAAACTAAATGATAATTCATTGTGGTCAGTGCCTGATTATGATCAGTAGGATACTAATTATTGGTTACCACCATACCCTGTAATCATTTCTTATGACCGACTGTTTATGATAAATGTAAAAAAAGGAAAGCAGATATGGGTTAATAAAATTAGGTGATTTTATTAAAATTTACTAATCTTATTTGCTTGATAACGCCTTAATAATACTAAAAGATAAAAAAAGTAACAAATTGAGGTAGTTTGGTTGAGGGCGGATACAATACTTTCCCTATGATAGGGCAAAGTAAGATCCGCCCCTACGGGTGATTTGAGTATTAATATGTGCGTTTAGGTTTTACAAGTATGTTGGGGGAGTGAGCGGATGGTGGGTTGGTTTGGCCTGTTAAACGGGAGCATACTCCGTTATGGTAAAACCATAACTCCGATGCTCCCCTACAAATCGTGTCTCTTATCATAATATCGGTGTTGTTTTTTGTGCTGTTATTCGCAAGCTCACTACTCCTGCGGAGACCCCTGCAAATCGTGTTTCTTATCATGATGTTGGTGTTATTATTTGTACTGTTATTCGCGTGAATTGTTGTTTTCATTGGCGTGTTTTGGCGGTTAATTTTGCTGGGATTTAATAATTCAAATTCTGTTTGGAAAGTTCTGTGGGTTTGCAGGGATATTAATCCTTCGTTCCTGTTTTGGTGTCTATTTGTGTTTATTCGTGGTTCCAGTTCTTTGGGAATTGCATTTTTTGTGAAATATCTGATATGATGTATCAGGGATGAGTTAATTATGAATAAAACACCCCTTATAAAACCCAGGAGATTACTATGAAAGGAAAATGTATTGTATTCGCTCTCTTACTTATTTTTTCTATAAGCTATTTAGATTCAAAATCCCCTTATGATTTTTTCCCTAAAAAAGATTTAATGAAAGTTGGTGCTTTCTACTATCCTGAACAGTGGCCTGAACATCAGTGGGAGAGGGATCTGAACAATATGGCAAAATTTGGTTTCGACTTTACCCATTTTGCAGAGTTCTCCTGGACCTTTCTGGAACCTGAAGAGGGAAAATTTGATTTTGCCTGGCTTGACAGAGCTATATCTCTTGCGGATAAAGCTGGTCTGAAAGTAATACTTTGTACACCTTCACTATGTCCTCCGGCCTGGATGGGGGATAAATATCCTGAAATCTATCTTGTTGGAGCTGATGGGAGACGAAAAGTTCACGGAATCCGCGCTCATGCATCTATAACAAACGAAGTATACAGAAAGTATGTCAGAAGAATTACAGAACTACTGGGTAAAAGATATGGTAATGATTCCCGGGTAATGGGCTGGCAGCTTGATAATGAACCTCTTGCTGTTCCTGACTATAGTCCGTCAGCACGTAAAGCCTTCAAAGTATGGCTTAAAAAGAAATATGGTACTATTGAGAAACTGAACGAAGCCTGGAACGGAAGTTTCTGGAGTACCAGGTATAACAATTTTGAACAGGTTCTCATTCCTAACAGCAATTTAAATAATGAAGATAAACTAAGCCCTCATGCACTGCTCGATTTTAAGCGGTTTACAGCAGATGCTACTGCGGACTTCCTTGATGAACAGGCCGCAATAATAAGAAAGTACAGAAAAAAGTCCCAGTGGATAACTACAAACTATGTAAATGCCACAATGGACTCTGATCCCAGACGTACAAAACTACTTGATTTTAACTGCTTCACTCTCTACCTCGTTAAAGGAGATAACCATTTAGGTGGTCTTAATTTCAGAACAGGAAATCCTTACAGACTTTATGAAGCATGTGACTATTTTGGTTCAAAAAACGGACTCACAGGAATAATGGAACTACAGCCGGGACAGGTAAACTGGGCATCAGTAAGTCCTATGATTCAGCCTGGAACAATTCACATGTGGATACTTCAGTCTTTAGGTAATAACTGCTCCTTTGTCTGTACATACAGATACAGATCCCCAATCCGTCACAGTGAGATGTATCATGATGGAATAGTAGTTACAGATGGTGTTACATTGAGTCAGGGAGGCAAGGAGTTTGTACAGGCTATTAAAGATATAAAGAAGCTCAGAAAAGTTGCGAAAACCGGAGCAGAATTACCTGAAAAACTTAAAAGAATAAATACAGCCTTTTTATGGTCTCATGATGTAATGTGGGATCTGGATATTCAGACTCAGACCTACTTATGGAATACATGGAATAACAGAAACAGATTCAGCTCCATTATTAAATCAACCGGAGCACCTATGGATTTTATCTCTGAAGAAGATGATTTTTCAGAGTACCCCTTTATGATTGCTCCTGCATATCAGCTGATTGATAAAAATCTGGTGAAAAAGTGGGATAAGTATGTCAGGAATGGAGGACATCTTATTCTGACATGCAGAACCGGACAGAAGAATAAGATGGGGCATTTTTTCGAGGGAGACATTGCTGCCCCTATAAGTTCACTAATAGGAGCAAAGCACGAGTTCCAGGATATGCTGCTTAAGGATATTGCCGGTGTAGTAGTGTCCGGGGACAGAAATTACAGGTGGAACTGCTGGGGAGAAGTTCTGACACCTCATAAAGGTACTGAAATACTTGCTTCTTATGGGGATCAGTTCTATAAAGGTAAGGCTGCTGTAATCAGAAAGAAGCATGGTAAAGGAACAGTTACCTACGTAGGTGTGTCTACAAAAGATGGAGAACTTGAACGCAATATTGTGAGAGGAGTCTATGAAAACGCAGGAGTTGAAATTAAAAACTTACCGAAAGGTGTTTATGTAGATTGGAGAGATGGCTTCTATGTAGGAGTTAACTATTCAGGAAATAAAACAAAGTTACCCTTACCGGAAAAAGCAGAAATCCTGATAGGAAAAAATCCTCTTGAGCCTGCGAGTGTACTTATTTGGAAAGAAGGAAAGAATTAGAGCAGATTGAGTTTATCCGGTACTTTTTGATTGTTTGGAACCTTTTGTCTATAATAGAGAGGGTTTTTTATAGTAAGTGCCGGAGAATCTTATGAAAAGAATTATACGTGTCTTTTATATATGTCTACTGATCCTTATCTTCACATATATCGGAATAAATTCGTTTGACGAAGATCTAAAACCGGATAATTTTACATTAAAGGATCTGCCTCCTGCCTCTTTTGAGAAGAGTAACGGTTTCTATCAGGTTTTCTGGCTGATGCTGAAGGAGGGAGAAGATCCTACTTCAGATAAAAATGTAGAGATAGTTAAGAAACTTTTCAGCCCTGTAGAGAGAGATCGGAAATTTATTGATAATTTTGATACATCTCTTGTTAAAGGAGACTACTCGAAGCTGCAGAAATTCATTGGAAAAATAAAAAAAACCCGATACTACAGAACATAACTGGCTTGAGAAGCTGAAACCACAGAAAGATAAGATCTATAGAGCTATTGAAGCATTTAGCTTATATGGCGAGCGTTATGAAAAGGCTATGAGATCTGAATTCTGCTCCGATTTTATATATCCTGCAGTTAAATCTCCAATAGTAAATATTCTCACTATTCTGAATTATTGCAAATTATCTGCATTCAGATGTGTACTTGAAGCTGAAGAGACTCCTGAAAAGAGTATTGGAGATCTAGTGAGGTTAATAGATTTTCATAAAAAGCTTAATAGAAGTTCCAGCACCCTGATAAGCGCATTAATCAACAAAGCTGTAGTAAGATTCAGTCTTCACGCTTTAATGGAGATAATGAATCAGAAGAGTTTTCCCGATCACCTCTACTCAGTAATACTGGATGGACTTAAACCAATTGAACATAGGGATTACAGTTCAAAAACAGCTTTTATTTCAGAGTGTCTTGTTGGGTGTGAGGCAGTAGATGAGGCACTAACAGAATTTATGGGAGAAGATACTCCATGGTATATTGAGATAATGCCTGCAACTCTTCTGGTACAGAAAAACAGAACAAAAAACGGGTTTAACAGATTATATAAAGAGCTTCTTAAATATGACAGACAGCCTCCATGGAAATGGGAAAGTGGTTTCATGGAAATTGAGAGAAGACTTCTGGAAAGAGGCCGTTTCTGGTGGGTTAGAAATGCGGGTGGTGAACTTATGTATCAATTAATGGTTCCCAACATAATGATGGTTATATTTAAGGATCAGTGGATGAAAGCCAGATACGATATGACCCGTATCGCAGCTGAATTTCATCAGAAATTTAAAGCCGGGGATAATCCAGAAAAAGTTCTTGAAAGCCTGAATACCTGGAAAACTGTTGACAGCTGTTCGGGAAAATCTTACAGATGGGATAAGAAAAAGAGCCTTATTTATGGTATAGGAATAGACAGAATCGATAATAAGGGTAAAGAGCGCATCGATGGTGTAGAAGGTGCAGACTACTCTCTATACATCAATTTAGACAGAAAATAAGACCTTAAAGAATACTTTATGCTGACAAACAGGATTTCAGCGAAAAAATAACATTTCTGTACTATCTCTGATTCTGAAGAGGACTCAAAAGAGCTTCACCTTCAGATATCCACCTCATTTATCAATTTTAATAAAAAAGAAAGAGTTCTTGTATGCATTCAGGATATAACTGCTTTAGTAATCTGAATATTTTTCTATCTTATCCCATTTATCTTTAATTGTACTTATATCATCTTTAATCTTTACAAAAAGATCTACCAGGTCAGGATCAAAATGTCGTCCTCTGTCAGCAACAATAGTTTCATATGCTCTGTCTATACTCCAGGGCTCCTTATATGGTCTCTTCATTGTGAGGGCATCAAAAACATCAGCTATAGCGACTATTCTCGCTGCCTGACAGATTGATTTACCGGACAGCCCCTGAGGATAACCTGAACCATCCCATCTTTCGTGATGCTGGAGAGCAATATCAGCAGCCATTCTGAATAAGGAGGTTTTACCATTTGAGAGAATACCGTATCCGATTTCAGAATGGTTTCTCATTATTTTCCACTCATCTACAGTCAGTTTACGTGGAGCTTTCAGAATATTGTCGGGAATTCCTATTTTGCCTGTATCGTGCATTGGGGCACTTAAACGCAGAAGCTCTGTCTCTTCTTTTTCCCATTCAGCTTTTTCTGCTATTCTTGCTGAGAAATCTGCCATTCTCCAGATGTGAACTCCAGTATCAGTATCGTTATAATGACCTGCCTGACCAAGCATTTCAATAGACTCTTTCTGTACCTTCAGAAGTTCATCCATTTTAACCAGATTAAGATGGTTTTTTACTCTTGATCTGATAATCGCCGGATGAAAAGGTTTCCCAATATAGTCTACAGCTCCAATATCAAAACCGTACTGTTCATCTTTCACATCAGTCATTGCTGTAACAAAAATTATAGGAATACCGGCGGTTTCAGAAGATGATTTCAGACGATGACACACCTCATACCCATCCATTCCCGGCATCATTACATCAAGAAGAATAAGATCCGGCTGTTCTTTAGCTGCTGTTTCAAGAGCCTTTGCTCCGTTTTTTGCAAATTTAAGAGTGTAATTGTCTTCAGAAAGGGTTACCTTCATAAGAGAAAGGTTATTAGGTTCATCATCAACTATTAAAACTGTTTTTTTCACTTCTTACTACCCCCGCTGAGATTTTGCTCTATATTGAGAATAAGTTCTCTGCTTTTGTCAAATTCAAAGGATTCTACAGCTTCCTGTAGTTCTGACAGATCTTCATAATCTATATTTCCCTTTAGTGAATCATAAAGCCTGGAAAAAAGCTGGTCATCGGATTCAGATTTTGCCAGAGACTGATCCATTTTTTTTAGCAGCATTACTATCTCTTCCACACTTTTATTCTTCTCTTTATGAGGTTCAGGTGATTTAGCGGATTGCATCTCTCTATCGAGTGCCATGGCATCAATAGCCTTAATAGTCTCTTCCATCTCCTGGGCCAGCTCTTTTATAGCTTCTTTAAGTGCAGGTGTGATATTGCCGGATTTTTTCATGCCATTATAGAGGTGACAAACTTTCTCTGTTGATTCAGCCAGCTTGTTAATTGCCAGATTCCCGGCAACCCCTTTGAGAGAGTGTGCCACCTGATACATCTGGATATAGTCTCCTGATCTGTGGGAGCCTTCAATTATAAGGTGATCATTTCTGTGATTGCTTATAAAGCTGAGGAGATTTTCTGTATAGAGATCTATATTGTTACCCCAGCGACTCATTGCTTCGGACATATTGATGACCTTACCCGGGTTGTCCAGAGAAATTCTCTGTGAAGAAGTCTGTTTCTGTTCTGGTACAAAAATTTCACCACGATCCGCTGGAATAAGCTGATCCATAATTGTAAAGAGCTGAGTGAAATTAATAGGTTTCCCGGCTATATCATCTATTCCGGCATCCAGGCATGCCTGTTGCTCTTCCTGCATTATACTTGCAGTAAGTGCAACAATAGGTATATGCTCCTCACTTCCTCTCTCCATATACCTGATGGTTTTAGTTGCAGCTATTCCATCCATTACCGGCATATGAATATCCATAAGAATAATATCGTAACTCTCTTCTTTATATGCTTTTACTGCCTCTTCGCCATTTGCTGCTATATCCACAATATGTCCCTGCTCTTTGAGACGTAGTTCAGCCAGTCTGGAGTTCTGGGGAATATCTTCAGCAAGGAGAATTCTGAAACCGCTTCTGTTTACCACAGGTTCTGCCTGAGTATCTTTTTTTCTGATACATTTACCCGGACAGACTGCTTCATTAAGTTCTATTTCAAAATGGAAGATTGAACCTTTGCCTGGTTTACTTTCAACCCATATTTTACCTTTCATGAGTTCTACAAGCTGTCTGCTTATAGTTGTTCCAAGACCTGTACCACCGTACCTTCTGCTTGTAGAGTAGTCAGCCTGAGTAAAACTTTCAAAGATTGAATCCAGTTTATGCTGTGAGATTCCTATACCGGAGTCTATTACTTTAAAATAGACTCTGCTGCCTATATCTCCCGGCACTATATCTACAGATACTCCACCACGTTCAGTAAATTTAATAGCGTTACCAACCAGGTTCATTATTATCTGCCTTATTCTGGAGGGATCTCCGCTGAAGCATTCCGGCAGTTCTTCATGGTAGTTAAAATTAAGTGACAGGTTTTTCTCTTTAGCCTTAAATTCAAGAGTTTTCAGTGTTTCCTGAACTACCTCTGCAAGATTGAAACAGAGGTTTTCCAGTTCCATTTTGCTGTTTTCCAGTTTACTAAGATCCAGAATGTCGTTAATGACTTTAAGTAGTAATTTAGCAGAGTTGTGAGCTGTTTTCAGATACTCCTGCAGTTCTGCAGGAAGAGCCTCGCGGTCAAGAACAAGTTGAAGAAAGCCGATTATTGAGTTCATCGGAGTTCTTATTTCATGACTCATATTTGCAAGAAATGATGATTTAAGGGCAGCGGCTTCTTCTGCAGCTGCTTTAGACTCTTTCAGTTTATCTTCTGCATGTTTTCTGTCTGTTATGTCAAATATAACTCCATCAAGCCATTCAGGTACATCATCACTGTTATATGAAGATTGCCCTTTTTCCCATACCCATTTAACTTCTTCATCAGAAGTTACGATTCTGTATTCGATTGTATATGGCCTGCTTTCACTTACTGCTTTAAGGATTTCCCGGGCAATATCTGCTCTGTCATCTTTGTGAATAATACTGTCAAAGGTTCTCACTGCATTCTGTACGAAATCTTCTTCAGGATATCCTGTTAATTCTTTAACGGCATTTGACATAAAGAGCATTGTCCATGTATCGTCCAGTTTACACCTGAAGCTGACTCCCGGAATGTTGGATACCAGAGATCTGTATTTCTCTTCACTGTTAAAGACTTCATTCTGCAGATTAATCCTGTTTGTAATATCAGTTGCTATACCAAGAGTACTTGTTACCTCACCATCATCATTAAGAATTGGGACTCTTTCAGAAAGAAACCATCTCTCTTTACCATCCGGCCCCGGTAACATGAGTTCATGAATAAAAGATTTTTTTGTTGTCAGAAGCTCCTGATCCTTTTGCCTTACATATTCTGCTGTTTCAGGGGGCATGAACTTAGCTTCAGTTGAGCTCAGAATATCTGACTCATCACAACCTGACACTTCAAGAAACTTTCTGTTAACCAGCAGATATTTTCCATCAAGAGTTTTTATAAAAACTACTGTATCAAGACTATCTATAATTGTCTGAAAGCCTCTGGTAATCTCATCCATAGCCATTTGATGAAGCATCTGGTAGGTCATATCTGAAATAGTAAGGGTGATTCTGTCTTTATCTGAAGCATCTTCCACTCTTATTGATACTGGTATTAATGTACCATCTTTTTTCAGAAGTTTTGTTTCCCATTTAATCTGTTCAATATCATTATCAACCATATAGCTGATTAACCTGGTACTGTTTGTAACAGATTCTATAAACTCTTTCAGATGCTTTTGCTGAAGTTCAGATACTTGATAACCAGATATTTTTTCAAGTTCCGAATCACCGGAGACAATTCTGAATTTACTGTTTATAAGAAGCCTGCAGGTAGGGGCAGTGTTGTATATAGCAGGTTCCTGCTGCTCTTTTACAATTAGAAAGTTTTTATTCATTTTTCACCACAGATTTCAGTCAGAAACAATTCTGTTACGGCCTCTTTGCTTAGCTTTGTACAGATAATCGTCTGCTGTTTTAATTGTTTCATTAAGATTGGACTGCATCTCAGTTGCAATACCTATCGAAATTGTTACTTTTATTGAGTGATCTTTATATTTTATCTCAGTATCCTCAATCCTCTGCCTCATTCTCTCAAAGGCCGTTATATGATTTATCGCTGAAGTACCTGTAGTAATAATGCAGAACTCTTCTCCTCCAAACCTGCTAACCAGATCAGAGGTTCTGAAGTTAGCGGTTATGAGCCTTGAAATAGTTTTCAATACATTATCTCCTGCTTCGTGACCAAAGGTATCGTTCACATTTTTAAAATGATCAATATCAAGCATAGATATGGAGAGGGAAATATCTCCACGCCTACAGTTTTCAAAGAGCCTCTCTGCAGTATCAAAAAAGTACCTTCGGTTGTAAAGACCTGTCAGATGGTCTGTAATTGATGTTACCCGGAGTTTGTCAAGAGCCTCCATCATCTCTACGTTCTGTCGTATTCTCAGGTTAAGTTCTTCGGGAATAAAGGGCTTTGTTATAAAGTCATTGGCACCTGCCTTCAGAAACTCTATTGCAGTGAAGGTGTTGGCGGAACTTGATATACCTATTATTGAAAGCTGATCTATTTTGAACCTCTTCCTAAGTCTTTTGGTAAGTTCTATGCCATCTATATCAGGCATTGTGTAATCGATTACAGCAACATGCAGATCTTCAATTGCCTTAACCTTTTCAAGTGCAGCTTCTCCACCATCTGCAAATTCCAGCTGATACATCTGAGGCTCAAGTATTGTTGCAATCTGGGTTCTGATCATCATTGAATCATCAACAATCAAAATCTTAGTGGTTAAGTTTTTCATAAGCCGGTCTACAGTTTTAAGCAGATATGCCAGAGTCTGATTTCCGTTTTTTACTATATAATCGGTGGCTTTGAAATCAGTAAGCTTTTTTCTTACTTCGTCGTTAAATTTTTCAGTATAGAATATGAGAGGAGTTCCTCTGTCTGTCAGAAGGTCTACAATTTTTTCAGTTTCAAGATCTTTAAGGTCGAGCTTTACTACAGATAAAAAATACTCAGATTCAGATGTAGCAAGGTAAGCCAGTGAATTGAAATTTGATTCAAAGATATCCGCTTCAACAGCCAGACTGGTTTCAAGCATCAGTTTTATCAGTTTTCCGTGATTGATATCTTTCTCTACAATCAGGACTCTTCTGTTACCATTTTCCATAGAACAAATATGTTATCTTAGTGGTTCTTTTTCAAATATTGAGAGGTGCCATCAGATTAATACTCTTTATAAAGATGCTGAGTAAAAAAATATACAGATTATTGTATAGAGAATCTTATAGGTGTATTATTCTCTATTCTTTAAATGGAGGCTGTATGAAAAGAATAGTTCTTATATTAATTATGTTTTGTTCGTTACTTGGAGCACAGAATTATAAAACTGTTGCTGAAAAGACAGATTATAAAAAAACATCCCTTTACGGTGATATAATGGATCTACTCTATTATTCCCAGAGCAGATCTCCCTACATAAAGATATCCAGACTCTGTAAAACTGATGAAGGCAGAATTGTACCTCTGGTAGTTATAAGTAAAGAGGGGATCACTGACGTTTCTGAACTGAAGATAACAGGCAAAGATGTTGTACTTGTAATGGCGAATATCCATGCTGGCGAAATAGAGGGTAAAGAGGCTGTTCTCAGATTTATAAGAGATGTTGCTGAAGGAAAAGAGACTGACCTCTTTAGTAATCAGGTAGTTTTGATTATTCCAAATCTTAATGCTGATGGTAATGAGCGTCTTAGTATGGATAGCAGAAGGGATAATGGTCCGGCATATGCAGGTATAAGATATAATAGTCAGAACCTTGATCTCAACAGAGACTATATAAAAGCTGAATCTACAGAAATAAAGGCTCTGATCAGACTTTTCAGGCAGTGGGATCCTGTACTTTTCCTTGATATGCATACCAAAGATGGTTCATATCACCAGGAACCTGTTACATACGCAACATCATCAAATCCCAATGCAGATGCAGCACTGAGTAGTTATATGTGGAAGAAGATGTTTCCCCAGGTCAGAAAGGTTCTGAAAAAGAAATATAGTTATGAGAGTGTACCTTATGGTAATTTCATGGATAGAGGTAATCCTTCAAAAGGATGGATAAACAGTACGGTTAATGCCAGATTCGGTACAAACTATACAGGACTGAGAAACAGATTTACTATTCTTGATGAGAACTATCCATGGGCAGATTTCAAGACAAGAGTTCTCTCTTCTGATGGCTTCCTGAGGTCTGTACTTGAGTATACAAACAGCAATATCACTGAAATGCGTAAACTTGCTGATAAATCAGATAGAGAAACAGTGAAGGCTTTTGCCAGCGGAGATTTTGTTATGAAAAGCAAAGTAACAAAACTTTTTGATGTAACTGTTAAGAGTTATGAATTTAAGAAAATAAAAATAACAAAGAAGAACAGACATAAGTATCCCTGGTGGTACAGAGATTATTTTATGGAAAAACTGGATAAGAAAAGGGATTACACAATGCCCTATTATGCAGGTAATGAGGCTGTGGAGACAATTAAGCTTCCTCAGGGCTATATTCTGGATGCCAGTCAGGAATCTGTAGTGAGAAAACTGAAAGAACATGGAATTGTTGTACAGAAGATTGTTAAAACAGTTGAGCTTGAACTTGAAGAGTATATGATGAAATCTGTTAAACCAGCAAAAGGTATATACCAGGGCATAGTTTTTGTAAAAACTGAAGGGGAGTATCGTAAGGTAAAGAAAACCATTTCTGCAGGCTCATGGATTGTTTCTCTTAAACAGCCACTGGCAAGGCTTATTGCGGTTATGCTGGAACCTGAATATGATGATAGTCTGCTGGCATGGGGATTTTTTAACAGATTCCTGGTAACCCAATGGGGAAATCGTCCTGCTATCTATCCTGTATACCGGATTAATAATCTGAAACAGAAGGCTCTGAGATTCATTAACTGATACAGGTTGATTTTTTTTGTAACAGGATGTATTTTAAATGATGCAGATTGACGAAATAATGGATGATAAATTTATTGGTTCCATAGAAGAACTGGGTGCTATGCCTTCTATTGCACTAGATGTAATGGGATTGATTAACGATACTGGTTCAACAGTTGACGATATAGTTAAGAGATTGAGACTGGATGAGGCTCTTGTGGCCTATATACTCAAGTTCTGTAACTCAGCAGCATTTGGAATGAAGAGAGAAATAACAGGAATAACTCAGGGGATCAATCTTCTGGGTTTTACTAAGCTTAAAACTCTTCTTATGTCCTATTTTACAAAAAATCTATATCTCATCTCTTCCAACGATCCTGTTAAAAGCAAATTGTGGGAACACAGCATTGGAGTGGCAATTTTTTCAAAAGTAGTTGGAGAAGCTCTTAAACAGAATGGGGAGGAACTCTATCTTGCAGGCCTCTTTCACGATATAGGTAAACTTGTTCTTTTTAAATATAATAGGAATCTTTTTATTGATTCACAGAACTCAGCTTTTGAAAAAGATGAAGAATCGATATTTGCTGAAACTGAGATATTCTCCTGCTCCCATGTTGAGGTCGGAGTACTTCTGCTTGAGAAATGGCAGTTTAATGAATCACTTATAGAGATGGTTAAGTATCATCATGCAGCAGATCAGTATAGTGGTGCAAATAAAAATGTTAAGATAGTCAGTTTTGCAGATAAACTGGTACTCAGGCATATAGAAGGACATAATAGTGTAGACTATCTTGATAGCGGAAGAACTCTTGGCTTCTCAGATGCTGAAACTGAAAAACTTATAATAGAATCCCTCAGACTCAAAGATGAGTATCTGAGTGTCTTATAGTATAAATTTGTAATCAGGTGAAAATGAAATCTAAAGTAATATTATCTAAAAGATATATGGAGAAAGGTGTAGAATTCCTTTCTGAAAAGTGCGAACTTGTTATTGCAGAAGAAAAATACTCTTCACTGAAAGAGGCGGTTATAAATAACCAGGATGTAAAAGGACTGATAACTTTTCTGTCTGACAAAGTGGATCGGGAAATTATAGATCTCTGTCCTGATCTGAAGGTTATCTCAAACTATGCCGTTGGATACAACAATATAGATACTGCTTATGCTGTAAGTAGAGGGATTGTAGTTACAAATACTCCTGATATCCTTACAGCAGCTACTGCAGATATTGCTATGGCTCTGCTTCTTTCTGTAGCCAGACTTATTGTGCCCTCTGATCGCTTTATGAGAGAAGATCGATTTACCGGCTGGGGTTATGACCTGATGCTGGGTAAAGAGCTTAAGGGTTCAGTAATTGGTATTGCCGGGATGGGGCGTATTGGTGAAGCAATGGTTGAAAGGGCTCTTGGGTTTGGTATGAAAGTAATCTACTACTCCAGAACCAGAAAACCTGAACTCGAAGCAAAGTATAATATGGAATACTGCGGCTTTGACGAGCTTGTAAAAGATTCTGATATTATATCTCTGCATCTGCCTTACTCTGAAGATGTACATCATCTGATTAACAGAGAGCGCCTCAACTCAATGAAAGAAGATGCAATTCTGATAAATACTGCCCGTGGGGCATTGATTGATGAGACTGCACTCTACGAAACTCTGAGAGATCAGAGAATTTTTGGAGCAGGTCTTGATGTGTATGAGTTTGAACCGGCTGTAACTGAAGGACTCAAAGAACTGGACAATGTTGTTTTAACTCCACATACAGGAAGTGCAACGGTGTCCACCCGTACAGGTATGGCAATGATGACAGCTTCAGATGTTGTTGCTGTACTATCTGGTAATAAGCCGGAGTTCTACGTATCAGAAGCTACGGTTCTTTTTTAAAGCTAAATTGTACAACCTGAAATCTGACTATAATATAACAGAAGCCCAGAAGAGGGTTTCTGATACAATTGTCGGAAACTATAGAGAAGGTAATAATCAACAAACCCTTCTGGGGGTTACGGGTTCCGGTAAAACCTTCGTTATGGCCAATATTATAAAGGAACTGGGGCGTCCTGTTCTGGTTCTTGCTCATAATAAAGTGCTTGCTGCCCAGCTATACAGGGAATTTAAGAACTTTTTCCCTGAGAATAGTGTTGGGTATTTTATAAGTTATTACGACTACTACCAGCCAGAAGCTTATATTCCACAAAAAGGTAAATACATAGCTAAAGAAGTATCAATTAACAGCGAACTTGAAAGAATGAGGATTGATGCTGCAAGAGGCCTGCTGGAATCTGAATTCAGTGTTGTAGTGGCATCTGTTTCAGCGATATACAATATTGGAGATCCCGATGAGTTTTTCAGGAGCAGAGTAGCATATTACAAAGATCTTGAAATAAGTCGCAGAAAAGTTGTTGATGAACTGTTTAGTCTGGGATACAGGTCAACAGAAGGGGTGATAGAGAGAGGGGAATACCGGGTAAGAGGGGATGTGATTGAGGTATTTGCCTCCAGTGAGGACCATCCATTCAGGATATTTTTTGATGATGACTGTATAGAGTCTGCTGAAACATTTGACCCGGTAACCGGAGATGTCGTTTCGGAAGAGAAGATGGTTACAATCTTTCCGGTTTCCTATTTTCACTACAGAATGGATGTAGTAAACAGAGCCTGTCGTGGTATTGAATCTGAACTCGAAGATAGAGTCAGGTATCTTAAAGATAACGACAGAGATGAATTTGCGGAACGTCTTGAGGCAAGAACCAGATACGATATTGAATTACTGCAATCCAGAGGATACTGCTCAGGTATTGAAAACTATTCCCTTCATATGACAGGAAGAGATACCGGAGATCCTCCATACTGTCTTCTTGACTATTTCCCCGAAGATTTTCTCGTGATAATTGATGAATCACATATAACCCTGCCGCAGATTCATGGTATGTATGAGGGAGACAGATCCCGTAAATCCAGATTGATAGATTATGGCTTTCGCCTACCATCTGCCTATGATAACAGACCTCTCAGGTTTGAAGAGTTCAGGCATATGCTTGATAAAGTTCTCTACGTTTCAGCTACTCCAGGAGAGTATGAACTGACAGAAACCAGAGCTGTTGTTACTGAACTTCTTACAAGACCTACAGGTTTACCTGATCCTCTGATAGAGTTTCGTAATGTGGAGAATCCTGTTGAAGATGTAGTAGTGGAAATAAAGAAAGAGATTAAATCAGGTAACAGGGTACTTGTTACTACTCTTACCAAAAAGATGGCTGAAGCACTTACAGATTTTATGCACACAAAAGGCATTGCTGCTGTATATATGCACTCTGAGATAAAACCACTGGACAGAATCAGAATAATTGAAAATCTTAAAAAAGGTGAATTTGATCTTCTCATAGGTATTAACCTGCTGCGGGAAGGACTGGATCTGCCTGAAGTTTCCCTAGTGATTATTCTTGATGCAGACTGTGAAGGTTTTTTAAGGTCAAAAACTTCTCTCATTCAGACATTTGGCCGTGCAGCAAGAAATCCTGAAGGTAGGGTTATTGCTTATGGAAGAAACATGTCAGGTGCTCTTAAGGATGCAATTAGCGAATCAGAAAGAAGACGTAGCTTTCAGATAGATTATAACGAAACTCACGGAATAGTTCCTCAGCCTCTTACTTCAGGTTTTCAGACAGATGTTAAAGAGAATCAGATTCTTTCAGAATATTCATCAAAAGAGGAGCTGGAGAAAGATATTGAAAAACTTACTGTAGAGATGAAGAAAAGAGCTGAAGCTCTCGACTTTATTAAAGCTGCAGAACTGAGAGATAAGATAACAGAACTTAAAAATCTTATAATTGAGATTTTTTAGTAATCTCTGAATATGCCTGATATCCGGGGTTGATAACTATCGAGTTCTGTTAATTAATCTTCTCAATATCTTCTTTTCAATGGTTATTGCTTTATGAGGGCACATCTCGTGGCAGCAGTAGCACCTGATACAATTTCTGTAATCATATACAGGAGGGGAGTCCGGGGTACATATTTTCAGGGCTTTTGGTTTTACAGGACACGCTTTTATGCATAATCCGCAAAGCTTACATAGTTTCTTATCTATTACTGGTCTTGGAGAGACGAATCTTTTCAGAAATTCAGGGAAATAACGTCTTGAGGCCATATTGTCAGCAGGTTTTCTGACTACATCAAAATTTCTGTTTATGCACTCTTCAATGGAATCTCCAACTATTTCTATATCTTCCTGCAACCATGTTCCAAGTCCTGAGATTCTGCCAGGTTCCATATATGGAACAAAAGCCGGATCAAGGTTAATTAAGCGACAGGCTGTAGCATCAAGGGCTACAGGGTCAGATGAAATAAGAATGACGTTCATAGGTGTAGGGTTACCACTCCCCGGACCATTGCCTTCCATTGCAACAACACCATCCATTATATAGAGTCTTGGTTTAATGAAATTGTTTATATCAACCAGTACAGAAGAGAAGTTATTTATATCCGGCATACGTACATGAAATTCACCTTTCAAAAGGCCAGGTATACAGCCAAA
>CBDDBX010000028.1:0-38440 GCA_965225955.1 Candidatus Aminicenantia bacterium
GATTTTGCTTATTCCAGATTCTACATGGAAACCGGAGGTACTGACTCCTGGGAAGGAGTTATGAATGAAGTCAACAGTTCCGGCTTTTTTCTGCAGAGCAGAAAGGTTGTGGTAGCTGTAATCCGGGATTCCAGAAACCTGACTCTTTCAAAAGATAATAAAAAACTCCTGAAAGAGTATATTGCTGCTCCTAATGAGAACAGTATTCTTATTATTTATCTTTCAATGACCTTATTAAAGATGATTACAGTCAGGTAAAAAAGCAGAAGATTGCGAAACTACTTAAAAGAGTTTGATTCTACTCATATGACTGTAGTTGATTTTGATGCTATTCATGAGAGAGAGGTCAGAGGTTATCTGAAGCAGACTCTTTCTGACAGAGGATATATGATAACCCCTCCGGCTCTTGACAGGTTAATTGAACTTAAAGGGGAAGACTATATCAACTGCTTAACCAGGTAGAGCGTCTTGAGCTAATTGCTGATGAAAATAAAACCATAGATTCTGATCGGGTGGAACAGATTATTTCAGGTGTTGAGTCCCATTCAATATGGGATCTGGCTGAAGCTATTGAAGGGGAGAATGTTAAGGCTTATCTGAAGATTCTTCAGTATCTCTTTATTAATGGTGTAAAGCCTGCATATATAACAGGAACGCTGATTACTCACTACCATAGAGTGTATTCAGCCAAAAAACTTCTGAAATCCGGTGTGCCGACTAAAGATATAGGCAGAATCCTTAAACAACCGCCTTTTATTCTGAATCGTTTTCTTGGAACAGTCAGGAATTTTCCTGAAGGAAAGATTGCAAAGATTCTGGATGTTATACATAAACTGGATCTTGAGTCAAAATCAGGTGGGGAGGATATGGCTCGTCTGTCTTTACAGAATTTTATATTTCAGGTGAAAATTCTTACCTGATAAAGCTTAAAGGATATGAGTAAAAGGGAACTGGAACTAATTCTCACAAGTTATAACAAAATAGAAGAGAGGAAGTTCATTTCTGAAATCTCAGATTTTGCAGAAAAGGGCCGTAAATATATTCTTCCTGCATTTTCAGAAATTGTAGAGAGTGAATCTGTATCTCTTCATCTTAAATATCTGGTTATAAAAACTATGGGGGTTCTGAAGTATCAGGAGTTTATTCCCATACTGGCTGTTATGAAAAGGCCGGGAGAAAAGATAAGAATTGTTCTGGAAGCAGTAAGAAGCCTTGTACAGTATGGTTCGGTTGAAGCTTACAAAATTATCGTGGATTTTATTGATGCTTCTCATAATGATGAGCACAGGGAACCACTGGAATCCCAGGTTAAGGAGATGGTTAGTGATACTCCTCTTATCTACTATTACGATATCCTTTACAGACAGAAGATCAGAATTCAGGATGACCTCTACAAAGGGATAGATCTTCTTGCTGAGAATCTTGAAGAGAGTGATATAGCTGAACTATCCCGGATATTTGAAACTGAATCAACAACTCTGTCCCACGGATTGCTCATGGTAATGGAGCAGAATCCTTCAAGAGTATATTATGCAAATATATACAGATATTTTACAAAGCGTCTGAAAGTTTCTGCTGAAAGAGAATTCAGACTTATTTTAAATACCCTGGTAAGTTGTGCACTGCTTTTTGGAAGCAGGGATAAGATATTCAACAACCTTAAAAAGCATATTCCAGAGCTTCGTGGTCTGAAGAGAAATATATACATAATGACACTTCTGCGTTTTGGTAAAGATGAAACAGTGGATTATATTACAGAGGTGTATCAGGAGCTTCCTGCAAAACATAAAGCTGCTGTGTTTGATAATCTGCAGCACAATTTCAGAGGAAGGGATTTTGCCCGGCAGCAGATGCTGCTGGAACCGGAAGAGCTTGTTGTGGATTCTATCATCTCTTTTCTTGCAGCTGCCGGGGATACTGTATTTCTCAGTAGTATTGCCAGAGATAAGCCGGAAGATATGAAGGTGAAGGTACTGGATATGGTGCTCTCTGTAGAGAATCAGGATGTTTCTGAGGATGTGGCAGATTTCATAGTACCTGGAAGCAATAGTGAATCTGTCAGAATGGTACTGAAATATATTCTTAACAGAAAGGCTGATAAATATTACGATCTTGTGAAAGATGTGTGGAATTCAGATCCGTCAGCTGATATCAGATCAACTATAGTGAGAAACTGTGCCACTTTTAATCCCTTTAACAGAGAGAAGGTGCTGGAAATGGTATTTGATTCAGTATCTGAGCATCGTGGACCGGATAAAGACCTGCTTATTACTGTTTCCGGTATAATCAATTCCGGTGAACATGACATTACAGTTGTGAGGGATTATGTTAACCGTATTCTGGTGATGATGGAGCAGGCAGAAGCAGAAGAGATTGTAAACTATATATATTTCTTTGATACAACGGAGATTGAAGATGCAGATCTGTGGGACCTGATTAAAGATGAACTGAGAATGGTTCAGAATACTCTGCTTGTAGAAAAGAAAGAAGAACAGATGGTAAAGATGATACACTACCTGATTAAGAAAATAGACAAGAAGCTTCTTCTTGGAAGATGAGTGATGAATTGAAAAGACTATTATTTATATATACGACGATTATAATTTTAGTATTACCCCTTAAAGCCTATAACAGAAAGAGTTCATGGAACTGTTACATAAAATCCTCCTTTCTTATTAACCAGGGGAAACTGAAAGAGGCAGAGACATTGATAGACACATATCTGAAGATGTCAGGGGATGATTATGCTCTGCTTGCGGAAAAAGCCGTTGTCAGAAAGCTTCAGGGAGGAAGTTTTCAGGAAGTAAAAGAGATACTGGAACGGTCACGCACTATCTCATCAGGGTATTTCAGATCCACTTTCCTGCTGGCATCAATTATGTATGATGAGTATTCAAAAGATCGTGAGAATACAGCACTTCTGAAAAAGTCTTCTGAACTGGCAGATAAGGTACTGGTTCAGAATCCTCTCTTTTTTGAAGGAACAGTACTGGCAGGAATAATATCTGTAGATCTTAAAGAGTATAAAAAAGCGATTTCCCTTCTTAAAGATGCGGAAAAACTCAACAACACTTCCTATCTTGTATATTACCGTATGGCAGCCTGTTACAGTCGTATGGGAAAGAAAGACGAAGAACTGAAGGCTCTGAAGAAAGCCCTCAATATAAGAAGGGAGAACCCGGAAGTACTTGGCCGGATATCTGACCTTCTTATTGAGAATGGAAAATATGGCGAAGCTTCTGAATATCTGGAGAAACTTACAGCTCTTGTGCCATCAGACAAGAACTCACTGTATCGTTATCTCTACTCACTTTTTCTTGCTCAGGAATCAGAACAGTTTCTGAAGAAAGTTAAGAATTACGATATCAGGGGTGTAAATCCTATTATATATGCTAAAGCCATAGTTCTGATTGGAATGGAGAAGTATGAAGCTGCTGATAAAGTAATGGCTGATGTTGAGAAAAGGGATGATAAATACTATCTGCTTAAGTCAGATATTGCATTAAGAACCGGAAGGTATTTTGATGCATGGAAGATGCTGGGAACTCTGGATGTGAAATTCAGAAAAGGCAGTTTCTACAGTATGTATATAGAATCCATGCTGGGACTTACTCTTTACAGCGATGTACTTGAACTCTACAACTCCATGCCGGATGACAGTTCGCGGAAACTTGGGCGTAATGATCTTGGTAATGTACTTCTTGCCTGCTCAAAGAACGGTAATTATATTCTTGCTTCAAAAGTTCTTGAGAGACTTCTGGAAAAATCGGAGAAGAATCAGAAGAAGCGGCTTGAACTTCTTAAAAAAAGACTGGAGGAATTCAGAAGAAGAGAGATGCCTGAAAAGCTTGGGTGCATGGGAAATCTTGAAGCAGAAATATTGATAAACTTTCTTAAATACAGAAAAGATTATGAGAGTGCGGTGAAATATATGGAGCAGGGCTATAGAAAATGTCCTGGAATAAATAAAGGGCTGGAATTATCAAATCTTTACTGGCTTGCAGGCAGAAGTGATGACTCTTTCAGACTTCTGAAAAAGCTGTTTAAGAGATATAAAGATGTTGCTGCTGTAATGAATTCCTATGCTTATACTCTTGCAAAAGAGGGTAAGAAACTGAAAAAAGCTGCAGATCTTGCTAAAAAGGCTCTGGAAAAAAGCGGTAATGATCCGGCGATTATGGATACTTATGGATACATTCTGCTCAGATCAGGTGATGTGAAACGGGCAGAGAGATATCTTGAAAAAGCAGCAGAGATGCTTCCTTTTGATAAAGAGGTCAGAGGGCACCTCATAGATCTGTACAGAAAGAGTGGAAATAAAGAGAAGCTCAAAGCTCTTGAACTTAAACTGAAGAAAAACCATGACAAATCCGGAGGGGATAAATGATAAGACGCTTCTCTGTCATAGTTATCCTGTCACTCTTTATAATAAGTGGGTGTGCTGGTATTAAACCTGCATCTGAAAGCGATCCTCATTGTAGCAGAATCAAACTCAAAGTAAAAGTAAGAGGTGAGCAGGAGAGATACTCCACTACAATTGTAGTTAAGTTCAGAGAAAATCGTATCAAGATGTTTTTTCTGGGGGGTGTTGTGAAGCAGGTTTTTATGAAGTTGCTAACGGGAAATGAGAAAACTATACTTGTTAACAGCAGAAAAAAGAGATACTGGGAAGGGAGCTTCTCAACTCTTACAGAGAGAATGTGGGGAGTAACTGTAACATCTGATGAATTTATAAAACTTATCAGTAAAGGGGATGTGCCGGAAGCTGCTTCAAGAAGGCTTAAGGTAACGTTTACCGGAGATTTTCCTTCTGCCTTCAGAATTATTGACAGTAAAAGAGAAATTTCTATAAAGAATGGAAAAGTGACAGATAGCAAAGACAGCTTTACTCTATCAGTTCGCGGATATAAAAGAGTAACCCTTAGTGAGGTGTTCAACAATGATTAGATTAAGATCCTGTGCAAAGATAAATCTTGGACTTGAGATTGTGCGTAAAAGGGAAGATGGCTTTCATGATCTGAAGACTATATTTCAGACAGTAGATCTCTGGGACACAATTGATATAACAAAAGTTAATGAAGAAGATGTATATATAGAAGGTTCAGATCCTGAAATAGACTGGAACTCTGAGAGTAATACCATAAAGAAGGCATTCAGAGCTATCATGTCTGAGTACCCTGTTAAGGGAGGCTTCAGAGTAAAGGTCGGGAAAAATATACCTGCTGGTGGTGGTCTGGGGGGAGGTAGTGGTAATGCTGCTGTTGTAATGCTGTGGCTTAACAACGAGTTTAATCTCAATATCCCTGCAGATAAAATGATAGAGATGAGTAAAAAAATCGGAGCAGATGTTCCATTTTTCCTTTTTGGAGGTACAGCACTTGCAGAAGGAACAGGTGAAAAAATAGAACTTATTTCCGATGGAATTACCAGGAAAATTGCTCTGATAAACCCCGGAATTGTAGTAAATACCGGAGTTGTTTTTTCCAGGTTCAGCTTGACAAAGAGGCAATTAGAAAGTAAAATATCAATCTTTTGTGAATCCGGTAATTTATCGCAATTGAGGAATGATCTTGAGAAAACTACTTTCGGGATGTTTCCTGAAATTGCCTCTATAAAAGAAAAACTGGAGGAACATGGCTGTGAGCTTGTACTGATGAGTGGTAGTGGCTCATCGGTTTTCGCTGTAATAGATGACTCTGTGGAAGAGATTCTGAAAAAAAGATTTGAGAATATCAGAATTATCAATACAGTGAGCAGAGAAGAGTATATAGCAAAGATTGGGGCGTCGCCAAGCGGTAAGGCATCGGTTTTTGGAGCCGACACTGCGGAGGTTCGAATCCTCCCGCCCCAGAGGAAAAAATAGATAAATGAAAGAAAATCAACCCCTTATTTTTAGTGGTTCTTCAAATCAGAGGCTGGCTGAACATGTAGCTTCTGAATTGGGCCTGGATCTTGCAAAATGTGGTATTGGTACCTTCTCTGATGGGGAAATCCGCTTTCAGAGCTGGGAAAATGTAAGAGGTAAAGATGTTTTTGTTGTTCAGTCTCTTACAAAAGATATCAATTTTCATATTATGGAACTCCTTCTTATGGCAGATGCATTCAAAAGAGCTTCAGCAAAAAGAGTAACGGCAGTTATTCCTTACTATGCTTATGCACGCCAGGATAGAAAAGATCGTCCAAGAGTTCCGATTTCAGCAAAACTCATTGCAGACTTACTGGAAACTGCTGGTTTCACAAGAGTTCTGACAATTGATCTTCATGCAAACCAGATTCAGGGATTCTTTAATGTTCCCGTTGACAATCTGATGGCTTTGCCTATTTTTGTCTCATTCTTTGAGAAAATGGCTCTGGAGGATCTGGTTGTTGTATCACCTGATGCTGGTGGTGTTGAGAGAGCAAGACTCTTCTCAAAAGCTCTTAAAGCAGGACTTGCAATTGCAGACAAGAGACGTGAACAGGCTAATGTAGCTGAAATTATGCACATCATTGGTGATGTGAAGGACAAAAACTGTATCATTGTGGATGATATTGTGGATACTGCAGGGACACTGACTGAAACTATTAAAGCTCTTAAGAAAAACGGAGCCAGAAAAGTTTATGCGGCATGTACTCACGGAATTTTTTCCGGTAAAGCGATGGAACGTATTTCAGATTCCCCTGTTGAAAAGATATATACAACAGATACTGTGCCTCTACTGGGTGAAGTTTCTGAAAAGATTGAGGTACTATCAGTAGCCAACCTTTTTGCAGAAGCTGTCAGAAGCGTTCATGACGAGACATCAGTATCCAAATTGTTTTTATAATAAGAGAGGTGACTAAATGGAGAATATAATATCCTTTAACGCTGAGAACAGAACAGAAACCGGAAAGAAAATTGCCAAACAGCTGAGAGCGTCAGGCAAAATTCCTGCGATCATCTATGGCGGTAACAAAGAGTCTATTGCAATTGCTATTGATGTAAACGATGTTAAAGCTCTCATGAAAACTGAGAAAAAGGCAAACAGCGTACTCAGATTCCATCGTGGTGACGTAACTGTTGATGCTATGCTGAAAGAACTGCAGTGGGATTATCTGTCAGATAATATCATACACGCAGATTTTGTTAGAGTTAATCTGGAAGAAACAATCGATGTTTCAGTTCCTGTAAAACTGAATGGAACACCTATTGGTGTAAGATTAGAAGATGGTATCCTTGACTTTGTTAACAGAGAAGTGGAAATCAGATGTCTGCCAGCAGATATTCCTGCGAAAATTGAAGTTAACATTGATGAGCTTCACTCCAATGAATCAATCAAAGTAAGTGATATTGATCTTGGTGAAAAAGTAACCTTCCTTTCATCTGATGATATGGTTATCTGTACTGTATCAGGCAAAGTAGCTTCAGATGAAGATGAAGAAGAAGGCGAAGAAGGCTTAAGCGAAGAGGAGTAAACACTGCTTATTGTTGGTCTGGGTAATCCGGGGCCTGAATATCATCTGACTCCTCATAATGCAGGGTTTCTTTGTATAGATTATCTATGCGGGAAACTTGGATTGGAGCTGGATCATACAGTCAGCCTTAATTATGCGGAAGCTGTAACGGGTGATAACAAGCTGCGGCTGATTAAGCCTCTGACCTACATGAATCTGTCGGGTAAGGCTCTGGCTGAACTTGCAGATAAGTATTGTGTTGATATAGCTGATACTTATGTTATCTATGATGACATAGATATCCCGATGGGAAACATAAGGATCAGAAAGAAGGGTGGTGCCGGAACTCATAATGGTATGAGATCAATTATCTCTTACCTTGGGAGTGAAGAGTTCCCCCGAATTAGAGTAGGTGTCAAAAGTGAGACTGCCGGGAGTTACGACTCTCTTGCAGACTATGTACTGGGGCCTCTTGATGGAGATGCCCTCAATACATTGATGGAAGGTGTTCAGTGTGCAGGAGATGCTGTGCTGGATCTTTCGGATAACACTCTTGACATTGTAATGAACAAATATAACAGGAAAATAAAATCATCTGGCTCTGAGCCGGAGATTCCTTGCTCCTTGTAAAGAGGGGCTGTTAAACCGAAAGGAGGTATTATGGAAAGACGGTACGAAATCGGGTATATTCTTAACCCCGAAGTTACTGAAGAAGCTATTGTAAAAATCAAAGGCTTTATCAGTAAAATTATTGAAGAATCTGAAGGTAAAATCGAAAAAGTTGATGAGTGGGGAAGAAAAAGACTAGCTTATCCAATCAACAAATTTAACGATGGTATCTACACATTTGTTACAACTGATGTTAATGGTGCTGCTATTGCAAAAATCGAAAGAAGACTGAAACTCAGCGAAGAAGTAATCAGATTTGTTGTAATCAGACTTGATGAAAGACTGAAAAAATCAAACAGATTTGCTAAAAAATGGAATCGCGTAGAGAAACTCCAGAAGAGAAGAGCAGAAGCGGAAGCAGAAGCAGCAAAGGAAGAGGAGGCTAAGAATGCAGCAGAATAATTCAGGCCAGAGACCACATGGTAAAAAGAACTACTTTGTAAGAAAGAAAAAGTTTTGTCTCTTCTGCAAAGACAGAGTACGTCTTGTAGATTACAAGAATGCAAAACTTCTTGAAAAGTTCGTTATGGAAACAGGTAAAATTCTTCCTGCAAGAGTAAGTGGTACATGCCCTTATCATCAGAAACAGCTTACTAAAGCTATCAAAAGAGCCAGACATATGGCTATTCTGAAATTTGTTGAGCAGAAGAGAGGATAGAGATGAAAGTAATACTTAATCAGGACGTAGACAATCTTGGATATGTTGGCGAAATCGTTGAGGTTAAACCTGGTTATGCCAGAAACTATCTTCTTCCAAGAAAAATAGCTGTTGTAGTTAACAAGCATAATCTTGAAGTAATGCAGAACAGAATGAAGAAGCTCGAAAAAGAAATTGAGCAGACTCGTATCTCTTCAGAAGAGCTTAAAGCTAAAATCGAAGAAATGGTACTGCGTTTCGAAAGAAAAGTTGGTGAAAATGACGTTCTATTCGGTTCAGTAACTGTTGCTGATATCGAAGCTGAACTTAATGCAGCGGGGATCGAATTTGATCGTAAAAAGTTTACTCTCCCTGAAGCAATCAAAACAACAGGTGTGCATATTTGCAAACTGAGACTGTTCAGAGACATTTCTGCTGAAGTTAAAGTAGAAGTTGTTCCTGAAGGTGTTGAAGAAACTGCTGAAGAAGTTGCTGAAGTTCAGGAAGCTACTGAAGAAGTTATCTCAGAGGAAACTACAGAAGAATAGAAGTGTCACCTGCTTCTGAAATAAAAAAGGCATTGCCCAGTGATGAGTTCGCTGAAAGAGCGATTCTGGGGGCAATGCTCATCAATAATAAGTATGCGAATGAAGTCTTCTCTGAGATACACTCAGAGGACTTCTATCGCAACTCCCACCAGAAAATAGCTGCAGCCATAGATTTCCTTATCAATAAAGGAGAAGCTGCGGATATAGTTACAATTGCCGGCTACCTTGATAAAAAAGGTGAACTCAAATACGCCGGAGGTTTTGAGTATATCAACTCTCTCATTGATGGAATCCCTGAAAGTCTGAATATAGCTGAATATGTAAAATCAGTAAAAGACCGTTCAGTTCTCAGGCAGATTGTTAAAACCTCAATGGGAATTGCAAAAAAAGGGGTTGAGGAAGCTGTAGATTCTGAATCAATTCTTGAAGAGCTGCAGGGTGATATTCTTAAAATTTCGGGTAATAGTACTAAAGGTGGCTTTCATCCGGCAACTGAAGTTGTACCGGATACAATGGCCCGTATTGAGAGCATCCAGAAAGAGGGAGATGGTGGAGGTATTCCAACAGGATTCTATGAGCTGGATGATATGACCGCAGGTTTTCATTCAGGAGAACTTATTGTTCTTGCTGCGAGACCTTCAATGGGTAAAACAGCCATGGGGTTGAATATAGCTTCCAATATGGCAGTTAAATCCAAAGTTTCAGTAGGTTTCTTCTCTATTGAAATGACACGGGCACAGATTATGATGAGACTTCTGGCTCTCAGAGCTGAAGTTAATATGAAATCCCTTATGACGGGTAAACCCCGTTTTAATCAGCAGGAGTGGCGACAGCTGGAACTTGCTGCAGGGGAGTTTGAAAAATCGAAGATATATATAGATGATTCTCCGACTCTCTCAGTTGTAGAGATGAAAACAAGAGCAAGACGATTAAAGAACGAAAAGGGACTGGATATAATATTTGTTGATTATCTTCAGCTTATGAAAGTAACTGGTGATTCCGGTCGTAAAGTTGACTCCAGATCACAGGAAGTTGCTATTATTTCTTCTTCACTTAAAGAACTTGCAAAGGAACTGGAAATTCCTGTTGTGGCATTAGCCCAGCTTAACCGTTCACCTGAACAGAGAGGCGGCGGAAAAGATGGAGGTGGCCCAAAGTATCAGCTCTCTGACCTTAAAGAAAGTGGAGCTATCGAACAGGATGCTGACCTTATTATGTTCCTTCACAGAGAGGAACAGGTTAATAAGGAAACCGAAAGACTTGGAGAAGCTGATCTTATTATTGCAAAACAGCGTAATGGCCCTACAGGTAAGATTCTTATGGCTTATCTGAGTAAGTATACAAAGTTTGCAAACCTCGACAGAGGTGATAAGGAATATCTGTAATGAGCAGAACCAGAAAAAAAGCAGAACAGTTTATTATAACAACCGGAGAGATCTGCACTCTATTTTATAAAGCAGTAATGTTTGTGTTCCAGAGACCTTTTAACTGGAAGCTGGTTATTAATCAGCTCTATAGCGATGGAGTTAAATCCCTTCCTGTAGTGCTCTTAACAGCAGTCTTTACCGGTGGTGTGCTGGCTCTTCAGAGCTACTATGGGCTTCTCAGATTCGGTGCAGAAGCTTTTGCAGGAACCCTTGTGGGGGTTTCCCTTACAAAGGAGCTGATACCTGTATTAACCGGATTGATGATTGCCGGCAGAGTTGGTGCATCCTATAGTGCTGAAATAGGAACAATGAAAGTTTCTGAACAGGTTGATGCACTGTTTACTTTTGGTATTAATCCGGTGAAGTATCTGGTTTCCCCCAGACTTGCTGCTCTTGCTATAATGGTGCCTATGCTGGCTCTTATTGGTGATTTCGTAGGAATAATCGGAGGCCGTATTGTTGCAGATGTAGTCTGTCGCCAGAATCCCAATCTTTTTGATCAGCAGTTACTTTCCAGCCTTGAGTTCTGGGATATCATTTCCGGTATGATCAAGGCACAGTTCTTCGGTATTGTAATAGCTGTTGTTGGAAGCTATTATGGCCTTAAAACAGAAGGCGGAGCTCAGGGTGTTGGCAGGTATACAACTACTGCAGTAGTAATATCCTGTATCGCAATACTTATATCAGACTTTATCTGGAGTAAGATTCTCCCATTCTCACTAAGATGATTGAAATAAAAGATTTACACAAACGTTTTGCCGATAAACAGGTACTCAGAGGCGTTAACCTCAATGTCAGAACCGGTGAAACCCTTACTATAATAGGGGGAAGCGGTAGTGGTAAGAGTGTACTGTTTAAACATATAATAGGCCTCATGAAACCGGATTCCGGTTGTGTGATGGTTAATGGAAAAGATACCAGTGTCATGAAAGAGAAAGAGCTTTTCAAAACTATCGAAGGTTTTGGGATGGTTTTTCAGGGAGGAGCACTCTTTGATTCTCTTACTGTTGGTGACAATGTACTTTTCGGAGTTAAAGATAAGGACAAACTGAGTCAGGAAGAGAAGGATCGTATTGTATCTGAAAGTCTTGAGATGGTTGGGATGCCCGGGATAGCACATCTGCTTCCGGCTGAGCTTAGTGGTGGTATGCAGAAGAGAGTGGCTATTGCAAGAGCTATTGCCAAGAAACCCTCTATTATTATGTATGATGAACCTACAACGGGGCTGGATCCAATTATGGCAGATGTTATTAATGAACTTATTATAAGGGTTAACAGTTCGCCGGAAATCACCTCTATTGTAATTACTCATGATATGGTGAGTGCATATAAGATTTCAGACAGACTGGCTATGCTCTACAAAGGAGAAATAATTGAAACCGGTACTCCTGAAGATATAAAGACAACAACAAATCCCATAGTCAGGCAGTTTATCGAAGGTTCATCCGAAGGACCGATTCAGTTTTGAGGTAAGTATGAAAAAAGAATTAAGAATAGGATTGTTTATTATAAGTGCTTTTGCTGTGTTCCTGTATTTTGTAATGAAAACCAACTCTCTGGCAGGGATCATTGGTGATGGAGACAGTTATACTCTGAAGGGTAAGTTCACAACAGTTGCAGGGGTCTTTAATGGAACTCCTGTAAGGCTGGCTGGAATAAAGATCGGTGTTGTAACCGATGTAAGTCTTGAAAATAACCAGGCAGTTCTGACTTTCCAGATTAAGAATAAATACAAACTGAATACAAATGCCCGTGCAATGATATCTTCTCTTGGTATTGTTGGTGAGAAGTTCATTGAAATTGTATACAGGGAAGAGTTTAAAAGGAACAACCCGAAACCCATTCAGGAAGGGGGAGAACTCATAACAGTTCGTCCTTTTGACCTTGATGCGCTAAGTGATCAGCTTAATGGTCTTACAACAAAGGTGAATAGAGTTCTTGATTCAGCAACTGCAATTCTTGAAGACAGGCTGGCTCAGGATTCTGTACGTGAAACTCTTGTAAATCTTAAAGAGATTACAGGTAATATAAATAAGATGCTTAAAGATAAAGGTGACATACAGGTAACTCTGCAGAATGTTAACAAACTTACTGCGAGAGTTGTAGATGTTGCTGATAGCCTGAAAAGAGTTTCTGAAAAGATAGAACAGGCTATGAAGGATGGAAACAAAGGCATGTTTGCTGATCTGAAAGCTTCAGCAGCCAGTCTTAAGAATATTACTGATAATGTAAATAAACTGCTGGACGGAGTAAACAGAGGCGAAGGTACTGCAGGGAAAATACTAAAAGATGATGCGTTATACAATAAGCTGGACAAATCTCTTGGTAAAGTTCAGAAACTTCTGGGTAAAATCGAAGAGGGCACAGAAAGTATTAAGAAATCAAAACTCAGCTACAGTGCAGGAGCTGATTATTATACAGACGAAGAGAAGGCAAGGCTCCGTTTTGGTATACACTACACCAGTGGTAAAGGCAATATTATTAATGCATCAGTAGAAGGGCAGCCTGACAGAAGCAAGCCTAAATACTCACTTGTTATGGGTAAACAATATGGAATTGTCGGAGTTGCAGGTGGTATTGTTAACTCTCATCTGGGGGCAGCACTCTATTTCAAAGCTCCCGGTACCAGACTTAACTTCAGTATTGAAGCATCCAGATTTTACAGAGCCGATAGTCCTTATATGAGAGCAATTGCAGCTTTCAGCCTTACGAAGAATCTCAGTATTAATGCTGGTTATGAAGATTTTCTTAAAGAAGAGAACAGAAAGTTTATGCTAGGCATAACTTTCAGTAATTGAGGTAATGATGAAGAAATTACTGTTTTCGGGATTCCTTTTAATTCTGTTACTGGGATGTGCTGATGTTATAAAGTTCAGAGAAGATACCATTACAAAGCATGGTAATGGGAAGGCTAAACTTATTCACAGATTTAAGAAAGTAAATGGTGGAAAATATAAACTTATACAGAAGAAGCACTTTAATAGTGGTGGTTTTCTGACACGATTTGAAGATCTGGAGCATAATAGAGTTAAAATTGCCCTTATAGATTCAAAAGGGCACTGCAAGGCAAAGCAGGAGTATGTTAACGGACTGAAAAGCGGAATGTGGATAACCTGGAACTCAGGGGGATGGGTTGAAAGGAAAGCCATGTATAAGAAAGGCCGGTTACACGGTAAAGTCAGAGTATTTAATAAAAAAGGCGAACTTGTATCTTCTGCAGAGTATGAAAACGGCAGGAAGATAAAATAGTATCAGCTACTCCATACTCCCGGAACAGAACTCTGACATTCCGGGCACAAGCCTCCAGATATCTTTGTATTAACAGAGTAGTAGTGTCTTGATATAATCTCTTCACCGCATTCAGAGCAGAAGGTTGAGTTGTATCTGTTCTCACCTGTATTTCCGGCATAAATATATTTAAGACCTGCAGCGCGGGCCTGTTCAACTGCTCTGTATATTATTGAGTTTTGCCCTGCAGGTTTATCCTGCATCTTATGATTGGGAAAGAATCTGGATATGTGCCAGGGAATATTCTTATTAAGAGAGAGTATAAATTGAGTAATAGAGTCGATTTCCTCTTCAGACGAATTAAGATCCTCAATAAGCAGAGTGGTTATTTCCAGCCATATATCTGATGCAGCAATAATCTTCAGGGTTTCCAGTACAGGAGAGAGAGTTGCCTTACATCTGTTTCTGTAAAAATTTTCAGTAAAGGCTTTGAGATCAATATTTGCTGCATCCAGAAGAGGAAGAAGATTAATGAGTGGTTCACTGGCTATGTAGCCATTAGATACAAGAATAGTTTTCAGCCCTACCTGTTTTGCAATTGCAGCTATATCAAACATGAACTCATACCATACTGTTGGTTCAGAATAGGTAAAAGCAATAGAGGTACAGTTCTCTCTGAGAGCCAGATTAATGATTGCTTCAGGAGAGGTAATCCTGCCTGGGGGGTAATCGTAATCTTCTGCTACAGAAATTGAACAGTTCTGGCAGAAAGAGCACTGGAGATTACAGCCTGTTGCTGCCAGAGAGAGAGTCCGGGAACCGGGGAGAAAGTGGTAGAGAGGCTTCTTTTCAACAGGATCAGCATGGATTGCAACAAGTTTGGAGTAGTTAAGTGATATAAGGGAACCATTTGTATTTCCCCTGACTCCGCAGGTCCCCTTTTCTCCATCTGCTATTAAACAGTTGTGAGGACATAGATTACATCTTACGAATCGGTTTTCCGGTTCAAAGTATCTGGCTTGCATTTTTCTACCTCTTACGAATAAGTTTATCTGTAAGTATCTGAAAAAACAATAAACCATTGAAATATGTGCAAAAAAAGAGTAAAAACAGATAAAGACTCCGTTACAGATATTTTTTTGCAAATATTTCAAATAAATTTGCGTCTACGGAATATCAAGGAATTTAACATGAGAATATTTTTTCTGATATTTCTGTCTGTTTCTGCAACAAGTCTCTACGGCCAGCTGAATACGATACTATCTTCAGAAGTTAAAAATGATAGTATAAGAACCCTGCAGTGCTTCAGTCAGGAGACTTCAAAAGGGAATCTTGAAACAAGACTCTTTCTCTATAATGATAAACTCTATCTGAACTGGACACTGGATAAAGGTGGAATGCAGGCTGGGAACCTGTTGATTCAGTACAGAAATATTGTCGAAGTAAGGGGAGGTGTGAAGCTGGCATCCATAACTCTCGATTCAGACAGATTATGTATAAAGGAGTATCGGGGTAGATTTGGGTTTCTTGGGCCAATCGATACAGCTGTAAGAGAAGCGGTAATGAAAGAGAAAAAAGCTAATCATCTTCACAGAGTTGTAATTCTGACTTTTACATCAGATGTTGATGATAAGAGTGATTACACTGCTGAGTGCACCTGGGGAGCAACAGAAGGGATTACCGGGCTTTACGGTATAAAATGTAGAAAGTACATTGATGAATGCGACAGAAGTTTCAGGTTTTTTGCTGAAAAGAGGTTTCAGGTCAGTTCAGCAATGCCGGACTGGGTAGAAAAACAGAGATGCCTCATGGAGTTAAGAAAGAGTGCTCTTGAGAACTACCTGGCAGGTTTGAGACAATATTACAAGTGCCGAAGTAACTCCTCAAAATATGGAAAAATGTTTTTATGGAATTTAGGAAATAATTAGGCTCTCTTTCCGTTTTCGTTTTAATTTAATTTTTTCAGGACACCTCTGTAAACTTTTTTCACTATATATCGGTCATATACTTATTAGTTACTATTTCGCAAATGAAAACCAGCGCTGGATTATGTGAATAAATGGCTTATTTTATTAATGGAGGCAGATGGTGAAGGTTCTTTGGTTAATTGTTATTTTATTTCTGTTTCACTTTACTCTCATGGGTAAGGTTAAAAAAGGGAAAGATGTAAAAGCTGTCTATGCAACAGAAAAAATAGTTATGGACGGTAAACTTAGTGAAAAAGTATGGCAGCGTAGTGGAGTAAACTCTTTTGTCCAGTCTATGCCTTCAGATGGGGCAAATGCTACAGAAAAGACTGAAGTATGGGTGAGTTATGATAAAGATTCTCTCTATATTGCAGCAAGGTTGTACGATAGTGAGCCTCAAAAGATTTCACAGCTTCTGACAAGGCGGGATAACTATGTGGAAACAGATAAGTTTGTTGTAGCTGTAGATCCATATTTTGATAAGAGAAGTGGCTTCGAGTTTGTTGTAAGTGCTGCAGGATCAGTAATTGATAAAGCTCTGTATAATGATGAATTTACTGATTGGTCCTGGGATGGAATCTGGGAAGCTGAAACTTCAATTGATGATAAAGGCTGGTGTGTTGAAATAAGAATTCCTTTTAGTCAGCTCCGTTTTAAGGATAAGAAAGAGTATACCTGGGGAATAAACTTTAAAAGATTTATTCAGAGGAAAAAAGAGTGGGATATGTATTCCTGGAGTTCAAGAGAAGAGAGTGGCTATGTTTCACATTTTGCAAAACTAAAAGGTCTGAAAAATATTAATACCAGAAGAAAAGTTGAACTTGTACCTTATGTTGTGGGAAAAGCAGCTTATGAACCTTCTGAAGCAGATAATCCTTTTAAAACAGGTAAAGAGTACTCTCTGAACGGAGGGCTTGATGCTAAGGTCGGTTTACCAGGGAATTTAACTCTGGATCTTACTGTAAACCCGGATTTCGGGCAGGTAGAGGTGGATCCTGCAAGAATAAATCTTAGTGCTTCTGAAAGCTACTATCAGGAAAAGAGGCCCTTTTTTATTGAAGGAGCCAGTATCTTCAGATTCGGAAGAGGAGGTGCCAACAGAAACCTTGGAGCAAACTGGGGTAACCCCAGCTTCTTTTACAGTAGAAGAATAGGAAGATCTCCTCAGGGGGGAGTAGATACAGACGGGAACTATAAAACTCCAGATGCGACAACAATTCTGGGAGCTGCAAAAGTAACAGGTAAGATAGGGAAAGGCTGGAACTTTGGAGCTCTCTCGGCATTAACTGCAAGAGAGTATGCAGATATAGATAATAGTGGTGTAAGATCAACTCAGGAAGTGGAGCCATCTTCTTTCTATGGAGTAATCAGAGCACAGAAAGAATTTTCAGAAGGGCGTCATGGTCTTGGTTTTATTGCTACATCTGTTATGCGTGATCTGAGAACCAGCAGCCTGAAAGAGAGCCTGGCTTCCCGCAGTATGACTTTTGGAATCGATGGCTGGACCTTTCTTGGAAAAGATAAAACCTGGGTTATCAGCGGATGGTTTGGCGGATCAAATGTAAAAGGCTCCAAAGAGAAGATTGCAGATCTGCAGCAATCATATCCTCACTACTATCAGAGACCTGATGCAGGACATGTAACGTATAATCCCAACCGCACATCTTTAAATGGATGGGCCGGAAGACTTACTCTTAATAAGCAGAAAGGTAAATTCCTTTTTAATGCGGCTCTCGGAGCAATTTCACCAGGGTTCGATTCAAGAGATATGGGATTCATGTGGGACGGTGATGTTATAAATGGGCATGTTATGATGGGATATCAGACTTTTGAGCCGGGTAAAATCTTCAGAAGATGGAGTGCGGAACTCATAACTCAGAGGAATTACGATTTTGATGGAAATAAAATTGGAGAGCAGAGAGCTATTCTTCTCTCTTCCTTTGAATTTCTGAATTACTGGGGGGGCTTTCTTGAAGTAAGTCTGCAGCCTGAAGCCCTCAGCAGGGATAATACCAGAGGCGGACCTTTAATGCTGACTCCTTCAGGAGGTAATTACTTTCTTATGCTCAGAACAGATCGCAGGAATCCGGTTACAGTATATATGCATGCAGGAACATGGCAGAGCAAGTCAGGGTCATATAACTGGAGGTTATCACCTGAAGTTGAGTTCAAACTGGGCAGTAATATCACCCTGGGAATAGAGCCGTCTTATCGCTATAACTTCAGTGATGCTCAATGGGTAACTGCAGTAGATGATGTCGCCCAGACAGATACTTATGGAAAACGTTATATTTTTGGCCAGATGGAGAGAAAGGAGTTTTCATGTAGTATAAGGTTTAACTGGATATTTTCTCCCAAAATGAGTCTTCAGGCATTTATACAACCTTTTATATCATCCGGTGCATACAGGAATTTTAAAGAGCTGGCAAAACCCGAAACATATAGTTTCAATCACTATGGGAAAGGTGGATCAACAATATCTGAAGGAGATGAAGGATATACTATAGATCCAGATGGAAACGGTTCTGTTGAGAGCTTTACAATAAGTAATCCCGATTATAGTTATAAATCTCTGAGAAGTACAGTGGTATTTCGCTGGGAATATGATCCGGGTTCGACTTTCTATCTGGTGTGGACACAGAGAAGGTCAGATGACTCACATCCCGGCCGCTTCAGGTTTGGAAGAGATTTCAGGGATATGCTGAAAGCAGATGGGGAGAATATCTTTATGATGAAATTTACCTATAGATTTAATTTATAAAAAATAAAAAGATAAAAACAGGCAAGGGCAAACACAGAAAGATATATCTTCTCTGTGATTGTCCCTGCAGATACTGTTTTGTTTAAACCAGTTTGTTTTAATGGATTTCCAGAATCTTATTTATTTATGTTATCTTCAGAACTTTCAATGTTTCTTCTATAAAATTTTTTTTACTTATCCTGAATTACGAAAAAAAAACGTATAAAAATTTATATAAAGAAGTTTGTGAAATTTTTTTGTTTAGTTATTATATCTAAATAAGATTTAAAGTGTTCAGGGGGAACATGAAAAGACAGTTGCTGGTTATGTTCTGGATTATTTCAGTTATTCTGCCTTTTTACCTGTTTTATAAAAAGTTCATTAATTGGGGCAGGGGATTTCAGATTTGTTTTCAGGAAGAAATTTATGCAGTAATCTGTTATGTGAAATTACATCAGGGGCTGAAATATGTTCACTTGAGAGTTTCTTTATTCTATTTGTATTGTAAGCCAATAGAATTTATTGACAATATATATTTAAATATCCGGCAGAAGGGGGAAGTTATGATAAGAGAAATTGTCTATATAGAACAGTCTGTCATACAGGAATCAATGATTAAGTAGAAAGGGGTACTTTTGAGTTGTGCATTTCAATCTGATAACAATTGATCTGTCTGAAATGTATAAGTTTTTTTAAAGAGAATTAAATAAAGAGATTAGTGATGAGAAAAAAATTATTAGTAGTCTTTTTTGTCGTATTGATGATTTTACCAGTAACTTCCTGGTCAATTAAATGCGTGCCTCGAAGTTGCGAAAACACCTGAACCATGTTTTGAACAATATTATGAATGTGTCAGGAGAGGATATTTTAGTTAAAGTAGGAGTTTAAAATAAAGTGTCGGCACCTTGTTTGTTTCCTTAAAGTTTGTTTAAAAGAGAATTTTAAAAAGGAGTTAAGAATTATGAAAAAGATTTTAGTTTTGTGTTTCGTTATTTCAATGTTTCTACCAATACTTCATGCAGAAGGTAATTGTCAGAAATTGTTTGATGATTGCATGCTATTAGGAGCTGAACCAACTTTGTGCCATATTTTCTATGAAGAGTGTATGGCTAATACTTATGGTGGATAGTCAGAGAACCAGAATATGGTTAAGTTTGTTTAAAAGAGAATTTTAACAAAGAGCGACATTATGAAGAAAAAATTTCTTCATAATGTAATTGCTCCTGAATTATGCTACGTCGAGTATACGGCGTGTAAGAGCCGTTCTTATTTTAATTGAGGGGTAAGATTACGTTCAGGTGCCGGCGCCTTTTACTTCTTTAAAGTTTGTTTGAAGATAATAGAACAGGAGGGAAAATGAATGTTCCGGTTTTTTTGATATTTTTATTTTCTACAGCTGGATTTGGATTTTGTGATTACAAACTACCGGATAACTGGGAAACTGTTACTCATGAAGGCTTCAGTTGGGAGGATTATAAGTTTGACAGTAATAATGAAGCTCTGGTGCTTGTATTCAGAGCCAGAGACTGTATGGGGTGCATAAAGAAAGTTATTGATACTCTGAAAGCTGATGGCAGGGAATTTATAGGAATAGCAGGATATATGAAAGAGAGAGAACTTTTCGGAATAAATACCTCTTTAAAAGATCACCGGAGTAAAATTCTACGGGATCAGAAATATAGACTCATAAGATCCCTGAAGTTAAGAAAAACTCCGGTATTACTAATATTAAACCGTAAACTGGAGTATAAGTTTGCAGATGAAAAGCTCAATAGTAAATATCTTGAAGAGGAAGACGGATGACAATATTACTTATTATTTCTTTTATGATTTTTGGTGCAGGCAAAGCAGATAAACAACTTTCTATTAAAACCGATAGTGATAACGGTCTTTATAAAATAAGAGATGTTGCTCTGGTTGGAGATAAGATATATCTTCTGGACTCCGGTAATGGCAGAGTCGTTATTTTTTCAGATAAAGGCAGATTACTAGACACTTTTTCTGATATGGGTGAAGGGGAAGGAGAACTATATAACCCTTCAACTATGTGTATTATGAATAATGGTGAGTTGTGGATTACCGATACAGATAATGGCAGGGTTTCTGTTTTTAAGAATAGAAAATTTATCAGGAATATTAAGATAAAATCTATTGATTCCCCCTGCGATATAATTGATATGGGGAGTGGTGTTGTTGTTAATAACACAACTCTCAAAAAAAAATCAGAACTGGTAGCTCTTCTGGACTATTCCGGTAATTTACTTAAATACATAAAAGGAGGAGTATCAGTCTCCCCCAAAGTGGATACTTTCTGGAATGCCAATTCTCTTATAAAGCTATCTGATAAGAGCTTTCTTATGGGTTTTAAATTTTACAATATTCTTAAAAAAGTTGAATTCGGAAAAAATATAAAAACCCTTGATATGAAGGACTTTTACCCGCACCATAAGAAAAAGGTCAAAGAAGGTGTGTTTATACCTGGAGGGTATTGTTCTACAGCTTTCTGCAAAGGACCCGGAAATAGTGTACTTATAGTTAAATGTGATTATAAACTTAAGAGATGCAGAAAGGTTCTGGAGTTTGATATTGACCGGATGAGAGTAAAAAAGGAGACGATCTTTCAGTCTGAAAATTCAATTCGCAGGCTTAGGTATTATGAGGACAGGAAAATTCTTGCACTGGTTTTCGGGAATGATCAGGTTGAGTTGTATCGTTATTAATAGGTATGTATTTATATAAATTCCAGGAAAATATATTCTCTCTTTAAAAGGCTGATAAGTCTGTAAATATTGACGAAAAAGACTTTCGATAAGCGAAAACCTGCATAGACTAACATAGACTTGCAAGGACATACACAGTGGAGATAGAGTTAACTTATTATGGCTCTTGGTAAAGCAGAGCGATGGTATAGGTGATTATGAGCAGGCAAAGAGTTTTGCCTCAAATCCTTTAATAACAATAAAACAGTGAATTAATTCCATCAATAATATTCTTAAAAAAATATTTTTCCCGTGGCTTCATGAAGATTCACCAAACATTGATATCAGTAGTGGAGTGGCATTTTATCTGAATAAGTCAATGAATGATGTGAGGTGTTAAGATTATCAGGTGTTTATTTCCGGTTTGGGTAATCAAATATCCTGATTAATCCATGATTAGAGAAGGGAAATCTATTGTATGTGATGTTTTTTTTTATATAATAGCAGATTAGGCTGTAAAGCAAATCCAAAATGAAGGTATGAGTATGATTAAACCCACACTTCTAGTTCTTGCTGCCGGTATGGGAAGCCGGTATGGTGGTCTGAAGCAGATCGATTCTGTAGGTCCTCATGGAGAGGCTATTATCGACTACTCAGTGTTTGATGCTGTAAAATCAGGTTTTGGTAAAGTTGTTTTTCTTATCAGAGCGGAGATTGAAGCGGAGTTTCGTAAACATATAGGTAAACCCTTTGAGAAACATATAGATGTAGATTATGCTTTTCAGGAAATAGATAATCTGCCGGATGGTTTTGTATGCCCCAATGACAGAGTCAAACCCTGGGGGACAGGACATGCTGTACTATGTGCAGAGAAATATATTGATACCCCTTTTGCGGTAATAAATGGGGACGATTTTTACGGAAGAGAGGGAATCAGTGCCATTGGATCATGGCTTGCAGCATCTTCTGCTGTTTCAACAGATTACTCAATGGTTGGATATACCTTAAGAAATACCCTGTCTGATAATGGAACCGTATCCAGGGGAATCTGCGATTTATCTCCAGATGGGTATCTGCTGGATGTTGTTGAGAGAACAGCCATTGAAAAATCCGGTAAAGGAGCTGTTGCACGTATGGAGAACGGTGAAGATATCTCTTTTACAGGTGATGAAGCTGTATCTCTGAACCTTTTTGGTTTCACTCCGTCACTTTTTGGATATCTGAAAGAAGAGTTCCGCAGATTTCTGGAAAAGAGTATAGATATTCCTAAATCTGAATTCTATATACCGGGAGTTGTGGATACTCTGATTAAAAGCAACAAAGCTACAATGAAGGTACTGCGTTCTTCAGGTGACTGGTTTGGTATTACTTATAGTGAAGATAAACCACAGGTTATCAGTAAAATTGAAGATATGATTAACCGGGGTATATATCCTGAAAAGCTGTGGAGTAATAAGTGATTGCTGAATTGAAGGAAATAGTACAGAATTTCTCAATTTCCGGTGAGTTTCTGGGAGCCGAACCTTATGGAAGTGGTCACATTAATGATACTTTTGCTTCGGTTTTTGATCAGGCAGGAACCCGGGTAAGATATATACATCAGAGAATTAACCAGAACATTTTCAGAGATATAGAGCTCTTAATGAGGAATATAGAGGATGTAACCGGGTTTATAAGAGAGCAGCTGAAGCAGGATGATGCAGAAGATATATCCCGCAGATGTCTTACTCTTGTACCAACACTGGATGGAGGATATATCTACAGGGATAGTGAAGATAAATTCTGGCGAACCTACTTTTTTGTTGAAAATGCTTCCACTTATGATGTTGTGAAGAGTGAAAAACAGGCTTATGAAGCTGCCAGAGCATTCGGTGAGTTTCAATACTATCTTGGAAGTTATAATAGACGGGAACCTGGTGAAACTATCCCGGATTTTCACAATACTCCAAAGAGACTGGAAGATCTGAAAAAAGCTTTTGCTGAGTGTGATAACAACAGAGATAGAGAAGTCCATAAAGAGATGGAGTTCATTCTGGAAAGAGAAGAGCAGCTGTCAGCTCTGATACGTCTGTATGAAGATGGGAAAATAAGAAAAAGGATTACTCACAACGATACCAAACTGAATAATGTACTTATAGATAATGAATCAGGCGAAGGACTGTGCGTCATAGATCTTGATACAGTAATGCCGGGATTTGTGCATTACGATTTTGGAGATCTTATAAGAACTTCAACCAGTCCTGCTGCTGAAGATGAAGAAGATGTTAAAAAAATCTTCATGCAAATGGGTATGTATAAGGCTATTGCAGACGGGTTCTGTACGGGTCTGCAGGGCGAAATCAGAGGTGAAGAACTGGAAACTCTTCCTCTTGGAGCTCTTCTGATAACTATAGAAACAGGAATTCGTTTCCTTACAGACTTCCTTCAGGGGGATAAATATTTTAAAATACATAGAGAGAAACATAATCTTATAAGATGCAGAGCTCAGATTGCACTGGCAAAGTCAATTGAGGAGCATCTGGATGAAATGAGAGAGTATCTCCTTAATATTACTTAGAGGTGAAGTCGATGAGAATAGCGGTAACTGGTGGTGCTGGTTATATTGGTAGCCATGCATGTGTTGAATTTCTTAATGCAGGACACGAAATTGTAGTTATAGATAATCTATGCAATAGTAGCAGGGAGTCACTTAACCGTGTTGAAAAGATAACCGGAAAAGAGGTTGGATTTCATGAAGTTGATCTCCTGGACTATGAAGCTCTGGATTCAATATTTAAAGATGGATGTTTTGATGGTGTAATACATTTTGCAGGTCTTAAGGCAGTAGGTGAATCTGTAGAGATTCCCATAAGGTATTATCACAACAATATTACCGGAACCCTTAATCTTCTGGAAGTTATGAAGAACCACAATGTGAGTATGATTGTTTTCAGCTCTTCTGCAACAGTATATGGCGATCCTCATAAAGTCCCTATAACTGAAGATTTTCCTACAGGTTCTACAAACCCTTATGGACGTACCAAGGAGATGATTGAAGAAATTCTTAAGGATGCAGCTGTTGCTGATCCCTCACTGAAGGTAACTCTCCTTAGATATTTCAATCCTATTGGTGCTCATAAAAGCGGCCTGATTGGGGAAGATCCCAAAGGTATTCCAAATAACCTGGTACCTTATATTGCTCAGGTTGCTGTAGGTAAGAGAGCTAAACTCTCTGTATACGGTGATGACTATTCAACTCCTGATGGTACAGGTGTGAGAGATTACATTCATGTTGTAGATCTGGCTGCGGGACATGTAAAAGCTTTTGATAAGCTGGCTGTTTCTGAAGGTGGAGTCAATATATACAATCTTGGTACCGGTAGAGGATATAGTGTACTGGAAGTAGTGGATGCTTTCAGAAAAGCATCAGGTAGTGAAATACTTTATGAGGTTGTACCACGACGTGCAGGTGATATTGCTGTCTGTTATGCGGATTCATCCTTTGCAGAAAAGGAACTGGGGTGGAAAGCGGAGAAACAGATAGATGAGATGTGTGAGGACTCCTGGAGATGGCAGAGTAATAATCCGGATGGTTTCATAAACAAATAGAAGGCAGCTGTTTAATCTGATAGATGAGGTGATTTATGGATTCAGGTTTTAAAAAAGCCATCAGCCAGATGGTGATCGCAGGTTTCAGAGGAACCGGAATATGCATTGAATCACCTTTTTTTAAAGATTTAAAAACTTATCAGCCGGGTGGAGTTATTCTTTTTGATTATGATCTGGAGAGTCGCCGGTATGGTAGAAACATTGAATCTCCTGATCAGTTGAAGGTTCTTGTAGATGAGGTGAAAAGACTTTCAGAAACGCCTCTTATTGTTGCAATTGATCAGGAAGGCGGTAAAGTTGCAAGACTTAAAGAACGCTACGGGTTTCCCTCTTTTGAATCTGCAGAATATATAGGAAAAGAAGATTCAGAAGAGACTACTGAAAAGTGGAGTAGTAAGATAGCTGCGACTCTGAAGAGTGCAGGAATAAACTATAACTGTGCTCCTTCGGTAGATCTTAACCTTAATCCCGGGAATCCTGTTATAGGTGGTATTGGGAGGAGCTTTTCTGCAGATACAGAAATAGTTGTAAAACATGCTTCAATATTTATAGATACTCTCAGGAGTTATGGAATCTTTACATCGATAAAACATTTTCCCGGGCATGGAAGCTCTGAAGGGGATACTCACAATGGAATGGTGGATGTAACAGATTGCTGGGAAAGAGAGGAACTTGAACCTTTCAGATCTCTTATTAATACAGGTTATGCTGATATGGTAATGACCTCACATATATTTAACAGAAAACTGGATGCAGACTATCCGGCAACACTTTCAGAGAAGATTATAAGTGGTGTTCTGAGAAAAGAGCTCGGTTTTAAAGGTGTTGTAATTTCAGATGACATGCAGATGGGAGCAATAAGAGATCACTATGGCTTTGAGGAATCAGTGAAACTTGCAATAAATGCAGGAGTTGATATTGTAACATTTGGCAATAACCTGGCTTATGATGAATCTATAATAGGTCGTTTTGTTAATTGTGTTGAAAAGTATGTGGCAACTGGTGCTATAAAAAAAGAACGCATAAATGAGTCTTTTGAAAGAATAAAAGAGCTGAAAAAGAGTCTTTGAACCGTGATACTTTTTTTCCAGTAATGTTATACTTCTTCTATGAATTTTGATGGCTTAATAGTTGGTGCTGCAACTTTTCTGATAATTGGAATATTTCATCCTCTTGTAATCAAAGGGGAATACTACTTCGGAACCAGAGTATGGATCAGTTTTCTGATTGGTGGACTTATATTTACTGCAGGTTCTCTGGTAATAGAACAGAGTGTGGTTTCGATAATTGCAGGGGTAATTGGTTTCTCATGTTTCTGGGGAATAAAAGAGGTATTCGAACAGACAGAGAGAGTGAGAAAAGGACTGTATCCTTCCAACCCAAATCGTAAAAAGTAAGGATATTTGACATTGCTTCTCTGCCTTTGTATAGTGAAATCTCAATCTTGTTTATGAGATAGTGTAAGGCTTAAGAATGAAAGAAAATTGTAAAAATGAGATGGTATTTTCAGGGGCTGCAGATCTGTTTGATATTATGAAGATGTTTCTTAAAAGAGAGCATAATGTTACCGGAGCTGCTGAGCATTTATGGGTAGTCTCTTTAAGTTCTGCAGGTAAACTTGCAAATATTGAGCTGGTTCCAATGAGAGGCAGAAGTTTTGCGGATATAAGAACAGCAGATATTTTTCAGGTAGCTCTTCAGAAGGGAGCAGAATCTGTGATGGTGGTTTATAACAGAGAAGATTATACAGTTGAACCGGGGAAGGTGGAGAAAACCTTTACTGGTAGAATGATTCAGGCTGGGGAAATTATAGATCTTGCTGTTATTGACTATATGATTATTTCAACAGAGAAGTACTACTCTTTCAAAGAAAGTGGACTTATGGAGCAGCTTCGGACTTCTGAACAGTATCATCCGGGAGAAGCTGAAAAGAAGAGACTGGAAAAAGAGTCTCTGGAAATTCAGGCAGGTGCAGATAGTGCAAAAGAGAGAGAAGTAGCTGAACTATCAAGATCTGAAGCTATTGCAGAGCAGATGCTGAACAATGGGGAACCAATAGATAAGATAATTAAATATACAGGTTTATCACCTGAGCATATAAGTAAAATCACCAGTAACTCTGAGAACTGATTCTAAGTTTAATTTCTGATGTTTATATAGATTGTTCTATATAATATCACCTTTGTGTATCTTTCTGTACCTGTATAAGTATATCTGTTTTATTCAGTTTCAATTGGTGTTTTGTGTAAAATATCACAATTTGAAATTTACCTCTTAACGTATTATGATTAGGGCAGGGTAGGTTTAAGATAATACAATTGGAGGATTAGGATGAAAGTACTGGACGGAGCATTACTTGTACTAAAAGATGCAGGTGGAGCTCTTCACGGTAAAGAGATCGCTCAAAGAATGGTTGCCGAAGGCCTTTGGATTCCCAAAGGTAAAACCCCTGATGTAACAGTAAGCTCAGCAATTTATGCAGATATTAAAAGGCAGGCTCACGACTCTATGTTCAGGAAAACCGGAAAGCAGACATTTATTCATCGGGATTATTGCCCTGATGAAGAGTAGAGTCTGGTTGAAGAGATAAACCGCTTTACCATCCTGACAGGTGGCTTCATCAGAAGCCACCCACAAACCAACCTGTTATCCTGATTCAATTGTCATTTCAAACAGAAGAGAATTGTGTTCCTGCATAAACCCGTTTTTGTTCATAGAAGCTTTGATTATATCTGAAAAAACAGGGAAACTTTTCTGAAAAATCTGTTTTTTTATGATAAAAGCAGAAAAAAGCGCATTAATACTTGACAGGTTTATCAATAATAATTATTATTAAGCTCAAGGTTTAAAATGGTATATAGAAATTCGAAACAAAGAAATGCTGTGTTAAGAGTTCTGGGAAAGAAGAATTTTCATCCTACAGTAGATGAGATCTACTCTGTTGTTAAGGATGAGTTCCCTAAAATCAGTCTTGCTACAGTATATAGAAATGTTGAGCAGCTGTGTCAGATGGGTAAAATCTGGAAGGTTGATATTGCAGAGGGCCCTGCAAGATATGACGGCAATATGGAGAAGCATTTTCACGCATGCTGTGAAATGTGTGGTGCAGTTGAAGATGCACAGCTCAATACAGATCTTGCTGACATGATTGATCCTGGTTCTGTTGCAGATAAATTCTTTGTAACAGGTTACAGAGTTGAATTTTATGGAGTCTGTGATAATTGCAGAAACTCCAACTATAACAGACAGGATATAAAAATAGTCTGATTCTCCTCTTACCGGCCTATAAGTTGTTCGTGGTAAACAGGGGACAGAACTACAGAAATTCTTAAGGAGGATTATGTTACAAAAAGGCGACAAAGCTCCGGCTTTTAAACTCAAAGATACATTTGGAGAGGAGATTACTTCTGAAACCTATAAAGGAAAATGGCTGGTAGTCTATTTTTACCCCAAAGATAATACTCCGGGATGCACAAAAGAGGCATGTGATTTTTCAGATGCTCTTGAGGACTTCAGAGGTATGGATGCTGATGTAATAGGTGTAAGTCCTGATTCAGAAGCAAAACATAAGAACTTCACCGATAAATACGATCTTAAAGTAAGATTACTGGCTGATGAAGAGAAAACCATGCTTAAAGCTTTTGGAGCATGGGGACTGAAAAAGAACTACGGCAAAGAGTATGAAGGGGTTATAAGGTCTACTTTTATTATTGATCCCGAAGGCGTTGTTCAGCAGTCCTGGTCAAATATTAAAGTAAGACAGAAGAGGAAAGCCGGTGAAGTTAAACATGCAGATATCGTAAGAGAAAAACTGGCTCAGTTACAGGCTGGTGAATAAGCCTGAACTGAAAATTCTTTTTGAAGATGAGTGGTTTATTGCTGTGGATAAGCCACCTGATCTTCTGGTTCACCGTACAGCTATTTCAAGTGACCGGATCTTTCTTCTTCAGATTCTGAGAGATACTCTTGGTAAAAGAGTCTATCCAGCTCACAGACTTGATCGTCCAACTTCCGGAGTGATTATTTTTGCTCTCTCCCCGGAAGCTCTTGTAAAGCTTAATGAATCCTTTAAAAAGGGTGAGGTTTATAAAAGATACCTGGCTGTAGTACGTGGATATGTTAACGAAGGAGGGGTTATTGATTACCCTCTTACAAATAGTGATACGGGAATAGTTCAGGAAGCGGTAACCCGTTATAACCCTGTCAGGCAAGCAGAGATACCTGTGGCTACAGGTAGATATAAGACTTCACGTTATACTCTTCTTGAAGCTTTTCCTGCAACAGGGAGAAGGCATCAGATAAGACGCCATTTTGCTCATCTCAGGCATCCAATAATCGGAGATGTTAATCATGGGGATGGAAAGCATAACAGAACTTTCAGAGAGACATATGACGTTCACAGGTTAATGCTGATGTCATCAGAACTGGAATTCTGTCACCCATATACAGGTGAGAAAATTAAAATAGGAACCAGTCCTTCAGGGGATTTTAAGAAACTTCTGGATGTGCTTTTTAAGTAAATGACATACACAAATGCCACTAGTTTAAGGGTTTTCAGAAAGACAGCCAGTCTGTTAAGTTACACAAAGAACACCCTTCGACAAGCTCAGGGTTAAGAAACAGACAAACACAGACATGCACAGGTGTTTGTCATTGTCTGTCGTTGCTGGTCTGTGTATGTCCGGTGTAGCTTATAAGTGTGTTGATTACTTCAAATAAAACTATCTGGTGAGCGAAGACGGGTTCTTTGTAACTTTTAAGATAACTGACTGTACCATTGATAACCGGTTACGAACTCATTTTGTGGACTCTGTTTCTAATATGTTTATCGATAATAGTCAGTAGCTTTGAGAGGTGTATTGGCTTGGATATGTAGTCATCCATTCCGGCGTTTATTGCAGCTGTCCGGTTCTGTTTGAATGAGTGGGCAGTAATTGCTATTACCGGAGTTCTCTCAAGATTCAGTTCCTTCTCAAGTTCCCTGATTCGTCTTGTAGTTTCTATGCCGTCCATCCCGGGCATTGATATATCCATCAAAATAAGATTGTAACTGTTTTGCTGGAAGAGTTTAATAGATTCATAACCACTTTCAGCTATATCTATACCATGATTTGTTTTGTTTATTATAGACTTAATGAGCATCCTGTTTACCAGATCGTCTTCAACAAGAAGTATGTTCAGTTTTACTTTAAGGTTATTTGTATATGCTTCCCACTCTTTTCTTTCATACTCGTCAATTGTATGCCGGGTAATCAGTTCTTCAGTTCTGGTTGCTCCTGAAAGAACCCTCGTAATAGTTTTCTGGAAAGTGGAAAGAAGCATCGGTTTAATAAGATAGCCTTTAATGCCGTTCTCTATACAGTTGGATGCATCCCCTGTTTTACCTGAAGTCGTTATGAGAACAGAAGGGGTCTGGTATCTGGATCTTACTTCACCGGCAACTTTAAAAATATGATCGGAAGATACATTAACATCTATTATGAGAAGATCAGGGGATTTTTTATCCAGCATTTTATAGAGTTCTTCTTCTGAGGTAACAGTCTGCTGCTTAACTTTAAAGTGTTCAAGAAAGCATATTGCTATATTGAATTCATCGCTGTTATCTTTAAGAATCACTACAAATTTGTTCTCCAGAGTCACAGATAGCGGTTTGTCACTGAGATCTTCTTTCATAGATTCCACAGGCAGAGGGAATCTGAAAACAGTTCCCTGACCTTCAACTGAATCGATACTAAGTTTTCCTCCACAAAGCTCAATGAGTTTTCTGGATATTGTGAGCCCCAGATTAGTACTGTTCAGAGATTTATCTTCAGTTAACCCGGTACTGCTGAATTCTCCGAATATTATATCCATCTGCTCTTTTGATATTCCCGGTCCACTATCTTTTATTGAGAAATCTATTAAAGATTCCGTTTGTGAAGATTGATCCTTTTTCACAGATACAGAGATCTCTATTTTACCTGAATCGGAGTACTTTATGCTGTTACTTAACAGAGTAAGAAGAATCTGCCGTATTTTCCCCGGATCTGATTTAACAATTTCAGGTACCGTGTCATCTATCTCTCCGATCAGGTCAATTCCTTTTTTATAAGCTTTAATAGAGATTGTTTCCATTACACTCTCTATTGTATGACGAAGGTTGAATGCAAGTATATTAAGTTGCATTTTACCGTCTTCAAGTTTAGAATAGTCCAGAATATCATTTACAATTCCAAGAAGTGATTCACCTGAGGTTCTCACTACTTCAAGATAATCTCTCTGAACATCTGATAGTTCAGTTTGCAGAACAAGATCCGTCATTCCTATAATTCCGGTCATCGGAGTCCTTATCTCTTTACTCAGATCTGCAATTAGTTCCGGTTGTCTCTTCTCATTTATATCTATATCAGATTCTTCTACTGTAACAGGGGCTCCTTTAAAATATTTCAGCTGTTCATTATATTCTGAAGCCTGCTTTGCAAGTAACCATTTACCTGTAAGAGTCCTGGCAATCTGGGTAACTTCTGCCATTTCGAAAGGTTTTTTCAGAATCAGAAGGTTTTCTGCATTCCCCAGTCTCTCAATTATGTTTGCCCAGGAGTAATCTGAATATGCTGTGCATATAACCACTTGTATTGAGGAATCAATTTTCCACATCCGTTCGATTGTTTCAAGTCCATCCCATCCCGGAGGCATTCTCATATCCACAAAAGCCAGATGAAAGGGAATATTGTTTTGATGATGACGGTTTACTATAGCAACTCCTTCCTGTCCCTGACTGGCATAATAGAGTTCATATTCAGGGGTAAGTATATTGTGGGATGGAGGGGGAGTCCCGAATAGCTCTGATTCGAGTATGTCAAGTTCTTCATTGACCTCAACTTTTCCCAGTATTGAATGGAAATCTTTGTGTATTTCCGGATTATCATCAATTATAATAATTCTTCTGATAGAATCGCTCATCTCCTGCCACCTTAAAATTTTGTCGGAAGATTTGTTGTAAAGCACCAATTCTCTGTTTACATACATCCCCCGGGAACTATTTCAGAATGAATCAACATTTATTTAATAATATATAATTCCTAATCTTGCCTTTTTCAACAAATCAGGCTATTAAGGAGGTTTGTGGTTTTTTTGTTGGAATGATAACATATTTGTAATAATAATTAAGATTCAAAAATGGTGAAATTATCTATATAGATTGAACTATTTAGGTTTAAGATGGGAGGATTCACGGTTCAGAAAGTTAATTCTTATGGAGAAAATGTGAAAGATAAGCTTTTTCATAGTAACAGCGAAAAAGATAGATTCCGTATCATTGTCATAGATGATAATAAAGATATCCATAAAGATTTTTCTCTGGTTCTCGGAAGAGTTGAAAAGAGTCAGGAACTAGAAGATCTGGAAAATGAACTTTTTGGCGGAACCGTTGCTGAGAGCAGGGAAAAAGAGATTGAAGAAGACTACATAATCTCCTATGCTTCCCAGGGAGAGGAAGGGTATAATATAATAAAAGATCACTTTGAAGAAGGTAAACAGTTCAGTCTGGCCTTTGTGGATATGAGAATGCCTCCGGGATGGGATGGACTTACAACTATTGAACAAATATGGGAAATTGATCCCGCCATGCAGGTGGTTATATGTACAGCTTATTCGGATTTCTCATGGGAGGAGATTACCCGTCGCCTTGGTAATACAGACAATCTTCTGATTCTGAAAAAGCCTTTTGACTACGCAGAAGTTCTGCAGATGGCCAGTGCTCTTACTGGTAAATGGCTTCTTGCAAGAAAAGCGTCTCTTAAAATGAAGGACATGGAAGTTATGGTTGAGGAGAAAACCAGAGCGTTGATGGAAGCTAAAGATCAGGCTGAAAAAGCAAGTAGAAGTAAAAGTGAATTTCTGGCAAACATGAGTCATGAGATAAGAACTCCGATGACAGGTGTTATGGGAATGACGGAACTTCTTTTTGCTACTGAATTATCCAGAGAGCAGAAAGAGTATGTAGATACGATCAATGTGAGTAGTGAGGCTCTTCTGACTATTATTAACGATATTCTGGATTTTTCAAAAATCGAAGCCGGGGAGCTTGTACTTGAATCTGCTCCTTTTAATCTTAAAAAGGTAGTAGATGACGTAGTTAAGATACTGACGCCTCAGGTAGTAAAAAAAGAGCTGTATCTGAAAGTCAGTTTTCTGAGTAAAGTTCCGGGAATGGTAATCGGTGATTCGGTAAGAGTTCGTCAGATTATATATAATCTTGCAGGGAATGCTGTAAAATTTACCAATACAGGTGTTGTGGCAATAGAGATAGACTGTCCTGTAACAGAGCCTGGTAAAGTTAACTGTTTTATAAGAGTAAAGGATAGTGGTATAGGAATCAAACCTGAAAAACTACGACATATTTTTGATAAGTTTACCCAGGCTGATTCATCAACAACCCGAAGATTCGGGGGAACGGGACTTGGACTTGCTATTACAAAGAGACTCGCTGAGCTTATGAATGGTGATGTGAAAGCTGAAAGCATTTATAATGAAGGTTCAGTTTTTGAAGTTGAAATACCTATGACTACTCTTGAAGATAAGGAGACGATTTCAGTATCAGAGGGAACTGTTTTCAGTAAACCTGAGTATATATCTGCTTCAGTTACTCCTGTTAATATTCTTATTGCAGAAGATAACTCTATTAATCAGAAACTACTTAAAGCTATTCTGGGTAAAACTGAACATAGATTTGAGATTGTAGGCAATGGACTGGAAGCTGTTAACAGAGCAATGGAGGGGGGGATACATCTTGTGCTTATGGATATTCAGATGCCTGAGATGAACGGTCTGGATGCTACAAAACTGCTTCGGGAGAAAGGGGTCAGGGACTTGCCAATAATAGCTATGACAGCCAACGCTTTTGAAAGAGACAGGCTGCAGTGTCTTGAAGCCGGTATGAACGATTTTATAACTAAACCCATTAAGCAGAAGGAACTCATGTCAGTAATTAACAAGTGGGCAAAATCGGTTCAGCTCTGATCTATATATCTGTAGGAAGTGTATATAGCATCGTACCCCAGATCAATTAATCTCCAGCCCGGGGCTTTATTATCCTTTCTGAAATTCCGGGAATTTTCATCAATAGCATAAAATGTAGAGCCTGTAAGGAATATTGTTATGTTATCTTTTATAACTGTTTTGGTAACATGATAGTGTCCGCAGAATATCGTTGGGTTCTTGCAACATAATTTCAGAACTTTTATAAACTCTTCTTCCATCAGGAATGGATAGTTTTTATCCATAAATTCCACCATGGATTTACATGGAGGATGGTGCATGAATATTACCGGATTGGTGCAGACAGCTGTTAACTGAGCTTTGAACCATAATATTTGCTCTTCTGACATAGCTGCTTTTGCGGTATCCAGAAATATAGTCTGGTAGTTTCCAAGATCCTTTGAGTAGTACAACTCTCCGTTGATAAGATTATCTTTCAGGTTGAAAACTTCAGCTATCAACGCTGAATTATCGTGGTTACCTGCAATAACACTATAAGGTACAGATGTCTGATCCAGAGTCTCTTTTATCCATATATATATATTTCTATCTGGTTCTCTGTAACATAGATCCCCGGTTATTACGATATGATCAGGGCTGGCTTCCAGCATATCCTTCAGAGCTTTCAGGAAGTTATCTCTTACGTTTGTGCCGTAAGGCATCTCATTTATGGAAGCTATGTGGGGATCTGAAATTATCCCGATTCGAAAAGTTTTTTCCATTTTAACCTCTATGTTCAGAATAATTATATTACCTATCCAGGGTATATGCAATGTTATATAAAGGGTGGATATTAAGATTCATATTTCTGATATAATGGGTGATGGTTATGAATAGTAACAAAATTAAACTGGTAGCATTTGATCTGGATGGTACAATTCTGCCTTCCGGGGGAAAACCAGGAGGACCGGATCTTAATATGCTTCAGGAAATTGGTGGAAACGGAGTATACCGTGTTATGGCAACAGGGCGTTCTCTTTTTTCTCTTAGAAAGGTTATTTCTTCTGATTTTCCTGTAGATTATGTGATCTTCTCTTCCGGTGCAGGTATTCTTAACTGGCAAACCGGGGAGATTTTTGCCAGCAGCTCCCTTAAAGCAGGGGAGATAGATCATCTTTTTAATCTTTTTATCGATAATCAACTGGATTTTATGGTTCATAATCCTGTACCCGACAACCACAATTTTCGCTACTACTTCTCCGGGGAGAGAGATAATCCCGATTTTGAAAGGAGAACTGATATATACAAGCCTTACAGCAGAAGAATTCTCTGTAATAAAGGACTTCCTTCTGAAGCAGCACAATTTCTTGCGGTTATTCCGCCGGACAATGTAGAAGATTTTGTTTCAGTTAAATCTGTATGTAACGGGTTTTCTGTAATAAGAGCCACTTCTCCTCTGGATGGTGAGTCCATATGGATGGAGGTCTTTCCTCCTGAAGTATCAAAAGGAAGAAAACTGGAGCTTCTGTGCGATATGCTTGAAGTAGAAAGAAGAGAGACTGTAGGAGTGGGTAATGATTACAATGATCTTGATATGCTTGAATGGGTTGCAGCTGCATTTGTAGTCAATAATTCACCTGATGAGCTTAAGGAAAGATTCGCTGTAACCGGTTCAGTATATGATTGCGGGTTCTCACAGGCTATGGCACCTTTTGTGTCGGGGCAGAAAGACTCCTGATCTGATAAGAGCCTTCCTGCTACTAAAGGAAGTTCTGTGTATCTATATTAAAAGCCTGCCTCTGTGGCATGGCTTAATTTACTGTTTATTATCTTCTTTATTGCATTACTTTATGTTCGTTATGAAGAGTAAATCAGAGGTGAGGGGACTAAGGGATAGCAGGAACCGCTAAGTCCCTGCCATTCAAAAAGGTTTGGTTTTATCTATTATTATTAAAAGCCGATTCCCAGCATGAAGCTGAGAGATCTGTTTCTGATCTTAACATCTGATCCTTTAACATCATTTACATTCAGCAGACCAAAATTGTATCTTGCTTCAAGAATCAGATCTACAGGATTCAGTTTGATATTGGCTCCAATACCTGCTACAAGACCGAAGTCAACTTTCTTAAACTCATCCTTTACATCTGTTTTGCCTTCTGAGCCGACTTTTTTACCATCTACTTTTTCCTGTTCATACAGTTTGCCTGAAAGCCTGAAAGCTGTATAGGCACCACCAACAAAGTAAAGATCTGCACCTTTAAATGCCATCTTGTACTTTAGAAGTACAGGAATCTCAAGATATGAGATTCTGAATTTACCTACCATTTCATTAAGTACAGCTTTAGCTTTGATTTCACTACCTTTCTGAACAAAGTAACCTTCCAGCTGTATTCCAACATTATCGGTTAGTTCGAAATTATGGAATGCGCCGATTCTGATTCTTGCATAACTCTCATTCTTCTCAGAAAGCGCATTTGAGTAGAATCCTCCATTTGAGAGTTTGAATTTTGAGAAATCGATACCTCCTTTAATACCTGACTCAGCCTGTAGGGGAGTAAGCATTAAAGATGCAAAAAGAGCTACCACAATAAGTAAGATTTTAGTTTTTTTCATTTTTCCTCCTGTTAAAAAAATATTGTATATCCTACTTTTTTGTAAATCAATTGTTTTGAAATAAAAAAATAACTTTACAAATTTATAAGTAAATAAAATAAATTTATTTGTTTTGTAAAGTGAGGAGAGTCGACCGGAACCCACCGTAATGGGCCCGGCTGTTGGTTTTTATAGGAGTCTGTCAGCTTAGTGCTGACTTATCTGTTTGGACATATAAAGCAAAGCAGGAGACTTAACTAAAAAGCCTCCTGCTTCTGTTATTGGTTTCTGAAGGGTGTAAATTAAAATCCGAATCCCACCATGAAACTGAAGGCCCGGTTCTTAATCTTAACATTTGAGTTTTTCACATCGTAGATATTTGCAAGGCCGTGATTGTATCTTGCTTCAAGAATCAATGAGGCTGCATTAAGATCAACACTTACACCTGCACCGACAGTTATACCGAAATCAAACTTTTTGAAATCGTCTTTAACTTTGGTTTCTACCTGTGATCCAACTTTTTTTCCATTAACTTTAGTAGTTGTATACATCTTACCTGTTAATCTGTAAGCTGCATATCCACCACCCAGAAGGTGAAATCTGACAGTAGATGATGGTATGGTAAGCTTTAAGAGTACAGGTAATTCAATATAGGATAGTTTTGTGTTGGATGTAATAGATTTATCATCATTGATTCCTTTTATTTCGGAACCTTTCTGAACATAATAGGCTTCAACCTGTACGCCAACTGATTCAGTTATTCCAAAATTATGAAAAACACCGAAACGTAATCTTTTAAGGTTATCTGTTTTTTCGTTGGTAAGACCTGAATAGACACCTTTTTTTGAAAGATTAAACTTTGTGAGATCCATACCGGCTTTAATACCTGAATCAGCAGCAAGTGTAGCTGAAAACAGCAAGGATGCTGCTGTAAAAATAATTAGCATTAGTGTAGTTTTTTTCATTTCTTCCTCCCTTGTTTAATCTGGTATAACACTTTGAATGAAAGATGAGTGTTACTTTTTGATTATCAAAAAAAATCTTTACTAATTTTCCATAAATAAATTAAATTTAAAAACATGCCAAAAGGTATGTTGGGTGAAGCTTTGGGGTTGAATTTCTGTGTTTTTTGATAAAAGAAATTTTATGCAGATTTGAGAAGGTAGAGAGGTTGAAGGGTAGTTCCGTGATATCTGTTTGTAAATATGGTGGTTCTCAGAAACCTATCCCCAGAGTGAAACTGATTGATCTTCTTCTTATTGTGGAGAAGGTTGTTAAGTATATACTTCGCAGACTATGATTATATCTTGTTTCAAACATAATAGAGAAAGGCCGGGCTTCAATGTTGATGCCTGCTCCGAAAGTCAGACCAAAATCAAACCTTCTGTAACCTTTAAACTCATTACGATTCTCAGGTATCCCAAAAATCTGATAGATTATAGAAGGATCAGGTCTGCCTTTTAATCTGTAAGCAGCATAACCTCCTGTGAGAAGATAGAAACGGGATCTTTTTGATGGAATAGAAAGTTTGAACATAAAAGGTAGTTCCAGATAAGAGAGACTTGTTACTTCAATTACAGACTTTCTGTCATCACTCCCTTTTACCTCTTCTCCCTTTTTCACGTAATGAATCTCAGTCTGTATACCGAAATTCTCTGTTAATCTGAAATTGTAGAAAAGTCCTACTCTGAGGGTTTTTATTCTATTATCTTTTTTTCTTATTATTCCTAAATTAAAGATTCTTTCTGAGAAACTGTAGCCAGGAAACTCTATACCGGCTTTGATACCTGAAACTCCTTCAAGGAAGGATGCCTGAAAAAGGATTACCACTAAAACTGAAAATACTGATTTAACTGCTCTGCTCATAAATTTCTCTTTTAAGTAAAGAATATTTATGAACACCTGAACTGAACTGATGTGTTACTTTGAAATAAATTTTTTTCACAAATCCTTTCTGGCGATAAGAACAAAGCC
>CBDDBX010000029.1:0-76945 GCA_965225955.1 Candidatus Aminicenantia bacterium
ATAATGTAAGAATTGGTAACAACTCACTTATTGGTAATGGAGCTGTAGTTCTGGATTACGCTGAAATTGGCAACAATGTAATCATTGGAGCAGGAACTATTATTCCTCCCAAAAAAAGATTCCCGATAATGTTATGGTTATGGGGAGCCCTTATAAAATAGTCCGGGAACTCAAAGAAGAAGAGATTGAAGGAATAAAGAAGAACGCTCTTCACTACTGGGAGCTGGCAAAAGAGCATGCTGAATCTACTGAATGATATATAAAACTATTTCATTAAAGATAAAAGATTAAAGCTCACAAAAATTTATGATAACTTTTTTATTAAGAACCACTAGCTCTCAAATGCTGGTATGATCATCATTTCCAGTTTATATAGGCTTTATACAATTTTTTAAGCTTGACAGATCAGCTAAAAGATGTTATTTTTTCACTCGTTCCTGCGGAAGTGGTGAAATTGGCATACACGCTAGGTTTAGGTTCTAGTGCCGCGAGGCGTGGGGGTTCGAGTCCCCCCTTCCGCAAGTCCACATCACCAACAAACAACTCATTTCGAAAAGAATTACAAATAAAGGCTCTGTTTTCTATGCAGCGTACCCTGTTAAACGGGAGCATACTCCGTTATGGTAAAACCATAACTCCGATGCTCCCCTACAAATCGTGTTTCTTTTATTAAGACTTCAATCGTCAGCCATAACAGCACAACGCTTCTCACCCTGCAGGTCTTAACACAAGAACGCGAACAAACGTGAATAAAAGACGCCAATACACGCTGATAATCAGTCTTCGCCTTCGTCTACCCCGGGTCAGGCACTGACAAACAAAGACATACAAAGACGCGCACAGACTCTCACAATTGTATCCTGCCTATTATTACTTGCACCATATCCCTCCTTTTAAAGGAGGGGTGGCAGCAAACTGTGAGCTTCAGCGAATCAGTGCCGCTGACGGGGTGGTTTTCATGACTTCAATCGCCAAACCATAGAATTACGAATAAAGGCCCTGTTTTTTATGCACCGTACCCTGTTAAACGGGAGCATACTCCGTTATGGTAAGAACAATTTTATAACTTGTTAGATAAAGATAACGCTGACGCGTCTCCCATCTTCGACATTATTCGGGTTCCACTTCGTTCCTCCCTTCATTCGAAGACCCCTACAAATCGTGTTTCTCTTCTTAAGATTTCAATAGCCAATCAAAACAGCACAACGCTTCTCACCCTGCAGGAAGTATGTCTTAACTGGAAGAGTCCCCTCATATTTTAAGTCTTCGTCAGAAGTGACTTAAAAAGAGGAGGGGTGCCTGGTACTCCAGGCGGGGTGGTATTAAAAAGTCCACCACCATTTACGATCAAAACATCTGAGACGCAATTATGCGCCTCTACCAAAGTTTTCCTATATTCTGCAGAACTTACATTTCTCAAAAATAAACTCTGAATGAGGTGTATATCATTGATGGGGAGAAACCAAATTCCGATCTCATTCTGAATGGCCGGGGCACATCAGGGTCTTCTGGTGTTCTCTTAAGCACCTCAGCTCCCTTTCCCAGAGAGAGATATGCACCAAACCCTATATACATATTCTGGGCAATATTGTAGTCCAGTGAAGGTGCCACTGTTACTGAACCATCATTAAGGTTACAGATTATCATACCTGAACCGGAAATAAGCTGAGTAACACTATAAGAGACTCCAAGGTTGAGGTAATGTTTTCCCAGAAGATAGACCGATCCCTGACTGTATTCAGGACGCCGGGCATTCTCAATATAACCATCAGTACTACTGCTTCCGATTGAATTAAAATGGTACTCAGCAAATCCGTAAAACTTATCAGAAAAGCTGTACTCCAACCCAAGAGACAGGCGCATATAGTTTTCCAGCTCCTTCCCGAAATCTGAATCCCCAAATAGAGAAGAGAAGACATAAGCTCCTTCAACCCAGACACCGGCACCACCAATAGCACCGGAAATATCAAAACCCACCAGCAGATTCTTATAAAATTTTATGAATGAGAGAGATACGTCATAATCAAAGATCTCCACTTTACCTCTTAGAAAAGCAGCATTTGTACCACCTCTGAGATTATCATTCATAATAACCCCCGCATCGAGCTCCCCCATATCTCCTATGGGCATCCTTATTCTTAAAGCATCAGTACCTCTTCTCTCCTCTTTATCAAGTTCATTAAAGGTAAAAGGAGCAAGAATATCTGTAGGGTTTACAAATTTTGCACTTCCCCAGGCCACAGGCTGTCTGCCAATAAAGATATCAGCAAAATCGAGCTTTATTGATAAACAGAGACGATCAAGATTCTGATAAATCCCCATACTGGTCTTCTCATCCACACTTCCGGGGTAGAGAATCTCATCAAAATCCTGAAACCTGTACTTTGGCCCGGGAATTGAATTTGAGAAAGCAGATTGTGCAAAAAGAGGCGGACTCTTTAAAACAGGACTTATCTTATATGAGGTTTCCAGACTCAGAGCAGAACTGAACTGAAGAACAGCTCTGAACTTAAGGGAGTTACTGACAGCTCCCATATCTTTTCTGAAAGAGTCATACACTGAGGTCATGGCACCAGGAAGGCGATAGTATGTAAAGAAGGATTTATAGTATCCATTAAACTTTACATCAACTGCTGCTGACAGACCTGATGCCATTACAATACTGAATATAAAAAGTATGATTCTCTTCTTCATTAACTACAGCACCTATTTTGTCTGATCCTCCAGGACCACTCCATCTTTAAGAGTAATAACCCTGTCTGCTTTCTCCATAATCAGAGGATCGTGGGTTGAGAACAGAAAAGTCATACCTTTCTCTTTATTGAGACGCTTCATCATATCCAGAAGACTGTTACTGGTTTTTGAATCAAGATTTGCAGTAGGCTCATCTGCAAGAATAAGTTTCGGATTTGCTGCCATTGCTCTTGCTACAGCCACCCTCTGCTGCTGCCCACCGGAAAGCTGTGAAGGAAGTCTGTCCTGAAAACCACTGATCTCCACATCTTCAAGAATCTCTGCAACCCTCTCTTTCCTCTCTTTTACCCCAACTCCCTGAAGCATCATTATATATTCGACATTCTCCTCTACAGTGAGAACAGGAATAAGATTGTAGGACTGGAAAATAAATCCAATGCTATCTCTCCTGATATCTGAGAGCTCTTTTCCATTAATCTCTCTCAGGTTATTACCATCCAGTACCACGGTTCCTTCTGTTGGGGCATCAAGACCGGAAATAATATTCAGAAAAGTAGTTTTTCCACTTCCTGAAGGCCCCACAATTGCAGTAAATTCTCCGAAGTTAACAGCCAGGTCAATGCCTCTTACCGCTTCAACCTCAACACCGTTGCTTTTATATGTTTTTTTAATATTTTTTACACTGATTATTTCTGTATTTTTCATTCATTTTCTCCTATAGGCTTTTCCTGAGAGCTTTGGTAATTGACATTCTGCCTGCAATAAATGCAGGGTAGAGTCCTACAAATATTGTGAATAAAAATACCAGTGCCGGATATGCCGCATACTGATTGATGTTAAATACCGGATAGAGGATCTCATTCATTGTAATGCCTCCAGCCTCAATTCCCCGGTAATCCACACCGGTTTGTGAATAGATAAAGGTTATAGATGCCCCTAAAGCCAACCCCACAAGAATACTTATTACAGATAGAGCTCCGGCTTCATAGAGAATTAATTTCCTGATTCCTCCCGGCCTTGTTCCAACAGCCCTTAAAACACCAAACTCAAACATTCTCTCAAAAAGAGACATCAGAAGAGTGTTGATAATACCGAAGGTAATCATTGAAAACAGAATAAAAGCTGTAAAGGCCAGACTTATCTTTGACATATCAAAAACTGCTTTCAAAGAGGCCATAAGCTTTGCCCAGCTCAGAAACTCATTGCCATTTCCTCCAAGATCACTCCATACAGGCAGAAGCTCATTGGTGGAGTTCTTTATATCGTGAAATTTTAAAGCTATCTCATGAATACCCTTACCAAGATTCAGAAGAGTCTGTGCTTTCTCTATTCTGATAAAAACCATCCCTCCGTCCATATCGGGAATACCAAAATTGTAGATTCCCGAAACATAGAATGCCTCTTCAACAGGTCCCTCTTCATCTTCAAGCATATCCACCTCTGCTCCTGTAGGGATCTTATCGCTCTCATCATTCTTTTCCAGTCCCATAAGGGTAACAACGACCCTGTCCCCCAGAGAAACTTTAAGTCTTTCAGCAAGTTTTGATCCGATAACTATATCTGTTGCTTTAACACCTTTAAAGAACTCCCCTTTCCCATTCTTTACAGCTTCATCTATTTTTGAAACCTGACTCTCCATTGAAGGATCTATTCCATAAAGAGTTATGGGTCTGATCTCTTCAGCTGATTTAACTGTTCCCATAGCAATTACTCTTTTCGAGTACTTATCTATATAGTTGTTCTCTTCAATCTTCTTAATAAGGGGTCCACGATTCTTTATTGTATTTCCCAGATCGTACTCAGCCCTGAATCCTTCACTATGAATCTGAGCCTCTCCCAGAAAAGATGAGGTTGCAGACCGGATCATATTCTCTTTCATTCCCGTCATGAGGGCATCAGTTACCATAAGAGCTGCCAGTCCCACACCTATTGCAATAGATGAGATAATAGTCCGTCTCTTGTTTCTGAAAATATTTCTCCACGCCAGTTTTATATAGTAGTTCATCTCTCTTCTCCTGTAATTTTAAAGTACAAAACCATTTAAAAAGTCCTCATGGATTTTGCAGCCTCTGTTTTTGCAGCTCTCAAAGCAGGAAAAAAGCCTACAAACATAGTTACCAGAAAAATAGTAACTGCAGGTATTACAAAACTTCTAAGATTAACCACCCCTTTCATAGTGTCAATAACAAATCCTCCATATGAAACAGGTTCAGGCATGGGAATACCATAATTTGCAAAAAAGGAGTTAATTACAAATCCGATACAGGCACCTGCCACTATACTGACAACAGAGATTATTCCCACTTCAGTCAGTACCAGATTAAAGATCTGCTTTGGTCTGGTTCCAACAGCCTTAAGAACACCATACTCCCGGGTTCTCTCAAGTACAGACATAAGAACGGTATTGAGAACACCGATTCCCACAATAACCATAATAATCATAAGAAGAACCCACATGCCTGATTCATCAGCTTTCATAGCATTGTAGAAGGACTTTGCAAACTCTTTCCAGGTGCTAACCTTAAGCTCCCTGTTTCCGAGCTTATTCCTGATTATCTCTCTTACTCCTTCAACCCTCTCTATCCCTTTGGTATTAATGGCTATCTCATGAATTCTTCCATTAAGAGAGAAGAGCTTATCTGCTTCATCAATGTGGATATAGAATGAGGTCTTGTCCGCAGCATCATCTCCGGTATCAAGTATTCCTGCAATAGTAAATATGTCGTAGGCAATTTCCCCCAGGGCTCCCTGGGAGACTATTACAATATTATCCCCTACCTTAGCTTTGAGAAGCTTCCCAAGCCCGACACCTATAAGAGCCTCTTTTGAGCTCTCTGGTTTAAGACCTTTACCTTCTGATATATTTCTGTCAAAACCTATAGTCTGGTTCTCTTTTACAGGGTCTATGCCTACCACCCTTGCTCCCGAACTCTTACTTCCCATAGATACAAGTCCCGAAGTGTACACTCTTGGAGCAAAAGCCTCTATTCCATCTACAGTTTTAAGAATATCAAATACCCTGCCACTGTTTTTAATGGCTTTATGAATTGAAGGGTCATCGGGATACTCCTTCTGGTGAATCTGAATATGCCCTGTTTTGTTCTTTGTAAAGAGGTTCACAATATTACCGTAGGAGCCGTCTGAAAACCCTATAAAAAAGGCAGCCAGCACAAAGCCTCCAAGCATACTGAGAGAGGTTAAAAGAGTTCTTCTCTTCTGCCTGAAAATATTCCTGAATGCTATTTTAAAAATCATCTTAAATTCTCTTTCTCAGGTTTCTTCTGGAGAAAATCTTCTCATCAACAGGAATATCAAACTCTGCCTTAACAAAGATTATTGTGGTTTTACTATCTTTTTTGGTTACAGGCACAAGTTCCATTACTGAAGGGATATCTTTTTTACCAAACCTCTTAACATCCCGGTATGCCATTTCCCGAACCACCTTACCTTTACCGTCATAGAACTTCTCCCATACAGGAAGAACAGATTTCTTCCTGATAGCTATGACTCTTTTACCCCATATTATTGGTCTTCCCTCTTTTGGAACACACTCAATATAGACAACCCCTGCCTCATCTTCTCCCACAGGATTCTTTATAAACTTATGAGTATAGTCATCAACAAGGGTATAGACCTTTGTAAAATCGTCATTGGTAAAGTCTGATCCCATCCATGAACTCATCATCATTGAGGGGGGAATTTTCATAACCTTATCGATTTTTGGCAGAAAGTTCCACATCTTCTTACCTATCTTGAGAGTAGCTATTCCTCTCTCTTTTTTAGGCTCCAGTATTCTCAGGAAAGTCCTCTTACTCCCAAGACTCCAGGATTTTATCTTAAGACTCCTCTTCCAGTTGGGAGTCTCTATTTTCATAACTATTTCTGCATAACTGGAATCATTCTGATAGAGCCTGTCCATCTTCCTCAGATAGTCTGCAGCCTCCTTCAGCTCTTCTGATGAGAGATAAGCACCCATCAGCATGAATCCTGTAATTAACAGTACAACTATTTTTTTTCCCATTTTACCTCCTCACTGCTTCTATATTTAAATCTTTTCAACAGTACTATTTAAACGGTTAATCAGTTCCCTGTTTTTTAGTAACCGGCTTATATACTCCACATATGGTGTTACAGAAGTATCGTATGAGAAGTAAGGCACCTCTTTTCTCACCTCATTAAAGAGGAGGCCTGTTGCCTCAGAGAGCTTCTCCTTACCTCTTATGTCTGCTCCCTGGCAAGCGCAAAGCAGTTCAAAAGCCACGATGTATCCTGCATTTTCTGTAATCTCTGCTGCTCTTCTCCCAGCTACAAGTCCAAAAGAGACAATATCCTGAAAATCTCCGGTAGATGTTAAGGTCTGGATAGAGAGAGGTGTGCATAATGATCTGTTCTCTGCTGTAAGAGAGGTACTCATAAACTGCCCCCCCATTAAGCCAAACCTCAGACCGGGATTTTCACGGCACAGAAAAGCCGGAAGTCCGTTACTGTTGTTTTTATCCATATAACGGTCAATTCTTCTGTCTGAAAGATTTGATAGAGTCGTCATTGCAATTGAGAGATAGTCCATGGCCATTGAGATATACTGGCCGTGAAAATGTCCATTGTGAAAGACATCGTTCTCTTCAGGAATTACCAGAGGATTATCACTACTGGAGTTAAGCTCATCTTCTATTGTTTTTGAGATAAACTCCAGAGTGTCCTGAACCGGACCTATTACCTGAGGAGTGCACCTCAGAGAGTATGCATCTTCAATCTGATCTTTAAGACCCTGCAGCTCATTTCTGTTCTCATTCTGAATCTCCTCTTCCACATCGGTTTCATCAACAATCAACTCACTTGTAGAGAGGATATCTGTAAGCTTCTGAGAGTTACTGTACTGACCTTTATGCTCTTTTCTTGCATGTACTCTTGGATCAAAAGGTTTTGCTTTGGTACCAAGAGCCTCAAAAGAGAGAGCAGATATAAACTCGTAAAGTTTAGTCAGTTCTGCAGCTTCACTCCAAACAACTGAAGCCAGCCCCACCATTACAGAGGTTCCATTAATAAGGGATAGTCCCTCTTTATAACTGAGTTTCATAGGAGTTATACCAGCCTTCTCCAGCACTTCAGCTCCTGGCATTACCTCACCCCTGTATGAAGCTTTCCACTCCCCTGTTCCTACAAGAGCTATATATGCCAGAGGTCCCAGATCTCCACTGGCTCCAAGGGAACCTTTTTTTGGAATGCAGGGAACAACTCCTTTATTAAACATCTCAACAAGTATCCTGAAATTTTCAATACTTATTGCAGAGGCACCTTTTGTAAGAGATATAATTCTTGCAAGCATTCCTGCACGAACAATCTTCTCATCAAAATACTCCCCTACATTGGAAGCAACAGCAGAAATAAGATTCTTCTGAAGCTCCTCAGCAAACTCAACTGGTACCAGATAGTTTGCAAATCCCCCCATACCGGTGTTAACTCCATATATAATTCTTCCGGATTCCACATACTCATTCAGAAGATTTCTTGATCTCTCTATTTTCTCTTCTACTACAGAGTTAAAATCGATTCTGCATTCAGCATTCTCTACTACACTGAGAAATTCGGTGAGTTTAACATTATCACCAGTTAACATAAATTTAGACATTTTAGAAATATTCTCCTTCTATTTTTTTCTGTACATGAATTGCCAGGTTATAATTTCTGACAGAGGTACCATCTCTATTTCCGGATCAGCTACACTGCAATTCTGTTTTTTACAGACTGAGAACTGATACTCATGGTCCTCAAAATTCCACAAACATATATCTTCAGCTCTTCCTTCACTGTTAAAGATTCTCCACCCGTCGTAAGTTTCTGAAACCGAACAGGAGTTGAGAGGAGCCATAAGCCCGCATCCAAGGAGTTTTAAATAGCTCTCTTTGAGGGTCCAGATCTTATAAAAGTATCTGCATCGATCCTTCTCTTCAAACTCTTCGAGTAATCTCTTCTCATCTTCAGAATAGAAGCTTCGGGCGATATCTGTATGTCCGGGATTCATAAACTCCACATCAACTCCAATGGGACTGGTTCCCAGACCGCAGATTACACGGTTAACGGAGTGGCTGATATTAAAAAACAGATTCTGCTGATTCTTCAGCTCCGGCTTCCTGTACACCCCATAAGAGAAAGCTACCTCTTCTTTTGGGATTCCATACTCTCTCCATAACATATAACGGAGCAGATACTCTCCACACATTGAGCGTATACGGTCTGCCTGAAAACGGAAGTTTCTGATTCTCCGGTATTTTTCATCACAAAGCAGATCTTCCATAGCTTCAAGCTCTGAATAAAGTGATGTGTCAGATATATCTATAAGCCCCAGTTTAAACATCAAACTGAACTCTCCCTCTGCGTCTTCCTGCAACCCGCCTCCGCTTAGCTGCAATCTCTTCAAACTGTTTTCTGATATCTTCTGCAGGAGTCTTCTTCTGCAGAAGCCAGTCTCTTATCTTATCTACTGAAGGGTAGTTAAGAATATCCACCATCTCAACAGTAAAGCCTGTCTCTTTATGGATCTCCTGTTTCAGTTTAAAGAGCATTATTGAGGTTCCTCCCTGTTCAAAAAAGGAGCTCCCCGGCGCAACAGAGTCTGCAGCCAGTGTTGTTTTCCATGCCCTTATGAGTTTAGTTGTAAGATCTCCCTCTTCACCACTGTAACTCTTCTCTTCTGATTCAGGAAGTTCAGGTGAAGTCAGTTCCACACTCTCAAGGGCACTACGATGGGGCTTACCATTTGCGTTGAGTTCAATACTTTTCATCAACACAAAGCGGTAAGGCACAACTGCTCTGTTTATATGCTTCTCCATGAAAGCAGTAATTTCAGAATCATCAGGAGCTTTTCCGCCATCACTTAATGTGTAGAACCCCACAAGACCGGTCTGCTTTTTAATAACCACCCCTTCCCTGATTCCGGGATATGCTTTCAGAATCCCTTCGATCTCTTCAAGTTCAACTCTCTGTCCATTAATTTTTATCTGATTATCTTCTCTTCCTGCAAACCTGAGTACTCCACTCTCATCAAACCAGACGATATCTCCGGTATTATAGAGCACCTCAGCATCTCCGAAAGGGTCTTTTGAAAACCTGTTCCCATTTCTTTCAGGATTAATGTATGTATTTACTGTACCTGTTCCCCCAAGCCATAAGGTTCCTTTCACTCCCGGAGGGCAGATCTTTTTCAGATTGTTCAGCACATAGGCTCTCTTATTGTAGACAGGTCTCCCCAGAGGCACTTTATCCATAGCCAGAAGCTCCTCTTTTGAAAAACTGTGCCACACAGAGACACTGGTACTTTCTGTAGGGCCGTAAACATTACCAAAAGCTGCCTGACAACGATTGAGTCTGCACCAGTTAACTATCTTCTCTCTCTCAAAGACATCGCCTCCGAGAATCACATATTTAACCTGATCAAGCTCCCGGTAACTACTGTAACGAACAGTTTCAAGAAGGGCATTGAAGAGTACAGGAACACAGTTAATATGGGTTACTTCAAGCTGTTCAACTATTCTGGCTATTCCAAAGGTATCATAGAGCTCCTCAGGCCCCATAACAATAGCTCCTCCCATTAAAAGCGGAGAGTATATATTCTTAACTGAAGCATCAAAACCGAAGCTGTTTAACTGGATAATTCTGGAGTTCTCATCAATACTAAAGGCATCTATATACCAGTAACAGAGGTTCTTTAAAAACTCCTCACTTATAACAGTCCCTTTGGGGGTTCCGGTTGTACCTGATGTATAGACGATATAACTATCAGGCTTTCCCTTTAATTCAGTTTTTACTACTCCTTCTTTCCCTCTGCAGGATACAGCATCCACAACAGGAACAGAGTAGTTATCAGATCTGACACCCCCGGTATTTATAAGGCAGTTAACCCCACTCTCTCTGAGTATAAAATTCCTTCTCTCCACCGGAGCTCTGGCATCAAGAGGTACATAGACGCCACCAACGGCTGCGATAGCAACTACTGAAGCAATAGTTTCAATCTTCTGACTACAGAGAACCCCTACCCTGTCACTCTCCTTAACCCCTCTCTTCTGCAATTCTGAAGCAATTGACAGAGAGTAGTTATACAACTCCTCATAAGTGAGGGACTCTTCTTCAGAACAGACAGCGATTCTGCTCCGGTATTTCCTGAAACTCTTCTCAAAGAGATCCGCAATATGCCCTTCTGGAATATCCCTCTTCTCTCCCTGCCACTTCTCAAAATAGTCCCTCCTTTCAGATTCTGTAAAAAGAAGAGTGTCTTTAATCAGGATAGTGCTATCCCTTCTGATCTCATTAACTACTCTGTATATGTATTCTATATATGTATCAATATCTTCACTGGAGATGGAATCTGTAAAAGAGCATATAAGCCTTTTATTCTCTACTCCTATAGTCAGGAAATCCCCATTGGTAAGTTCCTCTCTGTAATCTTTCTGATTAAAAAGGGCAACAGCCTCTCCGGACTCCTCCTCCCTGCTCATGTTTCCGGCACTCTTCAGAAGAGTGTTAAGGAGGGAACGGAGTCTAATACTATCATGAGGTACCAGAGAGGTGTATGAGAAACCATTCTCTTCCAGAAGTCTTATATTTGTCTTTTCTCTGCCGGACAGATTGTATAAAACCACAGCAAGAGCTGCTCCCAGAACCACCTTCTCAATCCGGGAATTTCCACGGATAATAGTATCAAGACTACCTCTTACATCTTCAGGTATTGTAAAAATCTTAACAGAACTCACGCCACTCTCTCCTTACGAAAGATTACCTTCTCAATAATTTCAGCAATCTCACTTTTATGCTCTGTTAAGTAGAAGTGGCCTCCTTCAAAAACAGACTCTCCCAGATATCCTCTGCTGTTCTGTCTCCAGGTACCCAGCTCCCCGATACTGGTGTGAGTGTCCCGGTTTCCACCAAAAGCATACATAGGGCAATCCAGAATATCTGTATGGTTCCACTCATAATTCTGATAGAGATTCAGATCTCTCTTTATAATAGGCATGAAGTATTCCATAAACATGCTGCTCTTAAGGAGAGAATTTGTAGTTCCTTCAAGATAGACCAGGCTGTCTGAAATCTCTTTATCCGTAATCCCCAGACTGCTTCTCTTCTTGTTAAAAGGACTCTGGGTTCCTGAAACAAAAAGCCCCTGAGGCTCCCTTTTGCAGATCTCCTTTGCTGCATATGCAACTTCAAGACCGATAACAGAACCAAGACTGTGACCAAAGAGAGCAAAACCTTTACTGAAGAGTTCGGAATTTTCCCTTACAAAGATTTCTGCCAGCTCCTGTATAGAGTCGGGCATCGACTCCCTGATTCTGTTCTCCCTTCCGGGCATCTGTACAGGCAGAATATTGATATTATCTGAAAAGCTATCCCCCCACTCTTTAAAAAAAGCAGCACTTCCACCTGCATGGGGAAGACAGATAAGATTAATATCTGCTCCCTCTCTTACATCTTTATACTTTATCCATCTACTACTCATTGTGAAATCTCCGGTTTAAAAATCCTTAAGAAGCTGATCCAGTTCACTGCTCACCTTAACTGAACCACCCTCCTTTTGTGCACCACTCCTCTCTTTCTCCCACATAACCTGAGCAAGTTCCCTGACACTTCCATTATGAAAGAATTCATTAAGAGTGATTCTGAGACGACCTGCAATTTTAAGTGCCTCATCCTGGGTTAAGCCTGCTCTTCCGATTTCCGTGCCGGAAAAAGCCTTAATTCCCTTAACCTCTTCAATCTCTTTCAGAACCTTCTGTTCCTGTTCATCTATCTTCCGGTCAAACTCTTCAAGTTTCCGAAAATCCACCTTACCATTCATAGTCAGAGGCATAGGATTTACCTTCATCCACCTTGCGGGAATCATGTACTGACTCAATCTCTTACCAAGTTTCTCTTTAAGAGCTGCCTGCTTCTCTTCTGTGGGTCCTGAGTAGTAAGCTACAAGCTGTTTGTTTCCATCAAGATCCCTTGCTTTAACAAGGGCATTATCCACTCCATCAATCTCTTTAATTACATGCTCTATTTCTGTTAACTCAATTCTGTATCCATTAAGCTTTATCTGATCATCGAAGCGTCCGAGACAGTCATACAGACCTGGTTCAATCTCTCTTACCAGATCTCCGGTTCTGTACCACCGGGCTCCCTGAAAATCGAAGAACTTCTCTCTGTTGAGACTATCTCTGTTAAAATAGCCGTTACAGAGGTTTCCTCCACTTACACAGAGCTCACCGGTTTCCCCATTTTTAACAGGTTTCAGATTCTTATCCATAAGCACCATACCTACCCCTTTAAGAGCTCTTCCCACAGGAAGCCTGACTCTCTCAAAATCCCTATCTTCCACCAGATGGCAGGTAGTCATAACAGTGTTCTCTGTAGGGCCGTAAACATTTGTTACATCAATATGTGGGCTGAAGGTCTTGACCTTCTTTACATGACTTACCGACAGGGCACTTCCACCAATCATAATGTGGTAAAGAGAATCAAATATAGTGTAATCCTGTTCACAGAGCTGATGGAACAGGCTGGTTGGAAGAAATACAGCTGTAATATCCTCCTTTTTAAAAACCTCTTTTATGGTTTCTGCTCCCAGCAGCTTAACCTTATCAGTGAAAACCAGGCATCCACCTGACAGGAGAGTCTCCCACACCTCGTAGGCGCACCCGTCAAATCCCGGTGAGAAAGTCTGAAGCACTCTGTGCTCTCTGCCTATATCCTTAAAACTCTCACTTTCAAGGAGGTTGAGCATATTACTATTGCTCAGATCACAGCCTTTGGGATAACCAGTGGTACCGGAAGTATATATTCTGTATACCTGACTGCAGGGCTCTCTGGTTAAAGGTTCTTTACTACTGCAAAGATCTCTGTACTCATCAACCACCACCATCTCTGTACCCTCAAATCTGTAGCTGTACTCTTCAGAAGTAAGACAGGTAACCTTAATGGCTGAATCCTTAATAAGAAATTCTGTTCTCTCATAAGCCTCATCCTGATTAATGGGTATACAGAAGCTTCCGGCTTTAATAATACCCAGTATTGCCACTACAAATGCCGGGCATCTTGAAGCAATAACTCCTACGCCATCTCCTTCAGATACTCCATATTCTGCAAGTTCACCGGCTACATAATCAGACCATTTGTCCAGTTCATCATATGTATAAACTTTATCATTAAATTTCAGAGCCTCTCCGGCTCTGCTCTCTTCTACAACTTTTCTGAAATTCTCAATAAGAGTATTAAAACTCAAATTCCCCATAATCTTCTGCCTCCTCACTACCAGTGAGATCTTTGATGTTCATGTTCAGAGCCTCTTTTCCAAGGCTGTCCAGAAAATCTTCAAAATCCCTGGCCATCTTATTAACAAGAGCCTGATCTATAAAACTCTTTCTGAAAGTAAATGCCACTCTGTAGTTTCCGTCAAAAGCCCCTACAATAAACTCAAAATCACTCATCTGCTTAACTTTCAGAAACTCAAGATGCCCCACTTTAAGATCATCTGCTACAGTCTCTTCCCTGTTTTCCACTATGTAGTTGAAGTGGTAGCGGTTTGGAAGGTTCTTATCAACCTTAAACTCATCTATCATCTCTGCTACATATTCAAAAGGAAGCACTCCGTGACTTATATTCTGTGAAACCTCTTCCTGAATCTTCTTCAGATACTCTCTGAACTTCACATCTCTATCTGCATAAATCGTAGAAAGACTTCTGCTTACCAGCAGCCCCGGCTGATTCTGTAACTGAGGCATTCCCCTCATATTTACAGGAAAACCCACAGGCACAGATTCACTGCCTGTTACCTTACTTAAGAAGAGTTTAAAAAGTCCCAGAAAAACAGTATAGAGAGAGCTCTGACTCAACATTCCCAGCTCTTTTACAAGCTCTGTACGGGACTCATTAAGAACTATCTCTTCAAATACCGGATCTTCTGTAAGAGAAGAGCCTTTCACTGAGGCATAAGGTATGAGTCCCGGTGTTTTGAGATCTCTCAGTTTATCCTTCCAGTAGTTAATATACTTCCCATGATCCAGCTGATTTCTCTGCCAGGATGCAAACTTCAGGTAGGTGTCATCTTCTGGTTTTTCCTGCTCCTCTCCCTTCTTAAGGCTTCTGTACTTATCCAGAATATCCTTCAGTACTATCTGGAAAGTAATCTCATCTCCTACAATATGGTGCATCCCCATAACAAGACGATATCTATCTTTCTCTCTTACAAGATAGAAGAGAAGCAGCTCCTCACCACTATCAGGACCTAGTTTACTGTTTATATCTTCCACCACCTGCTCCCAGGTAGCAGGCTCATCTGATTTCAGCTTAATATCCCTGTTCTTTACAGGAACCATAAAGCCTCTGCCACTACTGTCTCCTGTAAACTTCACATTAAAGGCTGAATACTTTCTGATAGTTTTACGAACAGCTGTCTCCATAACTGAAATATCCAGATCACCTTCAATCTGCACAGAGCCAATAATATTGAAGATGGTTGATCTGTAGATCATATGGTGTTGCCATACTCCCTCCTGCTGAACCGATAACTCTATCTTTTCAGCATCGGGAATAGTAAATCCCTTAAAGCTGTACTGAGTATCTTCATCAAAATCGTACTCAACGCTATCTATAATGTCCTTCAGACAGGGTTTCATGAAGATTTTTTCAAAAGAGAGTCTTCCGTTAAACCTTATATAGATCTCATTAATCAGCTCTGCAGCTTTAAGAGAGTCTCCTCCCATAACAAAGAAGTTGTCATCCTCATTAATCTCTTTCTCTCTGCAGATCTGCCTTACAAGATTCAGAATCTTATTTCTCATTTTTCCATCCCTTCTTCTAAAAAGCCTACTTTCCTGCAGTGGTTAAGCATCTTTTTTACATGAGAATCTGTAACTTCAGGCCACTCAAATCCAAGACTCTTCAGAAGCGCTGCGGTTTTTCCTGAAGCAATCTGAAAATGTGTACTATCTGTTGAGTCAAACATCTGGGAGTGAAGAATAATATTTCTGACATAATCCCCCAGTTCACTGTTTTCATAGTTCTCATACAGAAAATCCAGATAGTTGTGAAAGCATTGAGACTCTACTTCATATCCACTGCTGTTTATAAACTTACCCAGCTGAACCAGGCTTATTCTACGATTATTAAATACATGGAAGGTTCCGTTCTCCAGGACATTCTGATTAAGAAGGGTAATAATAGCTCTGCCGGTATAGTCGATAAATGAGAAATCCAGGGACTCAGCCTCCATACCCGGAAGCACTTTCAGGGCAATAACAGCTTTTACCATTCTGTAGAACCCGTTATCTTCAATATTCTCCTGGAATTTTCCGGTTTCTGAATCTGCAATCAGATTCCCTACTCTGTATATAGCACTGTTCAGACCATCCTCTCTTGCCTGAAGCACCACCTTTTCAGCTTCAATCTTTGTCTGAATGTAGTAGTTACTTACCTGCTGCCCCGCATCGTAATCATCTTCTGTAAAGTAGTAGTGTCTCTTATCAGGTATCTTTCCTGTTGCAACTCCGGTGGTTGAGATATGGTGGTAATCTTTTCTGCGATTATCAGAGGCAAAACGGATCAGTCTTTCGGTGCCTTTAACATTAACATTATGAAAATCTTCATACTCTCCGTAATGCTTCACAATTGCTGCACTGTTTATTACGCAGTCCACTTCATCTGTTAAACTCTCATACTTCTCTTCTGTGAGTCCCAGATTGTCAAGGCTTATATCTCCGGTGAGAATTTCGATTCTATCTCTGTAACTGTCAAACTGAGTCTGGTTAAAATGGTACCCATATTTAGTACGTACTCTTCTTTCAGAGTCATCAGGATTCTTACCTCTAACCAGTATGCAGATTCTGCTGTCTGTATCTTTCAATAAGCTGTGGAGGAGATTAATTCCCAGGTATCCCGTTGATCCCGCAAGAAGGATTTTTCCATACCTCTTTCCTGTTTTATCAGCTTCCGGCCTGCTGTATTCAACAAGTTCACTGCTGTACCTGTTGATACTTCTTCTGTACTCCTCATCAACCTCAGCAGCTTTTGCTGCAACCTCTTTAATCTCCTCTATCTTCTGCTTCAGTCTTCCCTTTTTAAAAGTAACCCTCTTTGAAAGGGATGATATATTCTGGCACTGAAACAGATCGTTTATATCCACTTCAAAATCCATAGACATATTAAATACAGCACGAACAGCTTTCAGAGAGTTACCTCCAATTTTAAAGAAGTTGTCCATAACACCTATCCGGCTCACATCCAGAACCTCCTTCCAGATATCTGCGATTCTCTTCTCCACCTCTGTGGCAGGAGGAACATAATCCGCCTTTCCCTGTAACATATTGTCTGGATCAGGTAGTGCCTTCCGGTCTGTTTTACCGTTTAATGTGAAGGGAATCTCATCTATTTTTGTGAAGGAGTCGGGTATCATATAAGATGGCAGCAGTGCTGCAATATAAGCCTTCATTTCGTCCGTATCCAGCTCAATGTCTGAAACATAATATGCAGAGAGATACTTGTTACCATTACTGTCCTCTCTATCGATAACAACTGCATCTTTAATCAGTTCATAATCCCTGAGAGTTTTTTCTATTTCCGAAAGTTCAATTCTGTTGGACCGGATCTTAACCTGTGTGTCCATTCTCCCGCGAAACTCTATATTACCGTCAGGCAGCCATCTGGCGAGATCCCCGGTTCGATACATCTTTTCTCCTGTAACAGGGTTTGTTACAAACTTCTCCTCACTAAGTTCCTTACGGTTCAGATAACCCCGGGCCAGACCTGCCCCGGCGATACACAGCTCTCCCTGGGCACCGACAGGCTGAACCCTGTTGTTCTTATCCAGAATATATACCCGGGCATTTGATATTGGCTTACCAATGGGAATACTGTAGTACTCTCTGTCAACAATAAACCTGGTTGTTATTACAGATGCCTCTGCAGGACCATAATTGTTAACCATCTTATAACCAGCTGGTTTATAGATCCTCAGTTTATCTCCTGCAGTCAGAAGATAACGGAGAGATCTGTTATGGTACTCCAGAAACTGTTCCGCAATCTGTGTAGGAAGGAAACTTACAGTAATGCTGTTTTTATTAAAATAGTCGTTGAGTCCCGAAAGGTCCAGTCTCTGATCCTGTCTTATAATATGTACAGTTCCACCTTTCACCAGATATGGACACAACTCCCATATGGAAACATCGAAGCCAAACCCCGCATATCTGGTAGCACGATCCTCTTCAGTAATCTGATAGTAGTCATTATGCCAGTTGCACAGGTTAACCAGGCCTTTATGCTCAGTTATGGCTCCCTTTGGTACTCCGGTAGTGCCGGAAGTGTAGATAACATAGGCTAAATTGTCCCCCTTTACTTCAACTCCCGGATGATCTGTTCCCGCCTCCTTTAAGGAAGAGAGATCCTGCTGATATTTTTTTCTCTTATAAACAGAATCTCCGGCTCTGCTCTTATTAATGGAGAAGAGAGCATCAAACCTGTACCTGGTGAGTTCGTTTTCCACTGTATGTATCTTATCTGAGCAGATAACCTCTTCTATTTCCCTGAAATCTGCCTGAAGATCTTTTAAATAATCCCGTGAGAAGAAGAGCTCCCCTGACCAGTCGGTTTTGGTTCTGGAACTATTATCAGGATTGGCAGCTTTAAAACCCTTTGTAGATGAGATAAGCTCAGATTTAAGGTTCTGATCCATAACATCACCAACAAAGATAATGCCTCTATCCTTTATCAGATTGAGAGCCTTATTAAAAACCTTTCTGAAATAGTTATGTCCGTGAAAGTACTGGATAACGCTATTGAGGATAATAATATCAAAATCCTTCTCATCCAGCCGGTCAATCTCATGGGCTGTGAGGACATCAAGTTTTATATTTTCTATTCCCTCTTTCCTGTTTCTTACCCTGTTATTCTCAATTATAGAAGAGGAGAGATCTGTACCGTAGTAGAGTTCCACCATAGGTGCTATCCGGTACATTGAGATTCCTGATGCGCAACCTATCTCAAGTATCCGGCTTCCTCTGTTCAGAAAAGGAGTGAGTTTTTTTAGTACATTATCTCCATACTCATCCATCTCTTTTTCAGAGAAACTCTCTCCTGTATAACTATTCAGCCACCCTCCTCCGGTAATTTCATCGGTTGCAGTATCCCCGACATAGTCCCAGAGCTCCTCACTCATCAGCTCACTCTTCTCTTCCTCATCGACTTCATGTACAGAGTCCGTATCCATGCAGACATAGGCTTCAAAAGATTCACACTCCCACTGCAGTCTGTTAAGTGTTTTTATCTGCTTTTTACCTGAAATAACAACTCTGATATCTGCATCATTAATAATTGCCTTTATTCTCTCTTCAGGATTATCTGTATCGATTGGAACATAGGCTCCACCAGCCTTCAGAACTCCCAGAATTGCAACTACCTGATTAATTGAGTTCTCAATAAGAATCCCCGCAAGCTCATTTTTAACCAGTTTCCGGTTCTTAACCAGATAGTTTGCCAGCTGATTTGCTCTCTCATCCAGCTCTTTATAAGTCAGCTTCTGATCTTCATAAACCAGTGCCACCTTATCAGGTGTTCTCTCTACCTGCTCCTCAAACATCTCATTAACTGTTGAAGCAGAATCAAAAGAGGCATAAGTCTCATTAAACTTATAGAGAATTCTGTTCAACTCCTCTTCATCAGAAACCTCTATATCTTTAAGGATTACAGAGGTATTCTTAACAATGGATCTGTAATAGTTGATCAGAGAGTCTCCGGTTTTCTCAATCATCTCCTCAGAAAAGAGTGCTGAGTTGTACTCAAAATTAATAAAAATCCCCTGATCATCGGTGTTGAAGGAAACAAGAAGATCCGCTTTTACATCTTCTGCCACCTCTCTGTTGTGGATATTCTCCATTAACACAAGGGTTTTAAAAAACGGAACATACTCATCTTTTTCTATATTCAGAAGCTCTGCAAGTCTCTCAAAAGGAAGACTGGAGTTCTCATCAGCCTCTGCCACAGTTGTCTGAATCTCTTTAAAAAACTCTTTAAGACTCATGTCCTCTTTAACAGAGGTGCGGAGAAAAAGAAGGTTTTCTGAACCTTTTAGCCCACTCTTCTCTTTAAACCGTGGCATACCTGTTACAACATCCTCTGTACCTGTATATCTGCTCAGAAGAAAATTAACTCCCGAAAGCAGTATAATAAAGAGAGCCTGTTCATTTCCCCGGCTTATTTCCAGAAGCCTTTTGAAGAGATCATCCCTGATCTCAAATGCTGATGAGGATTTTGAGAAGAGTTCATGTTTCTGCCTTGGATTCTCTATCAGAAAGCCACTCATCTCCACTCCTTTATTCAGTTTACCGAGCCAGTACGTCTTCTCCTTTTCAAGTACAAAGCCCGGTACTATATCGCTTTTATCATATTCCTGTATATCCATTTTAATCCCTCTTTAAAAATCAAAGCCTACATCCCTGAATGAACTTGCTTCCGCCTTTGTTCCCATCAGTTCCGATCCTATATCACCAAGCTTCTCATTACGGTCTTCAATGATCTGAGAAACTATCTCCATGAAACCGGTTACCATATTTTCAATCGTCTCTTCCCGAAACAGTTTCTTCCAGTACCTGACTTTAAAAACAATTCCCTCTTCAGTGTGGTGCCCCGCCAGATTCATATCAAATTTTGCAGACTCATCCTCATTTACATATCTCAGTTTCACTCCAGCCTGCTCTATAACAGGCATGTCGATCTCCTGAAGTACAAACATAGTGTCAAAGAGAGGGTGCCGGTTTGCCCTTCTCTCAATATTGAGGCTCTCAACAATATCGTTAAGCTGGGTATCCTGATTCTCATAAGCCTTAACAGCTTTTGTTTTAAGTCTCTGAAGAAAATCTGAATATCTCTCATCCATATCCATATCAAGATAGATCACAAGCATATTCACAAACATTCCTGTAACCCTGTCCAGTTGTGAGGTTCTTCTGCCGGATATCGGCATTCCCACACTTATATCTTTCCCTCCGGTCCACTTTGCAAGAGCCATAAAATAGACAGATGTAAGAAGAATATTGAGGGTTACCTTGTGCTTACTGCACAGTTTCTTCAACTCCTCTACGGTTTCCGGATCAATTGTAAAACTGCAGACCCCGCCTTCATGTGTTCGCATTGAAGGCCTTTCAAAATCCAGAGGCAGAGTAGCAAGCTTCTCTTCAACTCCTGTAAGCTCCTCTATCCAGTACTCATCCTGCTTCAGCTTAACAGGACTCTTATTAAAATCTATCTGCCAGCTGGCAAAATCTTTATACTCTATCTCCGGTGCAACAATATCTTTCCCGCCGTAAAGATCAAGAAAATCCCTGCTTACCACTCCCATGGAGGTACCATCAGAGATGATATGGTGCATATCCACCAGAGAGACATACTTTCTCTCACCGGTTTTAAGAAGGGTAACTCTGATCAGAGGTGAGACTGATAGATCAAAGGGTTGTATAAAGTCTGCTTTATACTCTTCCAGCTGATATTCATTAATCTCTTCGTAATTTACCTTAAAGCCGGATTCGGAATCTATTTTCTGAACCACCTCACCATCTATCAGATGAAAGCTGCTTCTGAATCCCTCATGTATATCAACTATTCTTTCAAAACTTCTGCAGAACTTCTCAACATCCACATCCCCTTCAGCATACATTGTGCCGGGCATATTGTACTCAGTGGTATTGGGGTTGGTATTACTAACCACCCACATTCTCTTCTGAGCTTCAGATACCGGGTAGTACTGCTCTTTGGAAACAGCTTCAATATGGTATGGGTCAACCCGTTCAGTCTCTGCCTCAACATCCAGCTTCTCCCTTATAAAGGCTCCCATCTCTCTTATGGTGGCATAGTCATAAAAGTCGTCCAGATCTATTACCTCCCCATAAGCTTCATGAGTCATCTGAACCATTTTCAGAGATACAATTGAGTTGCCACCAAGATCGAAAAAGTCGTCATCAATGCCAATTGAATTGTCCTGCAGGCACTCTCTCCAGATAGCAGTCAGAGTCTCTTCAATACTCTGCTTCTTAAAACTCTTCCCTTCTCTTCCTGATTCAGAAGGCTTTTCCGAAATAATGGACTCTTTATCAAACCAGCAGAAACTCTTCTTAAAAGGAACAGGAGGCAAATCTGTTTTTTCTACTCTCTCCCAATGGTAGTTCTGCCAGTTAATATCAAAACCCCTAATGTAAAGCTGACTTAACAAAGAGTTTTCACTTTTACCATATATAAGATTCTCTCCGACTCTCTCTTCTCTCAGAATCTCCACCATTTCACTTTCAGGTTCAAGGGTGATGAAGAGAGTATTTTCACCGTTAGCCCTCGCATACTCTGCAAAACCTTCTCTGTTAAAGCTCCTCTGTTTGTAAGTTTCAAACATTTCAGCTGCTGAAGAGATAGACCTCTTATTTATCACCACCTCAACCACACTGTTTCCACCTCTGAATCCGGCAACCTCATTGAAGGTAATTCCCATTTTATCCATTACTGAAGTGAAAGATTCATAAAATCCCAGATACTTCTCTATATCACTCTGAGTATCAGAGGAGTGGTTCTCTTCTGTTAAACTAAAAAACTCTCTCTTGTTAAGAACAGTATCTATATCACCGGAACTCAGAAGAACCACTTTTTCAGGCTTTGTTGTTCTGTATAACTCTGCTTCACCAAGTTTTCTGATTAGTTCATCCCTGTTACTGAAGAGAAAAGAGCTTCTGCAGCTGTAGTGATCTCTTCCTTCAGTAATGGTCCGGCTGAAGGATGCAGGTTTCAGATCTTCTCTATTATTAAGATACTTTACAAGAGAGTCTCTGTACTCATTAAAGAGCTCCTCATCTCTTCCACTGAGAGTGCATATATATTCAGATTTACCGTTCTCAGTCCCATTATCCACAGGCTCTTCATAAGCCTCAAGTACCAGATGAACATTGGTACCACTGAGTCCAAGACCTGTTACTACTGCAACGGGTTTATCCTCTTTAAAACTCTCAGTCTCTCTGCAGGGCACAACCGGTGAGTTCTTCCAGTCTATAAGGGGATTGGGGTTTGTGAAATTAACCAGTGGGTAGATTTCACGGTACTTCAGGGCAAGTGCAGCTTTAACAAAAGATGCAGCTCCTGCTGCCATTCCCAGATGACCAATACTGCTCTTAACTGCTGTAATGTAGCAATCTGAACCTTCAGCTCCTGCATCAGCAAAGGCCTGATTCAACCCGTCTATCTCAATAGGATCTCCGATTTTTGTACCTGTTCCATGAGCCTCAATCATCTCAATCTTTGAGGCATCCACTCCAGCAACCTCCCAGGCTCTCTTTATTACCTCAGTCTGGGCTGTTGCACTGGGAGCCACAATACTGTTTCCCCTTTTACCTGTATGATTTGCAGCTCCCCCTTTTATTACACCGTAAATGTGATCTTTATCCCTTACAGCATCTTTAAGCCTTTTAAGAAGCACCACAGCAGCACCTTCACCAACCCCTGTGCCATCAGCTTTTTCATCAAAACTTCTGCTTCTCATATTACGGGAGAGAACACCGCTGCTGCTGTAATCCATACCTTCTGTACTCTGAGGTTTAGCATAGGCAGATACCCCTCCTGCAAGAGCCATATCTGCATCACCTCTTATCAGCTCAACTGCGGCTTCATATATAGCCAGCAGAGAGGAGGCGCAGGTTACATCCACCATCATCGCTTTTCCTCTTAAATCCAGGAAATGGGCTATATTTCCCGCAACCATTCCCTCAAGATTACCAAGAAAAGATACTCTTGCATCTGTATCTCTCAATGTACCGTAGCCACTATTACCGCAGGAGAGTATAACTGCTGTTTTTGTTCCTCTCATACTTTCGTAACTGTATCCTGCATTGGCAATAGCCTTATATATTTCAGTCAGAACAATCCGTTTCTGAGGATCCATGGATATGGCCTCCCCCCGGCTTATTCCAAAAAATTCGTAATCAAAATACTCTATATGATTCAGATAACCGCACTCCAGATAACTCTTATCTCTATCCAGATTGCAAAGCTCAAGTCTGTTAAGAGGTACCTTTCCGATACAATCCTTCCCACTCTTCAGATTCTCCCTGAAAAGCTCAAGATTATCTGCTCCAGGCAGAACTCCTGACATACCCGTTATTGCAATATCTTCCCACTCCATGATTTCTCCTCCTTAGATTCTCATCAAAACATCAGTCCGCTGCTGACGGTGGTTTTCTCTTCTGTTTTCAGAAACTCCCGATCCAGATATCTCCCCATCTGCTCAATTGTGTTGTATCTGAAAATCTCCGCAATTTTAATATCAATTGAGTAGTAACTGTTTATTCTCTTAAGCACAGAGAAGCAGTTAATAGAGTTTCCCCCTACTGAGAAATATGGTTTGTTAACCGGATAGTCTCCGTTACCAATAACCTCTTCCCATATTCCCCTTACTACAGATTCTGTTTCTGTAAGATCCCGGTAGATCTCCTCAATTCCTGCCTCTGATACAGACTCTTTTTTCTGGATGCTAAAACTGCCGCTGAACTTGTAATCATCCACCCCTTCACTACTGGTGAGAAGAGTATCCAGAAGATCCGCAAACCCATCTCTGAACACCTCAATACTCTCTTTCTTAAAGTACTCCCTGCTGTAACTGAAGCCAAAAGCATAACCCTCAACAGTTTCAACCACCGTAAGAGTCAGAGGGTAATCCAGTGGGCTGAATCTGGATATAAAGGGTGTAAACTGAAAATCAGTACCATCTATCTCCACACTATCTCCCTGGGAATTCTTCATTAAACCTCTGCTCTGCATGGAGAACATCACATTAAAAACAGGGGACTTATCTATATCCCCGGCAGCTCCCAGCTCGTTAACTACACTGTTAAAGGGTACATCTGATCTCTCAAGTACCTCTCTCATATTTTCTGTTAAGCTTTTCAGAAGCTTTTCAAAGCTACCAGTACGACTCTCTCTGACAGCTACAGTATTTGAGAAGTATCCTGCAGTACCCATAAAATCCCTGTTCTTTCTGTTAAGAACCGGCATTCCGATATTTATATATTCTTCACCGGTCCAGCCGTAAAGCTGGTGGAAAAAGAGTCCCAGTACCACATTGAAAACAGAGCTGTTGCTATCTGCTGCAAACTCCGAAAGCTTTCTGCTCAGTTCAGAGTCCGGCTCTATTCTGAGAACCTCCTGATTCTGGTCCTGCTCACTACTATCTGTTTTCGCAAATCCTATTCCCTCAGGCCTGTTTCCAAGATACTCTTTCCAGAATCTCAGTTTTTCAGTTTCTCTCTCTTCGTTAAAAGTCTCCTGCTGATACCTCACATAATCTACATAAGAAGGAGTTCTTCCATCTTCAATACTTTCCACTCCATTTTCATAAGCCTGATAAAAGTCCTGAAGCAGCATTCCAACAGACCATCCATCATGAGTTATATGGTGCATGGAGATAAAATAGAGCCACTCCTGATTTTCCTGCTCAATCATCCAGGTTCTTATGGGAATCTCCCTTTCAAGTCTGAAGGGTTTCAGAGTTATTCTATCTATTTCATCTGTATCAGGTTTTCCCTCTATCAGCTCTGAAGAAACTGCGTAATCATCAACCCAGGTCTGGAAAGCAACACCATCAATGGAGATGTAGATAGTCCGCAGAATCCTGTGCTTTTTAATAAGAGCCGTCATAACATCATCGATGCGTTTCTTATCAGCAATGCCTCTTATTCTGAACTGATATCTTGTTATATAACTCAGATCATCAGGGTTAAGATTGTAGAGAAACCACATACGTTTCTGCTGGGACGAGAGAGGGTAGAGACGATATTTTTCACCGTTCTCCTCAACCTTTTTAAGAATCTCTCTCTGCTTCTCAGGAGACATCATATTTATCTTATCCGTAAAGTCCACAGACTCCTCCTCATAAATTTAAAACCTTAAGAATTTCCACTTTTCCCACAAAACCTGCCTACTCATCGAAGAGAAGATCTATGTTCCCCTCTTCACCACTGTTTACAATAGTTTCCGGTGCTTCAGCTCCACTCCGGTTTTCAACATATTCAGCCAGTTCATCAACTGAACCCAGTGAGTAGAGAGTTTTTGCAGATATCTCCACATTCCAGACTTTCTGAATCTCTCCGCAGAGAATAAGAACAGAAAGAGAGTCAAAAGGCTCCATAAAATCATCCTCTTCAACCTCATCCATATCCAGAATCGAAGTGATCATTCCTTCAAGCTGTGACCTTATACCTCCTGCCCCGGCTTCTGAAATCCCGGTTTCCCCTCTGTTCTCATTTTCATAACTATTGATAATCTCACCAGTGGGGTTCTTCTCTCTCCAGGTTCTGCTGTAATCAGCAATATCTATATCATTAAGAGTCTCTATATACTCAAGTTCAACCTCTGCACTACCGGATCTGATAAGCTCAAGGCGTCTCATTTTACTGCCACTGATCTCATCAACCCTTTCACTACTCTCTTCAGCAACATTTCTGCCTATCAGTAGTGCAGCATTTGATGTATCTTCATCTTTAAGTTCCGGATATGAAGATACATTCCCGAATCCGCAGTTTTCATAGAACTGATGCCACTCTTCAAGTGAGAAGTATGGTTTATCCCTCTCAATTTCGTCTTCCCTGTAGTTCCACCATCCCGGTGAGAGACCAAAAATAAGCTCCTGAAGATCGTGAATCTTATAGAGCTGAACCATCATCATATAACCCCCTGAAACAAGAGCTTTACGGCAATTGGACATAACCTGCCCCATAGCTGAAGTAGCCTGCATTACATTGACTCCTATTACCAGATCGAGACTTCCATCATCGATACCCTGGGATTTGAAATCCTTTGTAATATCAAGTTTTATGAATTCGATATCCAGATCGTACTTATCTTCGATTTTTCTTCTGTAGAGAGCCAGAAATGATGATCCGATATCTGTAAACCAGTACTTAACCTTCTTCCCTTTTACAGACTCCAGTACCTTATCTGTTAACTCTCCTGTACCACCACCAATTTCCAGAATATTAACCGTATCCCGGCTATTCTCAACAAGCTCTCCTATGAGCTCTGCTGACAGCTGGCAGTAGAGGAGCTCTGTAGTTCCGTTTCTGTCGATTCCCTGAAGCAGTTCATAACTTCCACCAGGATAGAGAACTTCATTGCCGGGAATCTTTCCGGTAAATGCCTCTTCATAGTGGCTGGTGCTGTGAACAATAAGTTTCATAAGCTTATATGCAAAAGGAATATCTCTCTTAAACTCCTCCATTGCGCTATCCAGTCTGCTACTCTGAACCAGAGGTTTAACAACAGCAACTCTTTCACCTTCTCTTCTGACATAGCCGTTCTTCTGAATAAGATTGAGAAGGAAGATAAAGAATTCACGGAACTCCTCTTTTATACCAAGGGAATTCATTGCTTCATTAAGGGTAAACTCTCCGGCGCTTCTGAAGATCTCATATCTACTCAGATACCTCTCCACACTGAGAAAGCAGATATTATCCACCGCTCTTATCCACGCCTCATTTCTGTGAAGAAGATGAACCTCATTCTCATTGAGAATCTCCTTCTCTCTGATATTAAACTTCTCTCTCAGGGATTCAGGATCTGTAACCAGGCTGCACTTCCTTTCTCCACCTCTCTTTTCCACAAGAGTAAGAGCTGTTCTGTTCTGTCGGCTCAAATGTTTAGTAAGCTGGAAGTTACTGTCATTAAGACCATCAAAAATGCAGTATCTGGATGTTCCCGGAGAAAAACTCATCTCTGAAACCACAAACTTTCTCTTTTCAAAAGAGTAGGCCGGAAGTGAAGCTTTATAGGGAATTCTGTCAAAGAGCTCCATATAGTTCACATCTTCTCCTCTCATCCAGGCTGAAGCTATCTCTTCTGCTTTTCTGTACTCCTCATCCACTGCATCAGAACTTACCCCTGATACACTGTGGATTTTATCAATTTTCTGTTCCCCCAGAACAGCTCCACTGCTGTCTGTAATCACCCAGCCTCTGTAATCCATATGGTCTCTTCCTGACCATAAGGTGTAGGAGACTTCAGAGATTTCAGAGTTGTTAATTTTGAGAAACTCCCTGATATTATCAAGGTTCCTCTCTGCTGCCTGATGAGTTTTTCCGCTAACCGGCAGAAGATAGTATTTTCTGTTATTTACGATTTTATCTCTTTCAGGAGCTTCCTCTACAACTATGTGGGAATCGATACCACCAAAACCAAACGAGCTTACTCCAACGATCCGCATCTTATCTTCAGGCAGCCTGTAAGGTTCTGTGTTTACAAACAGGTTCTTCTCCACCTTAACAAGTTCAGGATTTGGAACCTCATAATTGAGAGAAGGAGGAAAGACTCCATTCTTAACTGTAAGAATACCTTTAATCAGACCTGCAACTCCTGCAGCAGTATTAAGGTGCCCCACATTTGTTTTAACTGAACCCAGAGCGCAGAAGTAATCATCATCAGAAATACCCCGGTAAGCCTTATCGATGGCTCTTATCTCAACACTATCTCCCAGAGGAGTTGCTGTGCCGTGACCTTCTATACACGAGATATCTGCAGGTGATCTCTCTGCCATAACCATAGCCTTCATAATAGCTTCTGCTTCCCCATCAACACTGGAGGCGTGATATCCGGCTTTACGGTTCCCGTCATTAACTACAGATGAACCGGAAATTACCGCATAGATATTGTCCCTGTCAGCAATGGCATCTTCAAGTCTTTTAACTGCAAGAATTCCCATTCCGTTACCCGGTACAAAACCATCTCCTGCTGCATCGTAGGCCCGGAGCTGCCCATAAGCAGAAGACATACCTTCAACTGCCTGATAACCCTCTTCAAGAACCTTTATGTTCACCCCCCCTGCAAGAGCCATGTTGCAGTCGTAGTTCAGCAGACTCTGAATAGCGTAATGTACTGCTACATTTGATGTAGCGCAGGATGCGGTTACAGCTACCGAGGGGCCGGTTAAATTGAGCTTATATGAGATTCTGCAGGTAAGGGTGTTTTCCAGAAACATACCGATACGGTTTACCGGCTCATTTCTGAGAAGTTTATTGTAGAAGTTGTTCCACACATAAAATGTCTCATCTGCTCCCAGAAAAAGACCTATACTCCTGTCTCCATCTTCTCCTCCGTAACCTGCATCCTCCAGAGCACTGTATGCGGTTTCAAGAATTGCTCTGTACTGAGGGTCCATATTCAGAGCATCGGAATCGTTTATATCAAAAAACTCATTATCAAAGCAGTAGGCATCTTCTAAAAGACCTGCTGCATTAACAAGAGTTTTACCTTTTGTCTCTTTTCTTGTAACAGATTCTCTGCCTTTAAGCAGATTATTCCAGAAGAGATCTCTGTTTTCAGCTTCAGGAAACCTGCCGGAAATACCTATTACAGCTATATCTGTCTCTTTAAATACTCTTTCTTCCTTGTTCATAGTTTCTCCCTACTAAATTTCCAGGAAATTTATGATATCTCTGCAAACCTTTTCGGGTTCGCGATCTATAAAAAAGTGATTCCCACTGTAGATCCGGCTAACTGCAGAACCGGAAGATACGTGATTCTTCCACTCCGTAACCTTCTCAATGGGTCTTATATTCTCATCTTCATCTCCATAGAGGAGATAGAGTTCTGTATCCAGAGGATCTGTTCCTCTATAGGTGTAATCTTCACACATCAGACTGTCTGCCCTCAGTATGGGCATGAAAAAGTTCTTATAATTCTCATCCCAGGAGTTAACCATATCTGTAACATTGTAGTGTTTCAGAAATTCAGCTTCAGTGTAGTCGCGGGTTTTTACCATTCTCAGATTCTCCGGTGACACTGCTGATGACATAAACATTGCCACCGGTTCAGCACCATATAATTTTCCTGCTGCAAGTGAGAGCTCAAAAGCCATATATGTACCTGAGCAGTGACCAAATACTGCATAAGGGTAGTCAAAGAGTTCAGGACTCTCCTTAGCCATATCCTCAGCCATCTCCTGATAAGTTGCAGGCATATTTTCTCCCAGCCGGTTGTCCCGCATAGGGTACTGAACAGGAATAAGGTTGATATCATCTCCGCACAATCTTATCCATCTGGCAAAATATGCTGAGCTGGTGCCAACGTGGGGAAAGCAGAGGAGATTTACTCTGTCACTGCTTATTCCTCTGCAGTGATTAATCCACTTTGTCATATAACCCCTCTCCTGCAGTCACTGTCTCCGGCTTCTTCTTCCAGCTCTCTCATATAGAAGTCCCCAAGTTCATGTACAAAGAAGTGGCCTCCTATAAACTCCCTTATGTTGAAACCACCCTCTGTTACCTTAGCCCACTCCTCCATGAAACCTGCTCCTGCAGGGTAGTCATCTGACCCGGCATGTGCAGTTATGGGAGCTTTAATAACCTCATCTCTGTATGCAAAATCCTCATGGAGAATATAGTCGTCTCTGATAATAGGAAGAAAAAAGTCGAGAAACTCCTGGTTATCATATATAAAGGAGTTCTCTTTACTCATACTTTTTAGTTCATGAATAAGAGCAGCATCCCCCATACTGATTCTGAAAGTTCCGGGATCCTCAATATTTGGACCGTGTCTTCCGGCAACAAAGATATTTTCAGCCACAAAACCGTATCTCTTTTCCAGAAAATGCTCCACTTTAAAAGCAATAGCAGCTCCCATACTGTGGCCAAAAAAAGAGTAGCTTCTTCCTCTTACAGCCTGCTCTATTACGGGAACCAGTTCTTCTACAAGATTGTCAAAACTTACCAGACTCTTCTCCTGGTTCCGCATTCCCCTTCCAGACAGCTCCACAGGAGCAAAAACAACACTCTCTGACTTATCCACCCACTTTTTGTAAGCAGCAGCATTACCTCCGGCATGGTAGAAGCATATAACCAGGTGCCGGGGATCAGAGTCAAGATTTTTGTTGTATACAAAGTATTTATTCAGATCATACATTACTGTTCCTCCCTTTTAAATTGAATCCCAATCCTCTTTTACAAGGCTATCTATTACCCTTCTGTACTCCTCAAACATCTCACTAAGTTCCTCTTTGTCAAAGGCCTCTGTAACATAGTCCCAGTTGAAGTAGAGCTCCTCATTTCTTGTTCTCAGCTGATGATCCAGAACCACCTGAGGTGTCTGGCTTATAGCAAAGGTCTCTTCAATACGGTCAAGATAGATATTCTCTTTTCCCTCTGATACTTCACCAGCCATCATACTTGTAAAGACAAAAGGCATAACCGCTTTTCTTGAATCACTACCCACCATCTTTCTCAGAAGAGAAACTCCATCGTAAGATCTGTACTCAATATGTCTCCATAACTCTTCCTGAACTGATGCTACCTGCTGAGCAAAACTCTTCTGCTCATCTGAGTAGTATGAGAGGAGAGTTATATTGGTGAAATCCCCCAGCACTTCTGCAACCTTCTCATGGAGAGGAAGCCTGTTGAATAGAGTAAGATTCAGGCTTACATCAGGGTTAAGCCCTTTCTCTGCCAGAAGCTTCATATATGCGGTGCACACAACAGCAGATAGTGTTACCCTGAGACTCTTTGACTTACTGTTCAGCACTTCAAGATCCCTTTTGGGTATAGCAAATTCCATACGTGCATAACGGGGTTCATCTATCTGATCAAGGGGCTTTTTATAATCAAAAGCCGGAGCCGGAGGAATAGTTTTAATATGCTCTTCCCAGTAATCTACAGCCTCTTTATGGTAAGATTTACTGGCTATCCAGCTCTTCTCCTGATGGAGATACTCCCTGAAACTGTAACCCGGATAGTCGGGACTTTCACCAAAATATTCAGCAAAAACCTGACTCATGAACATTCTCACACTCCAGCCATCAAGAATCAGGCAATCAAGGCTGATATGGAGTGAAGGATCTTCTGAAGAATCTCGTGTAAGGAAGAGTTCAAACATGGGCCAGGTTCCGGGTTTATAGCTCCTGTGACTCCACTCTTCCCTCAAACGGCTTCTTTCAGCTTCATCCTCTATTTTCAGCTCTTTAACATTGTAGTATGGGACATCTTTCATAACCTCCTGGGTACCGGAGTCATAAATTAATGTTCTCAAACCTTCCTGATTTGCAATAACCTTATTAACAGCCTTCTCTATACCTTCACGGTTAATATCCTTTACTTTGAACTCTATATAGTAGTGAGCATTAACATTCCCCAGCTCATATACACTCTCCCGGCCTACAATATATGCCAGCTGAATAGGAGTCAGCTTGAATACTCTTCCTGCAACTTCACCACTCTCCTGTTTTGAGAGAAACTCTACAAGTCCATCTTTATGGAGCTTCAGTTCAGTCATCAGCTCCCGGGTCATTGCTCCCTGTTCAGCCTTGTACTTAAGCTTCCCACCTTCAGCCCAGAGCCTTATATTCTGCTCACTGCAGCGGTTGATAATCTGCTCTTCCCTCCTGTAATCCTCTCTATCTGTCTCTTCATCTCTCTTAAGGTGGTAAAGTCTCTTAATCTCCTCCTGCTTTTCACTGTAGAACTCAATAAGCTCTCTGAGGGAGTTGTACTTCATCATATCCACAACTGATGGTCTCACCAGGTACTTCTCTTCAAGCTTGTTTGCCAGGTTAATGATCTCCACTGAAGAGACTCCCAATTGAAAAAGATTATCTGAACTCTGAATATCTGAAAGCCCCAGAATACGCTCAACTTCACCAAGTACTGCAAGTTCATCCATTACTGCTTCAGTACGGTTTTTCAGCTCATCTTCAAGGCGCTTTATCTGTTTTTCATCATCGATCCGACGGGACTCCAGAAGCTCTTTGATTCTGCTGTAGCTCATGTTTTCAAGAACCAGCTCCATATCTGAATCTTCAATAGCTTCATCCACCTCAAACTCTTCACTACCGCTGTTCTCTCTATCTGAACTCTCTTCAGCATTACTATAAAAGTCCATTAAGGCCCCAAGATCCGGATACTTCATCATATCCCCTACAGGAGGTCTGAATCCATACTCTGCTTCCAGGCGGTTTGCAAGATTGATTATCTCCAGAGAGGATACCCCAATAGCAGCAAAACTGTCCGAAGGACTCAGACTATCAAGGCCAAGTGCATCTGCAACTACAGCAATAACTCCCTTTTCATCTTCAGTAACCACTCTCTTTTCAGGTTTCTTATACAGAGAGCACAGTTTTTTACGATCTATCTTGTTATTTGAAGTAACAGGGAACTCTTTAAGAACAAATATCTTCTCAGGAACGCAGTAGAGAGGAAGCAGATCTTTAAGCTTCTCTGCTATCCAGGATTCTTTTAGCTCTTCACGGGATTTTACAAAGCCCAGAAGCTTTTTGTTCTCCATCTTATCCCCATAAGCGATAATAACCACTTCCGGTATACCGATCTTATGAAAGGCTGACTCAATGTCTCCCAGCTCAATTCTGTATCCATTGACTTTAACCTGAGTATCAAGACGCCCCAGAAACTCAATAACACCATTACTGTCGTATCTGCCGTAATCCCCGGTATCGTAAAGACGGATATCTGATTCAGGGTGGTGAAAAAAGGCCCGGTCTGTAAGTTCAGAATCATTAAGATAACCTTCTGCAAGCCCTCTTCCTGCAATATGAAGCCTTCCGGTAACATAATCCGGGCAGGGCCTTTTAAAAGTATCAAGTACATAGAACTGCTGATTTGATAAAGGGTAACCATAAGGAATAGACTTCCACTCTTTATGGATCTCTTTAACATTGTAGTAGTTTGACCAGATTGAGGCTTCAGTTGCCCCTCCCATACTTACAAGATCTGCATCAGGTGTAACTCTCTCCATCTTCCCGAAAAGGTCCATTGGAATCCAGTCTCCCGAAAGCATGACTTTTCTCAGAGCTCTGTTTATTAATCCCTGATCCACAAGATAGTCGAGATAGATTTTCATAAACACAGGAACAGTGTTCCAGACTGTTACTCCATGTTTTTCACACAAGTCTCCCATAAGTCGCGGGTCCAGCCTCTCCTCCTGAGAAGGAATAACCATAGAACCACCGCTATTCAGAAGACCGAAAATATCATATACAGACAGGTCAAAGTTCAGAGCTGAAAGTGCTATGCAGCGATCATCTTCACCGATACCATTTCTTCTGTTAACATCAAGAATAGTATTCATTGCTGCATCGTGGGTAATTACAACCCCTTTGGGTTTACCTGTAGAACCGGAAGTAAAGATAGTATATGCAACTTCCTTCTGGTCTGTAGTATACTCAGAAGCTTTTGCCCCGGGATTTGCCATTCTGTAGCTTAAACAACTGCAACCTTCAATCTCTCTGTCAGGGCTGTCCAGAAAGAGAGCAACACCTTCGGCTTTATTGTAGATCTCCCTTATTCTTACATCCGGCTGATCAGGTGTAACAGGTACATAAGAGCAACCATAAGAGAGGATACCCAGGATAACAGCTACTGCATCAAAGTCGTACTCCTGGCATATTAGTACAGATCTGCCTCTGGGAATATTTCTGCTTTCCATAAGTGCTGCCACAGCATCAGCCCGGGCTTTAAGTTCACCGTAAGTCCAGGCTCTGTTACCTGAGACTACAGCAGTTCTCCCGGGTTCAGCAATAGCTCTTTTAAAGATACCTTTGTGAAGAACCGTATCCCCCCATTCCGCAGGGACACAATTTACCTGCTTCTGAATATCTGCAGAACCAGATGGTCTCGGGTCTTTCAGGGGTTCTCCCCAGACTTCAGGGCTATCTGTGCATCTAAGTACCAGACGAATGTACTGATCAAACATGCTGTCCACTACATCCGGCATAAAGGCTGAATCCATGCAGTCCCAGGACAAAAGAACACCTCCCCGCATGGGAAAGACCTGATGATCCATTACAACCTGTGGTGTAGTGGATTCGCACCATGAGATATTTTCAGCAAAGATATTACTGCCTCTGTTGTGCTCCACCTCAATACCACTGGTAAAAACAACAGGATATATTCTTGCTTCTCCTGTAAGTCTGTAGATATCCTTAAGTACTTCCACACCATCGTAGGCTGCGTGTTCAATATCCATCCACAACTGCTTCTGCAGTTGAGCAGCATCATCTTTAAGACTCTGGTTTCTGATATTGGTTTCCAGAAGAATAACTCCGGTAAACTCCCCGATTATTCTTTGAATATCCGGGTGTATATTTTTTCTGAGAGAGGAGGTTACACTAATGGCGAACCGTGAACCCCCTCCCCATGCGGACAAAACCTGGGAATAGAGAGAGAGAAGAGCTGCAGAAGGAGTTAATCCCAGCTTTGCAGCTGTAGAACAAAATCTCTTCCACCTCTTTTCAGAAAGGAACCTCTCTCTTCTAACGTAAAGAGGCTTCTCTTCAGAGATCCTCTCTATTTTCAGCGGAAGCTCAGGGGCACCGGGGAAATCATCAAGTCTCTTTTCCCAGTACTCAGCGTGACTTCTGTACTCATCTGTTTTCTTATACTCCTCCAGTTGTTCCAGATACTCTCTGAAACCTATTCCGTACTCAGTAAGTTTCTCTCCTCCATAAGCTCTGGAAAGCTCCTCACCAAAAATGTACATACTGGAGAGGTCAGCAAAGATCATATCTATCTTTACAAAGATCTTGTAGTCACTTCCATTGAGCTGAAGAACTCTGAAATCAAACATTCTCTTCCCATCAGGAATGATTTCATACTTCATCTCTTTTCTTGTATCTTCTATGAACTCTTCTACATTATCCAGATCCTGAGCTCTGTAGAATCTGAAAGGCAGCTCTGTATCTTCAGAATACCTCTGCTTAAGTCCGGGTTCCACAACCATGTTAAGCATAGGATGGGCCCGGGCTACCTGATTGAGACTGCTCTTCAGCTTATCAACTTCCAGGTCTTTTACATCGATTTCAAATGCGGCATTACAACTATTACCACCCCATTCAATCTCCCTGCTCCGCCCGAGCCAGTAAGCTCTCTGAAGAGGATTCAGATCAAAACTCTCTTTTCTCATTTCACCATACCCTCTATATGTTCTGACAGTTTCCGAATATTGTTCTTTTCAAAGAGAAGAGCTATGGAAACATAGACTCCGATTCTCTTTTTTATGGTTTCCACCAGCTCCATAAGCATAAGTGATCCCATACCAAGCTCAGTAAAGAGCATATCTTCTGATATCTCTTCCGGTGCAACACCTTTGCTGCCGGCAATTATACTCCTGATAACCTTATCAACAGCTTCGGTGCTCTTTTCTGGTTCCGTGACTCCTTCCCACTGGTAGTTGGTTTCAGGTAGTGTTCCTCTGTTTATCAGGTCCTTAACCCGGCTTCTCTTTATCTTTCCACTTCCGGTTCTGGGAAGAGTGTAAGCTGATACAAAGACTATTCTTCCGGTAGCTATACCACTGGTTTTTACAATCTCATTTCTGATATCTTCAGAAAGTTCCGCATATCCGGCTTCACCATGTTTCTGAGTCTCTTTTACAACTATCAGCTCTTCACCACTATCTCCTGTTAAGGATACAGCGCAGCTGCCATAAACAGCATCATCTCCTGCAACCCTGTTTACACTGAACTCGATATCATCGGGATAGTAGTTAAGACCTTTTATGATGATAATATCTTTAACTCTTCCGGTAATAAAGAGCTCTCCATTCTCATCAAGAAACCCGATATCTCCGGTTTTTGTATACTTTATGCCAGCTTCGGTTTTTCCAAAAAGCTTCTCTGTAGCTTCCCTGTTCTTCCAGTATCCGGGAATCATTGAAGTTCCGTAAAAAGCGATTTCCCCTATTTTATGAGCTCCCGCATCTTCACCTCTGCTATCCAGAATAATGATCTTATGATCCTCCAGGTGGGTTCCGTTTCCTGTAAGAAGAAGTTCACCATCTCCTGCTTTAAGCTCGCCGGTTAATTCTGAAACCAGTCCTTTTTCAATAACCTCAAGAGTACCTTCTCCAAGTTTTGAACGATCTATCTTTACCCAGTGCATAGGGTTCTCAGATGAGTAGATTGAGATGCAGGCAGTTGCTTCAGTCTGACCATAGCCGAAACTTACGACATCTTTTCCCATATTGTACCTGCTGCAGAGACCTGTGAACTCCATCATGGAGTTAACATTCATTATCTCCCCTCCCGCAAGAATCCATCTGAGAGCTTTCAGATCCACACCTGTCATGTCACCCTCTCTGCAGTTTTTCACCGCTTCACTGGTAAGCTTAAAGGCAAAATTTGAGCAGATTGAGTAGTTGCACTCATAATCACTCATGGCTCTGAGCCAGAGTAGAGGGTTTTCAATAAACTCACTTCCTTTAACCAGAACCATTAAGTTTCCTTTATAGAGAGCCGTAAGAAGAGAGGTAACAAGCCCCATTACGTGATAGTAGGGCATCCAGCTGGCAAAGATACTGGTTTCATCTGAATCGATCTTTCTGCAGTATCCCTCTACATTGAGTAAGATCCCCTCCTGAGTCATTACAACGCCTTTTGGATTACCTGTAGAGCCTGAAGTATAGAGAATCACACCATTTTCATTGACTCTTTTTGGTTCTGCCGGAACCTCTCCGGGAATTGAGGTTAAGATCTGCAGTTTTGACAGCCTGGAAGAACTACTGAATATTTCACTTAGCTCATCTTTTACCTCTCTGGCTGTAAGAATGCAGACTGCTTCTGAGTTTTCTATATAGTTTTCCCAGCGACTGGGATCGGAGTTTTCCCTCACCATTTCCAGAGGAACAGGAATCATACCTTTATAATGGCAGGCAAGAAAACCAGCCATGAACCGGGCTGAACTTCTGAAAATCAGGGCAACCCTATCTCCATACTGAGCACCGCTCTTCTCTATAGCAAAAGCAAATCCCATAACCTCTTTATGCAGATCAGAGAAGCTGGTTTCCAGATATTCACCACCACCGTTGTATTCTGCATACACAGGCTTTTCCGGTGATTTCTCTACATACTCTTCAAAGATATCTATTAAATATTTCATAAAAATTACCTCGCCGTTTTTTCTATGAATTGTGCAATTTCACTTATAGTGGGATAGTTCATAATCTGTGAAAGGAGAGCATCAAACTCCAGATGAGCAGCAATGCCCTCTCTTAAATTTCCGGTTATCTGAGACATCTTCAGTGATTCAGCACCATAGTTGTAGAGACTATCCTTTTTACTTCCAACCTCACTGTCCATAACTTCGCAGACTATCTTTCTGACAGCAGCTTCAGTTTCTGTATACTCTTCATCCTCTACTGCAGCTCCTCTATTCTGAGCTTTTGCGAGAAGACTCTTCCGATCCACTTTACCGTTGGAAGTAAGAGGAAAGGAGTTGAGAGGAACTATCTGTGCCGGCACCATATAAACCGGCAGATGCTGACGACTGAAATCTATAAGCCCTTCGGAATCCAGAGGAGTTTCCCCTGTTACAAAGCTGTGGATATTATCATTATCCACTATTGCTACAGCCTCTTTGACACCGGGAGATCTCATTAATGCAGCTTCAATCTCTCCAAGCTCTATTCTGTGACCTCTTACCTTCACCTGATTATCGACACGGCCGATAAACTCTATCTCCCCGCCTGGCATATACCTTCCCATATCTCCGGTAGCATACATCCTTTTCCCGTTAACAGGGTGGTGCAGAAACTTTCTGTCAGTAAGCTCTTTATCGTTGTAATAGCTCTGTGCAAGGCCTCTTCCCAGAATATAGAGCTCTCCGGTAACTCCAACAGGGCATTCGTTATAATTCCCGTCAAGTACCTGGAACTCCTGATTCTTAAGTGGCGCACCGTAAGGAACAGAACCTTTATACTCAAGCTCTCCACTGCACTCATGGGTAATAGACCAGATTGCAGCCTCAGTAGCTCCTCCCAGACTTACGATCTTTGTATCAGGAAAGAACCTTCTCTGCCTTTTGGGAAGTCTGTTGTTAATCCAGTCACCTGACATAAGAACGGTTTTCATTGATCTGTTCTCTTCAGCATCAACTGATTCACAATACTCAACATACATCTGCATAAATGCAGGTACAGAATTCCAGATACTAACTCCATGTTTCTCAACCAGTTCATGCCAGTAACCGGGCTTTAATTCCCATTTATTTTCCGGAAATACCACTCTGCCACCAACTGACAGTAAACCGAAGATATCGTAAACTGAAAGGTCAAAGTTGAGCTTTGATAAACCTAGTACAGCGTCCTTTTTTGTTACAGAAAAACGCTCATTTATATCGAGAATAGTATTCATTGCAGCATCGTGGGTTACTGCAACTCCTTTTGGAACCCCGGTTGAGCCTGATGTAAAGATTATATATGCCAGCTCATCTACACTGCCTTCAGTATTAAGAGGCTTATCGAACCGTCTGTACTCATCTATTTTAAGTACTCTGCACTTCTCACTGAACTCCTCTCCAAAACCGCTGTCTGTAATGAGCAGGGAAATATCTGCACTATCAATAATACTCTCTACTCTCCCGGCTCCCTGATTCAGATCTATGGGTACATAAATACAACCTGCTGAGAGTATCCCCAACACAACAGTAACCTGGTGGGCGGATTTCTCTACAGCCACACCAATACGGCTGCCTCTCTCTGTACCGGTTCTCTCAATTCCTTCAGCAATATATGAAGCCTGAGCTACAAGATCTTCATAAGTAATCTCCACATCCCCTTCTATTACTGCTGTACTGTGAGGATATTTTTCTGCAGCCTCCACAACTCCCTGATGGAGAAGTCTGGTTTCCACCTCTTCCGAAGTATCGTTTATCAGTTCTCTTTCTACTTTCTGCCAGTCCGGTATATCTATTTTGTAATCTTCATCCCAGGTCTCTTCTGAAGATGCCATATCCTTGAGAATCTTCCCAAAGATCCCAAACATATCTTCAACAATACGCTCTTCAAAGATTCCTTCTCTTACGTCCCAGTTGATGTTCATACCAAAATCCCCATCTATTACCTGGCAGTCAATAAATACCTGAGGAGTCTGGGTTATTCCTCCGATGAATTTACCTTTAAGGCTTACTCCTGTATTTCCCGCAACCCCTATGGCACTGGTAAAGACAATGGGATTAAAAACAGTTTTCCTCTGCTTTACAGAAAGCTCCCTCATAACCTCAATACCTGAGAAACTGCTGTGATCCATATTCTCAAAGAGTGTTGAGTTTATGGTTTTTCCTTTATCTGCAAAGTTCTCTTTTCTGTTCCAGTCCATTTCCAGAAGCATTACTGAGGTAAAGTCACCAACTACCCTGTTTATTTCAGGATGAGCATCTTTACGGTTCAGAAGAGTGAGGTTAACAGAGAATCTCTTCTCACTGCTCCACTTCTGTAATACTGCTCCATAAGCAGTAAGTACTGCTGCTGTTGGGGTAACTCCTCTTTCAAGAGCAAGTTTTTTAAACCTCTCCCACTCTTCCTTTTCAAGGTTAAAGAAGTGCCTTTTAAACTCTGTAACTGAATTTTCAGTTACAGCTCTTACAGGAAGCTCAGGTGCCAGGGGAAGAGTCTCGACTTTATCGAGCCAGAATCTCTTATCCTTCTCATAATCAGAACTACTCTTCAGGCTCTTCTCATAGAGAACGCAATCCCTGAACCCCAGGGAAGGGAACTCTAACTTCTGATCTGTGAGACAGAGAGTTTCAAACTGAGCAAGAATCATCCACATACTTGTCCAGTCAGCAATTATGAACTCCATTGAGAAGTGGAGAACAGATCTCTTATCCATCCGGTTTACTGCAAACTCAAACTGAGGCCACTCCCCGGTTTTATAGACCTTCCCCTGCATACTTTTACGTACTTCCCTCAGAATATCTCCAGAGTTTTCCTCTTCCATTCCTCTCAGATCGTTGTAACCTGCAAAATATTCAGGAATCTCTTCCAGAGTCTTCTGGGTACCATTATGGTTAATAACAGTATGGAGCATGCTGTGGTTATTAATGAGAGTTTTCAAAGCAGAATTGACTCTCTCAATGTCCAGATCAGGATATTCAATCTCCATATATGTATGGCATGATACACCTCCATAATTGAGGTTGGGATTCTTTCCCAGAGAGTATGCAAGCTGAATATCTGTTAATGGAAAAGCTTCGTAATTATCCTCTGTTACTGTTAATTCCACACTTCTGCTGTTTAACTCAAGCCATTCAACTATATCTTCTTTATTCTTCTTCAGAATCTGGATATCTGCTCCCTTCATCTCGCCTTTGGGAGCCTGATATCTCAATCTTCCTTCATCAAGCCAGAGCCTGATTTTCCTGTGATGGAACTTTTCCATCAGTTCCGGTATATTTTCCCTCATAAATTTCTCCTGGTACTCCTCTAAATAACTCCCTCATCCATATCTTCATTCTCTGATGAACCAGTTTCAATATGGATATCATCAACATTACCTATTCTCCGGTATACACTTTGGGGATCATCTATCTCCACCAGATTGTAAACCCCGGGTGCCACCTCCCCTTTCAGTACTGCAACAGCGGTTGCTGCTGTTACTGCACCTGACAGTACATGCTGCTCTTCAGTTTTAAGAGAGAGTACATGCTCTTCAGTGGTTCCGTTTTTCAGACCTGTAGCTTTTAAATAGAATTTAATCTGTCTATGAAACTCCTCTGCATCTTTAAGAGAGGATTCACATATATCCCGGACAGTCTTCTGAGGATCTGTCTGAAAAGTGAATCTTGCTCTTCTGAGAACGGAGTTGAAGTGGACACCTTCAATTGCAAAATTCCATATTCCCTTTTTTATGGAATAGTTATTCACAATATAGTCAGACTCCTCGTCAAAGAAGGGGTAGAACTGAGTCGAATCAGCAAAAAGACCTTCTGTATCCATCACAGGTATTCCGCAGCCGGTAATTCCATTTTCCCACTTAACCATGGATCGGTTCTCACTTCTTACAATCCCCTGGATAAAGTCTGTGGCTCCGGTTTCACTGTAGGGAGAAATTCCTCCAAAGGAGTACTCAAGGGTCTCTGCTCTTTCAAAATGGTCAAGTACCACTCTCTGCAGAATCCCCGAAAGCCCCTGGGAGGTTCCTGAGCAGTATACAAGTACCTTTTCAGGATTTCTGCCTTTAAGCTGCTCCATTCCCGCATCCATTCCCACATCTACATAATCAACTCCCATCTCCATGGCAGAGGAAGCAATTCTGTATGCAGTTTTATAGGAGGGTCCTGAGCAGTTAATGAGAAGGCTGCAGCCATCAATAAAACGGGAAAGATTTCTGCTATTCTCAAAATCCACCTTCTGAAGCTTCACTTCGGGAAAAAGTTTTTTAAACTCCTTCTCCACCTTCTCCGGTGACCTTCCTCCTGCTTTCACAGCAGAATATCCCCAGCTGGTAAGGCGCTTAACAACCTCTGTCCCGATGCTTCCATAACCCCCTATAATACCAATCATATTACTCCCTCTTCCATAAGAAGGTCCTCTCTGTTACTGTCAATACTGGCTGCAACATCCATTAGCACAGGATTGTCAAACATCTCACGGAGAGAATATGTAAAATTATAGATTTTATTAATCTTATTAAGAAAACGCGTTGCCAGAAGACTGTCTCCTCCAAGCTGAAAAAATGAGGAGTTTCTGCCTACTTCAGCTATTCCCAGGATCTCCTTCCAGAGATCCGCTACCTGAATCTCAGTTTCACCATCAGGCATAACAAACTCCTCCTGAGGCATACTGTCCATAAGTTTTTTTATAGCACCTACATCCACCTTACCGTTTCCTGTAAGCCCCACTCTGTATACCATTCTTATAGTTTCCGGTACCATATACCCCGGTACAGAAACTCTTAGAAACTCCTGCAGATCTTCCGGTTTTATTCTCTGATCCCTTTTATTAACTCTGGCTTCCAGAATAACTGTTGCTGTATCTGACATCCGGGTTGCCTCAACAGATACAAAGCCTTTTGCATTGAGTATTGTTCCCCACTCTTCAGATTTGAGCATGGGACTGAAGGGTTCTTTTCTGTTTTTGAACTCTTTAAATCCTTTCTCCAGAAGAGCTGAAGTTACAAGCCCAATCGGAGGAAACTCATTCTGCTCCATCATAAGGAGTCTTCCACCAGGTTTAAGGAGAGTATAGGCAAAAGCCGGCCCTTCTTCTGCATCTCTGTACTGGTGCATTGTATTAAGAGCTATGAGAATATCAAAACTGAACTCACTTCCTTCAGGAACCAGATCACCATCAGCATAGATAACCTTAAGTTTTTCATCTATCTTCCCAGCCCTCTCTTTTTCACCTGCTCCTCTGACAATACAGGTAAGCTCTGAATTATCAGGGAGCCTCTTCAGAAGATAGTCGGGAATCAGATCTCCTCTCACATCCATAACTGCTACTTTAAGACTTCCCTTTTCAGCAGCTCCGGAATTTACTTCTGCTACCATATATTCAAGGCCTTCCACTATTCCTTCATCTTTAAAGAAGAGATGATCTATTGAAAAATATGGGTGATCAAGAAGCCACAAAGGATCTCTTCTTCCGGTTACTGTATCTGCCACCGCCTCTTTTATCTGAGAAAGCTCCTTTAATAGTTCACTATCTGCAGCGACACTACTATCTTCATGTAATTCAAGCCACCTCTTCCAGGACTCAACCACCCTGATATCAGAATCCCGGAGTTCAGGATATTCATTAAAGATATCTCTCATGAAGAGAGCAATAGCCTTATCTGAAGCCTGGTCGGGTTTAATGCCAGCAAACCCCTGCACCTCATCCTTATCTGAAACAGAACTTTCCGGGGTATAAGCCAGAGCAAGCTGTTTTGCACCGCCATTTTCTATAATCATGGCAAAATTGTCTGCAACCCCTTCAATCTTAGCGGCGTTGTGTTCTATCTCCCCGATTTCAATTCTGTAACCATTCAGTTTTACCTGCCTGTCTTTACGTCCAAGAAACTCTATATCGTGATTCTCATCATAACGGCCTGTGTCGCCGGTATAGTACCAGGGAACACCATCAAGGTTTATAAACCTGTCTGCTGTAAGTTCTGAATCTCCAAGATAGCCCTTTGCAACACCCCGGCCACCAAGCCAGATATTCCCCTGAACACCATCTTCACAATCCATACCTTCATCATCTGTTACTCTTATCTGCTGATTACCCAGAGGTCTTCCGTAAGGCACAGATTTCCATTCAGAATTAAGCGATTTTACGGGATAGTATGAAGACCAGATAGAAGCTTCTGTAGCTCCACCCAGAGCAAAGATTTTAAGGTCCGGCGCAATTTTAAAAGCCCTTTCCACAAGCTGTGGCATTACCCAGTCACCTGACACCATAACGGTTTTCAGAGAGAGGTCAGCAGGATTATCTTCCCAGCATGAGAGCACCATATCAAAAAGCGCAGGAACAGAGTTCCAGACTGTAACTTTATACTCTTTAAGTACTTCATACCAGAACAGAGCTTCTCTGCTCTTCTCTTCAGGAATCATTATCAGACTCCCTCCAGCTCCCAGCATACCAAAAATATCGTATACTGACAGATCAAAATCGAGAGCAGATACGCTGATAGCGCAGTCACCCTCTCCTATATTGAATTTCTGATTCACATCTTCTATTGTATTCCAGGCTCCATCGTGGGAGATCATTACCCCTTTTGGTTCTCCCGTAGTACCTGAAGTAAAGATTATATATGCAAGGTCATCTACTGATATGTCAGGAGTTGTAGGTATATATCTATCATCTACGGCACTTTTCAGATCAATAGCCTCAACTGAACCGGGGAGCTCTTTTTCACTAATACAGAAACGGATATTCCCCCTTTCAAATATTTTCCTCTTCCTCTCATCAGGTTGCTCAGAACCGATAGGTACATAGACTCCACCAGCCACAAGAATACCCAGAACAGCAATCACCTGCCCCCCTCCTCTTGGTAGAGAAACAGCTACATTCTCTTTTGCCCTGACTCCACGCATCTGCAGATACCCTGCAAGGTAGATGGCTTTATCCATGAGGTTCCCATAAGTCATTGATACCCAGGAACCGTTTTCCATCCAGCTTACCGCTGTTTTATCAGGCTCTCTGCCTGCAGATTCAATAAATTTTTCATAAAGTAATCTGCCCTCTATTACTACACCGGAACTGTTAATATCTCTCGGGATAGTCTTTTCCTGTAAATTCATTTTATCTTTCCCCTGAAAATTAAAGTTATCTTCTGCTTATATTTCTCAATGCCATTATGTAACACGATGCTGCAACAGTTAAAGTAAGCCCAATATAAGGTAGAGCCGGAACTATACTGTCGCTTTTCTGTATAAGCTCAATACTCCCGCTGATCCATCTTTGTGGCACATAAGCACCCACAGTCTGCATCCAGGCAGGCATACTGCTGTAAGGAAACAGAGCTCCCGAAAGAATTGCCATTGGGAAAAAGATGAATGTTCCGATACTCCAGAGCATTCCCTCCTCCTTCAGAACTGATGCGAAGAGTGAGTAGACTCCAACGGAAAAGAGTGAGGCCACCAGTACCATTACAAAGAACCAGATACTGTTTCTCATACCAAAGTCAAAATTAAAAACCAGACAGAAGGTGTAGTAAGCAGTAGCAGTCATGACCATTGAGCCAAAATAGACTGCAGCTTTTCCTGTTAAATATGAGAAAGGAGAGATTCCACTAAGTAAAATTCTATCCCTCATTCCACTGTTTTTCTCTCTTATAAGAATTCCTGCCATAATTCCTGAAGCAGTAATAAACTTAAAAAGCATGATTCCAAGACCGTAAGATATGGGAAGTCCCTTTTCTTCAACCGGATTTACAGCAACTTCAAGTCTTCTGTCTTCAGGTTCAGAATTTACAGCATTAATGATGGTTGTAACAGTTTTCTCTACCTCTGAACCTTCAGAGAGCCTTATTATTTCTGTATTACCGTTATTATTGAGAACCACAGTCAGTTCAATATTGCCCCCGATCATTTTCTTTACAGCATCATCGTAATCTGTGTCAATTATAGTAAGCCCTTCCACTCCGTTTAAAGCTTTATATATAACTTTACCTGAACCATCTGTAGACAGGTCTATTACAGAAATGTTATGGTTTTTCGAGTAGGCCAGTACCACTGTAAGCAGAAGCAGATAGACAATTGGAAATGTTGTCATCGTATGAATATATCCCGGAGTTTTCTTAAACATTAACCAGGCCTGTTTAATAATATTTACCATAGATCTTCTCCTAACTTGTCTGAACCATAAGGCTCGATTTTTTGCTTAGAGCTTTATAAATAAACAGCAGAACTACTGTGAGGGACATGCATACTGCAAGACACACCCAGGTGTGCATATCAACAATTCCAGCATGGAGACTGTTTAAAGATTTTCCTGTCCAGTAGAGAGGACTTAACTTAATGAGAACCTTTACAATACTCATATGCTCCATCAGGTATACAGGAGCAAGAACTCCTCCAGCATAAGAAGAACTCATTACACTCATCAGAATAATACTGTCGAGAACCGTTTTGGTTCTGGCAATCATCCCGATAACAATTCCAAAAGTGGAGCTTAATACCGCAATACTTAAAAGTACAAGGAGGATATAACCGATTTTATCTCCCCACTTTACTCCCAGATAGAGAGATGAGAAGAGATATACAGTTACAACCTGCAGAAAACCTGCAATAATTCCAAGAGTAAGTTTGCTTATAAGTAGTGTACTGATTCCCCTTTTAGCCAGCTTAATTCTCTCAATAGTCCCAAGACGCCTCTCATTTATAACACTCTGCCCTATTACAAGAGCAATAAACATCATAATGAAAGCCAGCTCAGTAAAGGTAAAATATGCATTGGAGTTGATTGCTGGCTTGTTAATAACTGTGGTTTTGATTTTACTTCTGCTTTGAGTGGTATTTTTCCCCATAACCAGCTGAAAAATCCCTCTTACAAGTTTTCCTCCAACAGGTTCGTTGTAGGGTGATCTGTAGTAAGAGACCTTATTGCCTTTCAGGGTAATGAGGCCGAAAGCTTCGCTGCGGTTAACCCGCTCTTTTGCTTCATCAGGATTGCCTGTGTTTTCAAAAATCACACCTGTACTATTTTTAAGTGTTCTTCTGAAATTTTCCAGATCAGTGACAGCTGTTTCAGTTGCTCCTCCGTTAAATACCAGAAGCTTACCATCTCTGAAAGTATTATAGTCTTTTCCAACATAGTTCCTGAGAGCCGTTGTCATGAGCAGAATAAAGAGTACCGGTAAAACAAATACAAAGAGCATATTTCCCGGATTCTTCAGGAACTGCTTCAGCTCTTTTCTCATTATTGTTATATACATGATTCTATCCCTGATTATCTCTCACTTCCCTTCCAGTCAGCTCCAGGAAGATATCTTCAAGACTCATCTTCTCCTGATTCAGACTCTTAACAATAACCTCATTTGCTGAGGCTTCACCAACAATTGAGTTCAGAAGATTCTCATTCCTGCACTTTATCCTGCAGCTCCAGTTACCATTGCTTTCCGAAGCTTCAGGGAGATCGCCTATTTCTTCTATGCCTTCTATTTTCTGCAGTTTCTTAAGCAACTCTTCCCTGTTGCCACTATGATTATCAGCTTTCATAATAAAAGAGGTACTTGAGCCTATACTCTTTTTAATTTCATCTTTTGTTCCACTGGCAATGATCTCCCCATGATCAATTATAGAAATCTGGTTGCAGATAGCTTCAACCTCTTCCATATAGTGAGTTGTATAGATAACAGTTACATTCCTTTTACTCAATTCCCTTACATTCTCAAGTATCCTGTTCCTTGATTGAGGATCAATACCAACTGTAGGTTCATCCATAATAATCAGCTTTGGAGAGTGTGCTATTGCGCAGGCAAGATTAAGACGCCTCTTCATTCCACCTGAAAACTCTGCAGATTTCTTATCCTTTACATCTGTAAGTTCCACAAACTCAATTGCCTCATTAACTCTCCTGTCAAGCTCCTTACCTTTGAAACCGTAGAGGGAAGCAAAGAAAGCAACATTTTCATAAGAGGTCAGTTCCGGGTAAATCGCCAGCTCCTGAGGGATATAACCAATATTTTTCGTCCACTCCTTATGGGTATATTTGTCTTCAAACAGGATTTCCCCGTTATCATAACCCAGAATATTTATAAGACACATCAGCAGTGTACTTTTTCCTGCTCCATTAAGCCCCAGAAGACCGTAAACATCTCCTTCCTGTATCTCAAGATCCAGATCTTTTACAGCCACCAGATCCTTATATGACTTTCTTAGTTTACTTATTTTAACAATACTCACATCTTCCTCCTCAAAAAAACCGGGAAACAGTTTCTGTTTCCCGGTTAAACCACATTTTATCTACTGAATTTAATTTTGTTCATCTACCATTTGAGAACAGTTCCTATACCAACTGCCCTTGGAGTTCCGGGCATAACAATTGCCCCTTCACTTATCATCCCGAAATTGGAAGAGTAGTTAATGTATGATTTATCAAAAATATTGTTCCCAAAGAAGAAAACTTCAAAAAGAGAAGTTTCATACCCAATCCTCAGATTTCCAATGAAGTACGCATCCTGTTTATGCTGGTTCTCTTCATCAAAGTAGACCTTACCAGTCCAGACACCTTCGACTCTTGCATAGATACCTGAGAATGGTCTGTACTGAAGATAGAGATTGAGGTTGTAGTCCGGTGAAAGAGGAGCTTTATTCCCTTTATAATCGATAACCTTTCCCATTGGAGAAATTCGCGGATTACTTCTCAGCTCTGCATCAAGAATCCCAAGTGCACCTGAAAATTCCAGGTTCTCCATAAGTCTTGCAGAAAACTCAAGTTCCAGACCCTTTATTTCTGCTTTACCAACATTACTTGGCTCCTGAGCCATTGTCTGGCTGTTGTAGACTATTACCTGCATATCATCTACCTTTGAGTAGAAGAATGTTCCATTAACCATGAGTTTCTTATCAAAAAGTGTGGATTTGAATCCCACCTCATAGTTCATAGCCTCTTCAGGATCAAAAGTAGCTGCTTCCAGAGTACTTACTCCATATCCGACAAAACCGCCGGCTTTATAACCTTTTGCAACACTTCCGTAGAGCATGAGGTCCCCACTTACTTTATAATCAACGCTGAATTTTGGTGTCCATGAGTTCCATGTTTTAGAACCCTTAAAGCTGTGGGTAACAGGCTTCATAGTCATCATACTGAGACTGTTATAGTAATCTGCATCTATTGATCTCTTGTTATGCTCATATCTTAAACCAACTGTAAAAGAGAAACGGCTTCCCAGTGACAGGTTTACCTGACCAAAGGCAGCAATGGTTTTACTATCTATATCTGCGCTATACTTAATATCGCTTACCATTGCTCCTACCGGGAGTGTTGGCATGATAATAGCCATATCGGTTTTAGAACCCATTCTGTTGTCGTTATCCATATTGTTGTAGAAGAGCCCCCCAATCCAGTTGAAATCTGAATCTTCATCCTTTTTGGAAACAAATCTCAACTCCTGAGTTATGAAGGTGATATTGTCCACAACAGGTTGTTCGAAGAGTCCTCTGTTTGTGAAGTCCAGTGATGAATAGCTGTTAAAATCTGTATTCCCTCTTGAAGTTATTGACACAACATCAAAAAGCTCAGTGGAATAACTCATTCTCAGAGACTGGGTATTCTGTTTCACACTGTTTTTTCCCGGATCTTTTGATGGTATATCGAAAAGATCATTATCTTTAGGAACCCAGATATGAGAGAATCCGTGATTGGTATTATTAACTGCACTGAATTTCAGATCAAATACATCTGAGGCTTTATAGATAACCGTTCCTCTGAAATATGTGTTATCGTACTCACCATACTTAACATCATCATTTTTACTGTTATAGTAACCTTTATCCAGCCTTTTATGCTTGAAATTGAGACTTAGAAAGAGTTTATCTCTTACAACGGGCCCGTTAACTGATAAGCCAACATCTTTACTTCCATGGTTCCCTATTCCCGCAGTAAGTGTGTTGCGCCAGAAGTTTTCAGGTTGCTTTGTAATGATGTTTATAACACCACCAGGTGTATTGTTACCATAAAGTGTTCCCTGAGGCCCTCTCAGTACTTCAACTCTTTCAAGCTCTATGAGATCTGTACTGTTATAGGACTGGGAAGTCATTACAGGTACATCGTCAACATATACTCCAAGTGCATTTGATGATGTCAGGGTATTACTTACTCCTCTTACTGAGTTGTAGGAAAAACCACTTCCAAAATCAAAAGAGCTGAAGTTTGGAATTGTGTGATGAATATCTGTTACAGTTTTTACTTCTGAAGATTCAATTCTTGCACTTGAAATAACAGAAAGACTTACAGGAATATCCTGAATATTGGCTTCTCTCTTTTCTGAAGTAACAACCATGTCGTAATGCAGTTCTTTTGCAAACAGAAGAAAATCCACATTTACAGGACCTTCCGGGTTTCGTTTTACAAGTTTTGTCTGAATCTTAAAGCCAGGTGCAGTAACTACCAGGCGAACCTGTTCCATGTCATTATTCAGACTATATTTACCATTCTCATCAGTAACCATTACCTGGGAACTGCCTTTAATTTTAATGCATGCTCCCGGAATAGCTGTCCCCCTCTTATCCTTAACCTGCCCTTTTATCTGCCATACAGATGCCCCCCCAAGACCAATTGTAATTAAGCTGAACAAAAGCAAACAAATCAGAGACTTACTTTTCATTTAAATACTCCTAAAATTTATTTCAAACCAATTAACAGAACCCCGGTTTTTCAACCCATTTTTAATTTTCCATCTCATTCAACTTTCCATAGGATAACCTATTTTTCCTAGGAAGAAAGTCATCTTATACAGTAACCTGAGTTCTGTCAAGTTTTTTTTAAATTTTATTTACCAAAGTTCATAACTCCTCATCCACAGGCACATACAACAAATTTGCTTTAAAAAAAGACCCATTCCCGAACATGTACTTTTTTGTTTTTTACAAAAACAAGTAAACCTATTTTATATAGGAATACCTACTAAACCAAATTGCATAAAAAAAAACTGTAAAATTCTAACTTTGTATGTTTTCTTATTATAGATAGAAATAAAACATACTAATAATCTCAGATTTCATTCTTAACTCCCTTATATTGCTGAACACGGATCAAAGCTCCCCGCAAATTGTCCGTTTCTCACATTGTTCCAGACACCCAATTTATTATAGGTGCTCCTATTTTTTCAAATAGAGATAATTCTATACACAGGATCAGGGATTGTCAAGAACTTTTTAAAAAAAATTCACGAATAAGTGAATATAAACTAACCACTAACGAAAATTAAACATTAGGAGCTGTTGGAAAGCAGATTCGGAATACTAAATACCCCTCGTTTTTTTAATGCTACATGCCCTGTTAAATGGGAAAAAGACGACCACCATTTACGATAATTACATTAATGGCAGGCCTTTAAAACCAGAACGCGAACAAGCGCGAATAATCAGTCTTCGCCTTCGGCTACGCCGGGTCAGGCACTGACAAACAAAGACATACACAGACGCGCACAGACTCTCACAGTTGTATCCTGCCTATTATTACTTGCACCATATCCCTCCTTTTAAAGGAGGGGTGGCAGCAAACTATGAGCTTCAGCGAATCAGTGCCGCTGACGGGGTGGTTTTCATGGCTTCAATCGCCAAACCAAACAGCACGACGCCTCTCACCCTGCAGATCTTAAAACCTGAACGCGACTACACGTCAACAATCGCTTCGCCTTCGGCTACGCCCTGACAAGGACGCTAATAGATGACACTAAGAAGGAGCAATTGCAAAACTATATTTATCAGAGTATCATGAAAAAAACAATTTGAGGTGAGAAATGGAAGATTTTAGTATAACCGAAAAAGAAATAATTACTGAATGTGGGAAAAGCACTTATATTGCTTCTAAAGATTTTTCGGAAATACAACACCAAGCTCTTAAATCACTCTTGAAAAAGGGATTACTTGAACAAACGAGAACATTCAGTACTCTAAAAGATACATATGTATTAAAAAATGGTGAGAGCTCTCCGATTTGCAGTTACGAAGAAATCCCTGATCTATATCAATTAACTTATGAAGGAAAAGAATTAGAAGAGCAAATCAAAATGATTAATAACTATAACATAAGTGTAGTTGACACAAAATATTCAGCTTTACCATCTGAATTAAAAATAAAAAAGGATGAATCTAGAACATGGCCATACAGTCTTGGTATGATACTTCTTACAATATGTTTATTTTTTATACCTTCTATTTTGAAAGGTCCTGCTAAAATTAGTTGGATGAAACTAGGAATGTCTCCAAACGAAATTGGTGATGCGATAGGAGGTATGACTGCCCCATTTATTGGAATTGCTGCAGCATGGTTAGTTTACATATCTTTCAGAGCTCAAATCAAAGCCAATACCCAGTTGATGGAACTTAATGAAAAGACTCTTTTTTTTGATGCATTTGAGAATTACAAATCTTATTTTAAAGATATAGAAGACAAAATGGAACAACTAAAACTTGAGGTGAGAAGCTTGGCCCATAACCAATCTTATATAGTAACCAACAATTTAACAGGTGCCTCTACAATAGAATGCTTTAATGAGTTAAATTACAAAAATTACGATTCTACCTACATAAATTACTATCTAACCCAACTATCCAAGAATATTTCAGATTTATATAATTTGCTCTATCGTTTTTATAAACTTGATCCTAAAGCTAAGTATAGACACACAATACCCTATATAATAAAACCGGATTACAAAAAAGCTTTCGGTACATTTTGCTCGTTCTCAAATGAGTATTTTACTAAACTTGATGAAGGAAATTATAATAAAACTTTATATAGCATTGCTATTAATAAAACTACAGAAATAATAAAACTTTTAGACCAACAACCAATTGAGAAAAAAAGTTTTCAATTCTACTCAAGAACTTTCCTAAAAAGGTTTTTCAAAAGATTTTGAATACACATTGATCTTTAGTGAAAATTTAGCATGCATCAATACTTCATAAGATATTTATATAAATTTTCTACAAACCTATTGTCCTTATCTTAAAGGACTCGTCGAGTAACATATGGATATTATCATTTCAATTTTTTTATTATGCTATCAAACTGATTTTTATCTATATTCCCTAAATTAAGCTGACTCTGAAGCACTTTTTTTATATTACCTTGAACCTCTTTATCATTAACACCTTCAGTTTTTCTATTACAACTATTTTCGTTATCTTTTAACTCTTCATTAAAATCTTCTTCAGACAGAGGCATGCCTTTTAATATTTCTTCATAATTATCAGGCCTATAAAACAACTCAGGTTTCTTATCGTTAATCAGTTTAAATACCCTATCATCAAATTTAGTTTTATATAGAGATTTGGCTTTTAATAATTCTGCAATAGGAGCGTGATTTACGTGACTCAAGTCAGATCTAATTAGCATCGCTCCATCAAACTTGGCCTCTTCCAAATCTGCAAATGTAAGAACTGCTTTGTAAAAAGAACTTCCAGAGAAAGTTATGTTGCGTAGTGAAGACTCTGTGAAGTTTGTTCTATAAAAGAGACTATTATGCATCTTAGCATCAACTAACTCTGATTTTATAATTGTAGTATTAGAGAAATTACTTTTTCTCAATTCGACTTTGTTAAACTGAGTTACATCACATGAAGTATTACTAAAGTCTAAATCTAATTTATTAAGGCCAGAAAAATAGCATCTGGTTAAATTAATCTTTTCATCTGTTATCTTTTTTAATCTCTTAAGAATTCCAACAATTCTGAATTTTGCTTCATCACTTTCCCAGCCTCTGAAATCATCTATCTCTTCTTTGTAACGTTCAATCTTAAGTTGACGTTCGTTCTCTTTTTCCTCTTCCTCTTTTCTCTTATCACCTTTCTCTTTGAAATGATGAAACATAAATCCCAATATGAACAGATCCATAAGCATTCCAAAACTCTCGACAGAAACGCCTTCAAGGAAATCAATGACCTTCTCTTCTTTTAAATGAATTATAAATCCTGCACATGCTGTCAGCACGATAAAGCCTATAATAAAAAAGATTAGATAAGTTTTACTATCCCCATCCAACGTCTTTCTCTTCTCTTTTGCCATTCATCCTCCTTTGCCAATTATTCTGATGATACTCCCGGGGGTGTTACGAATCAATACATAAGAGTTGCTTATTTGTTTTGGGATGGATTATTGCGAAAATATGGATCGTAGTAAGCCTACTATTTCTAAGATTATTGTCGGTTTTATCGAGTTAATCATGGAAGTCATGGACTTCATTGGCAGTATCTTTTAATAGTAGATCTTTTAGAAATTTTTCAGAATAGTTTTAATAGAATCACACAGGCACCTGATTCCACTCTTTACCTAAAAGCATTCTACCATTTGCCTTCTTACTTCTTTTCTTGCCATCAACGCCCCAGGTTCCCCACTGTTTAAAAAAGAAGGCAACTCCCTGTTCTTCACATTGTCGTTTTATATTAAGAACCCACTCTTCCTTCATAGCTCTCGCTCTGGCACCACTCTCCCCACCAACAATTACCCAATCTATTCCTGAAAAATCAACAACTCCCAAGTCTTCCAGCAGAGGCTCAACAGATAAAAATTTAATACCTGCTTCCAGAACACGTAATCTATCTATTCTTACAAGGGAATCACAGTTCTCAACAGTTACCCCTATCCATAAATTATCACATATATCCTTATTGGACAGATACTGAAGCATTCTGTCTGCTCTCTTTGTAAGTACCTGATAAATATGCTGAGGAGTTTTTTGAATTGTCTCAAAAATTCTATCTATATACTCTGTAGGAATTTCTTCATGAAAAGTATCTCCCATAGAGTTAACAAAAAATTTTGATGGATTCTTTTTCAAAAGAGGCTGATTAAGACGCTCGGGGAAAAGAGTAATATTAAAACCATTTTCATACCCTTTAAGCCCCATTCCTTTAAGCCTGTTAGCCATAACTTCTGCATAGCAGTTTTTACAACCTTCAGATACCTTATTACACCCCTTAACAGGATTCCATGTCTCTTCAGTCCATTCAATCCTTGTTTTAGACATATTCACCACCTTACATCAAAGAGAATATAACATTAATACTCTTATCTTTTAAGTAAAAAGCCCCTTTTCTTGTTTTTTTTCCATCAGTTCTTTTCACAACCAGTAAGCCTTCTTTCTGGAGAAACCTTAAAACATCATTTGTATGCCTTGCCAAAAATCCTTCCTTCAAACCAAATTCGAATATATCATTATTCGTTCTATCTTTTTCTCTAATATAATTCTTTAGTTTGGATGGAAAATCACTTAAATCCAGTGGTTCAAACAGCGAAGATTGTCCGTTAATTTTATATCCCTGCCCTCTATCCTCATCAAATTTCCACTTTGTTTCCAACATTTTCTCATAACCTAAAATATGGCTTGAAAAGAAAAACAGAGCAAAAATATTACTCTTATCCCTTTCTATAGTAAACGTAGATGCAAATTTCCCAGGCATTAAAACCTTGAATTTTTCTTTTACCAATTCTACAAAATGCCTGTCACTAAGACATTTCTCAAACATTTCAATTGGCGCCAAAGCTTCAATAAAATGCTTTAATGCCCTTCCACCTTTGAAATCTTCATCTCCAATAGTTTTCTTTAGAAACCTGTACATATAAGTTATCGGTACAAAGAGAATAATTTCTGTCTTACCGTTTTTCATAAACTCCCATATGTGCTGTGGACATACATCCGAATAGCCATAAGGATCAATAAATAGTAGTGCCCGTTCACTATTACTCATACGATTTAGTTTGTCTAGTACTCTAGGATATAAATCCATATAACTATAATCTCTATATATGGTTTTCAGGTTCCTATGATTAAATATACCTTCACAGGCCTTTTGAACCCTCTCTATCCTCTTAACTCCTGGTTCAATTTCTGAAATTCCATTATCATTCAGAATCAGTTCGATATGAGGGCAGGTTTTGCCATTCTGAAAAAAGTGTTTCTTTATTTCCTCAATGGCAACCACAGGACTACCTTTACCTCCATTTTCATATACACCTTCACCGCACATCAGGTCAAGAAGGTTTATTCTATCTATATACTCTGAACGGGCCAGAATATTAAGGTATGTACCAAGATATTCCCTATACAGCTCTACCTTACTTTTTGAATGCTCCATTAAAATAATCTTGGATTCAGCAACTTTACTCATAACTCTCTCCAATTCTCTTTTTATAATAATTATACAGAACAAAATTTTTGATTCAACACAAAAATAACATTTATTTTTTACAACAGCTTTCTTTGTTGAGAATTTGACGGGGTGGTTAGTACGATTTCAATCGCCTGTCAAAAAAGCACAACGTTTTTAGACCTGTAGGACTTTATTTCGTAGTACCCTGTTAAACGGGAGCATACTCCGTTATGGTAAGAACAATTTTATAACTTGTTAAATAAAGATAACGCTAACGCGTCTCCCATCTTCGACATTATTCGGGTTCCACTTCGTTCCTCCCTTCATTCGAAGACCCCTACAAATCGCGTTTCTTTTCTTAAGCTTTCAATAGCCAATCAAAACAGCACAACGCCTTTCACCCAGCAGGAAGTGTGACTAAACTGGAAGAATCCCCTCATATTTTAAGTCTTCGTCAGAAGTGGCTTAAAAAGAGGAGGGGTGGCAGCAAACTGTGAGCTTCAGCGAATCAGTGTAGCTGACGGGGTGGTAATAAAAAGCCCACCACCATTTACGAATCAATACATAAGGGTTGCTAATTTGTTTTGGGATGGGTTATTGCGAAAATATGGATCGTAGTAAACCTACTCTTTCTAAGATTATTGTCAGTTTTATCGAGTTAATCATGGAAGTCATGGACTTCATTGGCAGTATCTTTTAATAGTAGATCAGTTTCTACAGACTTCAATAATAAACATATTTATCAGAAAAATTTCACATTCAGCATTATAAATTGTCCAGTACAAATACAAGAGAATCAATATGCAGAAAAGTTTTTCATAAAACGGAGCAAGAGCTTGTAGAAATCACTTTTTTTTCATGCTATCATAAAAGATAATATTCAAAGAGGAGGAAAGCTATGCTATATAATAGCTTAAGCCCGTTAGTTTCTAAAGAAGCCAAAAAAATTCTTAATAACCCAAAAGAAGCAAAACGTGCTATGGATATTACCAGAAAATATTCATCCAAACCCTCTTTTTCTTCCTCACCTACAAAAGATTGTAAACCTTCATCTGCAAAAACAAATAAAGTATTCTAAAAGGCTTAATTCCATAATTACGATTATTCTGATAATCTCTTTAGTTTACTTTGTATTCTTTCAATGATATTTCACAATTCTGTTCTGTTTTTAATAACTCCAGACGCAATGAGCGTCTCTTCCAAAGTTTTTCTTTAAAAGCTATATGCACCAACTTTTTTAAGGTTGTGTTAAGGTTTCGGGGATTGGTTTGTAATTTCTGATTTCCCGCTACACTATTGTTCTGAGGTTTAAAAAAGATGGACAATTTTGTAGTAAGTTTATTAGTAGGTCTGGCTGCTGTTGGTATTCTCTACTATTCAATGAACAGGCTCACAAAAAGACAGAAAGATACCCATCCTGATACAGAAGAAACTGATACTCAGTAGAGTCAATACCATTTAGCTGCATTGCTCCGGATATAACGGGTATCTTTGCGTTTAATACCTTCTGGTATCTGATATTTCAGTTATTCTTGATTTTATCTTCTGAAGGAGTATTATTAATATATCCGGAGGTATTATGGATAACAGAAACAAATATGAATATCTAAGACACATTTTCAGAAAAATCGATTTTGATCCAGATCAGAAAGTTACTGTCAGTTCACTTTATTCACCAAACAGTAATGTTTCAGCAAAACAGAAGAAAATAGTAACCCGTCTGATTGACAATGGCTATCTTGCTGAAGAGAACAACTCAGAGAAGTGCTGCCTTACTGCAAAGGGAGAAGAGATCAGAAAATCAGTGATCAATCATAGCATCCCTATGGTATGGGAACAGGCTATGCCGGATATTTTCAAACTATAAATCAATAACTATTTAATCTACAGAGAGTCTTTAAGAACCTGAATGGAGTAGTCATCAGAACTAACTCCAGGAGCCTTTCTTATATATTTCTCTTTATACTTACCAGCATATCTTATTACTATTGAATTATCTTCTTTTTTTATAAATAAAAGAGGTAAAAGGAAGATAAATTCCAGCACTCCTACCTTTAGATAACTACCTGTGTTGCCAGCAGTATCCCGAAGAGTGAGTTGTTTTTCTCCTGCACCGTCGTCCTTTTTTTGTAATACCTGAGCACTGTACAGAAGTATATGAAACAGGTTTAACATACTTCTTTTTTTTATCCAGTCTGTAACTCTTCCCATAACATTTAGAGCATGGTGAATAGTTAAGCCTGACTGCTTTCGCTTTTTTAATGGCAATACAGCTTTTTCTTAAATACTGACATCCTACCTTATGAAACTTCTTACCTGTTCTGGTTACATATACAGTCTCAACTACTGTTTTCTGCTTTTTCCTGATATTAGAAGAACTTTTAGCAACAAGATTATCTGAGTAAGTTCCTCCCAGAAAAAATATCAGAAACGAACTGATGAAAAATAATTTAAATAAGCTCTCTTTTCTTAAAAATGAGTACAACTCTTCTCTTTTGGAATGCGCCCTTTTTAACACTTCTCTCTCCTCCCGGTTTATTTGTCTTATACTCTCAATAATATTAAGAATAAGCTGTAAAAATCAACTCTTTAATTTCATAATAGTTCACAATAACTGTAATCCATCGTCTTTCTGAAAAAGCTTTCATATAGTGGAGGAAATTATGAGTATAACAGTTGCATCATTTAATATTGAAAAGAATGGAAAATCATCAGAGCTTGAAAAGCAAAGTAAGGTAAGTTATTTCATCGATACATGTGTTAAAAATGAATTTACAGTGATATTTCTCTGTGAAGTACACTCTGCCCAGACAGGAAATTACAGCACTTTTCTGAGTCAGGCATATGCAGACTATAATGTATATGAATCTGAAGGGGGATACAGTAATGGCTATATCTGTATGGTAAGAACAGATTCAGGTCTCAAATACTATTACGACACCCTGAAGTATATGAATCGCAAAATAGTTCTTCTCGCCGGTGATGGTGGTTTTCTGACTCTTGCACACTTTAAATCAGGGCAAACCGGATTAACAAAGGATCAGCTACAGACTGCTTCGGCATCTCTTGAAGAGATTGCAAAAGGCAAATGGGCAATTACAGGAGATATGAACTGGGATTTCAGAAATCAGGCTGCTCTTACATTGCCAGGTGGCACTCAGGGGGTTACCTGCTGGGGAGACGATGTGCCAACCCAGATAAAAGATGGAATTCTTGACTGGTGTCTGGCAGGTAAAGCAACACTTGTGGAACAGTATAAAAACGAACTCTTCAGTGAACTGCTTGATATGAGTGGCCCTGACCACAGACCTGTATCTTTTAAGATTACCTATTAGCATAAACCTGGAAAGTGTTCAGAGACGGGATAAGTGTCTCTGAACCAACATATCAGGCTGTTGTGTATTATTCTGTGTTCCTGTATCATTAATAAGAACAAAACAAAAGAGGTTGTAATTTATGGAAGATTTTTTAATTGGGTTTTTTGTAGCTATTGGATCTGTTTTTCTGGTTTCCCTTACAGTGAATATCTTTAAGAAGAAGAGAAAAAGAGATCAATTCTGAAATTTGAGAAATCACATTAACACTGATATTATAAACTGCTGCTTTACAGGGCATTTATACTAATTTTTACTTCATTAAAGATGAAAATTATTGTGTCGTCAACAGATAGGAATAATTACATTATATTCCTATGGTTCACACAATAGATATGTTCTGTAAATCTGTGCGCAGAAGCGTTCATCTTTCAGAAATAAATGCTGCAATCTGCAGAAACGGAGAGATCTGTCTTGACCTCAGAGGAATGACAGAGGACCTCTGTATTCAGGATGAGGAGTTCCTCAGAGCTATCGTTCATTTTAACGACAAACGCATAGAGATGGATTTTCACGAGTTTTCAGATTTCATTGAAAAAAACCAGTAAACAGCCTGTATTTTTAACTACTCAACTCTTTTCAGATTGTATATCACTTTCAGAGTTTTCCCCTTCTCTGCACCGGTAAGGATTATTACAAGGTTTTTACAACTCTTAAGATAATAGACTATCCTTGAAGGAAAATCATTCTGGAGATTCTCAAAAACAGCTCTTCTATTATCAACACCTGTTAAAGTAAACACTGACAGCTTTTTACCATTAACAAATGGAGTCATCCTGATTTTCCCATCTATTTTTCTGAACTCTTCAAATTCAGCAAAAACCAGACTGCCATCTTTTCTGATCTCTTTACTGATACTCAGAATTCTTCCACCTTCATAACCTGAATAGATAGCTTCAAAACTATTCTTCCCTACAACTCCTTTCCAGTGTCCTTCAAGCCAGTTGAGTTTTTCTATATTCCCGGCATATATTTCATAACACATAGAAGCTGACAGTAGTACCAGAACCAGTAGTAGCTTTTTCATAATATTCTCCTGAATAATTATACCGGATCAGTAGATTATCTGCTTATGAAATAGTAAAATTTTCTTAACTGATTCCGGAGGTTCCATGAAAACTATAGCTGTAGTATCAATCCCAGATTTATGAAAAGTAAAGGAAACTTTACTTAAAAAAATCTTCTTTAATAGTTTCAAGAAATGCAGGAAAGCTACTTAGTAGTGTTAAAAGAACTCCTGCCAGACTTATGAAATATCCCGTATATATACTCATGCCTCTGATTTCATCCATTACTGAAGCAGGAGCAGAACGACTAATTACAGAGAAATAGATAATAATCATCCATATAAGAGCTCCGGCACCAGCGAGTCCATTAATCGCAACCAGTCTTCTGTTGGAAGAATCTTTGGAAGTAAAAAATGTGGCAAGGAGAAAACCTATTCCCAGAAACAGGTTGATCCCGACTTCCTCCTTTATCAGTGCTACTTCTTCAGTGATCCACGGAAAGAAGAGACCAGCTCCAATAAGTACTGCGCCTGACAGTCTTCCTATATTTTTCCAGTCTCTCTTTTTCTCTTCTGAAATATTCATAGAAGCACCTCTGTTCTTTTAGTATAATATTACATACTCAAATTTAATTTGCAAAAAGAGGTGTCTCTTTAGGTTTCACCTTAATAATTGATGCTTTTACAGAAGCCATATACCTCAAGATTACCCTGCATAAAATCTATCTCCTTAAACCTTGTGAACCCTATTCGTTCATACATTCCCCAGGCTACCTGCATTGACTGGGTCGTATGCAGAACGACCTGACTCACTCCCAGTTTTACAGATCTTCTTATACACTCCTCTGTAAGAGATTTACCTACTCCTAGTCCTCTGGCTTCAGGTTTAACAGCCAGTAACCGTATTCCACTGCTATCTTTGACCTCTGAAGCTGTTCCGCCGGATCCGTAAGACCTCATATCTTTATAGAATGCCACACTACCAAGTACTTCTCCTTCAGAAGTTACAGCAACCAGTACTTCAATACTGTCTTTATCAACTCTACTCTTTACATCTCTTAACATTGAGTAGTATTCCGGCTGCTCTTCAACTGACGGCATACCCGGGAGAACCTGATATACTTCCACCGCCATATCTCCTGTTTCCCTGTACTCTTCAGGCCTTACTTCCCTTATTTCATAATTTCCTGCTCTCATTATCTCCTCCTTTATACGTGTATAGAGAAGTTTTATCAGTAAAAGAGAGGAGTGTCTGTGACTCAGGTCACACTGGGAAATTTATCCTGAAATAAGTTGCTGAAGCTCTTCTTCTTTGAGAACCTCAATTATCCCACGCTTCAGGATGATATAACCTGAATCTGCGAAACTGTTAAGTAACCGGGTAATAATTTCCCTTACAGTTCCCAGTTCATCTGCAAGATCCTGGTGAGAAACTTTAAGTACTTTATCATGTTTAAGAAGATATGCTGCAAGCCGGTTATCAAGTTTATGAAAGGCAACCTCTTCAACAAGCTGCATTAGAGTTACAACCCGTTTTGAAAAGAGACTGAAAATATATTCTCTGAAACTCTTTACTTCCATAAGAAGATTAAATGTCCCTGGAGAAATCTGTATAAGAAGAACATCCTCTTTAACTTCTCCTGTTGCATTATAGGGTTCATTACCAAGAAGGCAGCCAGTAGTTACTACACAGGCATCCCCTGGAGTTACGCTATATAAAGAGAGTTCTCTTCCATTAAGTGATTGTTTGAAAACCCTCAGTTTTCCTTTGAGTATGAATGGAAAGCCTCCACATTTCTGGAGCTCCCTGAATATAAGCGTTCCGGCTTTAATAGTTACAGATTCAGCTTCATTAATAAGTCTTTGAAGAAGGTTCTTTTCAATGGTTTTTAAAACCGGATAGGTTACAATCAGAAGGTCTTTTTCTTTCTCATTCAGCATAGAGAATAATTAGCACATAAAGAAGCCGGAATCAAACTCTTATGAATGAAACTTCCGGCAATTCTCACTGGTAGTCTTCTGTTACCTGTTATAAGTTTTTGCCTTATAAAACATCAAAAAGTAAAATAAACTTTACTTTTAATTGATACCGGATTCGATTATTACCTTATGCCCGCACTCAGGGCATTTAAGAGTTATATGTTCTGAAATATGCTCAAGAGCACCATCACTAAGCACTCCTCTCTGATCCTGTACAAGCATTACTTTTTTAGCTGTTGAAGATTTCAGACAGTAACCACAATAGTAGTTCCCCCCACTATCTCTATAGATATTATTCTCAAACAGAAGTTTTACTAATTCCAAAACTCCCCTCCCATATTAATCTCATTAACCAATACCATCATAACCCACTTATAATCTACATTTCAAGAGAATAATTTAATCTTAACACAAAATTTTCTTCATATAGATTACTATTTTCACATATTCTGAAAGTGCTTCAGATTCTGTAAGACTTTTTTATGATAAATTCGAATACCCTCTGGGGAAGAAGCAGGAAAAGTGACAGCTACGCTGTACCCATCTCTGCTATTAATCGCTGTTCGCAAGCTCACTGCTCATACAGAGACCTTCAGTAGTGAGAGGTACTCCAGGCGAGGCCTGCCTTGGGGAAGTTTGAAGAATGAAAACGAAGGCAGGTGATCTTAGAAAGTCCAGCAAGCCTTAAATTAATGCCAGTCAGTGCTGGCTTCAGTCAGTGATTTTCTTCTTCTGAAAAAAGACTATAACACAGGGAATCAATAGCAGAATATCTCTGAAAATAACCTGAAGGGCGCCACCACCTTCGCCACCACCAGAGTCAAAGCAGCCACAATCCACATCAAGTCCTCTTGCCAGATTAAAGGTAAGTACCACAATAAACAGTAGCAACAGCCCACCTATTATCATGGCAGAGCCTTTGGCAAATCTGCAGGAAACAATAATCCCTATACCGGCAATCATCTCAACCCAGGGTAAAAACAGAGCGATTGCATTAATAGACCATGCAGGCATTATCTGATAGTTATGAATTACCTGGGCAAAAGCTTCGGGTTCTGCAATTTTATGAATACTGGCATAAATGAATACCAGCCCCGGAATTAATCTGGCGATGAACTGAACTACAGGGTGAGAAAAGATCTCTCTAATTTTCCGGTTCATAAACATCCTCCCCGCCACTCATAGCCTGATGCTCCTGCCATTCAGCATATCCACCTTTATAAACCATGATATCAGTATGTTTTTTCTGCTTTAGAAACTCTGCAAGTTTTTCTGAATCAGTACAGGTTTCGGAAGAACAGTAAACTACTATGGTTTTACCTTCAGGCAAAGATGCTACAATACTCTCATAAAGTTCAGAAAACTCTTTAATCGGAAGGTTCAGAGCGCCTTTGATATGCCCCATCTGAAAATCATCTCTCTCCCTTGCATCCACAATAACTGCCATATCCTGATCAATCAGAACTTTAAGAGTTTCAATATCAATTGATTCAAATTGTGAAGGAGGAGGAGTGTAAGCAGTGAACATTAGTGAGATTCTGCCTTTATATACGTTGAAGCAGAGTCCCGCAATAATTGAAATAACAAGAACAACAGAAACCTGGAAGAGGATTCCTCCTCTTCCGTCATAATGTTTTCTATTTTTTACCATTTATGTTTTCAAATACCTCAATAAGGTTAATTGTATCATTTATAATAGATGTATACGATCTTATTGTAGCATAAAACATAATACTAAGTCTTGTTTTTGATGATTCGTCCTGAATACGTGAAACCTGATTCTCATCGTAGTTTTTGCACAGTTCAAGAAGTTCCTTTCTCTCCTCAATTAATCTGTCCATTACATTGAGATCCCTGCTCCTGAAAGAGTCAGCTGTATTATTCAGAAGATCCACAACCTTCTGCTTAACTGAACTAAGCTCTGTAAGCTGTATATCCAGAAGACCTTTATGGTTGTTGTCTACGTGATTATAGGCTCTTTTAATAATATCACTCTGACTGTCACCAATTCCCTGAAGAGCACTGATTGTACTAGCATACTCTTTAACATAACCCTGGATATTCTCATCCTTCTGGAAAGCTCTCAGAGTTTTAAAAATGTTTGCAGTTATTATATTGGTCCAGCGTCTGAGCTTCTTAACTTCACGCTTAGCCTCTTTCAGAAGAGTTCTTCTTTCCTGAGCAAGGCCGGCAAAACCTCTGTCAATAGTTTCAGCAACTTCTTTAAGATAGGTTCCAACATGCTCAAAAGTTGTTTCAACTGCATCTCTGCTGCTATCAACTTTTTTGAGATTGAAGATCTCATCCTCTTCCTGAACTTTAGCTCTCTTCTTATGAGTTGTATGGTTCTTATAGATTGTAAGGCCACATACAATCATTACAGCAATTGCGCCGGAAATACCTGTTGTTACAATAATAAGAGCAAAGATACCTGATATTGTGAATGCCATCATTGCAGTGAGGAACCACCCGCCAATAACGGTAAACACACCGGTTACTCTGTATACAGCACTATCTCTTCCCCATGCTCTGTCTGAGAAAGATGTTCCCATTGCTACCATGAAAGTAACATAAGTAGTTGAGAGAGGCAGTTTAAGTGATGTACCAATAGAGATAAGAATTCCAGCAACCATCAGGTTTACTGAAGCTCTTACCAGGTCAAACATAGGTTTATCTTCACTATTATTGAAACCAGCTTCCTTAACTTCCTCAAATCTGCTGTTCATGAAGTTCATAGCTCCTGCGGGAATAAGTTTTCTTAAACCGTTACCGCCGGATCTTGTAGCTCTTACAACTGAACGGGCCAGTGATGATGAACCGAAGTTTTCCACACCTTCATCCTGACGTCCCAGATTCAATTCTGTTTTTGTAACAGTTCTTGCTTTTTTTGAGAACCATAATGTAATTGCCATTATGATACCTGCAATAATCAGGAACAGAGTATCAGAAGGGGTTGCTTTCTGTAGAGCCGTCATTGGTGTTGTCAGATCGCCGGCAATTTTATAGGCATTCATACCTGCCAGAGGTACACCGATGAAGTTAACCAGATCATTGGCAGCAAAAGCCATGGCCAGAGCAAATGTACCTACAAGTACAACCGGTTTTAATACATTAATTTTCGACAGCATCTGAAGAAGCATCAGGAATGCTGCAGAAATAACAAAACCAACTGCAAGTATCATTACTGTATTAGCCTTAATCCAGGCCAGATTCTCTTTTGTTATAAATGTTGAACCTTTTGCTCCTTTAATCAGAATAAAGTACATAATTGCTGAGAGAGCAAGGCCTCCCCATATTGCACCATATCTTTTTAGTTGAGCCTTATAATTAAAGGTAAAGATCATTCTGCTGATAAACTGAACAACAGCCCCGCAGATAAAGGCTACAGCCACCGATAATAGTATTCCCGATATGATAGCCAGAGCTTTACCTGTATTAATATATTTTACAAGTTCACCAAAACCCTGATCTGCACGGGCAATCTTAACAAGAGATACAGCTACAGCTGCACCAAGTAACTCAAAAACAATTGAAACAGTTGTTGATGTTGGAAGACCAAAAGTATTGTACAGATCCAGTAGAATAACATCTGTAAGCATTACTGCAAGGAAGATAATAATCAACTCCGGCATATTGAAATACTTCGGATGAAAAATACCTTTTCTTGCTACTTCCATCATACCTTTTGAAAAAGTAACCCCGGCTATCATACCCAAACTGGCTATAATAAAGATAATATGCCTTGGTGCTACTTTTGAACCAATTGATGAATTAAGAAAGTTAACCGCATCGTTGCTGACACCGACTATGAGGTCAGACACCGCAAGTGCAGCCAGAATAATGATCGCATAAAAATAAAGTTCCATTGATGCTCCATTCTGAATATTTAAATTTTACAACATCAGAAAAAATGTTGCTAAGAATTCTTTGGTTAAGGTGAATATTATCAATATATTGTTAAGATAAAGTTAAGATTTCAACCTTGCGAAATAAATAAAACTTATTTACAAACATTGGAATGGATAAAAAAAAAAGATAAAAAAAACTTCTAAATCCTTAACTACTGGTACTTTTGAACCATTTCTTCGGCAATGTTCCTGATTCGGTTCTTCAACTCGTCAGGTTCAATAACTTTAACAAAAGATCCGAATCTCAGAATATCCCAGGTTACTTCCCTTAGATCTGAAACAGGAAATTTCAGTAAAAGATTACCATCATCTGTTTCAGTAATAGTCTGCCCCGGATACCATACCTGATCAGCAATCATCCCTGTCATATCCCCGGTGAACTCAAGAACCACCTCTTTCTGTTCCCCTTCAAAAAAGATGCCATAACTATCTTTAACCCTTTTATGAACTTCCCCAATGTCGTGACAATCATCGTTATCTGCAGCGGTAATTTCAACTTCTCTCATTCTTGACAGAACAAAATCCCTTAAAGCCTTTCTCTTGTCACAGAAAGCAATAAGGTGCCAGTTTCCCATATAGAGTAACATATGAAGGGGCTGCACTATTCTGACAGATGCTTCTCCTCCATAAGGGGATTTATAGTGAATTTTTAAACGCCTGCTTCTTGAAATGCCAAAAACCACTGCTTCAAAAATTTCAGGTTTAACCCTGTAGTATCTTGTGTTTTTTATAGAAATTTTCTCTTCAAGTGCTGTAATATCCACATCTATACGACGGTAGATTTTATCAAAGAAGGCATCAATTCTTGTTCTGCTCTCTTTGTTTGGAATAGCTGAAGAGATTCTTTTTGATATAATCAGAGATATTATCTCTTCTTCAGAGAGCCATATACCAGGTAGCTCAAAATTCTCATCTTCGTAACAGTAACCCTTTTCTTCGGGGCTGTATATAATCGGAGCCCCGAAAAAATCTCTCATATACTGTATTTCACGACTAGCCTGCCTCTGGGATATATCGAACCTCTCCTTCAGATCTCTTAAAGATGGATAGGTCTGTTTCTTCAATCTCTGATGAAACCAGATATACCTCTCGTACGCAAGCTTCTTGGTCATGAAAACTCTATACTATCTAAATATGAACAGGAAGAATCAGCTTTTAGCTTTAATTTCCAGCTTAAGTTCAGTAATACGCTGCTTCTTAATAAATACCGCCAGTTCATCTGCACTGTATTTACCTTCAGCTGCTTCGCTTATGCTCTTATTAATCTCAGCCAGCTCCTCTTCAACTACTTCTTTATCTATCTTATCTGATTTAATCAGGGAGTCTGAGATAACAACTATTCTGTTATCAATACTCTCAATGAAGCCATCCTGAATAAAAAAGAAGTGTCTTTTACCACTCTTGTCAAGATAACTCATCTCTCCCGGTTCTATCATTGATACATAAGGAAGGTGATTAAAGAGTACTCCTGTTTCACCTTTCCCGAAGGAGGGGAAATAGACTTCACTTACTTCAGCCTTCTCCCCTGTTCCGGTGGATGTAACAATTTCCAGTTCAATAATTTCTGACATTATTCCCTCATTTTCTTAGCCTTATCCACTGCTTCGTCAATATCACCAACCATGTAGAAAGCCTGTTCAGGAAGGTCGTCATATTTACCTTCACAAAGTTCACGGAAACTTCTGATTGTATCCTTGATCTCAACATATCTTCCTTCAAGACCGGTAAATTCAGCAGCTACAAAGAACGGCTGGGAAAGGAATTTCTGTATTTTTCTTGCTCTGTTAACAATAATCTTATCTTCATCAGAGAGCTCTTCCATACCAAGAATAGCAATAATATCCTGAAGATCTTTATATCTCTGAAGAATCTCTTTAACATTTCTTGCTACGTTATAGTGCTCATCTCCGATAATTTTCGGGTCAAGAATTCTTGAGTATGATGCCAGAGGGTCAACCGCCGGATAGATACCAATTTCAGTAAGAGCTCTTGAGAGGTTGGTTGTAGCATCAAGATGGGCAAATGTTGTTGCAGGAGCCGGATCTGTATAGTCATCAGCAGGAACATAGATAGCCTGAACTGATGTAATAGATCCTTTTCTTGTTGAGGTAATACGTTCCTGCATTTCCCCCATTTCAGTTGCAAGGTTAGGCTGGTAACCAACCGCTGAAGGCATACGACCAAGAGTCGCAGAAACCTCTGACCCCGCCTGGGTAAAACGGAAGATGTTGTCAACGAAGAACAGAATATCAAGACCTTCACTGTCTCTGAAATGTTCAGCTACAGTCAGCCCTGTAAGAGCAACTCTGAGTCTCGCTCCGGGAGGCTCTGTCATCTGACCGTAAATCAGAGCAGTTTTATCGATAACTCCTGATTCACTCATTTCAAGAAGCAGATCATTACCTTCTCTTGTACGCTCTCCAACACCGGAGAAAACAGTAAGACCACCGTGCTTAGTAGCAACGTTGTTGATCATTTCCATAATCAGAACTGTTTTACCAACACCAGCACCACCGAAGAGACCGATTTTACCACCTTTCAGATATGGTTCCAGCAGGTCGATAACTTTAATTCCGGTTTCAAACATCTCAAGAGTTGTATCCTGCTCATCTAGAGGAGGAGCTTCTCTGTGGATAGGGAGACTCTCTTTAGCTTCAACAGGTCCTTTATTATCAACAGGATCGCCTGTAACATTCAGAACACGTCCAAGAACTTCTCTTCCAACAGGAACTGAAATAGGAGCTCCTGTATCATAGGCAATCATACCTCTTACAAGACCATCTGTTGGATGCATTGAAACTGTTCTTACGCGGTTTTCACCAAGATGATAGAGAACTTCGGTTATAATACTCATAGGTGTTTCTACTTCGAAGCCCTCAGAAACTATATTAAGAGCACTGTAGATTTCAGGAAGTTCACCTTCTTTGAACTCCACGTCAACTACAGGGCCGATTACTTCTATAACTTTTCCTCTGTTTCTGTATGTTTCTTTTTTTCCGTTCATCATTCCTCCTATTTCTGTAAAGCTTCTGTTGCAGTAATAATTTCCAGAAGTTCATTGGTAATAGCAGCCTGTCTCAGTTTATTCATTGTAAGAGTCAGGTTACTGATCATTTCACTTGCGTTTCTTGTTGCAAGATCCATTGCCATCATTCTGGCTGTATGCTCAGAAGCCATGGACTGAAGCAAAAAGCCATATACCGAAGAGTTTATAAATTTGGGCAGAAGTGCTGAATATATCTGTTCCAGTGAAGGCTCAAAAATATATTCCACCTCATCACTGACTGTCTCTTTATCATCACCAATTTCTGAAAGAGGAAACAGAACTTCATCAGTAACATCCTGTCTGCCGGAAGATATATACTTAGTATATACAAATCTGACTCCCGCAGAACTCTTATCAAGGAAGAGTTTCTGCAGATACTCAGACAGTTCAAGTGCGTCTTCAAATGTAAGGCGGCTTATAACATTGTCATATCTTTTAAGCATCGGAAAATCTCTCTTGGAGAAATACATTCCGGCTTTTTTACCAATAGTTATAAGCTCAACCTCCTGGCCTTTTTCTTTATATTCGGCAAAGAGTCGCTCTGTACGTTTAAAAACGTTCGTATTAAATGAACCGCAAAGTCCTTTGTCTGCAGCTACTACTACAAGCAGCTGCTTACCTTCACCATCTTCTCTGAAGAATGGAGAATCCAGACTCTCAAGGTCATTTCCTATTTTCTGTAAAAGATACTCGATTTTTCTCCTGTAGGGCACTGTCTTATTGACTTCACCGACACTCCTGCGCAATTTGGCAGCAGAAACGGTTTTCATGGCCCTTGTAATCTTCTGGGTATTTTTTACAGAACCTATCCGTCTTCTTAAGTCAATTAAATTTTCAGCCATTATTTACTCAGGTTTCTGAATTCTTCACAGAACTCTTTCAGTGCATCATGCATACTGTTTTCAAGCTCTTTGCTTATTTTCTTCTCTTCTCTGATTTCCCTGAAAATCTCCGGATGATTCTGATCCATCCATGGAAGTAGTCTGTTTTCAAAATCAACGATTGATTCAATTGGGAATTCATCAAGATATCCTTTTGTACCAGAGAAAATTACCACAATCTGTCTCTCTACCGGCAGAGGAACTCCTTCACCCTGTTTAAGAATAGCAGAGAGCCTTTTACCTCTTTCCAGCTGCGCAATAGTCGCTTTATCAAGATCTGAACCAAACTGTGTAAATGCAGCCAGTTCACGGAACTGAGCCAATTCAAGTTTCAGCGAACCTGCAACCTGTTTCATCGCTTTGATCTGAGCACTACCACCAACTCGTGATACTGAGATACCAACATCAAGAGCAGGCCTCTGACCACTGTTGAAAAGGTCAGGCAGCAGATAGATCTGACCATCTGTAATTGAGATAACATTTGTCGGAATATATGCAGAAACGTCAGAAGCCTGAGTCTCAATAATAGGTAGTGATGTTAATGAACCTCCACCTTTTTCAGCACTCAGTTTTGACGCTCTTTCCAGTAACCGTGAATGGAGATAGAATACGTCACCAGGATAAGCTTCACGACCTGGAGGACGTCTCAGGAGCAGCGAAATTTCTCTGTAAGCTGCAGCATGTTTTGAGAGGTCATCGTATATTGTAAGAGCGTGACCACCGTTGTTCATGAAGTATTCACCCATCGCACAACCAGCGTATGGAGCAATATACTGCATAGCAGCAGGATCTGAAGCACTCGCTACAACTACAATTGAGTATGCCAGAGCTCCTGTTTCTTCAAGAGTTTTTACAACCTGTGCAACTGTTGACTGTTTCTGACCAATAGCAACATATACACAGATAACGCCACTCTCTTTCTGGTTAATCATTGTATCCATGGCAATAACAGTTTTACCTGTCTGTCTGTCACCAATGATCAACTCTCTCTGCCCTCTGCCAATAGGAATAAGAGCATCTATAGCTTTAATACCTGTCTGAAGCGGCTCTTTAACAGGAGTTCTTTCAACAACCCCTGGAGCAATCTGCTCAATAGGCATGTAAGTCTTTGTATCGATCGGGCCTTTACCATCCAGAGGTTCACCCAGTGCATTAACAACTCTTCCTACCAGAGCTTCCCCTGCAGGAACAGAGATAACTCTGCCTGATCTCTTAACAATATCACCCTCTTTGATTTTGAACCCTTCACCAAGAATAATAGCACCAACGTTGTCCTCTTCAAGGTTAAGAGCAATTCCAAAAATATTGTCGGGGAACTCTATCAGTTCATTGTACATTACATTTTCAAGCCCGTAGATCTGAGCAATACCGTCACCTACAGAGATAACAATACCGGTTTCATCCTTGTTGAAATCAAGTTTAAAACCTTCAATTTTCTGCTTGATTAATTCACTGATCTCTTCAACTTTTATTTGCATTTAGTTCTCCTCCAGAAGTACATTTCTTAATTTCTGCAGATTACCATTGATAGAGAAATCATAAAAAATGGACCCTTTCTGAATCCTGATCCCTGCTATCAGTGATGGATCGGTCTCCTTCTGCAATACTATCTTTTTACCGAAAGCCTTTTCCAGTTCACCGATTAGTTTACCTTCCAGATCTCCTTCCAGCGGAACTGCTGAACTTACTTTCAGTTCAAGAATACCCGATTTTTCATTCCACAGCTCTTTCATTACCTGAATAATACCTTCAAGATGAGCCATTCTGTTTGCTTCAGTTATGGTTCTGATGAAGTTATATGTCTTTTCAGATAGTGACAGTTTCTCATTCAAAGCAGCCAGAACTTCTATCTTCTGCTCTTTTGAAAATAGCAGAGTCTCCATTCCGGCTTTAAGATCTGAGTTATTGTTAACCACTTCTGAAAATAGTTCGAGCTCTTTTCTGGCAGCGTCGAACTCATTTTCAGTGGCAACAGTATCTACAAGAGCTTTTGCATATCTTTTGGCCAGGCTGTTATCTTTCAATTATCTCACCGCTCATAGTAATATTCTTTTCTACGATTTTTCTGTGCAGATCATCGTTAAGATTATCACCAATACTCTTTCTGAAATGCTCAATAGTCATATCAGCAATCTTCTCTTTCAGTCTGTTGACAGAAAGATCCACTCTGGATTGAATCTCTTCTTCTGCCAGTCTGAGTATCTTCTCTGCTTCAGCACGGGCATTCTCTTCAATCCTCGCTCTCTCTTTTTCTCCGTCAAGACGGGCCTCTTCCTTCACAGAATCGACCTCTTTCTCAATCTCCTCAAGACGAGCTTTAAGCTCTTCAACCTGTTTTTCAGATTTTTCAAGCTTGGCTTCTCTCTCTTTAATATCTGTTTTAATATCCTGGCCTACTTTACCAAGAAGATCAGATATAGGTTTTTTGAGTAGATAGATCAGTCCACCAAACAGAAGAACCGAATTGACAACAGCTCCCATGAATTTGACAATGTCAAAATGGTGAGCGTCATGTCCTCCGCCTGATGCAGACAGAGTCAAAGAGGAAAGTACAAAAACCGCAGTAAATAGTTTCGTGTTTCTCATAAGAATTTCTCTTTAATCAGGTTACTGTAACCTTCGATTTCCTTGACAAGTCTGATTTCCGCTTCATTAATCCTTGAATCAAGATCCGCCAGTTTTCCATCAACCATTTCAGTAGCCTCAGTACGGGCTTTAAGAACCATATCGTTTCTGATAGTTTCCCCTTCAATGATTTTGGTTTCCCTGATTTTTCTTGCTTCTTTTTTCGTCTTTTTAAGCACAGATTCCAGTTCACCTGAACGTGAGGAAATCTCCTCTTCAAGTTCTGTAATTCTGGTATTTTCAGTGCGAATCTTCTCTTCCCTCTTATCGATGATATTACCGATAGGTTTGAAGAAAATTTTGTTGAGGATCATCAGAAGCACAACAACAAGTATGAACGTATACAAAGCCGTTATATTTATATCCAACATTTTACACTTTTAGCACAGTTTTTTTCCAAAATCAAGCAATTTTTTTTGATAAATTTTCATTACAAACCCTCCTGAGTTCCCGGCAATGCGAAAGCTTCATGATTTATAACCACTTCTCCATCAGGTAGCCTGCACCCGTTTTCAATTACTTTATTTATATAAATTTTTGTACTATATATAGCCTTCTCAACTGAGTAGCCCTGAGCGATAAATGTTGCTGCAGCTGAAGCACAGGTACAACCAGAACCGTGGGTATTTATCCCATACACCCTTTTACCCGGATATCTGCTTACTCCTGATGGAGTTACCAGCACATCCTCAGGATTCCCTTCAAGATGTCCGCCTTTCATAAAAAAGGAAGCCCCAAAGCGCTCTACCAGTTCAGCACCTGCTTTTTCAAGTTCAGCTACACTCTCCGGCATCTTTCCTGTTAACAGTTCAACTTCCCCTGTATTCGGGGTTACCAGAATGGATTTTCTGAAAAGTTTCTCAATTAACAGCTTTTCACCTTCAGTGTCTATTAGTCTCTTACCTGAAGTAGATCTTATAACCGGATCTATAATCAGTGGAATATGGGGGTATTTCTCAGTAAATCGGATTACCTCTTTAACAGTATCCGCATTTACCAGCATGCCTGTTTTAACCACCTCAGGCTCCTGATGAAATGTGAGTGCTTCTATCTGTTTTCTTATTTCAGAAGCCGGTACTGGATAGAAACTTTCTACTTTCTGATGATTCTGGGCAGTTATTGCAGTTATTACGGTTAAACCGTATCCACCAATAGATGAGATTGTTCTGAGATCACCCTGAACACCTGCTCCGCCACAGGAATCTGATCCTGCGATTGTCATTACTGTAGGTTTGTCAACAATCATTAAGTAGTCCTGTCTGAATAAAACAGAGTCTTCTCTGTTTCATTACATATGATATATTATATTCAAAAAAAATAAATGTATATTCCAAAAAAATATCTCTTTTTTATTGAAACAGGCATGAAGAGTGGTATATTAATCAGATGAAATTTGCTTTTGATGTACGCCCTTTTCTAAGCGGCGAAACTGGCGTGGGAGTATATTACAGGAATCTTCTGAACAATCTTGCACTTGTAGATAAGAGCAATGAATATATGCTTTTCTCATCCTCCCTGAAAGAGAGATTCCCCGCATCTGCTGTTCCGGCTTTCAGCAATTTTACCCTCAGAGATATGAGAATTCCTGTAAAAATTCTTAACTATCTCTGGTATAAAAAAAAATTTCCCTCAATAGACATGTTCTTTGGAACTTCCGTTGACCTTACCCACTCCCCTTCTCCTGTTATTATTCCTACAAAAGGAAGAAAAATAATAACCCTTCATGATCTCTGCTTCCTTGATAATCCAGAGCTTGTTATGAATGAAGCCATTGACCATTTTGCAACTGAAACAGAAAAAAATATAGCTGAAGCAGATGGAATTGTTGCTGTGTCAGAAGCCACAAAAGCGGCACTTATCAGACATTTCGGCAATAAATATGCCAACAAAACAAGAGTTATCTATCACGGCACAGATATGGCTGATCTGAAAGAGACAGCTCCTCCCTTTAAACTTCCTGAAAAATACATACTTGCTGTAGGTACAATTGAGCCAAGGAAAGATTACAGAACCCTCCTGAAAGCCTTTGCTGATCTCAATTCTTCGGATAACTCCCCGAAGCTTGTAATAGTGGGTGGAAAGGGGTGGAAAGAGAGTTCTCTGCCGGATTTTATAACTAGACTTAGAATTGAGGATCGTGTTATTTTTACAGGGTACATGAGCAGAGGAAATCTGAAACATCTCTATTCAAACGCAGAACTTTACGTTTTCCCTTCATTATACGAAGGCTTTGGCCTTCCACTTCTTGAAGCTGCATCTATGGGGGTTCCTGCTATTGCTTCAGATCTAAAAGTCTTTAAAGAGGTATTTCGTGACTATCCTGTCTACTTTAATACTGGAAGTCCTTCTGCTCTTACTGAAAAGCTGAATATTGTGCTGAACAGCAAAGATGTCATGAGAAAATCTGCTGACAGAGGTAAAGCTCTGTCAAAAGAGTACAGCTGGCGAAAAACAGCTGAAGAAACATTGCAGTTTTACAATGAGGTATTAAAATGAAAATTGCCATAGATGGTTATGAACTCAATAGGTCTTATACAGGAGTAGGCAGGTATCTTTACAACCTGCTCAGGGAAATATTAAGTATTGATAAAGACAATCAGTATCAGCTGTACGTAACAGAGGAACTGCCTCTGAAGCTTGATGCTCCAAATCTCAAAGTATCAGATATAGGTAGTAATTCTCATACAAAATGGCAGAACAGTAACCTCTACAAAGCACTGAAAACTGACAAGCCTGACCTCTTCTTCTCTCCTAACCACAGCCTTCCACTATTCTGGAAAGGCCCCTCTGTAATGACCGTTCACGATGTTTCATGGCGTGTAGTGAAACAGGATTTCTCTGCAAAAGAGAGAATTATAAGAGATCTTAAAACCTATCTGGCTCTGAAAAAAGCATCAAAAGTCTTTACAGTGTCAGAGTTCTCAAAAGATGAAACCGTTAAATTTTACAAAGCGGATCCGTCAAAAGTCATTGCTATACATTCAGGAATAGAGGATACATTCAGAAGAAGCAGAGACAGAGATATTGATGAGTTCAGGACAAAATATGGAATTGGAGATATGCCGGCAATAGGATTTCTTGGCAGTATGTTTCCCCGACGTCACGTAAAAGAGCTCATTGAAGCCTGGCAGAAAATCAGAACCGGATTCCCCTGCAAATTAATTCTATGCGGAAAAAACTTCTGTGGAAATGAAATAGATCAGATTTGTAGTAGTGAGGCTGATATTATTAGAATAGACAGAATAGAAGAGAATGAACTCAACACCTTCTACTCATCTCTGGATATCTTTGCCTATCTCTCATCTTATGAAGGTTTTGGTTTCCCTCCAATGGAGGCTCTTCAGTGCGGTACAGTTCCGCTTCTTCTTAACAGTTCATCCCTTGGAGAAATCTATCCGGGAATTGCCGTTTTTTCAGCAACCCCATCTTCTGAAGATATTGCAGAATCCCTTAAGAGATTCTTTCAAAACTCTGAAGGGATAAAATTATCCATAATGGAGCAGTGGGCACAGAAACGCAGGAACTTCACCTGGAACAGGGCTGCAGGAGAGTATCTTAAGCATATGAAACTGTAGCCTGACAGAAATTATTCTTATCCTCCCTATCCTCAGTTACAGTTTGCTTCACTTCATGAAAAATGGTAAGATTTACAATGAATATGGATATGGAAAAGGAAATTTCCAGACTCAGATCATTAATAGAAAATCGCATTGAATCTGAAAATAATATCAGCAGAATTACCGGTACTGGAATAGATAGAAATTTTGAACTTGATATTACAAGATTATCAGAAGCAGATCTTGAACTGGAAATGAGAAAAAGAGCTGCAGCCATAAGAGAGGATATGGCACTAAATCATCAGCTCAACTGTTTTATGAAAAGAACTCCTGTTCTGAGAACCCGTCTCTTCAATAACAAATTATGTAAACTTCTTGTACTCCCACTTTTTCTTCCCCTCCATCTTTTAAAAAGAGGGAAATTTATTCTCAAAGATTATATGTTCTTTAACCAGTCAATTATTTTCCGGCTTGATTACCTGAACAGACGTATAAGTCAGCTTGAGGCTGCTGCAAACAGCAACTACAGTGATGAAGGTGAAAAAAATGGGTAGTTTTGAAACTTTATCTGACGATCTTATAAAGAAAGGGAATTTTCACAAACTTACCGGTTTAATCGATAAATATCTGAAAAAGCAGCCTGAAGAGATAAATCTTCTGGATCTGATGAACAGTATAAAAAAACTTGAAATCAATAGTGGCAGAAGAAAACCTTCACTTGGCATATACGATCATGCATTCCACTTTATAGGTGGAGCGCAGAAGTACGGGCTCACAATAGTGGAAGCACTTAAAGATCTTTTCGATATTACTATTATTG
>CBDDBX010000030.1:0-121907 GCA_965225955.1 Candidatus Aminicenantia bacterium
GTGTCTGGAAAAAGCTATATTGTTTAATCGTTCATCTATACTAAATATCAGCCCATTTATTACTAGTGAGCTTTCGCATATAAATTTACCTTCCGGTGAATATACATGAAATTTAATTCTCTTATTTTCACCCCTTTTTGATTTCAGAAAAACCAGAATATTACCGTCAGAATCGATCTTTATATCATCGTATAGTGGGTGGTGAGTATCAAAGAGCTCAACAAAATAATGGCTTCTGAGTGACTTTAGAGTCATCTGGCGATATTTTTTGCTACTGTTTTTTTGCGCCTGCGCTATCTGTTGTTCTCTTAAAAATTCTATTTCCTGAGGTTTAACAGGTTTTAATGGGATATTGAGAGTTATCTTTCTTATTACCTTACCTTCTGGTGAAAGTACTCTTATTATATTGTTACTGGTAAAGCCTGACAGAATGTTACCGGATTTTGTTTTTCTGAAAACAGGTTCTCCTGCCAGATTGTTGTAACTCATCATCCCCTGTGGACCCCATGGAAGTGATCTTGAAATAAACCGGCAACTATCAACAGTTTTTTCTGTACCTGTTTTTATATTTTTAATTACCAGATGGGCGGTTACATCGTTTTTATTTCTCGACTTTGAAGGCTTGTGCTGAAAGTAGTAGTACATGAAGCTGTTGTTATCAAGCTGAAGTGGATTAAATACTGCTCTGCTGGTTTTTATAACTTTCAGGAACTGTCCGTCAACATCAAAAACTGATACACGCTTTCTTGATGCATACTCTGCTATGAGTAACTGCCTGCCATGAAGGGTCTGGCATTTCGGATATAAAAGGTCTCCGGGGCCTTCTCCTTTCTGACCAAAAGATTTAACAAGGTCACCTCTGTTATTGAATTTTAATATTCTGTGCTTTCTGTTATCAGATATGAATATTGAACCATCTGGTGCAACAATGACTGAGTGAAACAGCCTGAAAAACAGGTCATTCCATTGAGTGTTTTTCCCAAATGCAGTGTCGGGTTTTAACTCAATTTCTCCCTTTTTATACACATCAATCCAATCACTGTATATTTGTGGGGATAAACTAATTATGAAAATGGTGAACAGAAATTTTGCCGTTAATCTCATTCTTACCTTCCTGTAGTGTTTTATTTGCTTACAGTTTAGCGGTGAGAGAAAAAAAGTCAATTCCTTTTTCTGAAAGCTCATATGTTTATGAGAACAGGAAAATTTAAACAATAGGGAAAAGGGGGACAGGCCAGATTCAGAAGATAAAAAAATGAAAAAATCAGGGTTTTATACTAAAAAATATGTTGACAATTCAGGTAAAACAGGAGGTTGATATGACACAGAGTGGAGTTATTGAAATACTTAAAAAAGCTCTTTTACTTGAGAAAAGAGGAGAAGCTTTTTATAAAAAAGTAGCAGAGCAGGTGAATAATAAGGAGCTGAAAGAGTTCTTTATGTTTATGGCTAAAGAAGAGGAACTCCATGTGAAGATCCTGGCTAACCAGTTCAAATCTTACAATAAGAACAAAATTCTTGATCTTGGTAGTATAGATCTTGCAGAAAACGGTGGTTTTGATTCTGTGGTTCTTTCTGAAGAAACCAAATCGGCTATATCTGCTGCAGGTTTTGAAAGTGCAGCTATATCAGCAGCCATATCTATGGAGAAGAGTGCTGTGGAGCTGTATTCTTCAAGAACAGTTGAAGCAGAAGATGAAGATGAGAAGAAGTTATACAAGTGGCTGGCTGACTGGGAGCAGACACACCTGGATGAACTGATGGCACTGGATAAAGAATTGTGTGAGCAGGTCTGGTTCGATAATCAGTTCTGGCCTTTTTAGAAATGTGATTGTGCAGTGATAGAGGGCGTCCACGTAGGGAGGTCTCTGCGATTTTTTTTAACACTCTTTTGATGTTCGTGCTGAGCTTGTGAAAAGTTTTTGCGTATGTATTAGTAGTTCAAAAAGCTATAGAAGTTTTGAGGGACCTTCATTTTTGTAGACTTTTTATTTGCTGGTAATTCCTCTGGTATTCAGCTATATTGTACTGATAATGCAGCGGAGGATAGTTATGAGTGATAAGAAAAGGTGTGCATGGGTTGATGAGAACAGTGATATCTATAAAAAATACCACGATGAGGAGTGGGGAGTTCCTGTTCATGATGAAAGACTTCTGTTCGAATTTCTCATCCTTGAAGGTGCACAGGCCGGATTATCCTGGCTGACTATTCTCAAAAGAAGAGAGAATTACCGTAAAGCCTTCGATAATTTTGATGTTGAGAAAGTGGCTGCTTATAATAAAGAGAAGATTGCAGAATTACTTGATAATGAAGGGATAATCAGAAATCGCTTAAAGGTTAATGCTGCAGTTAAGAATGCCAGAGCATTTATCGAAATACAGAAAGAGTATGGCTCATTTAATGATTACCTATGGGGCTTTGTGAATCATAAACCTATAAAAAACAGTTTCTCACACATATCAGAACTGCCTGCATCAACTCCTCTTTCAGAAAAGATATCAAAAGATCTTAAGAAGAGAGGAATGTCCTTTGTAGGGCCTACAATAATATATGCAATGATGCAGGGAATAGGAATGGTTAATGACCATGAAACAGGATGCTTCAGATATAATCAGGTGTAGCCTGTTAACTCATACCCTGTGACCTGAGAAATTCAGAATATTTCCTGTCTTCTCCGGAAATATGTTCCAGAAGCCATTTTCTCAGAAAAGTCATAATTTTTATTGATAACATTGTTTTGGATTTGTGAAACATGTTTTTGAATTCGGTTATCTCAGTTATGAAATCATTGTGAGCTTTAACGTGAATTGCTTTACCAGGGTATCTGTATTTATCAAAATATTTCTCTTCGGTACTGAAATGCACTGAAACATACGCACTCAGGTCATTAAGTATTTTTCCAAGGATATCGGTTCCTTTTCCCGCAAGCATCGCCTCATTAAGTTTATTCATCATACTTACAAGCTCTCTATGCTGATTATCCAGTTCCCCGATTCCAACACTATACTTCTCCTGCCATTCTATCAGTGCCATTCTTCCTCCTTTTTAAACAACCCTGTTTTATGATGCGTTGGCTTTTGAATAAAATAACCCGAAATCTTTATCTTCTTTTTTAACGTGATTTATGAACCAGTCAGTCAGGAATTCCAGTAGATTTTCTGATACCAGATCACGATTCTTATCATTATCCAGTATGAATCTTGTGATCTTTGATGCAAAATCCTGATGTCTTTTGATATGTTCATGTCTTCCAGGATAGCTGTACTTCTTAAAATAGAGTTCTTCAAGTTCAAAATGAGTAAGAATGTATTCAGTAAGATAGTCAAGTAAACGACTTGTAATAGCAAAGCCTTTTCCCTGAGCTACGGCTTCCCGTAGTTGATTTATGATGCCCAGTAATGTCTTATGCTGCTCATCAAGTTTAGGTATGTTTACACTTAAATCTTCTGTCCATTCAATCTTTTCCATTTTAAACCTCTAAAATATTGTTTTGTTTTCCGAACGGTTTGTTCGGATAATTGAGCCACTGCTCTTATATATATGTGTATCATAAATCTCTAAATCTCAATCAAAAAATGAAAGCAACTGTATATTTATACTAAAAGTGTTGACATATTATTGTAATAAGATTAAAAGGTAATTGTCTGAATTACTTATGTTTGCAGAAAAAAAAGAAAAAGAAATATATATTGATGAAAATTACAATCTGGAAGAGTTGTATAGAAAAACATATAAAATGTGCCTCTTCTGGTTGAGAAATACTGAAGAGGCAGAGGATGTGGCTCAGGATGTTTTTCTTAAAGTAACTGGAAACATAGATAAATTCAGAGAAGAATCAGATCTGTATACATGGATCTGGAGGATTTGCAGTAATACTTTAAGTAGTTATAGTAAGAGAAAGAAAATTATCTCATTTCTGAGTCTCGATATCCTGTTTGAGAAAGGAGAATCCTGTGATACTCCATTACAGAGCAGAGATAATCCTGAAAAGTTATTAATAGATGAAGAGATCGATTATAACAGGCAAATCAGATATGAAGAGTCTTTAAAGAAGTTGACCGTAAGGGAGAAAAAAGCTTTTTTTCTATTCTATTATGAAGATCTGGATTACAAAAGTATTGCAAATATTATGGGTACTACTGAGAAAGCTGTTGAATCCCTGTTGGTTAAAAGCAGAAGAAAACTTAAAACAGATCTGGAAAAAATCTGAATTTTTATAGCAGGATATCTGAACTTACTGGTCTAAGGTTTATGGAGGAGCAGTAAGATGGAAGATAAAATACTGGAAGAAGTGATCAGTTCAGATCGCAGAATAATAGAGAGCATGGCTGCTGATAAAGATGTGGACAGGCCTGTAGTAGTTAACAGATCTTCTTTTTACACATCTTTCAGGTTCATCAGAACAGGTCTTCTGTATTTACTCCTTCTTGCTGGAGCTGTATCAATTAATTATTTCATCATAGAGAGAATTGATGGTTCCGGAGATTCCGCAGAGAAAGGCTTTCCTTCTCTTGCTTCAATGAGTGCCACATACGATGGTAGTGTTAACAGAGCTCTTGAGAGGTTATTTGAAAATGAAAAAAGCATTTAAAATATTTTTACTACTCTCTCTGGCTATGAATATAGCTATGGGGATGTATCTTTTTCGCTCTTCAGATGGTGAAGGGAGTGTTGAACTCAAATTGAGTGAGTCACAGCTACAGGAAGTTGAGAAGCTGAGAGAGAAATACTTCAGGGAAAATAGCGATCTTAAAAAGAAGATAAGAGATTGCCACAGAAAACTGGTTAATACACTTGAACTGGATATTATCTCTAAAGATGAGGTCTATAAATGTGTTGAAGAGATTAATAAGCTTCAGGAACAGATACAGAAGAATAGTGTAGATGAAATTATATGCATAAAAAAACTGCTTAATAAAGAGCAGTGTAAATGCTTCATGACTGAGGTTTCCAAAGGTCTGGGACAGGAAGGTAAATGTGAATGCCGAAATAAGAGGCATTTTATTAAGAGATTGAAATGATTAATCTGAAACTATTGATATTATCTGCTTTAATAGTACTGATCTGCGGGCCTGTTAATGCTCTGGAGCATAAAGTTGATTTTGAGGATCTGATCTTGGTTGCGGAAAAGAATAATCCTCAGTTATCAAGTGCATACAGTAAATGGAAAAGCGCTTTAGAGCTCAGTGGTGTAGCCGGAGCTCTTCCTGATCCTTCAGTAAGTGCAGGCTTTTTTGTAAGATCCATTGAAACCAGAACTGGTCCTCAGAAGGCAGCTTTTGGTGTAACACAGGTTTTACCATGGTTTGGTAAACTGAGTCTGAAGAAGAAAAAGGCTCTGTACAGAGCACAGGTTCAGTGGCAGAAGTACCAGGTAGAGAAACTTAAGTTAAGATTCCGGTTAATGAAGACACTGGCAGAGTTGGATTTTACAAAACAGAAGAGAGTACTGCAGCTGCAGTTAAGGGAGCTTCTGAATAAGAGTGAGGAATCTATAGAAAGTGGTTTCATTAACCACACGGTGCCATATTCCAAAACCCTGCTCATAAAAAGTGAGCAGGATCGGGTGGATGAACTGATAAGAGATACAGATGATCGTATCAGAATATTATTTGCAGAAATTAACTCTTTAATGAACAGAGCATCAGATACTCCTGTTCCTTCTGTAAATATGGCTGCTCCTTTAACACTTGCTGATTCTTCAGGTTTTATTAAAAAAGGAATTTCGGGAAACCCGGGAGTTTTGAAGTTTAATGCACTTATAAATGCTGAGAAAGCAGGTGTGAAGCTGGCGGAAAAGAGAGTCTGGCCTGACCCCGGAATCGGAGTGAACTATATCCTGAACTCCAGAAGTGTAATGGATGTACCGGATAATGGAAAAGATCCTGTAAGAGTGTCAGTTTCTTTTAAATTGCCTCTTAATCGTAAAAGGATAAAGGCTGGAATCTATGCTGCAACGAGGTCTGCAGAAGCAGTGGCAAGAGAGAAGGAAGCTTTTGTTAATAAGCTGGCTGTTGATATTGAAAGAGCGGTAGTTGATACAAATGGAAGTTATAGAAATATTAAACTTTATAAAGACTCAATTATTCCAAGATCCCTGCGATTGATGGAGGTAACTCTGAAAGAGTGGGAGAACGGTAAAGGAACAATTGATACATATCTTGATGCCTGCAGAATGTGGCTGGAGTTCCAGCTGAACTATTACAGGTATCTGAAAAATAACAGAGTAAGTAGTGCCAGACTGGAAATGCTTACAGGCAAGGAGTCTGACAGATGAGAAAAGAGATAAAACTACTATTAATATTTGTAATTGCTGTAGTTATGCTGTCCTGTGGAGGAGCAGAACAGAAATCTGCTGAGAGTAACACACACACTCATGAATCTGCACAGAAAGATGAGAAAAAGAGTGAAACATGGACATGCTCCATGCACCCCAATGTCAGACAGCCGGAAAAAGGCAAATGCCCGATTTGCGCTATGGACCTGATTCCATTGACTGATGAGGATAGCGGAGATGCTCCGGTTCTTAAACTCAGTAACAGAGCTGCAGCTCTGGCAGAAATTGAGACATACACAGTAGCAAAAGGGCTTCTGCCTAAAAGCCTGATGCTTTCTGGAAGGATTGTAACTGCTGATACTGGTATAAAAAGCCTTACTCTCAGGTTTCCCGGCAGAGTTGACAAAGTTTTTGTTAAATATGAAGGGGCATATGTTCGGAAAGGTATGCCTCTGGTTAAAATTTACAGTCCTTCTCTGATAACTTCTGAACAGGAGTTCCTTACTGTTGCTAAAGCTTCAAAAGGTAAAGGGCAATTATACAATGCGGCTCTTAACAGACTGCTGCTTCTTGGTATCACAAAGAAACAGATAAAGGCACTGCTGAGAAGAGGAAAGCCTTCACCCTGGATTACTATATATTCAACTATAGAAGGTTATGTAAAAGAGTTAAGTGTAATTGAAGGGGATTATCTGAAAAAAGGAAACAGGCTTTTTGTACTTGCAGATCTGGAAACTCTGTGGGGAGAGTTTGATGTTTACGGAGCAGATTTGAAGTGGATAAGATACGGACAGAAGATTGTTCTTGAATCGGAAGAGGGAAAAGGTCGGGTTATTGAAGGTAGAATCTCTTTTGTGCAGCCTTTCTTTGATAAGAAATCCAGAGTAGCCAAAGTAAGAGCTGTAATTAAGAACCGTAGCGGTCTACTTAAACCCGGAATGTTTATAAGAGGTAGAACAGGAGCTCTTATGGATGGTGCAGGTAATGTTTATGATGAAGAGTTATCCGGGAACTGGATATCTCCTGTGTACCCGGAGATTATAAGTGATAAAGCAGGAGTATGTAGCTTGTCCGGTGCTCCTCTGGTTAAGACTGAGAAGTATGGATATATAGATGAAAGGGGTGCTGAAAGAGTTGTTATGATTCCTGATTCTGCTCCCCTTATAACTGGTAAGAGAGCTGTTGTTTATGTTGCTTCAGATGAAGATGGGAAATATGAAGGCAGAGAGGTGGTTCTTGGAAGAAAAGGCGATGGCTTCTATGAAGTTGTCGAGGGTGTGAAAAATGGTGACCAGGTTGTTGTCAAAGGGGCATTCAAGCTGGATAGTGAACTGCAGATAAAAGCTAAACCCAGTATGATGAGCCGGAGTGGTAACGGTACTCTGGGACCTCAGTTTCTTCAGAAGCAGGAGACGGTTTTTATACCCGAAAGTGTAAAAGTTCTGGCTGGAAGAGTTGTAAGAGGATACTTTCCTGTACAGCAGGCTCTGGCAGATGATGATTTTGATAAAGCTATCAGTGAAGGGGAAAAACTGAAGGAAGTTCTTAAAGAGATACTGGCAGAGGATTATCCGGCGGGAGTCAGAGCCTACTGGCTAAAAAGAGTTAAGCGGGTTAATGAAGCAGTACATCTTTTTGTAAAAGCTGACAGTATAGAAAAGAGCAGAGTGATCTTTGAGGAGCTGACTTTGGTGTCGAAAATATAGTACTAAGATTTGGTAGTGGTAATACTGAGGTATATCGTATTAATTGTCCAATGGCTTTCGATGATAAAGGGGCATACTGGCTCCAGAATAGTGATGATGTTTTTAACCCCTATTTTGGTTCAGAAATGCTTAAGTGCAGTGATAGCACAGAAAAGATTGCAGAGAAGAGGTGAGCATGTCTGTTAATGATAAACACAGGCCTGATAACCTGCTTGATAAGTTAACTCTTTTCTGCCTTCAGAATAGATTTGTTGTGGTACTCGGTGTAGTGGGTCTTATACTCTGGGGTATCTATGTTTCACCCTTTTATGGTGGGGGGATAATACTGCCATCTGATCCGGTAGCTGTTGATGCTATTCCTGATATAGGGGAAAATCAGCAGATAGTCTTTACCCGCTGGCCTGGTCGCTCTCCTCAGGATATGGAGGATCAGGTCAGCTATCCTCTTACGGTGTCTCTTCTGGGTATTCCGGGAGTAAAAACTGTAAGAAGCTTTTCAATGTTTGGTTTCTCTACTGTATATCTGATTTTTGAAGAGAATGTTGATTTCTACTGGTCAAGAGCCAGAATAGTGGAAAAACTTAACTCTCTTCCTGCTGGTACTCTGCCGGAAGGTGTGAAACCATCACTTGGTCCTGATGCTACGGCTCTGGGACAGGTCTTCTGGTATACTCTGGAGGGCCGTGATGAGAAGGGAAACCCTGCGGGAGGATGGGACCTGCAGGAGTTAAGATCGATTCAGGACTGGTATGTAAGATATGGTCTGCTGGCAGCTGAAGGGATAAGTGAAGTAGCGTCAGCAGGTGGTTATGTTAAAGAGTATCAGGTGGAAATAGATCCTGATCGTATGAAGTATTATGGAATAACTCTGGAGCAGGTCCTTAAAAGTATAAAAGAGTCCAACCTGGATGTAGGTGCAGGTACTGTAGAAATAAATAAGGTGGAGTATCTTATCAGAAGTCGTGGTTTTGTTAAGGAGATTTCTGATATAAAAAACAGTTTTGTGGCAATGAGTGGTACAACTCCTGTTTATATAAAAAATATTGCTGAAGTTGTTGAAGGTCCGGCTCCAAGACGTGGTGCTCTTGATAAGAATGGAATTGAAGCTGTTGGAGGAGTTGCTGTAGTAAGATATGGTTCAAATCCTCTTAAAGCAATTGAAAACCTGAAAAAAAAGATAGATGAAATCTCACCGGGATTACCTTCAAAAATTCTTCCTGATGGCAGGGTCAGTAAACTTACAATTGTTCCTTTTTATGATAGAACAGGGTTAATAAAAGAGACACTTAATACCCTTAATCGTGCTTTAACAGAAGAGATACTGATAACTATTGCAGTTGTGCTGATTATGCTGCTGAATTTCAGAAGTTCCCTGCTGATATCAGGTTTGCTGCCTCTTGCTGTACTTATCTCTTTTATAGGAATGAAGTATGTAGGCGTTGATGCCAATATTGTCGCTCTTTCGGGTATAGCAATTGCCATAGGAACGATGGTGGATGTTGGAATTGTTATGGTTGAAAACATTGTACGACATATAAAAAGTAATAAACATACCAGTAGTTTCTCAGCTGTTTATGTTGCAGCAGGAGAAGTCGGAGGTGCTGTCCTTACAGCTGTATCAACAACAATAGTAGGATTTCTGCCGGTTTTTGCTATGGAAGGTGCAGAAGGTAAGCTTTTTAAACCTCTGGCTTATACAAAAACTTTTGCATTAATGGCAGCTGTAATAGTTGCTGTACTGGTTATACCTCCTTTTGCACACTGGCTTTTAAGTAAAAAGAAGAAGGAGGCGTGGTATAAAACTCTGCTTCCGGGGCTTAAAATTAAAAATGCCAGAAAGTATATCAATTTTGCAGCAGTAGGAACTGTTATCTTCATACTGGCAGATCACTGGGCTCCTCTGGGACCTCACAGAAGTATTGCAAATCTGTTTTTTGTAATCATAGCTACAGGAACCGTTCTGGGACTATTCCAGCTTTTCAGATATTTCTATCCGGTTATTCTGAACTGGTTTTTGCATCATAAAAAGATATTTACCCTTATTATTACCACTGTGATTTTATGGGGAAGCATGGTCTGGATGGGGGCCCGTGGAGTGATAGGGTGGATGCCGGAGTTTATAGTTAAAAATGCAGAGAAACAGTTCCCTGGTCTTGGAAGAGAGTTTATGCCTTCCCTTGATGAAGGCTCTTTTCTCTATATGCCCACAACAATGCCCCACGCTTCTATAGGGGAAGTACTGGATGTACTTAAGAAACAGGATCTCTCTTTTGATAATATTCCCGAAGTTGATGGTGCGGTTGGTAAACTTGGTAGAGCTGAAACCCCTCTTGATCCGGCTCCGGTTTCTATGATTGAAACTGTAATTAACTATAAAAGCCGTTTTCTTAAAGATAAAAATGGTGAACTCCTAAGGTTCCGGTATCTTGAAGATGAGGTGGATCTGTTTAGAAACAGAGAAGGTGAACCTCTTCCTGCAGGAGATGGTAAACCTTACTATGTACAGGGACGCTTTGTAAGGGATAAAGCAGGCAGGCTGATACCTGATAGCAGTGGTATGGTGTTCATGCAGTGGCGTCCTCCTCTTGATAAAGAACTCAATAAAAACAGGGAAGAGTGGAGTGGTATAAACTCTCCTGAAGATATCTGGAATGAGATTGTACATGCTGGTCAGATTACCGGTACTACTTCTGCTCCGGTTCTTCAGCCTATTTCTGCCAGAATAGTAATGTTACAGAGTGGTATGAGGGCTCCTATTGGAATTAAAATAAAAGGCCCGGATCTCAGAATCATAGAGGCAGTTGGGCTGGAGATGGAAAAACTGATTAAAAAAGTGCCTTCAGTTGATCCTTTAACAGTATTTGCTGACAGAATCATAGGGAAACCCTATATTGAAATCCTTCCTGACAGAAGAGCTATGGCGCAGAATGGTGTTCAGATGGCCACTCTCCAGAAAAGTATTGAATCTGTTCTTGGAGGCAGAAAAGTAACATCTACTGTGGAGAAGAGAGAGCGGTATTCAATAAGAGTGAGATATCCAAAAGAGTTAAGGCTTAGTATAGAGGATATTAAAAGGCTCTCCGTTACTTCAGCAGGAGGTGCTCAGGTGCCACTGGAGAGTCTTGCTTCCATCGGTTATGTAAGAGGTCCGCAGGTTATAAAGAGTGAAGATACTTTCCAGCTTGGATATCTCCTTTTTGATAAGATTAAAGGTGAAAGTGAGGTCGATGTTGTTGAAGATGTTAAAGCGTTGCTTGATGAAAAAATAGCTTCAGGTGACCTGATTATTCCTCCGGGAGTTAGTTATACCTTTGCAGGGAACTACCAGAATCAGGTCAGAGCTGAGAAGAGACTTGGAATAATATTGCCACTGGCTTTGGGAATAATTCTCTTCATACTCTATCTGCAGTTCAGAAAAATAAGAGTAACCCTTCTCGTATTTTCCGGTGTAGTAGTTGCCTGGGCAGGAGGTTTTATAATGCTGGGGCTCTATAGCGAAGCATGGTTCCTGAATTTCAGTTTTATGGGAGAGAATCTCAGATCTCTTATGGGAATAGAACCGGTTAACCTGAGTGTTGCTGTCTGGGTTGGGTTTCTTGCTCTTTTCGGAATAGCTACAGATGATGGAGTTTTAATGGCAACCAGTCTTGAGCAGACCTTTGGAAAGAGTAAAGTGAAGAGTAGAAAAGAGATTTTAAGACACACAATAGAGGCAGGGAAAAAGAGGATAAGGCCGGCATTAATGACAACAGCTACTACGATTCTGGCTCTACTCCCTGTACTTACTTCAACGGGAAGAGGGGCAGATCTCATGATACCGATGGCTGTTCCGGTAATTGGTGGGATGGTTGTAGCTCTACTATCTCTTTTTGCTGTTCCGGTATTTTATTGCTGGATGAAAGAGTACTCTTTTGATAAAGAACATGCTAAAGGAGTTGAAGAGTGAAACATGTATTAGCTTTTCTGCTTGTTATCTACTTTCCGGCAGGAAGTTCACAGCTGCTTTCTGATAATCAGAAACTTTGTCCTGTTATGAGGGGGAAAATTAATAAAGAGATATATGCAGATTATGAAAATAAGAGAATTTTTCTGTGTTGCCGGGGGTGTGAAACAAGATTCAGAGTTAAACCTGAATTTTATGTTAAACAGATGGAAAAAAGAGGAGTTGTTCTCAGAAAACTCAGGAAACAGTCGAAATGTCCGGTTACCGGTGAAGGAGTAACAAAAGAGCATTTTATAGATATTAGAGAAAAGAGAATCCGCCTCTGTAGTAAGAAGTGTGGTGATATAGTCAGAAAATACCCCCTCAGATACCTACGTATTGTTTCAGATAATGGAGAGTATCCTGAAAATATTGAAAAAAATAGTGCAGGTTTATTCTGCATTCCCTGTTTATAGTATTTGGGGTTTTATGGTAAATTGTGAAGTCATATTCAGAATGAAGAAAAGTATGGAAATAAATATAAAAGGAGTATAAGTTATGAAAGTAGTTTCAATGCTGGTGCTAATGGTAGTTCTCGTAGTTTTACCGGCAGGGCTCAATGCCCAGTGCACAGGGGAATGCAGTACCTGCAGCAAAGTTGATTGTGCCGACAGGGTGGATAATGTGAAAAGTTTTTATGGTTTCTCAGCTACTTCAATAGAGGGGAAAACCGTTAAGATGAGTGATTTTAAAGGTAAAGTTGTACTTGTGGTTAATACTGCCAGTAAATGTGGATTGACTCCTCAGTACAGGGGACTGGAAGCTCTATACAAAAAGTATTCAGCCAAAGGCTTGGTAATACTTGGTTTTCCCTGTAATCAGTTTGGAAAACAGGAACCGGGAACTGAAAAGGAGATTATCAGTTTCTGTAGTGAAAACTATGGTGTGACTTTTCCTATGTTTGCAAAGATAGATGTAAATGGTGAGAACACGCACTCTCTTTATAAATACCTTAAAGGTGAACTAAAAGGAAAAAAAGGTGCAGACATAAGCTGGAATTTTGAAAAATTCCTGATAGACAGAGAGGGATATCCGGCTTTGAGATTCTCACCCCGGACAGAACCTGCGGCTCTCGAAAAGGAGATAGAAAAACTTCTGACTGAGAGGTAGGTTATATAAAATAGAGGAGGTTATAGAATGAAAGCGTTAACAGTTGTGGCAATATTCTTTTTTGCTGCATTCATGGTTACAGGTAGTGTTGAACTGAGATCTGCTGATAGTGAAACTGTTCTGACAGCAGGTGCTGTAGCAGGTGTTCAGAAATGCTGTGCCAAAGATGGCAAAAAGAAGATGATGCTTTGTGGTAAGTGCGGGGAAATGAAAGGTACCGCAAAGTGTTGTGCTAAAGATGCAAAAATCTGCAAGAAATGCAGCATGCATAAAGGGGCTCCCGGTTGCTGTAAAATGAAGAAGGGAAAAGATGCAAAGCTGTGTGGTAAATGCGGAGAAATGAAAGGTACAAAGAAGTGTTGTGCCAAAGATGCAAAGATGTGTAGTAAATGTGGTCTCCATAAAGGATCACCTGCATGCTGTAAAGTAAAAAAGAAAAAATAATCTTTCAGAGTGGGTGGAGGTTCTCTCCACCCTGAAATTCACAAACTTTATCCGTCTTAACTGAATTGATCAGAATGTAGATTCAATTTCTGTATTCTGCGGAATATTATAATAAATCATCTTAAGGTTTTTCATATTACTCCTGTTTTCTATGGAAAAACTGTCTTTGCCTGTTTAAGTCTTCTGTATAGAGAAGGTAGTCTTTGTGTTGAACTTTGATTTTGTTTGTAAATTTTATTGATTTTTTTGTTTTCTGTGGTAAACTTTAGTTTCTTATGTAAAATGGAGGCAAAGTGAGAAACAAAAAAAATTCTATTATTGGATTACTGATTGTAATGGTTGTACTGTTCGGTTTTACAGGTTGTAAAAGTAGTGATGAAGCAAAGAATATTGATCTGACAACATTAAGTGTCACAGCAGCAACAGCTGAAGCCGGTATCTTGGGGTCAGGCCATAAATATGTAGTTAACCTACGGGTTGAGGCTACATCTTTAGGTGATGGTGTAACTGTATCCCATGTTAATCTTTCACTGTATAAAGATGGTCAGTCTATGGGTGGTGTAAAGTTCAGTGGAGCTGAGGCCCTGAGTAGTGCCAGAGTGATGGCTGCAACTTCCAAAACAAGCAGACAGCTTACAATTAGTGACCCAAATAATTCTACACTATGTGATCAGCTGAAAATTGAAGTAGTTTATACTGATTCAAAGAATGAACAGAGAGTTGCAGAGAAAACAATTGATATTCAGGGACTCTATGAAGTTGAGTATAGAGTAACTGGTGTGAAAAGAGCTTATTCTATCATATATGATAACGAACAGGGAGATAGAGTAGAGCTTAAAGCTGTAAATCTACCTTTCTCAATCAAAAGAAGAGCGGGTACAGGAGATATTGTTTACCTCTACGCTATGAGTGACATGGATGATGGAACAATTAAAGTTGAGATACTTGTTAATGGTACCCTATGGTTGAGTAAAGAAGATTCAGGATGGGCAGCAAGTGCCTCTGTAAGTGGTAAATTCTAAAATATTGAAATAATAATCTGGCGGGGAAGACCCGCCTGATTCTATAAATTGGTTAACAGGGAATTTTTACAGTTGGGTTATGAGGATTTTTCAATACTATAAAATTCATAACTTGTCTCTTCATGTCACATTTCAGTAGTGACATCTCGTTTCATGTATCTATTTTGTACAATACTCATTCTATAGAGTTTACAGTGCCAGGGGAAGAAGACCAGGATGTTGGGTATGCATCTGTGCTCTGCTTTCTGTAAATATCAAGTAGTGCAAAGAGCTCTGTTATGATTGATTTATGCTGAGTTGAATAGTATTATTCAGCAATGGAGAAATTAACACAGAATGAGGTAAAAAGATTACTGGCTCTTGGAATGAGTGCTGGTAAGATAATGCTTAAAAATGGTGCGGAAACTTATAGAGTGGAAGATACCATTGAAAAGATCTGTGAAGCCCGTTTCCTTGAAGGAGTTCAGGTATTTGCCATACCAACCGGAATATTCATATCTGTTGTATATGAAGGGGAGAATCATACTATCCTCCAGAGAACCTCAATAAAAAGAATAGATTTAGAGCGCATAGTTCTGGTTAATGACTTCTGCAGAGAATTTGAAAACTCATCAATTGACATCGAAGAGGGTGAGAAGAGACTTGATGCAATAAACCGGGGGAACTCCTTTTCTCCATGGTTCAGGTATCTTTGCAGTGGTATGGCAGGTGGATTTTTTGCTCTTCTTTATGGCGGAATTCTATATGAATTTATACTGGCTTTTCTTGCAAGTTCTGGTGTAATATTATTTTCCGATCTTTTAACTAACAGGAAAGTACCGTTTTTTATAAGAAATATTTTTGGTGGAATGGCTTCGGCTATTCTGTCATTTGGCTTTGTGTGGCTCATTGGATTTGCCGGTATTTCAGCAGCTTTTGGTAAAGTAATAACCGGCCCTCTTATGACTCTGGTGCCTGGTGTAACAGCAACAAATGCTATAAGAGATGCTATTTCCGGTGATTTTGTCGCAGGGGTTTCCAAGCTTCTTGAAGCAATTCTGATTGCAATAGCTCTTGCTCTTGGAGTATGGCTTATACTTGAGTTCAGAATAATTCTGGGGGTGGAGTTATGATTATTCTTAAAGAGATTCTTTTTGCATTCTTCTCTGCTGCAGGATTTGCTGTAATTTTTAATATTCCGAGAAAATCAATTTTTCTTGCAGGTCTTTGTGGTTCTACAGGCTGGATAATCTACTATCTGTTAAAAGGTGTTTATAACTCAGAAGTTATTGCAACATTTTTTGGTGCTCTTGCAGTTGGCCTTGGTGGTGAAATACTTGCAAGAGTATTTAAGAAGCCGGCTACTCTCTATATTGTGCCGGGAATGATTGTTCTTGTGCCGGGTTACAGCCTCTATTATGCTATGCTTCATGTAGCTAATCGCAACTATACTGCAGCTGCAGGTACTGGCTCAGAAGCTGTTTTTATTGCAGTATCTGTTGCCTGTGGTCTATTAATGGCTACATCTGTTGTGAGAATATTCAGCCCCAGAAAATTGATTAAAGATTAGAGTTAATAGGAGCCCATAAGGGGTTCATCTGAAGCTCTTATATTTCCATTTGGAAGGCCGGCACAGTATTTTTCTCTTAATGTAAATATTGCATTCAATACAATATCCAGGTGCAGGGATTTGGATTGCTCGTAAAAATCTCTGGAACTATTTTTAAGTTTTGGTTTTCCATGGAGTGGTTTATCACTCACGCAGAGAAGAGTTGCACTTGGTATTCTGTATCTGAAGCCATTGGCAGCTATTGTTGCAGATTCCATGTCTATAGCAATACTTCTACTGAGATTGAAACGCTCCCTTGTTCTTTCCAGGTGGAATTCCCAGTTCCTGTTCCCCGTTGTATATACTGTACCGGATCTGTATGAGAGCTCTTTCTCTTCCAGTACATCCATCAGGTATCTGTTAAGGAGATGATCTGAAATAACCGGAATCTCCTGCGGAATTATGTGATCAAGTACAAGGTCCTCTCTCATATAAGATGAAGCAAGAACAAAATCTCCTATTTCCTGCTGATTTCTGAGACCGCCGCAGTGACCAACCATAATCATTGCATCAGGGCGAAGCACAGCTATATGGTCTGTGCAGGTTTTGGCATTGGAAGGCCCAACTCCTATGTTAATCAGAGTGATACCAGAGTTATCTTCAAGAATGTGGTGATAAGCGGGCATCTGAACTTTTGGAGAATCCGGCTTTTTGCAGTCCGGGAAACGTTTGCAGAAAACATCAACATGCATATCGTAATTAGTAAAAAGTATGTATCTCTGGAAATCCCGGGGAGAAGTACCAGTGTAATGAGCAAGTCTGTCAAAAGAGAGATCTATTCTTTCAGGAGAGAAGAGAAAAAGCTTCTTCCTTGTAAAATCCCAGAGATCTTCATCAACGGCTTTCAGAATTTCGGGATCGTGAAGATCGACTCTTTTTCTTGATTTTTCTATATCTATAACAGCATCTCTCTTAAGGAGTTGTGTAAACTCTCTCTTCAGATACCATCTGTAAATTGCCGGATGAGAAAATTCCCCTGAAATAACTGGATTGTGAATCGACCATGATCTGGTTACTTTTACCAGTGGATAATATCCTTCTGTAAAAACAGATTCCATCTTTTTGCAGAGGTTTTCAGCAGTTTCTGTATAGTTTTCCCTGTTTTTGTTTTTCATACTACTATTTTATATCAATTTCCTAAACAAGTGTAGGGGTAACCCTATGTGATTATCCTCTTTTAATTCACATTAGGGGTTATAAGAGGAAGCCCACTCAGTAGCCCCCCCTACGTTTGACTAGCAGTTGTGGCTCTGGGTTTTGTCTTTGTCTGTCCATGTTCTTTGTGTGGATTAATGGCCCTTCTGTGTTACTATGTACTTTTAACAAGATGGCAGGAGGTTTAGTGTGAAAACAGTTCTTTTACTTCTTTTAAAAGGCACAGAAATTTTTGAAGCCGGAGCTTTCTATGATGTTCTGGGGTGGGCAGGTACTTACGGTTCAGAACCGGTTCGTGTAGTTACAGCTGGTACTCAGGAGGAGATAAGCTGCACCTTTGGTCTTAAAGTTAAAACTGATCTCCTTATTGAAGATATTGTGGTTGGAAGTTTTGATGGTCTTGTATTACCAGGTGGATTTGAAGAGTATGGATTCTATGAAGAGGGATATTCTGAAGAGGTAGCAGGATTAATCAGGAAGTTTGAGAGAAGTAAGAAACCTGTAGGTTCTATATGTGTAGGGGCTCTTCCTCTTGCATACAGTGGGATACTCAAAGAGAGAAAGGCAACAACTTACCATCTGATGGGAGGAGGAAGGCGGAAACAGCTGGCAGAATTTGGTGTTGATGTTGTTGATGAAGCTGTTGTATGTGATCGCAGGGTGGTAACTTCAACTGCTCCCTCAGCAGCTATGGATTCAGCTTTTAAATTCCTTGAAATTCTTACTGATAAAAAGAATGCAGAACATATAAAAGAGATAATGGGATTTTCTGATAAAGAGGAGTTGTAGGAGAAGGATTCCTGCAGGGCAGGACTGCCTCAAAACTATTCTAAAACTTGTAAACTGCGAATTAACGCCAAGTCAGATCTGTTTTGAGACAGTACCGGACTTCACCTGATTTTATTAAAGAATTACATCGATAACTCTATTTTTGATAATTTCCTGATAGTTATTCTCAATAACACCAATAATTATTGAAGGCTCCGGTTTGTTACCGGAGCAGTTCTGGTTTACTGTCTATAGTGTTAAGTATGAATTCTCCAAAAAGTGTATTAGCCCATGCAAACCATTTTCTGGTGAATTTAAAGTGGTTATCTTTATGAAATGACTCGTGCATAAACTCTTTACCACCATGAGTCGATTTCAACTGATTGATTGAGTTCATGATTTCTCTGTTATTACTACTTGTTATTCCTCTCATTATTATTGCCAGAGGCCAGACTCTGTCAATTCCTGTGTGAGGACTGCCTATGCCTTCACCGGATTTTCCTTTAAAGTAGTAAGGATTGCCGGAGCTGAGAACAAATTTTCTGGTATTTGCCACTATTTCTTTCTCAATACCGCCAGTTCCTATATATGGAAGAGAGAGGAGACTTGGAATATTTGCATCATCCATAAACAGACTGTTTCCATAACCATCAACTTCAAAAGCCAGGATCTTACCAAAATCCATATGCTCCTTAATTGCATGACTACGCACTCCTTTGTCTATTTCATCAGCGGTTTTGATACACTCAGCAGCAAAGTTTGCATTACTGAATATCTTCTGTGACATCTCTGCAAGTTGTCTTAGAGATACTGAAGCAAAAATATTTGAAGGAATCAGAAAACTGTAAATAGTTGCATCATCAGAGGGCCTGAAATAAGAGTTTATTAGTCCACACGGCTTTGTAGGATTCCCCATGCCATAAAGAGGTAGAGTATCTGTAGCTACATGGGTTTTTCTCATAAATGAATAGGGACTGTTTCTCTTATCCTGCTGCATGGTTCTGAAAGTTTTAAGAATCAGTTTCATAGCTTTAAGCCATTTTTCATTGAAGCAGTTTCTGTTCCCCGCATGTTTCCAGAATCCGTAAGCCAGCCTTATTACATAACAGAGTGAATCAACTTCCCATTTTCTCTCATGAAGATAAGGGTTCATTTTTGTGAGGTCACTTTCCCAGTGACTTCCTGTTGCTCCTCTGTTGAAAGCGTTGGCAAATGGATCAAGCAGAACTGAAGCTGCCTGTCTGTTTACAACACCCTCAACCATTCTGCTTAATTTTTTATCTGTGGATACAAGCCTCAGATATGGCCATACCTGAGCTGTTGAATCTCTCAGCCACATTGCTTCAATATCACCGGTAATAATGAAAGTATCCGGTTCTCCTGCGACTTCTTTGTAAAAGACTGTTGTATCCAGAGTGTTGGGATAACAGTTGCAGAAAAGTTTGTAGAGGTCTTTATCACCAATCTGATTTGCTGCTTTTTTTATAGTCTCTTCAACGGCATCAGATGTGAATCTTCTCTGAAGAAGTGGAGGCCTGTTGCCACTATCACCAGAGAATTCTGCATTAAGCTTAATTGAAGGAAGAGCAGCAGCACCACCTGCTATAACTCCGGCTTTTATAAAATCTCTTCTTCTCATTTTATGCCTGACCCCATTTTAAATATAAGTTCTCCTCCCTTCATAAGATCTTTGTGGGTAATCTGTCTGTTTTTAATCACTCTGCCGTTAAGGAGAATCTCCTTAACTCTGGCACCAGGTATCTGGAGGTTCTCTGCTTTTATTACGAAACTCTTTTTGTTGGGAAGATTGATCTGCACTTCATCAAAGAAAGGGCGTCCTGTCTGGTATACAGGTTTACCGGGGCAATCGGGGTAGAAGCCCATTGCTGAGAAAATGTACCATGATGACATCTGGCCGCAATCTTCGTTACCACAGAGACCGTCAGGCTTATCTGAATAGAGATCGTTAACAATTTGTGAGACTATCTCTTCAGCTCTTTCGGGAGATCCGGCATAATTGAATAGATAGGGGATATGGTGACTGGGTTCATTACCATGAGCATACTGACCAATAAGACCGGATATATCTGGTGATGAGTGTTCACCCTTTACCTTCTCTTTTATTGAGAATAGCTGGTTAAGTTTTTTAAGGAATTTCTCTTCACCTCCCATAAGATCTATCAGTTTATTCGGATGGTGGGGAACAAACCAGGTATACTGCCATGCATTCCCTTCTGTATATTCATCTTTCCGGTGGCTTGCAAAGAGTGGATCAAAGGGAGATTTCCATTCACCTTTTGCGTTTTTCCCTCTCATGAAACCTGTAGATGGATCGAAGAGGTTCTTAAAGTAGAGTGCTCTCTTTGCAAACAGAGCTGCATCCTCTTTTTTACCTAGTTTTTCTGCCATTTGCCCAATACACCAGTCGTTATAGGAGTATTCAAGTGTTTTGGAAACTGATTCATTCTCAAGCTCCCAGGGGATATATCCATATTTTCTGTAGTGCTTCATACCTTCACGATCTGAAAAAGCAGACTCTCTTACTGCCTCATATGCAAGAGCTGTATCGAAGCCTCCAATACCTTTTATATGGGCATCAACTATAACAGGAATTGCGTGGTATCCTATCATGGTGCCTGTATAGTTGCCTGCAAGTTCCCATTTTGGTAATCTTCCACCCTCTTTGTATCTCATTAACAGGGAGTTTACAAAATCTGTACTTCTATCCGGGCACAGAATGTTAAAGAGGGGCTTGGTGGCTCTGAAGGTATCCCATAATGAGAAAAGTGTGTAGTTTGTGAAACCATCAGCTTTATGTATTTTTCTGTCAATACCTCTGTAGTTACCATCTACATCCATAAAAAGGTTCGGGCAGAGAAATGAGTGGTAAAGAGCTGTATAAAAAACTCTCTTTCTGCTTAAGTCATTGGTTTTAACTTCGATTTTTGACAAAACCCTGTTCCAGGCTTTTTGGGCATCATCTCTTATCTGATCAAAATTCCAGTGGGGGATTTCCCTCTTCAGATTAGTAGCTGCACCTTTCTGATTAACAGCAGAAATGCCGGTTTTTGCCAGTATCTTATCTGTCTTATTAAAGAACAGAACAATTTTTATATCTTTACCTTTGAAGGAAGAGAGTTTTTTTGATAAGACTTTTCCTTCAGATATTATAAGGTAATCCTTTATTGGTGAAGAAAATTCAGTATGGAAGCATACCAGCTGTTTCTTTGCCCACCCTGAAGATTTACGGTACCCGGATATAGACTTGCTTCCTTTTATGTTGATTTCTGTTTCAACAGTTTTGTCCCAGTTTATACCGTAATCGAGATCAACAATTACTGCTGGTTTTTCTCCGTTCTTATATGTATAGCGATGAAAACCTGCTCTTAATGTAGTGGTTAATTCAGCTTTTATACGGGACTCAAGTTCTACAGAATAGTACCCGGGAGCGGCTTTCTCGTTTTCTTTATTAAATGCTGATGGATAGCGATGCTTCTTTTTAAGTGAATCTTCTGATCTGAAGTCAATACTACTTTTAAGAGGCATAAATAGTATATCACCATAGTCACCAATACCAGTTCCACTCAGATGGGTATGTGAAAATCCCGTAATAGTTCTGTCTGTATAGTGATAGCCGGAACATCTGTCCCAGTTACCTCTTCCACTATCGGGACTTAACTGAACCATCCCAAAAGGCATGGAAGCACCTGGGTAGGTATGGCCATGAGCTCCGGTTCCTATAAAGGGATCGACAAATTTTGTGAAATCTTTTTCTGAAGAACTACTTACAAGAAGTAGTGATGATAGAAAAATAGTTAAAAAAACCCTGCATAAAATCATTCTGTCTCCTTTAACACTATTAACAATTAGATTTTATGTCAGAGGGATATAATTATCAAACAAGGGGGGAATTACCGGATATTTGTTATGAATACCCGGTATATGTGTTAATCAGATCGTTTTATAATCTTCTACAATATCTTTAAGTTTCTCTGCATCTCTGGCAAGGTCTTCTGAAGTCTGTGCCATCTCTTCAATTGCTGATGAGGACTGGATTGAACCGGAAGCAATCATTCTGATACTGTCGTTGATATCATCAATTGCCTGATTTTCCATTTCTACTGCTGAAGCTACAGAAACAGCAGAGTCTTTAACTGACAAACCTGTCTGAATGATTTCCTGAAGTACTTCCAGAGTTTTATTTCCAAGTTCTGATCCTTTTTCCACTTCTGTTGAAGCCATCTGCATAGCTTCTCCTGCTTCTCTTGCTTCACGCTGCAGGTTGACTATGATGTTTTCTATCTCTTTTGTTGCTTTTGCTGACCTTTCAGCAAGTTTACGGACTTCGTCTGCAACTACAGCAAAGCCACGGCCTGCTTCACCAGCTCTTGCAGCTTCAATTGCAGCATTAAGTGCAAGAAGATTGGTCTGCTCTGAAACATCGTTAATAACATCGATAATATTCCCGATCTTATCAGTTGAACCCTCAAGATTGTTTACGGTATTCTGGAGGTTACCTGTGTGTTTCTGTATAGATTTGAGATTGTTCAGTGAATCCTCAATAATCTCGCCTCCTCTGGTTGTTAGCTGTGCAGACTCTTTGCTCATCTCCTGTGTTTCAGTCATTGCTTTGGAAATATCTGCAGAAGTTTCGGTTAATTCGCTTATAGCTGTAGAAACGGAATGTGATTGTTCACTCTGCTCTTTTACTGTTGCTGTAAGTTCTTCTGCTGTTGATGACATCTGAATAGAAGCTGAACTGACAGCTGAGATATTTGTTTGTACATTGTTTATCAGATTTGAGATGTTTTTTATAAAACCGTTTATATCTTTTGTCAGAATTCCTATCTCATCTTCTCTGTCTACAGGTATGGTTTTAGTAAGATCACCAGATGATATCTCTTTAAAAATTTTCTGCATTCTTGTTATCGGATTTACAAGGTGACCGGATATTATCATAACAAAAATTGCTGCAGCTATAAGTGAGAGAATGATTCCTATAATCTGCACTGTTTTAAGTGCTACTATTCTGGACTGGGAATACTCCTGAATTGATGTGACTGCACTATTCATCTCTTTAAGAACCGTATTGCTTAACTCAATTACCCGGTTATTATTGCTTGTAACTTTTGAGGGGTCAGAGCTTATTTCAACAATTTTGTTCTTAAATTCCGGCCAGAGTGATTCTACTTTCTCAAGTTTATTTTTTATCTCATCTGAAAATGGAGAAGGTAGTACAACCTGTTTTGTCATACTGAGATCTGAGTAAGTGGTTCCACCATTGATTAATGCCATAAGAGATATCTCAAAGAGTCTGACACTCTTGTTAACTGAGTCAGTTGATACAACTGTGTTACCTTCAACTACTCTTGAAATAGCTTCTTTGGTCATTTTCTGGGATAACATTCTCTGTCTTCCCGCAATATTGATAGTTATTGAGTCATAATTCTGATCACCTGTTATATTGAAGGTCAGAATTATAATAATTGAAATAATTGATATAAGTAATAAAAGTATAGAAAGGGCTTTATTCCTTATGCTTTTGAAAAAATTCATCAAGCTTCCTCCTGATCGCAAAATTAAATCTTAAAACAATCAGGAGTTAATGGCAATAATGAAAATGATAATTACTCCTGATCCATGAAGAAAGTAGAAATTTCTTTCAGACTCTTCTCCAGAGCTTTGTTTTTATTTCTCTCGGTTTTTGTGATTCCAAACTTCTTCATTTTTTCACAGAGAGTAGTTGTATTAAGCCCCAGAATATGAGCTGCTTTTTTCTGACTGTCTTCGGAAACAATAAGAGCATATTTGATTATTTCCATCTCTGTTTCTCTCAGTAGATCATTCAGTGGTAGTGGATGGTCTGCAAAGTTTTTAATAATAAAACTTTTTGTAAGATGCTCAATTGCTTCCAGCAGTTTCTGATCAAGTTGTTCCAGATTGATAGCTATTTTTGCGTCACTCATAAATACATTTTACCACTTATGTTAGGTTTTTTTCAAATTCCTGTTAAAAAGTTTCGAAAAAAAGGTTTAAGATGCATAATAACTGGTTTTTATATCAGAATCTCAACTCCATGCCTGCAGATAGAGAAAGCCCCAGTCTTCCTGCACTGCTATGTTCTATAGCAACTCCGTCGTGATCTGTATATACGAACAGACCGGAGTTGTCGGGATCAAAATACCCTCTTATATCTAAACGGAATGCAAAACTGTTACTCATTGGAATTTTCATGCCACCATCAATTACCATTGCAGTTTCTGTATGGTTCCGGTAGTTGTCATTACTGTAGTGAAGGCTTGATATTCCAATTCCTGTATAGAAGATAATACTTTTTGTCCAGCCTGGTGTATGTGAGAGAGATAGTTTGAAATTGGTTATAGATATTTGGGACCCTCTTGTGCCTTCAGGAAAACCAGGACCAGTGAAATCTATTTCAAAATTGAGAAAATATCTGTTATGAAAATTGATTAGCCTGTATCCTCCGCCAACAATGAAAGTACCTCCACTTCTCTTTTCTGCTGAAAGATGATCAGGATAAGTATTAAGCAGTGATGCCATTGTATAAAGATAGAAACTTTTTTTTGGAAAAACAGATACTTTCTGTGCCGGGAGTACTGAGATTCCTGCAAGAATGGAAATTATCAGAAGAGCTGTTTTTTTCATGATTTCTCCTCAGCAGATCTACTGCTTTTTCAGAGCTGTAAGAGCCTGATTTTCATCAAGAATTTCAAAACCACTTTCTTTTAAAAGAGCAGCAGTAGCTCCATCTCCTGCAATCAGTTGCCCGGAGAAACTACCATCATATATCATTGAAGAACCACAGGAAGGGCTTCTGCTTTTCAGAATGATTTTGCATGGAGAGTGGCGTTTAACTGTTTTCAGAGTTTTCTGAGCGCCGACGATGAACTCTGTTGTTACATCTTCTCCATTACAGTTTATGATCCGGGCTCTGCCGTTAATAACATCATTTCCTGTTCCTTCTCTGATTTCTGCCGGAGGCCTTGGTGTGGGCAGTCCTCCATCAACCTCAGGGCATACGGGAACCACTTCGTAGTTTTTCAGGAGATCTGTGAGTTCTGTGTATTCTCTGGCTTCTGCGTTATACCTGCACTGAACTCCAAGGAGACATGCACTTACAATACACCTCATCTTCTCCATAATATATTGATTATCTGCCTTTATAATCAGCTGGTTTTGCTTTGATTTTAGCTTCGATCATCTCTTCGTGCTCAATATGAAGAAGGTCAGATAATCTGTGAACAAGGTGATCTTCATACTGATCAAGAACACCATCAGCATAAATGACTTCCCATATGGAGGAGATAAGTTTAAGTTTTTCTTCTTTACTCAGATTTGTGTTGAGTATTGATGTAAATTCATATAAATCTGTGCTGTCTTCCCGACTGCTGATTGCCTCTTTCATAAGATCTTTGATATCAGTTTCGGATATGTTGTATCTTTCAGTTAGTATCGATTTTATTTTTTCCGCTTCATTTTCAGAAAAATCGTCATCGGTAGTAGCTATTTCCAACAGTAGAACACAGGTCGCCAGATTCAGATGTTTATTGATATCAATCATTTTACCTGAACCGGTTTCACTCTCATCGTAATTAAAAATTTTCTTAAGTCTTTTAAACATGATCTGATTTTAAATAAACCTGCAGGATAATTCAAATAAAAATGGTTGCCAGGGGGAGACAGACACCGACGAACACGGACTAACAATAACGAATACCTGTGCCTGTCCCTGTTTGTCTTTGTCTGTCGCTGTTCTTTGTGCTTTACGTAACTATTTTGCTTTTGTGTAGATAATCTCCATGCTCTGGAAATATTTACCATTCATCTCCATATCCATGAACATATCAAATTTAAATTTATCCGGAGAGATCAGGGTGGTAACTGTTTTCACCTTCATCTTTGCGCCTCTGGCAGCATCATTCCATATACCTTTTTCTGTTCTGACTTTGCCTGTTTTATTAAGTGTACCTTCAGTCAGGTAGATTCCGGTGCCCATATTGTCTATCCAGAAAGTGATGAATTTTTTGTCCATCTTATCATAAGCAGTAAGTTGCATACCTTCAAATGGCATGCCCATGAAGTTACCTTTAACTTTATAGACGTAGTATCTTCCGCCAAACATCATCTTAGCATTCATCTGATGCTTTTCTACAGTTGGAGGGGCATCAGGTTTCATCCACATCTTTACTGTGGCGTTCCATTTACCGGTAAACTTATTCAGATATGTATGCTCCATACCTGGTGTTGAATACTCTTTCCATCTTTTCATCATCTCCATCTCTTCTTTACTCATTTCCTGAGCAGAAAGAGGCAGAATCATTCCAATAGCAAGTATAAGTGTAAGAAAAATCTTCATAAAATCCTCCCTTAATTAAAAAATAAGGATAATCGGAAAAAGAAAATTTGTCAGGTTTTTTTGATCTGGTACAGGTGGCACAAAGAATACCTTCCGGCATATCCTGCGTTAAACTTAGTAGAATCTCAGGATTAAAGGCCCGGCATAGCTTTAGCGAAGACGGGCTTTTTGTGTATCCTTTTACTAGTTACTGTTTAGCTCTGTCTGGTAGAAGAACATAGAGGCAGGGCATCAGAAACAGTGCTACCAGTATCTCCATTCCAAGTCCTCCAATAGCTGCAACTGCCATAGGTTGAAGCATATCTCCACCTTCACCCATATTCAGAGCAAGAGGAAGAAAACCGATCATTGTTGTAACAGTAGTCATTATTCTGGGGCGAAGCCTTATGCAGGCAGCTTCTGTAACAGCAGTCATTGGTGAGATTTTCCGCTTACTCTGCAACTCTTCTGCATAGGTAAGTAGTAGAACCCCATCGTTAACTGTAGCTGCGATTACCACCAGAACACCAATAATAACTGTGGCTCCAATTGAGACATTGGTGATATACATGAGGAATACCACACCAGTAAGACAGATTGGAACGCTGGTCAGAATAATGCCGGGAAGCTTGATACTGTTAAACTGCACTGTAAGTACAATGAAGGCGAAGAAAAGAGCAAAAGCGATAACAGCAGTAACAGTGCCACGCATATCAGTCATTAGTTCTGCACGGCCTCCGATATCAAAGACATATCCTCCGGGGATGTTAATTTCCTCAAGGGATTTCTGAAGCCTGACAAGGCCTCCCGCAATATCTCCATCTGTTACATCTGCCTGAATTGTGATCTGTTTAACCTGGTTTTTCCTCATAATCTCCACAGGACCTGAATCAGAAACAACCCTTGCTATATCACGCAATCTCAGGGTGTTACCTCCGGCAGATGTAAGAGGAAGGTTTTCGACATCCTGTGTGGATCTTATATGTTTAGCCGGTACAATAAGACGTATATTGTAGTATTCACTACCATCCCTGTATTTTGTTGCAACGGCTCCATAGATTAAAGAGCGAAGTGACCGGGCAACTTCTTCAACAGATATATTCAGATCTGCCGCTTTAATGCGATCAATCTGAACCTGATACTCAGGTTTTGTAAGATCCATTGATATGAAGACATTCTGAAACCCATCGAGGCTTCTTATATTCTTTACAGTTCTGCCTGCCAGTTTTGTAAGAACATCCAGCTCCTGTCCCTGAACCTGTACAACAATATCTGCTCCGTGAAGAGCACGAATACCTTTCATTGGCATCTGCTTTACCATTACTTTTCCACCGGGAGGTTGTAGTTTTTTAACAGCTTTACGTAAGCCCGCAACATATTTTTTTGTACTTATATTCCTCCGGGATTTAGGTATAAGCTGAATATCAACCTGTCCCTCACTGGCAAGCTCATAGGTAAGCAGGCCTCTGACGTGGCCTCCTGCAAGAGTGAATGTGCTCTCAATGAGAGGATCTTTTTTTATATGGTTTTCGATTTTCTGCAGAACCCGGTTGGTTTCAGTAACTGAAGTACCTGTCTGCATTTTTACCTTAACAATAATTCTCCCATCGTCAATACGGGGAAGGAACTCACCGCCCAGGCTGGAGAATAGTATCAGAGCTATAACAAAAATTATAAGAAAACCTGATATGGTAGTCCATTTCAGTTTCAGAATCTTATTAATAAGTATGTTGTACTTTTCTGTAATATTTTCAAAGAGTAGCTCAAACCAGCTGGTTTTACGCATTTTCAGACTGTTATTAAACAGTGCAGCTGTTATCATGGGAGTTAAGGATATGGCTACACCCAGGCTTATAACCACGATACCAGCTATAACAAGTATCAGTTCATGGAAGAGAAGACTGGTCATACCGGGAATAATAAGGAATGGTACAAATAGAGCAAGAAAGGAGATTGTTGCTGCAATCATTGCAGAACTTACTTCCATTGTACCTTCAACAGCATGTTCGTCTGCTGACTGATCACTGTTTTTTCTTCTTAACCGGGATATGTTCTCCACTACAATAATGGAATTATCAAGTACTACGCCTATTGCTACTACCAGACCTCCGAGGGAGAAGATATTAAGAGAGAAACCCGCCAGCTTCATAAGTCCGAAATTCAGAACCATTGTGAGAGGAAGGGTGATTACCATTATTATAACCTGACGAACACTACCCAGAAAGAGGTATATTACAAGTATAAGCAGCGCTGCTGCTGCTATTGCTGCATTGCGGACTCCTGCGAGAGACTGTTTCACATAGAGAGCCTGATCTTCTACATAATCAAGGCTTATGTCTGCTGGTAGTTCCGGTGTCAGTTTTTTCAGAAGTTTTTTAACTGCCTCTGCAGTTTTTACTGTATTGGCTTCTGCTTCTTTCAGAATAGAAAGTTTAACACATGGGCGGCCATTGAAACGTGTAACAAGTCTTATATCTTCATGACCATCTACAATACGGGCAATGTCCCCAAGACAGACTCTGGAATGGCCTTCTCCGGCAATTACAATATCTTTTATTGAATCTGTATCAGAGTATTCACCTGTTACCCGGGCTACTATCTCTTTATCTTCAACGATAACTCTTCCACTTGCCTTTTCTACATTTTCAGCCCCGACTCTTCTAATAATTTCATTGAGTGACAGGTTGTGCTTTTCCAATGTTGCAGGATCGAGTTCAATACGTATCTCCCTCTTCAGTCCACCTATAACTTCAGTACCAACAACTCCACGAACTGCAAGAATACGATCCTGGAGCCAGTTCTCAGCCCAGTCTCTTAATTTTACAGAACTCCAGTTATCAGAACTTACTGTTAGTTGTATAATGGGCAGTTGTGATGGGCTGGCTTTGAAAACAAAAGGTGCTTCTGTATCTCTGGGCAGGTGTTTACTGGCTCTTGTAAGTATTGCCATAATGTCCTGAAAGGCAATATCTGTATTTGTTCCGTACTGAAAATGTGTTTCCAGATTGTAAGCCCCCTCCACTGAAAAAGATTCAAGATAGTTCAGGTGGTCAATTGTTGCCATAAGGCGCTCCACAGGGTCAGCAATTGCTTTGTCAATCTCCTCCGGTGTAGCTCCGGGCCATTTAATCTGGATCTTTATAACAGGGTAGTCAATATTTGGCAGATAGTCTATGGGAAGATGCCATAAACCATAGAACCCCAGAACAACAAGAGCCATAATTACAGCACTTGTGGCAAGTTTTTTCTGAACAGCGGATTTTGTGATCTTCATCTTTTACCTGCTGATTTAATAAGACGTATTTTTGCTCCATCTTTAAGCTTTGTATTTCCTTTTACTATGATTTTATCCCCTGGGATTATGCCGGATATAATTTCAATTCTATTGTTGTTTCTAATACCGGTTTTAACCTTTTGAGCAACAGCTTTACCATTTTTGAATATGAAAACTGCTGTGCCTTCTGAAGTTTTAACAAGAGAGGCTTCAGGTACTGTTATAGCCTGTTCTGCTTTGTTTATGAGTATTGTTATGCGGGCAAACATACCTGGAAGGAGTTTGAGTTTTTTATTAAGAACTATTTCCACTGTTCGGGTTCTGAGACGTGGATCAAGGTAAGGGTAAATGCGCTCAATATGACCTTTTAGTATCATCTCAGGATAAGCATCCAGGGCTACTCTGATTTCCATCTCTTTATCTATTTCTGTAGCATATTTTTCAGGAATTGATGTGCGTATAATCAGGCTGGATGGGTCATACAGAGTTAATAATACTTTACGGGGAGGTACAAATTCTCCCTCTTTTACATTAATTCTGGAAACCACTCCTCTCCATGGGGATTTAATAATATAGTCCTGAGCTTTCTCTTCAGCTCTTATCAGCAGAGCCCTGATTTTTTCATACGAAGCTTTCGCCTGATCAAGCTGTTCACCTGGAAGTGCGCGATTCTCAACCAGCTGACGGGTTCTCTTAAGGTTATCCTCTTCTTTTTTAAACTCTTCCCTGAGAGAAACAATCATTGCTTCAGCTCCTTTTTTTCTGCCGATGGATATCATTGGAACACCAGAACTTACATGATCTGCTTCTCTTACACCAATGTTGAGAACCGGGCCTTCAGCGGGAGAAGCAAGTTGTGCTATACGATAGGGTTCAACTGAACCAGTTAGTCTCAACTCTTCTGAGATATCTGATTTAACAGCTTTTATAACACTTACCAGAGGAATACCTCCCTTTTTATTCTTCTTTTTGCCGGAGGTTTCCTTAGTAGACATTTTTACAGCCACGACTGCAGCTGCAACTATTAAAAAAGTTATTATGATATTTCGTTTGTTCATTGTTCTCCCATTGCAAGTTTAAGTTGTGCTAATGCTATCTGGTATTCAGCAAGAACACGATAATATGTTGTTTCGGATTTTAGAAGGGAGGCCTGTGCTTCCAGTACATCAATTATAGCTCCCTTACTAAGGTTATATTTCTGTTTTTCTATACGAAGGCTCTCACGGGCCAGCTCTATGGATTTACGAATTGCTGTAGCCCGGTTTTTAAAAGAGTGGACATTAAGTATAGCGGTTTCAACTTCAAGTGTTATCTGAAGTTCCAGTGAAAGAAGCCTCTCTTTTAATGCTTCAAGCAGGGCTTTCTGTTCTTTAACAGCAGCATTTATTCTGCCTCCCTCAAATACCGGAAGTTCCAGAGATAAACCTATGCCACCGGTATCTTTGCCTTTATCACCGGTTCCGCTGGTATTACCAATTGCCTGCCTCCAGCCGTAGGAACTCTGAAGAGAGAGCTGAGGAAAGTGTCCTGATCTGGCGATCTGAACCTTCTTCCTCTGAGCTGCAAGACGGGAGTGGAGAGCAAGATAGTCGTTTCTTCTTTTATATGCTATGGAAGTTGCCTGCGTCAGCGATGGCAAAGGTTTCAGGCTCTTCTCTTCAAGATTACCGGTAAGAGCCAGATGGGCATCAGGTTTCTTTATACCAAGGAGATTTTTCATTACTCTGTATTGAATTGATAAAAGATTATTTTCTCTTACCAGTTGCTGCTCAATATCTGCAAGACGCACCCCGGTACGCATACGATCAACTTCTGCTGCTTTTCTGGCTTTTACAAGAGCATCTACTCTGCTCATATGTTCTTTTAGTGTTTTATGTGAGAACTTTAGTGACCTGATAAGCTGTTTCTGAGCCAGTATCGTATTGAAGGTACTTGAAATATTGAAGATAAGTTCTTCCCGGTTGCGGCTCAGGTGTTGCTCAGCTGCTTTTTTGAGAAGTTCAGCAACTTTTATACTATTGACAATTCTGCCACCTGTAAAAAGAGGAAGAGATACAAAAACATCTCCCGAGACTATATTACGACTAAACATACCTGACTTTCCATTACCGGTAACAGGGATCAGCCTCTGCCTGTTTATGTGGTGAGATATACTGCTTCTAATACCTATCCTGGGTAGTTGTAAGCCGGAGATCTGCTCCTTTCTGGCCTGAGCAGCCGCTGAATCCCATCTCAGAGCTGCAATGCGGGGGTTGTTTTTTACAGCAATCTTTATTGCCTGAGACAGTGTTAATGGAGAATCCGGTATTCTGACATGCTTTTTCAGAGTTGTACCTGATCGTGATCCCTGCTGTGTAATCGATGATCCGGTCTGGCTACCTGCATGAACCAGAACAGAACCAATTACCAGTTCTGTAATTAACATTAAGTAGAAAATTTTCATACTAATCTCCTGTGGAGCATTTCTGATAAAGGAGATTATTGTTTGAATATATCCTCTGCAGGATCTCCCGGTAGATCTGTACCACAACGATATCCTGCTGAACATCTCTAATGATGCTCTTCTGATCCTGCCTGTAAGAAACCGCCGTGGATTTCATCTGATTTCAGTGAAATTGTTCTTAGGTTTTTAAACAAATTAATTTCCAATACCAATTATATCTATGAGGAGATAGTTTAGTTAATTGCAAAATTGCTGTCAATGGTCATTAAGATAGTAACAATTAATATAAAAAAAGTATGGAGAGTGCCAATCTGTATTGAGTGCAGTATCCTCTTATAAGTGAAATTACCAAACATGATAAACGGACACAGTGGATATTGTCTTATAGCTCATCAAGGGTTTGAGATAACCCATAACCGGTCTCTTTAAAGGTGATACTGTTCTGAGTGTGATTTAGAAAGGGCACGGAAGCCGTGCCCTTTTTTATTAATAACATGTCTACATTGGTTTGACTGGTATGCAGATATCTACAATGTGTATTCCTTCGGGATGCTCTTCAGGATTATTTCTGTAAATTTCAAAGCACACACCTTCAGAAGGCTGATAGCCACTTTCAGGTAACCAGCCTGCACAAACAGTTTCCCAGGCTGTTTTATACTCTTCAGGCTTTTTAAGCTCAAAATGAGCTACAGCATATTTACCACCACCGATTGTCATCTTACCGATTGCCCCGCTTACTTCTGTATCTTCCGGTACTGTAAGGCAGATACTCATGCGCAGATTATCAGGATCTGTTATATCAGGATTATCATGATATGCAGATATCAGCATGGCTTCAGGAAAATTGAGTAAACCTCTTGGTCCTGCCCATCTGCACAGCTCACCAAAAAGTCTCTTAAAAAGATCCTGATCACCTGCATAAGGCCCTGTGTGACGAATATATGCCACCGGCATCTCATCAAGTTCCTTCACTTCAACATCGATCTGTTTTGCGTCTTTCATATTTATCCTCCATTTCATAATATTTTGTATAGGATCAATATAGAACATGGAGATATCAAAGTCTTTCCCAATATTGCTCAGGGTTTTGCGAATCTTGCTATTTTTGTTCAGTTTCTCTTTTCTGAACTGACTGGCACTTATATCGAAAGTTTCTTTGAAGAGTCTTGCAAAGGCAGCAGAACCTGAAAACCCAAAGTCAAAAGATATATCTGTAATGGATTTCTCCGGGGAATTCACCAGCTGGGTTGCTGCTTTCTCAACTCTTATTCTCTGAATAAACCTGTTCAGTGTTTCACCTGTAAAAGCTGTAAATATGCGATGAAAGTGAAATTGTGAAAATCCTGAAACTTCCGCCAGCTCTTCTAAAGAAAGGGGACAGGCAATGTTTTCTTCTATGTAGTCTATTACTTTATTAATTCTTGAAATATACTCTTTTCTGCGACTATCTTTAAGATCCTTCATTTGACTCCCTTGAAATGGTATACTGACATTATACATAAAGCGAACAAAAAGCGAAAGAGATGATCGGGGGGAAGTCGGATTAAAGTGTCTGGACTATGAGTTCCTGGCGATATTTGGTAAAGAGTGTAGCTTTTGATACAAGTCCAAGATATTTACCGGTTTCAGAATCGATTACCGGAAGAGTAAAAGAGGAGCTGTTTTCGAAAGTCTCAACAATGTCGTTAAGAGGAGAACCATTGCTAATAGCTTCGATATCTGTTCTCATCATCTCGCCTACAGTTACCATATTATACAGCTCTGTTTCAAAAAGAATATGCCGTACTTCATGGAGAAAAATTATTCCCAGATACTCTTCAGTATCTTCAGTAATAACTATGAACTGATTTCTTCTGGATGCTTTTATAGTTTCGATGAAATCCTTAAGAACTGTATCTTCCGGTACAGTTACACAATCTTTTTCAAGAAGGTCTGATAGTTCAAGTTCAGCAAGGATTCTGTTATCACTGCCTGTTCTTATAAGATTATTCTCTCTTATAAGCTGTTTGGTATATATCGATCCATTCTCAAAAACAGAGGAAACCAGCATGGATATAATAGAAACCAGTATAAGTGGAAGAATGAGTCCGTAACCGTTTGAAATCTCTGTTATAAGGAAAATACCTGTAAGAGGAGCCTGGAGAACTCCTGCAATAACTCCTGCCATTCCGGTTAATGCGAAAACCTGAGCTCCTGCAAATGTGCCTGGAAAAAACTGGTTAAGAAGTTTCCCGAAACAGAGGCCCGCAGTGGAGCCAAGAAAGAGGGATGGTGCAAATATACCACCGGAACCACCTGAAGATAGTGTGAATACAGATCCAAGAAATTTCATCCCAAGTATCAGAAGGAGTATAAGTATAGGTTCACGGGTAATTGCTTCCCCGCTTATCATCTGCTGTATAACATTATGTCCTTCTCCCAGAGTCTGGGGAGCCAGTTTAAATATCAGACCAACAAAAATACCACCTGCAAGAGCCCTTACCCATGGATTTTTCAGTAGCTTCTCAAATATGTTCTCCCCCTTTTCAAGAGTTCTGGAAAACAGTACTGATATAAGACCTGTAATAATCCCCAGCACTACAGTAAGCAGAAGGTCAAAAGGTCCCATACCTTCAAAAAAAGTTTTAAAGGCAGGAGCATCTCCCATTATCAGACGACTTAACTGAGTTGCTGTAATTGATGCAATGGATACAGGGATTATTGTAAGAACAGTCCACTCACTTAAGATAACCTCCAGAGCAAAAACCATTCCTGTAAGAGGAGCATTGAATATTGCTGAAATTGCTGCTGCTGTTCCTGCACCTATAAGAATAACTCTGTGTTTTTCTGTTAATTTAAAGAAGGTGGATATATTTGATCCAACAGCAGAGCCTGTGAAAACAATTGGTCCTTCAAGACCGGCAGAACCACCTGAAGCAACAGTCAGGAAGGAGGCTACCATTTTCGAGAGCATATCCCATTTACGCAGGATACCTCCTTTACGGGTTATGGAATATAGTATCGCAGGAATTCCGTGACCACTTTTATCTCTGACAATATATTTAAGAAATATAACTGCCAGGGCAGCTCCTGCTCCCGGAACAATAAAGCCCCACCAGGAGTTCATGAAATGTTCCAGTTTGTGAAATACTGTGTGTACTGATAAGTTCAGTACTACAGCTGCAATACTCCCCGCAACACCGATTATTATAGATATGTAGATCAGAAGACCTTTTTCACCGAACTTATGAAGAGTTATTTCCGCTGATTCAGAGAGTGCTTTTCTCATTGATCACTCTTTTTTAAAATTTCCATAAAAGAATCCATTGAATCTGTTTTTTTGAAGCAATCAATAAAATTATCTGTTTTTGTGATCTTTTTTACAAGTTGAGCCAGTAGTTTGAGGTGTTCTGCAGGGTCAGATGCAAACAGAAAGAAGAGAATTGAGGTCTCTGCCGGAGCAGAACTGTTCAGAGCAATAGGGTGATTGAGTTTAACAGTAAATATCTGCGACTCCCTGAAAATCTGTTCTCCTCTTCTTTTGGGATGAGGAACAGCAACACAGGATGTGATTGTTGTTGCTACACTCTTCTCTCTTTCCACCATTTTTTTGAAGAGCTCTGAAGCAGAGAATGGTTCAAGTATGTTATCAGATGCCTGTTCTGCAATTTCCCTGTAGAGGGTGTCACGACTTACTGTATCTGTATAGCTGATATATTTACCGTTCTGAAGGGCTCCGTAAAGTCCTGTATTCTGATTACATTTTGAAGTGGAACTGCAGGTTCTGGATTTGCCTGACATGCCGGCCTTTTTCATCCACTGATCCAGCTCCTTCCGGCAGAATCTGATTCCCTGATCTGATCGATGAGCAATAAGGGTTCCCTGTCTTACCCATCTTTTGAGGGTTGAAGTGCTGGTTTTCAGGATCTCAGCAGCTTCATTAATACTTAAAAAACTCTCTTCTTCTCTCATCTTTTCTGTAAACAATTTTTGATGCATAATACTATATTAATTTCTCTGGTTAATCAATACGACTTTTACTACAAAATTAAAAAAAACAGATAGAGTTGTCAGACTTGATCTGAGGCTCTCTATCTGATAAGTAGTGAGGAGGGAGGCATACTATGCTTGAAAGAATTTTTAAACTTAAAGAGAAAGGCTCTTCTGCAGGAGTGGAAGTGGTTGCCGGTGTAACTACTTTTCTTGCGATGATGTACATTATTGTAGTTAACCCTTCAATACTGAAAGCAACGGGTATGCCTTTTGAAGCAGTACTTACAGCAACAGTTCTGGTGTCAGCGTTCAGCTCAATTGCTATGGGGATTTTTGCGAACAATCCTATAGCTGTGGCACCAGGTATGGGGATTAATGCTTTTTTTACCTATACAGTGGTTGTTGGTATGAAAGTTCCCTGGGAAACAGCTCTGGGAGCAGTCTTCTGGTCAGGGATAATTTTTTTGATCTTATCGGTTCTTAATATCAGATCTGAAATTGTAAAGGCTATTCCCCATCAGATCAGATATGCTGTAGCTGCTGGTATAGGTCTTTTTATTACTCTTATAGGTTTTATTAATTCCAGATTTATTGTTGCAGATCCCATAAATCTTCTTAAAGCCGGCAAACCCGATGAGGTTACTATCACTTTTCTGGCAGGGCTTTTAATTACAGCTGTACTGGTAATTAAAAGGGTGAGAGGTGCTCTTATTATAGGTATAATCCTTACAACTCTGTTATCTGTTCCAATAGGCCGCTTATGGGGTGATGCTACAGCTCAGTTTGGCACTGTAACTCTGGTTGAGTGGAATGGTATCTTTTCTATGCCGGATTTCTCAACTCTCCTTAAACTTGATCTTACCGGATCTTTGAGTTTTGCAATGATACCAGTGGTGTTCAGTCTTCTTTTTACAGATATGTTTGATAGTATTTCAACGTTTCTTGGAGTATCCCATGTTGCTGGACTTCTTGATGAGGATGGAAACCCTGAGAATATGAAAGAGTGTCTTACAGTAGATTCATTCTCAACTATAATATCTGCTCTTTTTGGTACAAGTTCAGGAACGAGTTATATGGAATCCGCAGCAGGTGTTGAGGAGGGAGGGCGAACTGGACTGGCAGCAGTAGTTACAGGGCTTATGTTCATTCCTTTTATCTTCTTTTCAAAACTTCTGTCAGTTATTCCTGCAATAGCAACTGCACCGGTTCTTGTACTGGTAGGTGTTTTTATGCTTAAACCTGTTACTGAGATAAACTGGAATAAAATGGAAGATGCTTTTCCGGCTTTTGTGGGAATGGTTCTGATTCCTCTGACATACTCAATAAGTACTGGTATTACCTGGGGACTCTTCTGCTGGAGTGCTGTAAGGATTTTACAGGGGAAATTCAGCAAAGTACCACCAGTTCTGTTAATGATAAATGTAATTACCGTAGGTGGATTATTTTTATAGGTTCATCTGTAGGGATTTAATATTTTAAATCCGGTTTTGTAAAGGGCATAAAATATTATGCCCCTACATTTTTATTGTTCTGAGGGTATTGATAAAAAAATCTGTGCTAATCTGCGGATAGTTTTTTGTTCGTGTTTATTCGTGCAGGTTAGTGGTTTCTCTTTCTCTTAATATTTAAAACTGGAGCCTCCAATAAACTCCCGGATTATTGAGGTTGGAGGCATCTCTGAGGTTTCTGCCGGGAGAAAGTAGTCGAGAAAACCAAGAAGCCTCTGAGCTTCAATATAAGATTTGTCATCTTCAGGAATAGATTTCAGAAGAGGTTCTGCTTTCTTCTTTAATAGTGAAAGTTCATAAACCAGAGCTGAGTTAAACAGAATATCCGCACTCTCCTGAAATGGGAAGATGTGCCTTTTCTCACCTCTTGTAACTGAAGGGAACCTGTTCAGTGTCTCAGCTGGGGTGTAATTTCTGAACTGGTTGTCTCTGATCATTCTTCTGAGAATCCTTGTATCAGTAGTAGATAACCTTGTATGGTCGTCAATGGATAGCTGGGTTAGAGCTGATATATATATTTTGAACTTATTGTCAGCAGGTATACTTTTTGTAAGTTTATCATTAAGACAGTGTATACCCTCTGCAATAACCAGCTGATCCTCTTCAAGAGATAATCTACTGTGCGCAGGAATACTTTTGCCGGTTTCAAAATCAAATTTCGGCATTTCTATCTCTTTACCATTTTTCAGATCAAGCATATGCTGATTGAAAAGTTTCAGGTTAACTGTTTCAAGAGCTTCAAAATCATACTCTCCATTCTCATCTCTGGGGCACTCTTCCCTGTTTACAAAGTAGTTGTCCACAGATACAGTAACCGGTCTTATGCCGTTAACACGAAGATGGGTTGCCAGCCTTTTTGAGAAAGTTGTTTTCCCCGCAGCAGAAGGACCGGCAATAAGAACAAATCTTATATCTTTTCTTTTGGATGCAATAGTATCTGCAATATTGGCAATCTTCTTTTCATGAAGGCTTTCGGCAATTTTCACCAGTTCAGAGATTCCCTCTTCTCTTATTATCTGATTCAGTCTGCCGACATTATTTACACCAAGAATTTCCCCCCATGTTCTACTCTCTTTATATATGTTAAAAAGCTTACTGTGTTTACCAAGGCTTCTTCTCATTCTGAAATCTTTCTGATCTGGAAACTGAAGAATAAAACCAGGACTGTAACTTCTGAGTTCAAAGAGGCTTACATCACCTGTTGAAGGAGCAAGAGGGCCGGTATGTATATCTGCAAACTGACCGCACTTAACTATTGTTACCTCTTTTAGTTCAGAATGCTCAAGAAGCCTCATCTTATCTCTCATAGCCTTCTGTCTGAAAAAATCCACAGCTTCGTCCATTGAGACAGTCTCTGTTTCGAAAGGAATGTTACGCTGGATGATCTCTTCCATTTTATCTTCTATCTCATTAAGAATTGTCTGGTTTATAGGAATATCCATGTAGAAATCGAAATAGAAACCACCGGAAATTGAGTGGGAGATTACTATTCGTGTATTGTAATATAGCTCTGCAATAGCCATATAGAGAATAAATGAGAGTGTGTTTCTGTAAATATTCCTGCCAATTTTTGAACTGTAATCAACAAACTCTACAACAGCTTCATCTTTCAGTATGAAGTTGAGCTCTTCAAGATGGTTATTTACAGCAGCAGCCATTACCGGGAATTTCCCGGAATAGTTTTTCTGAACCAGTTCCCTTATAGTTGTTCCTTCAGCTATTTCTATCTGTTTATTGTCAAAAGTAATTTTAAGATTCTTCATACTTACCTCATTTTCATATTTTTACTGACTCTATTAATTGTATATCAGTGATTGCTTCTTTTCAAAAAAAGAAAAGTTATGAAACTACAATTAATTATATGTGAATGGTTACAGGATAAGTTAATCCCTTAAGGCTTTCTATGATTGTTTTTTAAGGGAACTCATTATATATACAATCTGTTGCATAGTATCGGACAACATAAGTAGAACAACTGAAAAATAATATTTTAAATATATTGCTCATAGAGGGGGTTTTGTGAGTGGGTTAGTAGCATTGACGAAAAGGAATAAAGTCTTCAGAACGGTGCTGATCTTTCTGATTACAGGTCTTATTGCATCTACTGTACTGGGAGTGGGTATTATAGCAGAGCAGAGTGGCAGGAATGATATCGGAACAAACGGCTCTCTCATGTGGATTGGAGTTATTTTTACAATTATTACCTTTGCTGTACTCTATGTATTTTTTGTTATTAACAGAGAAATGAGGCGGGTTGATGAAGAGGTTATCAGCTGGGGAGAGAATTTAAAGAAGATTATTGAAAATCTTCCGGTAGGAATCATTCAGCTTGGAATAGATCTTAAAATAAAAGAGGTAAATGGAGCAGGGTTGAAAATTCTCGGCTATGAGGAGCAGGATTCTCTGATAGGTGAGTTTTTGCCATTGAAAGTAGACGGTGAAGTTATTATAGATTCTGAAACTCTTAAAGAGGTTGAAACAAAGCAGAAAAGTACTAGTATTGCACGGTTTATTAATAATGAGAACCGTCTTGTAACAGTTATGCTGACCATTATTCCTCTGAGGATTAAGGGAGAGAAGATCTTTCTTGAAACCTTTGTTGATATTACAGATATAGAAAATGCCAGAGAAGAGGCTGAACATGCAAACCGGGCAAAGAATGAGTTCCTTGCCAATATGAGTCACGAAATAAGAACTCCGCTGAACGGAATCATGGGGATGTCTGAGATTCTGAAAACAGAAATTGAAAATGGCAGGCTGAGGCAGTATGTGGACATTGTCAGCACTTCAGGTGAGCTGCTTCTGAAATCATTTAACGATATGCTTGACTACTCCCGTATTGAGTCTGGAGATGTAGTTCTGGATAGTAAACATTTTTACCTGATGGATACTCTGGAAGGTGTGTGTGGTATGGTTGCGGGAAGTGCTGTTGAAAAAGGTATCGATCTTATTATCAATATTGATCCGGCACTGAATTATTACCTTCTTGGAGATGAGAATCGTCTCAGTCAGATACTTCTGAACCTTATTGTTAATGCTGTAAAGTTCACTGAAGAGGGAGAAGTTGTAGTTGAGGTCAGCAAATGCGGTGATTTTGAAAAAGAGGTGATACTGGAATTCTCTGTAACCGACACAGGTATTGGAATTCCAACAGAGAAGATGGGAAAGGTTTTTGATAGCTTTACCCAGTCAGACAGCTCTCTTACAAGAAAACACGGGGGAATCGGTCTTGGGCTGGCTATTACCAGAGGACTGGTAGAGATAATGGGGGGAGTGATTTATGCAGAGAGTCATGCGGGGGAGGGTAGTCGCTTTTTCTTCAAACTTCCATTTAAACTGTCTGCACCACCAGTACAGGAAGCAGATGATAACCGGGATATTTATGGAAGTAATGCTCTGCTTTTATGTTCTGTTCCTTCTCTTGGCAGTGTAGTGTCCCGGATTCTCAGATACCATGGTGTTAAAGTAAATGAAATAGTAAACTGGAATGTTTTCAGTGAAGAAGATTATATAAATGCTGACGTAGTAGTTATTGATAGCAGTATGCTTGAAGAGGGAGAGAAGAGGCTGAAGCATAATCTTAGTAAGAAAAAGGGGTGTAAGACAGTACTCCTTGGAGATATTGGTACAGAATCCCATCTTAAAAACAGAGGCTGTGCTGTGGTTATTAAACCGATGATTCATAAATCCCTGCCTTTAAGAGTTGAAGAGATTATTGTAAGCAGAAAGCAGAACGTGGAGAAAGCCAAATGGCTGGAGAATGGAGGGAATTCCAAAGCTGTAAGAGTACTTGTTGTTGAGGATCAGCCGGTGGATCGCAAGATTATATGTACTATTCTTCAGAAGGTAGGATGGGATGTTACTTCTGTTGAGAGTGGGGAGATGGCTATTATGGAGTGGCAGAAGAGTAGTTTTGATATTATTTTGTCGGACATATCCCTTGAGGGAATGAGTGGCATAGAAACTGTCAGGGAAATACGCAGAATTGAACAGGAGATGGAGTATGATCCGGTTACTCTTATTGCTCTTACTGCCCACGCTATGAGTGGTGACAGGGAGACTCTCATAAAGGCAGGTTTTGATGAGTATATTTCAAAACCAGTAAATATAACTGAAATGATGGGGCTCCTAACCAGATATGCCGGGCAGGGATACCCTTCCTTATAACTGATCGTCCCCTTTAGTTGGTACTTTACCTGGAACTATGTATCTGGATTTCCACATAATACCAAGAGTTGTAACGTAAATTATCCATACAACAAAGATTGCGGGTTTGTACAGATCCGAACTGCTGTCTATAATCAGACCTGCTATAAAACCACTGATTTTGCCACTGATACTAATCAGTACAAAGAGGGTAATCCACTCTTTCATACCAGGTTTCTTCTTTTCAGTCATTCCCCTTTTCCTCCTGCCTGTATAAAAAGTTCGGAAAGAATTTTTCCGGCTTTCTCTTTATCTACATCTGCCATCTCTATTGCAGAGATAATGCCTCTGTTAAAACCAGCTTCATAACCTGCATTGAAGCCGCATTTTCTTGTGTCATTATCGGTATATTTCTCAAAGAGTGCATTAAAATGGTCTATTGCTCCATTTGCTTCACAAACTTTCCTGAAATCTTCGTAAAAATCGCTCTTTTTTATCATCTGATAAGGATATCACGGTGGCATATGTGGTTCAAGAAGAGGGGGTTGTAAAAGGTAACCGTTCAGATAAATAAATTTGACTTTGCTTTTGGGCCTTAATACAATTAATCATTCGTACAAAACTGTATTAATCAAATTTCACTTGGAGGCGCAATGTTTAAAGGACATCCTAAAGGACTATTTGTTCTGTTCTTCTCAAACATGGGAGAACGTTTTGGTTACTATACTATGATGGCCATTTTTGCTCTTTTCTTTGAAGCAAAATTCGGCTTGTCAATTGAAAGTGTAGGGATGATCTGGTCCGGTTTTCTTTTCAGTATCTACTTCCTTCCTCTTTTTGGGGGTATTCTGGCGGACAAGATCGGTTATGGTAAAACAATCACTGTAGGTATAGTGCTGATGTTTGCAGGTTATGGCATGATGGCTATACCTGGTCAGGCACAGATCTTTATCTACACTTCACTCTTCGTAATTGCTCTGGGCACAGGTTTCTTTAAAGGTAACCTTGTTGTTATCCTGGGTAACCTCTATGAAGAGCAGGGATATAAAAAGATGCATGCTGCAGCATTTAATATCTTCTATATGGGTATTAATGTTGGTGCTTTCTTTGCTCCATATGCTGCTACAGGTATCAGAGACTGGCTCATGGCCAGATCCGGTTTTACATATGATGCCAACCTTCCTGGTATGGTTCATAAATATCTTGCTGATCCTGAAGGATTTGCTGCTATCGATAAACTTAAAGAGATTGCTACAGCTCAGGGTTTCACTGGGGAACTGGCAGATTTCAGTAATAAGTATGTAGAAGCACTCAGCCATGGTTACAATGCTGCATTTGCTGTAGCTGCTGTAAGTATTATCATGTCTCTTGCAATCTTTATCGGATTTAAAAAATACTACAAAGCTGGTGATTACAGACAGGCTGAAAAAGCTGCAACCGGTGAAGTTAAAGAACTTACTCCAAAACAGGTTAAAGACAGAGTATTTGCACTATGTATGGTATTCTTCGTAGTTATCTTTTTCTGGATGGCTTTCCACCAGAATGGTCTGACTCTTACATGGTTTGCTAAAAACTATACTGAATCAAGTGTAGGTGAATTTACCAAAGTGTTCTTTGATATATGGGCATTCCTTGCTCTTATCGGTGTTATTTCCGGTATTATCATGCTTCTTGGTAAAAACTTTGTTGGAAAGGCAAAAGCTATTGGTGCTGCACTTCTGGTTGGCTGTGGTGCTCTTCTGTTCTACAAATACAACGGATTTGCTTCAGATAATCCTATCTCACCTGAGCTGTTCCAGAGTTTCAACCCAATCTTTGTTGTGTTCCTGACACCACTGGTACTGGGTTTCTTTGTATGGCTTGGTAAGAAAGGTAAAGAACCTTCACCTCCAAAGAAAATGGCTTACGGTATGATGCTTCTTGGTATAGCATGGATCGTTATGACATATGTTGCTGTAGGTCTTGAAAAACCATCTGTTCTTGAACAGACAGGTGCTGTTTCCACAATGCTTGTTTCATCATACTGGCTCATTTCAATCTATTTTGTAATGACAGTATCTGAACTCTTTATCAGTCCAATGGGACTTGCTTTTGTTGCAAAAGTTTCTCCTCCAAAACTGAGAGGTACAATGCAGGGCGGATGGCTTGCAGCTACTGCTATCGGTAATATGTTCTCCGGCCTTGTAAGTATTCCTTATGCAAAACTTGAACTTTGGGAAACATATGGACTTCTGGTGCTGACATCATTCATCGCCGGTGGTATAATGTTTGCAATGATTAAAAAGCTTGAAAAAGCTGCTAATTCATAGACCGCATAATAAAAAATCAAATAAGACTAAGAAAGGCGCTTCTCAGGAAGCGCCTTTTTTTTTACCTGTTGAATTAATCCATAAAAATCTCTATTTTATTCCTGAATAAGAGCTTTTCTGCTCTTTTTCTGTTCTGGTATCTGATATAACAGCAAAAGTGTTCTGCTTTTTATTATAAATAGCTTTAACTCAGAGTGTTAAAGTATGCCTGACCCCATTTATTTCTCAAACAATTGTAATATAATAGCGTATAAATCATATAATTGAATTTTTGAAATAATAAATATCCTGGAGGACAAATGAAACAATCAATTTCAATTCTTCTGCTGGTTATCCTGGCAGGCTTCGGATTGCACCTCAACGCTGAAAAAAAGGGAGTGGCAATTGATAAGAAGATGGTAGAGGGGTTTGCGAAAAATCTGAAGCTTACTCCTGCTGAAAAATCTCTGATGAATGCTCTTAAAAACAAACAGTTTAAGAGTCTCTTTGTTAACAGAGAGGTTTTCAGAGATCACAACAACAAATATACATATGAGATCAAAACAGGTGTTATAACCAACCAGAAAAGCACAGGAAGGTGCTGGCTTTATGCTGGTTTAAATGCTGTTCGTCCGGGAGTTGTTAAAAAACTCAATATGAAAGATTTTGAGTTCTCTCTGAGTCATCTTTTCTTCTGGGACAAGATGGAAAAAGCAAACTTCTTTCTGGAAAAAGCTATTAAAAGGTCTAAACTTGATATCCGCTCTGTAGATTATCAGAGAATGTTATCAGGGCCTCTTGGTGATGGTGGATACTGGCAGAATTTTGTCGATCTTATTAAAAAATATGGTTGCGCTCCAAAATCTGCTATGCCTGAGCTGGCTTCAAATAAGAGTTCATCCCAGATGGTAAGAAACAAGACATGGTATCTTAAGACCTGTGCTTATGAGATTCGTGAACTTAAGAAGAAGGGAAAGAAAGAGAAGTACCTGAGAAATAAGAAGAAAGAGTATCTGGCAAATATTTACAGAATGCTCGTGATGCATCTTGGAGAACCAGTTAAATCTTTCAACTTCAGATACTACACAAAAGATAAGAAAGGTAAAAAGAGCCTGACCCCATATAAGACATATACTCCTATGGCTTTTGCAAAAGAGTTTATTGCAGAAGATGTGGATGATTATGTAATGTTTGCAAACTGGCCTGCAAGGGAATATAACAAGTTCTATGAGTGGGAATCTTCAAACAACTGCATTGAAGGAATACGTCTGAACTTTATTAATCTTCCGATTAATGATATTAAAAGTATGATGGTTGATTCTCTTAAAGCTGGAGTTGCCGTTAATTTCTCAGCAGATGTTGGTAAACAGAGTATGAGAACAAATGGCATTATGCATCCGGATATTTTTCGTTATCAGGATGTTTATGGTGTGAACTTTAAACTCGGTGATAAGAAGATGAACTCTCTTGTAAGAAATGTGAACTCTACTCATGCCATGGTTTTCCTGGGAGTGGATATTCAGGATGGAAAACCTCTTAAATGGAAAGTTGAGAACAGCTGGAGTACCAAGAGTGGTGACAGAGGCTTTTATGCTATGTATGACAAATGGCTGGACCGCTATGTAGTAAGAGTTGTTATTCATAAGAAGTTTGTTCCTGCAAAAGTTCTGAAACTTCTGAAAACCAAAGCTTACGTTATTCCTGAGAGTGAACCTGAACAGTAAAAACCCTGTAAAGGAGAATATATAATGAAAAAACTAGCAGTATTATTGCTGATTATGTCGGGTATGCTTTTTGCTGAAGGCAAAAAACTTACTTTTGATCAGTTAATGGGAAAGGGAGAAAAACTTCTCCAGAGAATGCCCTATATTCCCGGATGGGCAGATAAGAACCACTATTTTGAGTATCGTAAAGGTGCTCTGGTAAAGGTTAATGTTAGAACCGGTAAAACTTCACCTTATATGTCAGCAGCAATTGTTGAAGGTATGAAGAAGAAAGGCCTTCACCCTATGTATGCCCGTGACAAAATGAAAGATCTCAGCCGTTTTGTTTTTGTACAGAAGGGAGATGTTGTTGCTTATATTAAAGATGGCGACAAAGTCATTAAGGTTACTGAAACCAAAGAGGCTGAAAAGAATCCAAAGTTCTCACCTGATGGTAAAAAGATCGCTTTTACCAGAAATAACGATCTCTATGTTTACGATATTCCTTCTGCAAAGGAAACAAGAGTAACAACTGATGGCTCAGAGGTTATTCTTAATGGTTATGCATCATGGGTATACTATGAGGAGATTATTGGGAGAAGAAGTCGCTACAGAGCTTTCTGGTGGAGTCCTGACAGTAACAAAGTTGTATTTATCAGATTTGATCAGTCAAAAGTACCTGTATACTCTCTTTTCAGAGATGAAATCGGTGTTTATGGTAAATATGAAAAACTGAGATATCCAAAACCAGGTTTTCCTAATCCAACAGTTAAGCTGGGTATCTATACTCTTGGTGGAAAGGATGTACAGTGGATAAAATATAAAGACGAAAAAGATCACTACCTCTGCTTCCCAGTGTGGAACAGTAAGAGCAACAAGATCTTCTTTCAGTGGATGAACAGACCACAGAATCACATTAAGATTCACACCTTTGATCCTGCAACAGAGAAGCTTGCTACTGTTTATGAAGAGAAGCAGCCTGCATGGGTGGATTTTCTCTCAGGTAGCCACTTTAATCTGTTAAAGAATGATGATCTGCTTATTGTAAGTTCAAAAACCGGCTGGAAACATCTCTACTATATCTCAAAAGGTAAAGTAAGAGCTATAACAAAAGGTAACTGGAATGTAAGTAGTGTTAATCTTATAGATAAGAAGAAAAGACAGATTTTCTTTACAGCAGGTGTTGAAAATTCAATGGAAAGCCAGCTCTATAAGGTCTCATTTAAAGGTGGTAAACTCAGAAAGCTTACTAAACGTAAAGGTTCACACAGATCAGTAGTTTCACCTGATGGAAGATATTTTATTGACACATGGTCAGATATCCACAATCCTGGCTATAAATGGCTGAAAAGAGGAAACGGAAAAATTGTTCGGACTCTTGGGGAAGCTGCAGGTAAAAACTATAAAGATTATAAACTGGCTAAAGTTGAATCTTTCAGAGTTAAAACAGATGATGGTTTTGAACTACCTGTAACCTGGTATCTGCCTCCTGACTTTGATAAGAACAAGAAGTATCCTGTACTTATGTCAATCTATGGTGGCCCTGATGCGGCTATTGTTGGTAACCGCTTTGGTGCAGGCTATGCAAGAGGTATGACCAAGTTCTTCCTGGCTCAGGAAGGCATTATCAATGTTTTTGTTGATAACAGAGGGTCAGGCCATTTTGGTAAAAAAGGTATGGATATGATCTACCGTAATCTTGGTAAATGGGAGATCAGCGACTATACTACAGTTGTTAAGTTCCTGAGAACGAAATCTTTTATTGATGCTGAGAAGATCGGTATTACAGGTCACAGCTATGGTGGTTATGTTGCTGCTATGGCTCTTGTTACAGCACCTGACTACTTCCAGTTTGGCAGCAGTAACTCTCCTGTAACTGACTGGGCTCTTTACGATTCAGTTTATACTGAAAGATATATGGGAACTCCTCAGAACAATCCTGAAGGTTATAAGTATGGTTCAGCTATGACCCATATTAAGAAATTCAAGGGTAAAATAAGACTAACTCATGGTACTGCTGATGACAATGTGCATCCTCAGAATGCAATGCAGTTTCTTGACAAACTTCTTGATGAAGGGCATACTGCTGATTTTATGCTCTATCCCGCTTGCCGTCACGGTATCGGAGGAAAGAAGAGACTGGAAAATTACAGAGAAGAGCTGAACTTCTGGTTCAGAAACTTTCTTCATAGAACAGTTAAATAAAAATCGATGAATTCAATTGGCCGGTGATGAATTTTCATCGGCCTCTTTCTGTACTCTTTTAGAGAATAAAAATACAAAGTAAGCGATTAATGGAGGTACTATATGTCTGCAAAAGAGGTAAATGAACTACTTGACAGAATTGATGCTCTGCACGATAGTCTGCCAGAGCAGTCTGTAAAGGATGTTGACTGGAAGACTATGGCGCAGCTTAAACAGCAGGCTGTTGCTGCATCTAAAAAGATGCGTAAGATGTTTGAAGGGGGGCGCTTCAAACCAGGTGATGATGAGTGTATGCAAGGTCAAATAAGTGATGAGGCTCCAATAGGAAAATAATCATTAATACAGTGATATCAATAAGAATGTTATCTTGGCATATTACAAATCAATGTAATTATGATTGCGTCTATTGTAATCAAGTAAAAGATTTGAAAAACCAGGACAGGCTCAGAATTGAATGTTTTATAGATAGTGTTCAGTGCCATATTGAACGTAATGGTAGTGTTACTTTTTGTGGTGGTGAGCCTCTTCTTGAAATTGGAAAAATCAGAGAATTAGTAGATAAAATTAAAAACAGGAGAGCCGATATCCGGTTCTCCTTAACCACCAATGGGTCATTAATCAACGATGATATAGAAACGTTCCTGAAAGATAACTTCTATTTATTAATGATAAGTTATGATGGTGTTGAAGGTCAGAATTTAAGAAAGAAGGGATCAGCTCCTCTAATAAAAAAAAATATAGAACGCTTTGTTGATAGCAAACTTGAGTTTTCTATTAATTCCGTTTTTACCCCGGATACGGTCGGTAATCTATATTCAGTTATAGAGGAGATTTCTGAACTTGGGGTTAATAATATCAAAACATCTCTTGATCTTACAACTCCATGGAATGAAGATGCTGTCAAAGAGTATAGGATGCAGTTGTTTAAACTATGCAAGTCTAGTTTAAGAGAGAAGTCTTCTCTATACAGAACTCTTAGAGATAGAAAGATGGGATACTTTCAATGCTCAGGATGTGATGAGAGGCTGTCTGTAGGGCCAGATGGAACAGTTGTTGGATGCTTCATTTTTCAGGATTTTGTTATGAATAATCCTGAGTATCCGGGAATAGAGAACTATATTATAGGGAATATTGAGGATAGTGATCTTCTGGATAAAGTGAAAGCTAAAAGAAGGCATTATGAGAGGCTTTCACAATATCAATGCTTTAATGGAGAAAATTTTTGCATGGATTGTGAACTAAGAAATTTTTGCGCTATCTGCCCTGTAACCCGTGTCAGGGCTGGGGAAACTTTAACCTCTATTCCTCAGTGGATCTGTAAAATAAAGAGAGTTGAGTTTGAAATTAGAAGCAGAATCTTATCTGGTGAGTTCAGCTAATCGTTTTTCTGCATCTTCAATTTGTGGCAGAATATCTCTGTCTCCATTACCCCATAGTTTCAAAAATGTAGTGAATTGTTCTTTTGCCTTTTTAAATTGTTTTATTTTTTGATAGATACAGCCTGATCTATAGAAACTCAGTGCATATAAAGCTCCATGATAGATTCTACCAAACGTTAACTTTTGAATAGAACTGTTGATAGTTAAAGCTAATGAGTAATCTTGTCTTTTCAAGCTTTCTTCAGATATAAATGACAAGAAAAAAGCGTGATGATCTGATAAAGTACTGAATTCACCTCTATAATGGCGATTGTAAATGTTTAGAATATCCGGTGGAATAGTTGAGGTACTTAGAATTCCATTTACTAATGCACACATTCTCTTTTCGTTATAGTATGAATGATCTGGGAGGTTACTAATAGTTGCTAGCATTTCTTTTTTTATATTTGTCTTGTATACAATGCATGCTGTAGTAAATATGATTAAATCGTTATCTGGTTTTTCTTGTCTAATTACTGATAGAGCTGATGTTAATTGTTGAGTTACTTTTTCAGACTCATTTAACACTAAATATAGTTCAATTATTAATCTTGATGTAGTAATAAAATAGTAATTAAGATTGTTCTTTTTTGCCAATGCTAGGCAATCTAATAGAATTTGTTCTGCTTTTTTGAATTTACCAATATGAATATAGATGCATGACTTATATAACAGACTTTTAATTTTAATATTGACATCTTGATTGAGTTGTATAACCTGATCAAATGTACTAAGTGCTTCCTTGAAGTCTTCATTAAATAAGTATGATAAGCCTGTATATCTATAACCTTTCTCGTCATGAGGGTAAGTGAAAATTCTGGTTTTAGCAATGGTTATTGATTCTTTAAATTTTTTCCTTAGAATACTGACTGACCAGTTATAAAAATTAAACCAAGATGGTATAGAATTTGACTGCTTTATTTTATCAACTATTGATGCTGCTTTTGATAAATCTTTATTTTTAGCGTAACATAATATTAGATATTTAGATGCATCCTTTAATTGATTGTTCTCATGTAATTTTGTATAAATAGATATTGCTTCAGTCCATTTTTCTTCAGCACGATACTTGTTTGCTATGGATAGTAAATCTTTGGTGTTTCTTATATCCCAATTCTCATTTTCGTTGTTGTTTTTATTGAAAATACTTTTGTATGCAGATAAAATCTGCTGTTTCTCTTTACTATTGACTAGAGCGATTAATGTATAAGCTTTTTTTATATCTTCCTTGCTTTTGGTGAAAATTCTAAGCATGTTGTAAGCGGATGCTCTTTTGCAATATGCCATTGCAAAATTTGGAGCAATATCTATTGTTTTATTAAAGCATTCAAGTGCATCAGTATGTTTCTGCCTATTAAAATGATCTAGACCAATTGAGTAAAGTTCTTTAGCATCTTCTGATAAAATTGATAAAGGTATGAATTCTAATTCTTGGTAAGTCGGTGCAGTTAGAGGTTTAAAACCAAGATGTTCTTTTATGGAGCGGGAGATGCGGCTGTTAAAAGCAAAAAGACTTTTCCCCTCAGTTTTAAATTGCTTAGAGTAGAAAACTTTATCACCACCTCTCTTGAACACCTTCACATTAACAACATATTTACCATTCTCTTTGTTAATATCCCCTGAAACAACATAATCAGTATTTGTATTGTTAAAAAGAGCTTCAGAAGCTTCAGGAACGCTTTTTCTTCCATATTTTGATCTAACCTGCAGATAGGGGATAATAGTCATTTTCTCTTCATCTGAGAGACTGGAAGAGATAAAATCCGGCAGCTTCTTACTCCAGCTTACAACTTTCTTCTCTTTTGAGAGTTTCTTAAAAGGCAATACAGCAAAATGAAACTTCTCAGGTTTCTTCTTAATAAGATAGGTATCTGATACATAATAGCCTGACCCCAATAGTAGAATTGTTAACATAATGTACCAGAGTTTTCCGGGAACCTTATGAAAAGATCTTCTGATATTTGCAGAGGCTCTGCCTCTAACCCTGCACTTTGTAAGGTCTTCAATTATCTCTTCTATATCTGAATATCTGTGTTCAGAAGACTTCTCAAGACATTTTAGTATAATCTGACGAAGAAAAGCCGGAAGATTTGCAAGAGATTGATGCTTAAAGGGGGGAGGGGTGTTGAGATGCTGCTGTAGGTAACCAAAATCTGTATCAGAAACAAAAGGTGTCTGACCACAGAGCATCTCATAAAGAATAACACCGAAAGCGTAAATATCAGTGCCTGCATCAGGAGGTAAACCTTTCCACTGTTCAGGTGCAATATATTGAGGAGTACCTATGATTGAAGCAGTTTTACTTATTTTTGTAACATCACCACCAGGGTGAGCAAGGCCAAAATCGGTTATAACCAGTTTCCCATTGGAATCGATCATAATATTACTGGGTTTCAGATCTCTGTGAATAACCTGTCCCTCATGGGCTGATTTTAATCCTTCAAGTATCTGTAAAGCGTAGGAAACAGTGGTTTTGGTATTAAGTTGATCTTCTCTTTTAAGAATATCCGCCAGGGTTTCGCCATCGATAAACTCCATAGTAATAAAAGAGGTATCTTCAACTCTGTCCAGCTCATAGGTTTTAACTACATGAGAACTCCGGGTACGGGATGTTACTTCCATTTCCCTTTTCAGTCTTTTAAGTATTATCTCATCTTCAGATAGTTCCGGTCGTACCAGTTTAAGAGCAACAGTACGATTGTTCTTTATATCTGTTGCTTTGTAAACCCTTCCCATACCTCCCTGGCCAAGATTCTGAAGAATATCAAAACGACCTTTAAGAAGCTGAGCTATTTTACGGGTATATGCATTGTCACTGGTTTTGTCCTGAACTGAGATTTTGGAGCTCCTATGGTTAACCATTAAATAACAATCATATAATTATCTTATTCAATGTCAAGGATTAATAAAGTTTTCTTATGAAAAAAATTCTACAAATAGAAATTTATCAAACGGGGTCAGACCTTTTTTAATTCAATAAATTATGAAGGGAGGTTTGAAACCCTGCTTAATCGATAATTTGAAATCACATATTTATGTTGTAATGAACCTGTAAATTTAGCAGAATTTTTATTTTGGTTTGCTTTTAAGTAATGATATCTATACATGAGAATAGTAAGTTTTGTGATTTCCTGGAATAGTGACACAGGATTTAAGTCTTTGGTTAGCAAGTGTTAAGGAAAAAATTTTATTTTTTTTGCTTTTTTTCATGATTTTCCCGATCAGGATTCTGTGAAAAAATTCATTTCTTTGAATAGTAATTTATCAAAAGAAGTGTTTGGTTTTTAACTATTGAAAATTAAAATAAAAAAATATCGAAAAACTGCATTTTAAAAGGCTATTTGGTAAAAAAAAAATGTAGTCGTATGTGTAGATATATTGGTCTTATTGATTATTAATGAAGTGATGTGTAAAATTTTTTCTCTTTACAAATTCTTAACACCGTGATATAAATCAGCTTCATGTTTTTTTTGTCTGGAGCCGTTGGCAGAAAAAGCAAACTGAGTCCGGGTTATGGGCTTGGTAACTTTAAAATATTCTTGAATATTCTCAGGAGTATTCTGTATTTTGAAGTCTAAGTGATTTATGTGTATCAAATCAATCGGGTCGAGTGAAATATAAGGAGAAGTGTATAATGAGCGATTTGAAACTATTTGTAAGGAAACTGAAAGAATTCGTAGAGGCTGTCCCTGCGGACGGTGAAGATGTAAACTGGGAAGTTCTGGCAGAACGCAAGGCCGTTGCGGAACTGTCACTTGAGGAACTTTCAAAAGTCTGCGGGGGCGATGGAGAAACAGTATTTCTTAATGGTATAGAGCCTTGTACTCCAACTGGTGGGCCAAAAGGAGAGAATTAAGAAAACTGTATATCATGAAACAATCCTCTAATATAAGTAGTTTATGTTTTATTCTAACTGGTGCATGCAACTTCGCATGTGAATATTGCTATCAAAATAGAAATGGCAGCAAAATATGTCAAACAGTTATTGATGAAGCGATAGATAAATTACTTGTATTAGTTGAACCTGACGGGGAAGTATCTTTTTATGGTGGTGAACCTCTTATTTGTATAGAAGAGTTAAGATATATTGTAAAAAAGATAAGTGGCATTCGAAAAGATATTAGGTTTTGCATTACAACAAACGGCTCACTTTTAACTAGTAAAATAGTAGATTTTTTAAGTAATCATAGCTTTAATGTTATGATAAGTTATGATGGAGAGTCTTTGCAGAACAAGAGAAGTGCTGGTTCTGCCAAAAATATTAAGAGTCATCTAGAGGTACTGCTAGGTAAGCCTTCAATAAAGTTGGCTACTAATTCAGTTTTTACTCCTATAGCATTAGATGAAATGCCTAAGGTAGTAGAAGAAATCATAGGAGTTGGTGTAGAGAATATCTATATCTCAGTTGACAGAACTAAAGCATGGAAAGATGATGAGATTCAATCTTTTGAGAAAGTTTTTAAGGAATTTATTGATTTAAGTTTTGATAACAAGTGGGTAGGTAAAATTAGAAAATTTGATGAGTGGGAAAAAAATATAAGCAGAGCTTTTATTTGTGGAGGTAGCCATAAAACACTAGCAATAGATCCTACTGGTAAAATTTGGGGGTGCTATAGATTTTGGGATCTCTTTAATAGAAAGAAAGATTTTTATAATATTGATAAATATATCGTAGGTTCAGTAAGCGATGATAAGCAGGGAATTGAACTAGGAAAGCATCAGTGCGCTGTTGCATACAGTTTCTTAAGAACAGATCAGAACCATACTACTATAGGCTTTTGTAAAGATTGTAATATGAATTTACAATGTGCAATCTGTCCAGCAGAAATAGCTCTCTTTAGCAATATCTTTGATAGAGTCCCGACGTGGATGTGTGAAATAAGTAAGAGAGAAATTGCACTCAGATCTTATTATAGAGATAAGAAGTCATCGGTCTGTTAGTTTTTTTAATATTTTTTTTGCCTTAAAAACTAGAGAAGATGAATGTGATGATTTCTGAGACCATTCTTTTAGAAAGATTTGTAGCGATTGCTTTGCTTTAGTATAATTCTGTAGTTTGTAATGTGCGTCGCCCATATGATAAAAACATTGGGTGTACACATCTCCATACAGAATTCGCCCAAATGTTAAATTCTGAATTCTTTGGCATGTTTTTAATACATTTGAATGATCTTTTTTATTTAAATAAATTTTCAATAGTTGATTCAGAAAAAGAGCATGAATGTCATTATACCAGTTTTCATTAAAATATTGTGTATATGCAGTTTCTAGATCATCATGGGTTCCTGTTATTGAAGATGATAGAATTACTGAGTACAAAGAGGGGATATGGGAGTAATAACTTTTATCTAGTTCTAAAAGTTGCTTAATTATTTTTTGAAGTGTTGAGGATTCTTTGTCCAATCCAATTCTACAAAGTCCCTGAGTTAGTAGAAGGTGGCTTTTATCATAAAAATCAGATGGAAAAGTATTTGTTATTTGTGTCGCCTCATTACAAGCTTTGAGACTATCTACAGGTTTCTTAGATACTAATTCTACATATGTCATATATTCGTACAAAATAAATATAGAATATTTTTCGTTTGATTTATTAGCTTTATTAATTCCTTCCTTTAATATGTGCCTTGCTTTATTAATTTCTCCTTTTTGTACGAAAATTGCAGCTTGCAATAAATATGATTTGTAGAGATTTATACTTTTACTGATATTTTTGTAGCTAGCTAAAGCTTTAGTGGTATCACCAAGCAGTTGATATGTAATTCCTAATTGCTGACTTTTTAGTGAAGCAGTTGAATATTGAGGAGACGATAACATCTTCAGTGCACTTAAATAGTTCTTCGTTACTATATAATATTTCCATTTATAGTTAACTAGCCATTTAGATTTTGGAAAAAGAGTTTCTGCTTCTTTAATTATTGATTTTAATTTATCTAATTGATTTGTAGAAAGGTATATGAACATGAGACTTTGGTAAGGTATCGAGTTTTTTATAATATCTTTAAGTTCTACATATAATTTTTCTGCTTTATCAAACCTTTTTAAAAGTCGATTGACCCCTGCAAGAGATAATTTTGCATCGAAATCATAAGGGTATTTATTTAACATCTTTCTCCATCTGTCAGATGCTTTAATATAGTTCTTGTCGATTTTATAAGCTTGCATAGCTTTGTACATCATTTGTTCTCTTTCTGAAAGTCTGCTTGAGGTTTTGATCAACTTTTTAAAATATTCAAGAGATTTGTTATCTTTTGCAAGATAGCGCATATTGTGATGGAGGATGTTGTAAGCAGAAGCAAATTCTTCATCTATTTTAATAGATTTTTCTAGTTCGCTACTGCTTTGTTTAAATTTTCTTAAATGATATAGTTGGCGGCCTTTGAGGAAGTGTGTGAGAGCTTCTATGTTTTCTGTTGTTATGCTTGCGACCCGAAGATCCGGATCATGAGCCAGCTGGGATGGAGTAATTCCAATTCTCTTCTTAATTTGCCAGGTTAAACGGTCAATAACATCATAAATATTAGCAACCCCTTTACACTCTTCAATAGCTCCTGAAATATACTCTCCGGTTTCACCATCATTAAGAATAATATTAACTCTGATATCATCACCGGAAGATGTGATAGAACCCGTAATCAGGTAGTTTACCCCGCACAGCTTCGCCATCTTCTTTAACTCTTCTTCCTGAAAGTCAGTATTCTCAAGGTTACCGGTATCTCTCAGGTTCTGAAAAACTTTTTCATGTGGAAGAATATAAAAATGCCTGGATTGGGACAGGTCTGTTGTCAGCAGGTCAGGAACACCTTTACTAAGGAATTTAAACTCCTCATTGTCTGTCATATCAGAGAAATTAAGAACAGCTATGGTAAGCTTTTTCTTCTTCTTCTCTTCTGCTTTATTTACCGTGTGTATGAAGATTCCTGCAGCAGCTATAACAACAAAAAAAGTTGTTACTATCCATAAAGCTTTTGGAGTCCTCTTTAACCTGTTTCTTATTTTAGTAGTAAATGAACCGGAAGCTTTCCCTTCCATTATTTCATCAAGAATCTGATCAACATTCTGATATCTTCTTGCAGGTTTCTTTTCCAGACATTTAAGAATTATCGTTTTGAGGAAACCAGGAATTTTAGTGCCTGACCCCTTTGGGAAAATAACCGGAGCATTGAGATGCAGATCCATATATCCGTAATCAGTGGAAGATTTGAATGGCAACTCACCATAAGCCATTTCGTACAGCATTATACCAAATGCATATATATCAGTTCTTGCATCTGGTTTTTCCCCAAGCCACTGTTCCGGTGAAATATATTGAGGAGTTCCTAACAGACTTGATGTAGTTGTTACCCTTGAAGCGTCACGCTTTCTGGCAAGCCCAAAATCTGTTATAGAAACTTTACCACTTCTGTCGATCATAATATTGGGTGGTTTAAGATCCCTGTGAATGATTGTTTCTTTATGCGCAGCTTTGAGGCCTTTTAGAATCTGAACAGATATGCTTATTATAGCATCCATATTCAGAGTGCCGGTAGTATCCAGAACCTGGCCCAGGCTTTCGCCGTCAATATAGTTCATAACTATAAAATTGATGTCATCGATTACCTGAAAGGAGTGGATTTTTACAACGTGATCACTAAAGATATTCTGAGTAAGGAGCATCTCTTTTTTGAAACGCCCAAGCATGACCTCATCATCTGCATATTCAGGCCTGATTATTTTTATAGCTACATACTCTTCGTTGGATCTGTCCCAGGCTTTGTATACCCGTCCCATACCACCTTTTCCAATCTCTTCAATTACTTCATAACGATCAGCAATTACTGTGGAAACCGGAGATTTAAAAAGAGATACAGGTGTGGTTTTTTCTTCTGCATTAAGTGGCCTGCCACATTGAGGGCAAGTCGCAGATAACCCCTTGATAATGGTGTTACAACCTTTACATTTCATCCAAGAAAACCAATATATGATAATATCCGATATTTGTAAAAAAAGTCAACAGAATTTTATAAACCAATTTTTGCAGGTTGTTTGCAGCTTACATTTGAGGGATGTGATTGATAATTGAACTTATCCTTTTTTCCAGCCAGTGTAATCGCTTATTTGCATTTGAGAGAAGAATAACGGTGTTCTGTCTCTCAATATATCTGGTGATACAGGTTTGGAAACTATTCCATTTCCCGTAATGAAAAACTACTTTCTCGTTTTTAACTCTTTTAATTCTGAATCCAAAGCCATAATGCCAGTGCCTCTTGTTTTTTAGCGTCAATCGGGTAAAGGCTTCAGCAATGGTCATACGGGATACAAGTTTGTCTGTATATAGTGCTCTGTCCCATTTGAAAAGATCTTCTGTTGTTGAGTATATCCCTTTATCTCCAACAACTCCATCGTGGAGGGTTTCATTTGTAGGATAGTATCTGCCACGCCATCTATGATAACCATTGATTCGTGTTTTATTACTACTGGACTTTGCTCTGCTATATACAAAAGAGTTCTGCATCTTCAGAGGTATAAATATATTTTTGTCAAGAAATTCACCAAAACTTAATTTGGTAACTCTTTCTACAATTGATGCCAGAATTGCATAGCCGGTATTGCTGTAGTCAAAACGTGTTCCAGGCCTGAAGTAGAGATTGGGTTTGTATTTAACCAGCATATCTATCATCTGCTCATTGTCGGGAACACCTTCAGATTTCCAGTATCTTTCAATAACAAACATATAGTTGGGAAGACCTGCAGTATGATTCAGCAATTGTCTTATAGTTACTTTTGAATAGGGTAGTTCCGGGATATATTTTACAGCAACATCGTCATATTTGATTTTAGCTCTCTCTTCAAGAAGCATTATTGCCATAGCAGTGAACTGTTTACTTACTGATGCAAGCTGGAAAATTGAATTCTCTTTTAAAGGAACTTTCTTCCTGAAATCAGCAAGGCCGAAAGCTTTATTAATTACCAGATTACCCTCATGGGCAATAAGAACGTTGCCATTAAATCTATTTCTTTTAAGTAACTTAGTTATCTTTTTTGAGACTTCAGTATAATCCCTGCCGGGTTTTGCAAAAAGAGGTTTTGGTTGGGAAGAAACAGGAATTGAATTGATTTTGAGGGGCTGCTGGTTTTGCGGTTCCCTCATAGTTTCTACACATGAGAGAAAAAGCAGGGAGATCATAAACAGAGGTAAAACGGTAAAAACAAGTGCCTTCTTCATAACTTGAAAACGTTAGTATACCACAGGTTTGTGAAAATTTTGAACTGAAAAATAACCTGACCCCGGGTTTGGTAACATTGTTGACATGGTGTTACAATATGCTGATTATGACTATTAACAGAGAAGTTTTCAGGCTGGCTTTGCCAAATATTATTTCAAATATAACGGTACCTCTTCTTGGAATGGTGGATATGTCTCTTATGGGGCATAAGCCTTCAACAAACTTCATAGACGCAATCTCTTTAGGGGGGATGATATTTAATATAATATACTGGTCCTTCTCTTTTTTAAGAATGGGAACCAGTGGCTTTACTGCTCAGGCTTATGGTGAAAAAGACCATAAAAAGTATGGAACGGTATTTCTGAGAGCTATGGCTGTTGCTGTGGGGTCAGGCATAGTTTTAATTATTCTGCAGATACCAATAGGCTGGATCAGTTTTAAATTTATTGATGGTAAAGAGATGGTAGAGGCATTAGCATCAAACTATTTCAGCATAAGAATATGGGCCGCTCCTGCTACTCTGGGTTTATATGTTATCTACGGTTGGTACATAGGCATGCAGAATGCTCAGATACCAATGCGTCTGGCAATTTTTGTCAATATAATTAATATATTATTTAGTGGCTTCTTTGTTATTTATATGGGTATGGATGTAGATGGGGTAGCTCTGGGAACAGTTATTGCTCAATACTCCGGGTTTCTTGTTGGAATGTTTCTGATTTTGAGAAAATACGGCTCAATGATGAAGCGTTTAATAAATGAAAAGCTATTCAGATTAAGCGAAATGACAGCTTTTTTTGTTGTTAACCGCGATATCTTTATAAGAACTATTTTGCTACTCTCAGTTTTTACATTTCTAATACACTCTTCTGCTAAATCAGATTCAGTTGGCAACGAGAAGATGATTCTTAGTGCAAACAGTATTCTGCTTCAGTTTTTTACAATATTTTCTTTTTTTATAGATGGTTTTGCTTATGCTGCGGAAGCTATAGCTGGTAAATATATTGGAGCTGGAGATGGTAAAAGGCTTCAGCTATCTCTTAAGATTCTTTTTAAATGGAGTAGCTTGCTTGCTGTTGTTTTTAGTTCAGTATATATGTTTGGTGGTAAATTAATAGCTTCTTTTTTCACTAATAATAGTGAGCTGATAGGGGTTATTAGTAATTATATAATATGGATTGCTGTTATACCTATTGCCTCTTTTGCAGCTTTCGTCTGGGATGGTATTTTCATAGGGGCTACTGAATCTGGTTATATGAAGCTTTCTATGGTTTTTGCGGTTCTGTTAACTTTTTTCCCGATATATTTTATTTCTGAACCATTTATAGGGAATCACGGATTATGGCTGGCTTTTGTCCTGTTTCTACTGGTTAGAGGTATCAGTCTTACAATATTCTGGAAAAAAACAAAATGTGTAAAGCTTATGGAAATAAGCTAATCAAAGCAGTTTTTTAATGCAAAAACCTTCCTTTCTTTAGATTCAGAAATCTGAACCGGGATTCTTCTACTGGTTGAGGCCATATTAATTATTGATTGCAAAAAACTGATGGAACCAACTGCTAGTCCTTTTGAGTAGAATTTTGTTACATTTTCAGAGGAACTGGATGAGTACCTATTGTTTTTAGTTTTCTCTCTGCTTTTTAAGAAATGGTAATATTCTTTAAACTGAATGTGTTTGTTCAATTTGTTACAAAATACCCCTTTAAAACTGAGAAAAGCTGAACTCTTTTTCCTTTTGTATCTGTAGTAGGCACTACACCATTCATAATCTTCAGCTTTTTTGACTATACCAGCTGAAACAGCATTAAGATCAATGTAAGTAATACACTGAAGAAGATTGTAACCTGGTTCAAAAATAACACTCTTAAATCTTCCTCCCCATAGATATCCGGTTCTGTTATTTGAGCGATTATACCAGCTGGAGAACTGTTGCTTTATATCTTTCACATAGAGTGACAAGTCTGAAAACTGCTCTCTGAATTTTTCTATTTCAGTATCAGCCGGTGAGGCGTTCAGGTATTTTGTAGAACCATAACGTTTTGTAATTCGCTTTTTTATAGATTTTTTATTGTACATATGCCCTGGGGAAAATCTTACAAGAATATGAAAGTGGTTTGACATGATTGCGAAAGATATTAGCTGGACAAAATATATATCGGAGTAGTATTTGATTAGGCTCAGAAGTTTATCCTTTTCCTTATTTTGAAGGAGGTATTCTTTACCAGTTATTCTTGAAACAATGTGGTAGTAAGCGATTTGTTTATTCAGTTTTAGTCTTAGTGAACGAGCCATTTTAACTCCTTGTTATATAAATACTATATGTTATTTTAAAAATCAAGATAAATAAACAACCATTGATATTGTTTAGGGATATAATTTTTGATATCGTATCGTCATGGATAAAAAGAAAGGTCTGGCCCTATTTGATTTTGATGGAACGATTACAAATAAAGATAGTTTTCTGGAGTTCCTGAAGTACTATGAAGGGAGTTTAAAATATTTTTTTAAACTTCTTGGGTTATTGCCAGCAATAGGTCTGTTTTATGCAAAGATAATTGATAATGGGGAACTGAAAGAGAGGTTTCTTAAGAGATTCATAAAGGGAGTAACTCCAGACGAATTCATCGTTACAGTTGAAAAGTTCTATTCGGATGTCGTTCCCGGATTTCTACGGAGATACGCTGTTGATAAAATTAAATGGCATAAATCCATGGGACATGACGTTGCTCTTGTGTCTGCTTCTGCTGAACTCTGGCTTAAGCCTTTCGCAGATAAGCATGAAATGACTCTTATATGTACTGAGCTGGAAACATTGAATGGTGCTTATACTGGGCTCTTACAGGGAGCAAATTGCAATGGTGCAGAGAAAGTACTTCGTATTAAGGATCATTTCAATGTTTCTGAATACGACAGGATTTATGCATATGGAGATTCTTCCGGGGACAGAGAGATGCTTGATTTTGCAGATGAAGCGTTCTACAAGCCCTTTCGCTCATAATTAGTGCCTGACCCCGGAGGTTTGGATATCAGAATTTTTTCTTGTATATATGGCAGTATGGAGTTCCACCTTTACGGTTGTAGTAGTTCTGATGATAGTCTTCTGCTTTCCAGAATTTTTCAGCTTTAGTTATTTTAGTGGCAATTTTATAGCCCTTCTTTTCCAGGGTTTCTATTAAAGCTTCAGCTATCTTTTTCTGCTCTTCATTGAGATAGAAAATTTCAGATCGGTATTGTGTTCCAATGTCTGGCCCCTGCCTGTTAACCTGAGTTGGGTCATGGGTTTCAAAGAAAAGCTTAACCAGATCTTCATAACTTATTGATGATGGATCATATATCACTTCAACAGCTTCAGCGTGTCCTGTGGTTCCTGAGCAAACTGAACGATAATCCGGTGTTTGCATTGACCCGCCTGTATAGCCGGAGGTCGCCGAAATGACTCCTTTAGCTTTTTCAAAATGGAACTCTGTGCCCCAGAAACAGCCTGAAGCAAATATTGCTCTTGCTAGTTTTTCTGTATTCACAAATTTCATGGAAATAGAGTTTACGCAGTGACGTACATTTTTTGAAGTGAATCCCTCTCCTTCAAATACATGTCCCAAATGTCCATTACATCTGGCACAAACGATCTCTGTTCTACGGCCATCTTTGTCGGGTATACGCTTAACAGCACCTTTTATCTCGTCGTCAAATGCAGGCCATCCGCATTTGGAATCAAATTTATCTTCTGATTTGTATAGTGGGGCATCGCACTGTTTGCAAAGATATAATCCTTTCTCAAAAAATTTGTTGTATTTCCCTGTATTGGGATATTCTGTTCCCTTATTCAGAATGACTCTCTGTTCTTCTTTGGTTAATTTATTGTATTTGAAATCTTTAATCATTTTACGATCTTCTCCTGATTGAATGTCAATATTTAAAAGAACCAGTCCTGTTAATATTATGACTGAATATATAATTGTTGCTTTTATACCTGTTTTCATATGTTTGCCTCCATTACTATAATGTATTTAGTAAAGTAGGTTTGGTCAACAAATATAGGTTGAGGTATTTGTTTGGTGATGCAAGTTAAAAAAAGTAAGCCTGACCCCTCCAGGAACTGGCTTTAATAGTTTCTTAAATGACCGAACTCTGCGTTTTCTATCCAGGTTTCAGGTCTTGATACAAATTCGATGATGTTTTCTATGAGAAATACATGCTTTTCTTCTTCTGCAGCTAATCTCAACAATATTTTTTTCTGTTGGGGATCGTCAGTTTCACCTGCTTTACTTTTAAAGTACTCAGCTACTTTCTTCTCGATATCGAGGGCGTGTTTATAAGCTTCAATACTCGATTTATTGATTCCTTCCATGAATGTGCCTGAATCAGCAGATTCTTTAAATACTGCATATGCTTCTTCCAGTATATCAGTGTCTTCGTGATCAAACTGTTCCTCTGCTTTAAGATCTGTGAAGAGTTTTTCATGATCTTTTTCATCATTCATAAGCATAGTAAAAATAGCTTTCAGTCCTTTGTGCTCAGTCTTTTCTGCAAGTTCCTTGTAAAAACGGTAGCCTTCTTTTTCAATACTTATTGCGTAATCAAAAATATTAGTCATTGTGTCCCTCCTTATATCAATTAACTGGCTTATCATTGTTGATGTTGAGTGTGTGTCAGGAGTAAGGATTTATAACATCTGTTATTAAGGCCAGCATGATAATCATATGTTATTTTTTGGTTGATATTTCAACAGTTTTATCAGGAATTATTCTTATTTTGATGTGTTCTTATATAATTTGTTTTATTTATAATTCAGTTACTTATTGCAAATGGTTATCGTTTTTAATAAAATGGGGTCAGGCTAAATTATACATCCGTAAGGAGGTGAGATTTGAGAGTAGAAAAAGATTTTTTAGGCGAAGTTAAACTGGAAAAGGATTTTCCTTTTGGTATTCATACATGGAGAGCTATGAGTAATTTTGGTTTTTCAAACAGAAAAATCAGAAAAGATATATTTCTTTCTCTAATAAGAGTTAAAGAAGCTGCTGCCAGAGCTAATATGAGAGCAGGTCTTCTTGGTAAAGATATAGGTGATGCGATTGTTTCTGCCTGTGAGAATATTGCGCAGAATATTGATGAATATATTCCCGGAATTCACCCTCTTCAGGGAGGAGCAGGAACATCTACAAATATGGCAGCAAATGAGTTGATAGCCAATATTGCTCTGAAAATCAGTGGCAGGAATTTTGGCGAGTATGATTTAATCTCACCATTGAATCATGTAAATCTATCGCAGTCTACGAATGATACTTATCCAACTGCAATACGTATTGCACTTCTTAAAGGCTTAAAGAAGCTTCATGATAAATCAGAGCTTTTTCTGAATGAACTTCTAAAGAAAGAGAAGGAGTTTTCTCATATACTAAAAATCGGCAGAACGGAATTACAGGACGCTATGCCTATATCACTGGGGCAGGAGTTTTCTGCCTGGGCTGAGAGTATGACCAGATTCAGATGGCGCCTTAATAAAGCTGTCGACTGGATCAGGGATATTAATATTTCAGGAACTGCTGTAGGTACCGGGATAAATGGTGATCTCTATTACCGTATGTTTGTTGTGGAAGAGTTAAGAAAAATTGTGAAAGAGCCTCTTGCACTTGCAAGAAATCTCGTTGATGCTACTCAGAATACTGACCAGATTGTAGAAATATCGGGGCTTGTAAGAACAGGGAGCACTGCGGTAAAGAAGATTGCATTTGATATGAGATTCTTATCATCTGGCCCCAGATGTGGCATAGGAGAGCTTATTCTGCCCTCTCTGCAGGCTGGCTCATCAATAATGCCTGGAAAAGTTAACCCTGTTATGCTTGAAGCAGCAGAGCAGGTATGTATTCAGGTAATGGGAAATGATCAGATGGTAGCTGTAGCATCATCTGAAAGTAATCTGGAGCTCCCACAGTTTCTTCCATTAATTGCAAATAACCTGCTTGAGAGTATTGAATTACTTGGGGGAATGCTTGAGAAATTTGCAGAAACAGTAACAGGTATCAGAGCAGATGAAGAGCGAATCTCATGGCTGCTTAACTCATCTTATTCTGTTGCAACTCTTCTTATGCCTGAAATTGGTTATGAAAAAATGGCCCTTGTTGTAAAAAGAGCAGAGAAAGAGAAGCGTCCTGTAAAAGATATAATTCTTGAAGAGAAGCTTATTGATGAAGAGAGATTGAAATTACTTATGACTCCTGAAGTAATGGCTTCACCAGGACTTCCTTTGATGGAGGAGAAATGAAACAGAGAACAATGCGGGGTGACCGCTTACATATAGCTTTTTTTGGTAAAAGAAATGCCGGGAAATCTTCTTTAATAAACTCTATTACAGGGCAGGGAGTGGCAATTGTATCTGATACTCCAGGAACAACTACTGATCCTGTATATAAGGCAATGGAGCTACTTCCAATGGGACCGGTGGTTCTGATAGATACTGCTGGTATTGATGATATAGATGATTCTCTCGGAGAACAGCGTATTGAGAGGTCTCTGAAAATTCTCAGAAAAACTGATCTGGCTCTTCTGACCGTTGATTGTAGTAGCGAAATATTTAATTGGGAAGATGAGCTGATTAAGAATTTTGAGAAAGAGAAGATACCTTTTATTCTTGTTCTTAATAAGATAGACAAGCCTGTGAGTGACAAAGCTAAAGCCTGGTTGTATGGAAAACCTTATGTAAGAGTAAGTGCTATTGAGAATAGAGGTATTGGTGAGCTTAAAAAGAGAATTCAGGAGGTGGCACCACAGAAGTGGGAACCGGATTTTCTGAAAGATCTGATTCATCCTGAAGATGTAGTTGTTCTGGTAACACCTATAGATCTGGGGGCGCCTAAAGGAAGATTAATAATGCCGCAGGTTAAAGCTTTAAGAGATATCCTGGACGGTGATGGTATTCCACTCATGTGTAAAGAGAGGGAATTGCCTGCAGCACTGAATAAACTTAATAAAAAACCAGCTCTTGTTGTAACTGATTCTCAGGTCTTTCCTCAGGTTGCAGCTGATGTTCCAGGAGATGTACTTCTGACATCTTTTTCCATTCTGTCAATTAGACAGAAGGGGGAACTTGAACAGATGGTTAAAGGTGTGCTGGCTGTAAAGAACCTTAAACCGGGGGATAAAGTGCTTATAGCTGAAGCATGTACGCATCATCCTCTGGAAGATGATATCGGAAGGGTGAAGATTCCCAGATGGTTGAATAGTCATGTCGGCGGAGGGCTTGATATTGAAACTGTCCCTGGTTTTGATTATCCGGAAGATCTTGAAAAATATAAACTCATAATACATTGTGGCGGATGTACTCTTAATCGACGGGAGATGCTGAGGCGTCAGGGAATTGCTGCTGAAAAGAGTGTTCCTATCACTAATTATGGAGTACTTATTTCATATCTCAAAGGTGTATTCCCAAGAGCCCTGGAAGTTTTTCCTGAAATATACTCTCTTTTTTCTGCTCAGGTAAATGAAGTTGATGAGGTTATAAAAAAACGAATGGCAGCTTTTACTGAAATTTAGACAACGTTCAAGGTGAGTTTACATTTTGTTGAAAGGATCGTTGAGTTCCTGCTGTGACCTTTCAGAATATAATCGGGCGTAAACTATCATTCATTAAATGATTATAGAAGAATAGCGCCTGATTAGCTTACTTCCGGTTATGATAATTGTGCTTGCATATGAATTCTTTTCTTTGGGGTGGGGATGCAGTATGGTAGAATGTTAAGCATGAATTTGGATTTCCTGTATGACGTAATTCCGGGCCTTGAGAACGATATTGAAGATGCTATGGAATATGAAGATGAAGGGTACTATTATGATGCAATTGATAAATGGCACCTTATTCTGGAGAAGTATAAACTGGCTACAGAAATAACTCTTCAGATATATTTTAAAACAGCTTATCTTTATCATCTCATATATGAAGAAGATGTAGAGTCGGAAGATAAAGAAGAGATTATAAGAAACCTTATATCTATTTATGAGATGATTTTGTTCTTCAACCCACGGGATCTGGAAGCTCGCTTTTTAAGAGGGTCATGTTATGCTGAAACAGGAGATAATGTAAAAGCGATAAGAGATCTCGATGCTTATATATCAGTTGATAAGAGTTATTTCGCTCCTTACCTGGAGAGAGGGATCTGTAAAACAAATACAGGTGATATTGAGGAAGCTCTGAAAGATCTTGATATGGCAGTAAAGCTTAAACCCGACAGTACGGAAGCAAGAATCAATCGCGGGGGGCGGCTTGTTGATGTAGGGCGGTATGAAGAGGCGGTCAGGGATTTTGAGAAAGCAATTGAGCTTGACAGTAAAGATGCAGAACCATATCTTAATAAACTTGAACTTCTGATTATTATTGAGAGATGGGATGAGCTGCCAGAGCTGGTTGAGCAATGCAGAGTTGTTACGGAAGAGTATGGTGGTGGGATATTCTCTTTTCTTGAAGTTGTTTCAGACCTTGTATGTAAAAAACGACAGGGTTGTAGTGTAGATGACCTCTATGATTATATAAGAGATGATGTGGAGGAGGCTTTTGACTGGAATTTTGATCCAATAAAAAACTGGATCAGATCTACTAAATCAATAGGTAACACTTTAAGAGATATAATCTGGGAACTTACCTGTAAAGTGGAAATTAATCAGGATCAGCAGTAAGATTTTTTAAGAAGTTCCCTGCATATATTATATATTTTATGAATACCTTTAAGTTCTTCTGATTCTTCTGGATCAGGAACCCATGAGGGGAAGTGAGAGGTTCCATCCAGAATAGCATAGGCCTGTTCAAGAGCTGATTCCCCAAAAATTGCTTCCAGACTGCTTTCAAACTTGTCAGTATCTTCATCAATTTTAATTTCAAGTGTTAAGATCGTTTCAATACATTTATAGAGATTTTGTCTGGTGGAATCAGATTTCCCGGAATTACTGCACCATCTTAACCAGATAAGGGCATCTTCATATTCACCTGATGCGAGAGCAAGCATAGCACTGAGTTCTGCTGCGATTATTCCTTTCTGATCTGCATAACCCAGGAGCTGAGCTACAGTTTTGTCTCCATTAACGTTATTAGCGGACCATATTGAGTATAAATTCTCAATATCTTCCTCTTTAATTGTGTCCAGATTGTGCAGCTGTGACCTTATGAGGGTCAGGCTGTTTTTGTTGTCCCATGTAAGGTCGGTGAAGGGATAAACTTCTGATACTCCCGGAATTATTATTCTGCATACATTAATTCCAAGATGAGAATATTCTGCACAGTAGATATCACTATTGAAATATTTCTCAATGATATCTGATAAGTAGCTATACTCCTCTTCTCTTGTTCCTCTGAAATTCCACTCTGTAAAAGGAAAATCCGGTTCATTTTTTAAGAAATTCCAGTGAAAAAGACCGGCAGAATCTATAAAATGGTCTTCAAGGTTTATTGGGCTTTTAACTGTTTCAATATCAAATGAAGGGAATTTGAAATCCTCTGGTGCAGAAAGGTCTCTTCCCTGAAGAAGTTCGGTAACAGTTCTTTCGATAGCTGTAGCAAAAATCGGATGAGAACCAAAGGCTGTATATATACCGCCATATTTTCTGCTAATCAGTGTAACATTGATAACAGGGAACCTGCCTCCAAGAGAAGCATCTTTAACTTTAACTCTGAAGCCTTTTGATTCCAGTTCTTCTATAGCTGAAAAAATATGAGGTATATTTCTGAGTATCTCAACAGGAATATCTGGTAAAGCTATACCTTCTGCAATAATTCTGTTCTTAATATTCCTTTCTATTATTTCTGATAGAGCCTGAACTTTGGCTTCATATATTGTATTACCTGCAGCCATTCCGTTGCTAACATACAGGTTGTCCAGTATATTTACCGGAAAATAGCACTTAGTATTATCACTTTCTCTATTGAAGGGAAGAGCACATATGTTTCTGGTGCGACCAGAGTTGAAATCAATAAGGTGGTTGTGATTAATCAGGTTATCCGGATCGTAAAGATCTTTATGTATATTGTTTACTAATCTCTCATCTTCAAAGTTATCAAACCAGAGCTCTTCAGGATGAAATGTGAAATCTGATGAATCATCTGTACCAAGAAAGAAATCCGCGAAAAAGAAACCGCATGAAGCTCTTTCAAAAAACTCTCCCAGTGCACTTGCAAGTGCTGCCTCTTTTGTAATACCTTTTCCATTTGTGAATATTGATGAGCACCCCGGAATCCTTATATGTACTGACCATACATTTGAAACAGGATTCAGCCATGATGCCTCTTCTATGTCTATACCGCATTGCTTCAATAGGCGAAGCATATTATTTACTGAATCTGAAAAAGGAACTTCTTTATCCAGGCTCTTTAGGAAGCTGTGCTTATTATCTGTCATAGTTTTTCTCCTGCAGGATTAGAGATGTAATTTTAGAATATAGTGAGCTGATAGGCAAGAGGAAAGAGACCTGACCCCATTTTGTTAGTTGGAAATAGATCTTTTCAGTTTATCTTTACAGTGAAGATGTTTGGTGGAGGAAAATTCATGGGAAGTTTTACCTATCACGCTCCGGCGGAGCGTGTTTCAAATGAAATGCTTATTAAACAGCTGGACCTTGTAAGAAGGGAAGTTAATTTCGATTTTATATGGAAGAAGCTGCCGGTTGGGTCAGTTGTACTTAATAAGAACAGACAGATTATTTGTGCAAATGATCTGTTTCTGGGAGTTGTTGGAGCAGGTACTGATACCGATGTTATGGGGAAAAGGCCAGGTGAAGCTGTTGGGTGCGTAAGAGCTAAAGGCAGTCCGGGAGGTTGCGGAACTAGTAAATTCTGTGCCACCTGTGGAGCTGTTAATTCAATTCTTGCTGCTAATAGTGGAGAAGAGAACAGTAGAGAGTGCACTATCATTCTTGAGAATTCTGCAGTGCTTGAGTTAGGAGTATGGTCTCTGCCTCTGGATGTTGGTGGGGAGCGGTATGTGGCTTTTGCTGTTCAGGATATAAGTCATGAGAAGAGACGGCGTACACTGGAGAGAATATTTTTTCACGATGTGAATAATACTCTTACCTGCCTTTCGGGTTATTCAGACTTATTGAATAGTAAATGGCAGGGTATCGATAATGGAGATAAACAGATCGTAGGGAAGATAGGGTCGCTTATATCAAGGTTAATAGATGAAATATCGGAACAGAGTGTGTTGCTCTCTGCGGAAAGGCGTGAGTTTCAGGTTTCCTGCAACAGGATTGAATCACGTCCTCTTGTAGAAGACATTGTCATGCATTATAGCTATAACGGCTTTGGAGGAGCAAACAGAATCAGGCTTAGTAATGATTTCTCAAATATAACTTTTAATACTGATAAAGCTCTGATAGCAAGAGTTCTTGGTAATATGATAAAAAACGGTATAGAAGCGGAGGGTGCAGATTCAATTATTACAGTTGGTTGTGAAGCTACTCCCAGGGGAGTAAGGTTTCAGGTGCATAATCCTGCAGTGATTCCTGAGAAGATCCAGTTACAGATATTTAAAAGATCTTTCTCAACTAAAGGTACAGGAAGAGGTGTTGGGACTTACAGTATGAAATTTCTCAGCCACAACTATCTCGATGGGGATGTCTATTTTGAATCAGACAGCAAATTGGGTACAGTTTTCTATGCAGAGTATCCACTTAAACCCGCGAAACAGGTAAACTGAAAATAAAAAGGCCTGACCCCGTTTTTTTATCCAATATTGAAGAGGAGCTGCGTAGATAATTGTAAGGTGAACTGGTGATAAGCGATTGTAATCAGTTTAAGGTAAACCAAAAGTATCTTCATAAGCCCCTGAAGGCAGAGGGCCTGAACCACCCTCTGCCTACGGGTTTTGTTTAACTTTTATGAAGTTAAGAACGATTTCTATTGAACTTTTTACTCCTTCAATCAAAGCTTTAGCTGATACAGTTGCTCCACTTACTGAGTCAATAGTTTTACCGTAAACGATTGATTCCTTCTCAGAATGGCCTTTAAAGCGGGATAACCAGCTTCTGTTTTTTATCCGCATGCCATAGAGCCCCCTGGCTCTCAGAACTTTAATGTTTATTATTTCAGCAGATGAGTTCAGAACTATTATGAATCTGACAGGATCACTTTTACCCCAAACTTCTCCATTAACTGCATAATAGAGCCCATTTGGAGTTGTTATTGTTCTCAATATTACAACTTTTCCGGTAAAAGGATGTTTCTGATCTTTTAAATCAATTTCTCTGCTTACTATTTCTGTAGAATCGGGGAAAATGCGTTTTAAAAATTTATCAGTTTTTCTGGATGAAGGTAGTGATGCACCAGCAATTAATGCTGGTGCTACAATAAATATTATAATAATGGAGAATAGTCTTAAATTTCTCATTGGAGTTTAGAACATGTATCCAACACCAAAGTTCAGGTAATTTGTCTTTTTATTGTCAATACCTTTCTTTTCTATTCCGTACTCTCCTTTGATTACTACTGAAGGGATAGGTTTTACAGAAACTCCTGCAAGCCACTTCTTCACTCTGTAAGCTTTATTATCTACTCCCTGAGCTTCTGAAGCTGTGTTATATACTGTATATCTTACCCAGGGTATGATTTTGACTTCTGTATCAAAGAAGGAGCCAATATTGTAGCCAAGGTCAAAGTAGAAACCAGATGATTCTCTCAGAATTCCTTTGCTGTAATCTATTTTACCAAGCTCTAAAACAGAGTAGATGTTATGTGCTTCATATTTGAAGTGAAGTTCGTATAGTTTTACGTCAACTTTCTCGCCATCCATTGATGTTCTGGCAGATGTGAAAGAACCACCTGCATATAATCCATTAATACCTGTGTAGTTTAAAGCCAGAGATATTAGAGGATTATTAACATCGGATTTGAAGCCTTTCTGTCTGGCCCCACGAATTCCGCTTGAAAGAGAAAGTGAATCTTCTTTTAATCCTTCCATAATTGTAAGTGATGCTCTAAGATCACCAGTTGTAACAGTAACTACTGCTCCATTACCAAACCATGTAGTTGGTATAATATACTTGTTGTAGGATGGTCTTTCAACGCTCAGGAACAGTGGTGGCTCATGCATTGTATTTATTAATCCTACATCCGGCAGGATTACCCCGGCTCTGAAATTGATGAAATCGTTAGGAGCATACTGCACATATGCCTGCTCAAGCTCCAGCTCTCCGTTACCATCTTTAACATAGTTATGTTCAAGTTCAATTTCTGAATGAAATGACCATTTGTCGTTCCACTGATGTCCAAAAAAAAGAACAAACCTGTGAAAATCAAGTTTGTTACTTGTTTTTCCGCTGGCTTTCTTATGATTATAATGAAGTTCTCCATAACCACTTATTGTGGTTTTGCCTTTTTCGGCAACAGCCGGCATAATCAGGAGAATGATTAATGCAATTGAAAAAATAGTTTTAATGTAAGTCATGATACAACTCCTCAAAGGTAATAGTTTTGGTTACTAATTTAGGAAGCTATTATATAGCCTGCTTTTGTTTGTGTCAACAATAAAAAATAGGTCTTCCTATTATTATTGCATTCAGGAATTTCCTGTGATAAAAGCAGGTATGGATTTAAATATTAAACTTCTCCAGTTACCTGTTCCTGAAGTGGAAAGGCTTTATTCAGGCGAAAATATCCCTCTTGCTGCTGCTTATCTGAAAACCCACCTTATCTCAGCTGGAATTGTAAATGCAGATTCAATTGAGCTGGTAAAACCTGATATCGTCAATTATGGTGGTGATGAAGCTATTATAGAATCCCTGATAAAAGAAAAACCGGATATTATAGGTTTTACTCTTTATATGTGGAATCTGGAAAGAACAGCTGTTATTTCTGAAAAGATAAAAGCAATATTGCCGGATACTCTTATTGTATGGGGAGGCCCTGAGGTTCAGAAAGATATTGAAGAGTATCGCAGATGCTGTGATGTCTTTTTTATAGGAGAAGGTGAATTAATTTTTACTCAGTTTGTATCTGATTATATTAACGGAGTAGATCTTCCACAGTTTTATATTTCCAGAGAACCTGTAGATCTTAATGCACTCTCTAATCCATACATTGAGGGTATCCTTGTACCTCAAAAGGGTGGAGCAATGCTTGTGGAAACAATGAGAGGGTGCATCTATCCTTGTAAATACTGTTTTTACTCCAAATCATTTAAAGGTTTAAGATTTTTCCCTGAAAATCAGCTTGAAGAGATTTTCAGAATTGCATGTAGTCATGATGTTTCTGAAATATATCTTATGGATCCTTCTTTTAATTGCTCAAAAGACCTTGTTAAAAGATTAAAAGAGATTGGAAAACTCAATAATGGAAGAATGAATATTCATACTGAAATAAGACTGGAAGCCGTAACAGAAGAGATAGCTATCTGTATGGCAGAAGCTGGAATTAAATCAGTAGAAGTTGGTCTCCAGTCAGTTAATGATAATGTTTTGAAAACAGTGGGCAGAGGCTGGCACCGGGAGAAGTTTGTAAAAGGAGCTGAACTGCTGATTGAGAAAGGAATTGATGTGAAAACCGGTGTAATTATGGGGTTACCCGGAGAAGATCTGAATGGGTTTATGAAAACTCTGGATTTTGTAATGGAGAATCGACTGGAAGAGGCTATGGAGATATATCCTTTATCTCTTATTCCCGGTACTGTACTTAGAGATATTTCAGGAGATCTCGGTATGGAGTATATGAAATGTCCCCCATACTGGGTTCTTGATTCAAATGGTATGGACGAGAGGGAAATAAGATACGCAATAGAGATGGTTGAACATAAACTGGATATAGAGTTTCATCCTCCTGTGGTTCCTTTCTTCAGGAATATTTCAGATTCATACACCTTCTTCATGGATCTGAGGCATGGGGATTTTAATAAAAAATCTGATGAATTTCATAAACGGTTACCAGGGAACTCTTTAACAGTAATTATAGATAATGGGGTCAGGCCTTCCGAACTGGAAGAACTCGGTAATTATCTGGCAGAGCAGAACTCTTCTACTCTTCTCCAGATTATACTTGACTATGAAGATGTTCCTGATGAGAGCATTTGTAATAAACTTGCTGAGTATTTTAGTGTAGATAATACCTATTTTGATTCTATCCACTATTTCAAAACATGTAGACAAAAGAGTCACAAACTTAGATTTTTCCATTTAACAGAAGATGTATCACTTCTTGAAGAGGAGCAGTATTGCGATACTGTAATAAAGTACAGATCCGGTATGCTTGATACCTGCTGTGATGAACTTGAAGCTTTTCCTCTTCTTCTTGTAGACAGCTCTGTAGAAGAAGAGGAGATAGTAAAACTTAAGGAATTTTACAGTGACTTTGATCGTTTTCTGATACTCCTTTAACGATCGTTTATTATTGCTTCAAAGGCTTTATGACTATTTTCACAGAACTCTATCCAGTTTGTCCTGGTAAGAAGTATTAGTTCCTCAACAATTTCACTTTGAGTCATACTCAGCTGTTTCGCCAGATCTTCTGCATTCTTTCTGCCGTCTATAGCATTTAGAAGAAGGTTTGTCTGAAGCATTGGTGGGTAGGGGCGTTCTTCATTAATTTTTGAAGAATCCTTGACTCTTGGTACAACTGTATTAATCTTGCAGGTAGTGTCGCCTGTAGTTATAAGATCCCTCACCATAAGGTTGTATATAGATCTTCTGGCACTTAACTCATTTCTGGTTTTCCTGCATATACTGGATATAGATCTTTTACCGTTAATAAAAACAATTGTATTCCACTCTTCACTTGTGAAGCTTACAATATCCTTACTGCTCTTCTGAAGGCTTATAACTGTCTGGGAAGGAGGCATCTTTTCGCGCAGATCGTTCAGTTCATCCATGTGCCTCTGACAATCCAGTAACAGAATGTCATATTTTTTGTTAATAGTAAGGATTTCTGATGCATTACCACTGACAAAATTGAAGTTACCATCTTTAAGGGAAACAATTTTGAGTACAGCAGCAGAACCGAACTCTTCACTTGCCAGGCCGTGTGTTATTATGCCACAGTCGAAAAATAGTGAATATTTCTCTTTTTCTACATATATTACCAGTTCCCCGCATTTTCCTGTCATTCCCAGAAACTGAATTATGTCAAAAACAGGGAATTGCGATATGTTACCTTCCAGTTCCTGTATATCTTGTCTCATCGCGACATTTTACCATTCTGGGATGAAGAGGATTTAAAGGCTATGTTAAGAGGTTGTTAAGTTGGCAGATTAAATCGGAGATGTTAAATTTATTAAAATTGGGGATGGGGGTTGACAAATTCGGGTGGGTTTAATAAAATAACCACATCAAAGAGAGCGGGAATAGCTCAGTGGTAGAGCGCGACCTTGCCAAGGTCGATGTCGCGAGTTCGAATCTCGTTTCCCGCTCCATCTTTTATTTGGCGACGTAGCCAAGTGGTAAGGCAGGGGTCTGCAAAATCTCTATCATCGGTTCAAATCCGGTCGTCGCCTCTTCATTCTCAACAAATTCAAAATTTCATCCATTAATATTTCTTCATTCTTCTTTTTATATCTCCGAATATTTTCTTTAACAAAACCTTAACATTAGTCTCATCCACATTTAACAGAGGGGATCCATAATTGCATCGAAACAGGAACTCCTGATCAGAAGGGAATTCAGGTTTCACTAAATTAAATCTTTCAGGAGATATTTGAATGAAAACAATTCTGATTCTTTTTGTTTCTTTAATGTTAATGGTTAACCTCTCAGCAGGTGAACAGAAAAAAATCGTTGTGGATGGATCAACTACAGTAGGTCCTATTGCAAAAGCTTTTGCTGAATATTACAAAACAATTGATCCTTCAGTAAACATTACTGTAAGCGAGTCAGGTAGTGGTAATGGTGCAAAGAGCCTCATGAACGGTGTTTGCGATGTTGCAGATATGTCACGTTTCATGAAAGGTAAAGAGTTCAAAGCAGCTGTAGCAAAAGGCGTTAGCCCTGTAGCTCACGTTGTTGCTCTTGACGGTATTGCTATTATCGTTAACCCTGCAAACTCAGTATCTAACCTTAAAGTAGAGCAGGTTAGAAATATCTATCTTGGAAAAACCAAAAACTGGAAAGAGCTTGGTGGCCCTGATATGCCTATCGTATTCATCAGCCGTGACACTAACAGTGGTACTTTTGAAACTTTCAAGAAGCTTGTTATGAAAAAACAGAAACTTGATTCAAAAGTAGAAGTTGTTGGAAGTAACGGAGCTATCAGAAGCAGAGTTCAGAATACTAAAGGCGCTATCGGTTATGTTGGAATCGGTTTCCTTGACAGAACTGTTAAAGGTCTTAAAATCGACAGTGTTTATCCTACAGCAAGAACTATCGCTGAAGGTAAATATCCTGTAGCACGTCCTCTCTTCATGTTCACAAACGGTTATCCTAAAATGGGATCAGCTGTTTACAGATTCATCAATCTCTACCTTACTCCAAAAGGTCAGAAGATTATCAAAAGAATCGGTTTTGTACCGGTAACTAACTATAAAACCAGATAGTAAGAAGAAATAGACAAGTGACAAACAGTAAGTCAATTGTTCAGACTAAGGGAGCCAGCCGTAATAAACGGTTGGCTAACTCTTTAATAGAGGGAAGTTTCCTTGTTGTAGCATCTCTCTCTATGATTTCGGTTATATTTATCGTCCTCTATATTGCAAAAGACGCTCTGCCGTTTTTTGAGATTAGAGGAATTAAAGAGTTTTTCACAAGTACCAGGTGGTATCCCGCAGATGAACCCGCAGAGTTCGGTGTTTTATCAATTATTTACGGAAGTTTTATGGTAACAGCCCTTTCAACACTCTTTGCTGTTCCTATAGCTATCTTCTCTTCAGTATGTCTCAGCGACATTCTGCCTTTTTCAATAAGACAGGTTGTTAAGCCGATTGTTGAGATAATTGCTGCGGTTCCTTCTGTTGCTTACGGATTTTTTGCAATAGTAATTTTTGCTCCTCTTCTGCAGGACCAGGGAGGCCACCTGCTTGGAGTTGCAGTATGGCTTATTGCTTTTCCAATTTCATGCATTGCCGCAGTAGTGCTTGGTGAGTTAATTACAGATAAACTTCTGAGAACAGAGTCTACGGCTGTGAAAGGTGCATTTGTAATTGGAATTGAGATAGGTTTTCTGCTTTTAATCCACACCGCTGCATCAGCTTTGTGGGGAGTTACCATGAAAAGTGGTACCAATACCCTTAATGTTTCCGTTATTCTTGCTATTATGTCGCTTCCTACAATAGTAAGTGTTTCAGAAGATTCACTTCAGGCTGTAGGCAGGGAGTTGCGGGAAGGAAGTTATGCCTTAGGTGCAACCAGAGCAGAGACATTATGGAAAGTAGTTATTCCTACTGCTAAATCGGGAATAATCGCTGCGATAATTCTTGGTGTTATGAGAGCTATCGGAGAGACAATGGTTGTCTGGATGGCATCTGGTAATTCAGCTCATCTGCCTGAACCTTTGTTCAATATTTTTGAACCAATAAGAACCTTAACTGCTACTATAGCAGGAGATATGGGAGAGGCTGATCATGTGACCGGTTCTGCCAGATATCACGTACTGTTTGCTATGGCTCTGTTCCTTCTGCTTGTGTCTCTTGCAAGTAATTTCATTAGTGAATGGTTCGTGGAAAAGTCCAGAAAGAAATGGAGAGTTTAACTGATTTAAATGAGACTGCAGACAAGAAAATTATTAGATAAATCTTTTACAGGACTCAGCATAGTATCTGTAGTGCTTCTGACACTATCACTTGTTGTTGTGCTGGGGCCTATTGTAAAAAAGGGACTGTCAGCCTTCTTTTTTACCGGAACTGTGGAGTTCAGACGACTCAATTATGAGAAGTTTAACAGAGGTAATAAAGAAGACATTCTGAAACAGATATCTTCGGTTACAGAAGCACGTAAACAGGTTTACGATATGCTCTATAAATTTGAAGATGAACTGGATAGTGGAGAAATTGCTGATCCACAGAAGTATGATCAGGATTTTGGTACTCTGAAACAGTTTATTCACGAGCTTTTTGGCCCTGAACATGGTGCTGAAAGGCCTGTTATGATGAGGGATCAGTATGGTAAAACCAGATGGGATCAGGTGGAAGAGACTCTTTTTCACATTCTGAATGTTGAGATCTGGGACTACTCCGGTAAAGATGGAGTAGGTAAGAAAGTTCATGTTAAGAGAGTTGAGCAGTATAAAGACACCTCTCTTGCACCTATTTTTGGATATATTGAAGGAAATATTGAAAAAATGATGCTGCCTGAATTTACCTTTTACTGGCAGTTTCTGACTGACACATCTTTTGATTCCCACTTCTTTGGTGGTATATGGCCTGAAGTACTGGGTACAATGTACCTTGTTTTCTGGACAATGGTTTTTGCTATACCTGCAGGGGTTATATCTGCTATATACCTGGTTGAGTTTGCAAAAGAGGGAAAAATCGTCTCTACATTAAGAGTTTTTATAAGTACTCTGGCAGGGGTTCCAAGTATAGTTTTTGGTCTCTTTGGCCTTGCCTTTTTTATAAATACCCTTAAAGTGTCAAACTCAAAGAGTGTAATTGCAGGTTCACTTACTCTTGCAATTCTGATTCTGCCTACAATTATCAGAGCATCAGAAGAGGCTATAAAGAGTGTTCCCAAAACGTATAAAGAGGCGGCTCTGAGTCTGGGGGCAAACAGACTAAAAGCGGTTGTTACAGTTATACTGCCCGCAGCTCTTCCGGGAATATTGACCGGGATTGTTATCAGTATGGGAAGAGCAGCAGGAGAAACTGCTCCAATCATATTTACAGCAGCGGTGAGTGTCGGTAATCCTCTTGGTTTTACAGAAACACTTAATCAGCCAACACCGGCTCTTTCATGGAATATCTACAACCTTGTTACAGAACACGAGGCGGTAGAGCAGATAAGGCATGTGCAGTTTGGTATGGTATTTACTCTTGTAGGACTTGTACTAATACTTAATCTTGCTGCAATAATGCTGAGAGCAAGAATTGCCAAAAAGCTGAGAGGTTAAGATGCGTGGCGGACCAGGAAAAAAAATAGATATAGATATAATGGAAGTTAATAATAAAAGTGAGGCAGGTTTTAACATGGAAAAATCTCAGATAAGAGCCAGGGAATTTTCAATATATTATGGAGAAAAGAAGGCTGTTGACAGAGTAAATCTTGATATTCCTTCAAATAGTGTAACAGCTATAATAGGCCCTAGTGGATGTGGTAAAAGTACATTTCTGAGAGGAATCAACAGAATGAATGACCTTATTGCCAGTTGTCGGGCAGAAGGTAGTCTTGAGCTTGATGGTGAAGAAATTTATGGTCAGTATGTAGACCCTGTTCTTCTTAGAAGAAGAGTTGGTATGGTTTTTCAGAGACCAAATCCTTTTCCTAAATCCATAACAGATAACATTACTTATGGCCCTAAACTTCATAAAAATTACAGAAAAAGTGAGCTGCAGGAGATTGTTGAAAAGAGTCTCAAAAGTGCTGCATTATGGGATGAAGTAAAAGACAGATTGAATGATAATGCCCTGGGGCTTTCAGGTGGTCAGCAGCAGAGACTCTGTATTGCCAGAGCTCTTGCGGTTGAGCCTGATATACTTCTTATGGATGAACCAACATCAGCTCTGGATCCTAAAGCTACAGCAAGAATTGAAGACCTGATCGAAGAGCTCAGAGGCAAATATACTATAGTTATTGTTACTCACAATATGCAGCAGGCCGCAAGAGTTTCTGATCACACTGCCTTCTTCTATGAAGGTGAACTGGTTGAATTTGCCCCAACTTCTGAACTGTTTACAAAACCTGAGAAGAAAAAGACTGAAGAGTATATTACCGGAAGATTCGGTTAAGAGAGGACCTATTATGCCAAAACATTTACAAAGAGCAATAGATGAGCTTATGAAGCAGCTTATGGTACTGAGTGCTGCGGTAGAGGAGAATCTCAGTAATGCAATGACTGCTCTGAAAAGCAGTGATACAGATCTTGCTTCAGAGGTTATAGCAAAAGATGCAGATGTTGACAGGGAAGAGGTGGAAATAGAAGAGATGTGCCTTCAGATTCTGGCTCTTCATCAGCCTGTAGCAGTAGATCTCCGTTTCATTATTTCAGCTCTTAAAATCAATAATGATCTTGAGAGAATCGGTGACCTGGCTGCAGATATAGCGAAAAGTGTTATTCGTCTTTCAAAACTCCCGGCTTCAGTTAGCGAGTTCACTTTTGAAGAGATGTTCAGTAATGTAAAGATTATGCTCAGAAAGAGTCTCGATTCACTTGTTGATCTGGATGCTGAAGCTGCTACAGAAGTTCTTAAAGCAGACGATATCGTTGATGATTACTATAAAAAAGATAAGGCCAGAGCTCTTGAGCTTATAGGAAAAGAACCGGAAAGTGCAGCAGCTGTTCAGCACCATATGGATATATCCAGATGTCTGGAGAGAGTTGCTGATCTTGCAACAAATATTGCAGAAGACACAATTTATCTTACAAAAGGCGAAATTGTGCGTCATGCACATTCAATGTAAAAAAAGAATTCCGATTCATATATAAATAACCTGAAGAATTCTGTTTAGTAGTGGTTCCGGTTGAAATATGCCGGAAAACTAAACAAAATTTATATATATGGAGGCGGGATGAAAAAAAAGATTTTTGTTTTAGATACCAACGTCATTCTTCATGATTACAAGTGTATTTATAATTTTGATGAGCACGATGTTGTGATTCCCATTACTGTTCTTGAAGAGATCGATAATTTCAAAAGAGGACACGACCAGATTAACTATAATGCCAGGGAGTTTATCAGAATTCTGGATGGACTATCAGGTGAAAAACTTGTAAAATCCGGTGTTAAAATCGGAGAAGATTCCGGCTATATATCAATTAATATTGAAGATCTGAGAGATGCAAGGGTTAAAGATACATTCTCAGATAACAGAGCAGATCACAGGATTCTGAGCGTAGCTCTTGCATTAACAGACAGAGTAGCAGAGAGTCATGATGAGGTGGTTCTGGTGTCAAAGGATGTTAACCTGAGATTAAAAGCCAAATCTTTTGGGATTGTTTCCCAGGACTACGTAAGTGATAAGATCAGAAATATCGACAGACTCTATTCAGGTAAGCGTATAATCGATGATCTGGACAAAGAGTTCTATGAGAGTCTTATGTCAGAGTGCAGTTGCTTCAATCCTGAAGAGGCCGGAATTACTGACCTTGAACCTCATGAGTATCTCATAATAAGAAGTAAGAGGCTCTACTCTCTGGGTTACTATAATCCTGAAGATAAACTGGTTTACAGAATAACCAAATTCCCGGCTTATGGAATTACTCCCAGAAATGCAGAGCAGATCTTTGCTCTTCATGCTCTTATGAACCCCAACATTCATCTGGTGACTCTTTCCGGTAAAGCGGGGACAGGCAAGACCCTTATGGCTCTTGCAGCAGCACTTGAGGTAAAGAAAGATTTTAATCAGATCTTTCTGGCAAGACCTGTTATTCCTCTATCAAACAGAGATATGGGTTTTTTACCAGGAGATATTGAGAAAAAACTCGACCCTTACATGCAGCCGCTTTTTGATAACCTTAATGTAATTAAAAACCAGTTTGGAACAACAGCAAAAGAGTTTAAAAATATTAAGAAGATGCTTGAAAGTGAGAAACTGCATATTTCCCCTCTCTCTTATATAAGAGGAAGAAGTCTTGATAAGATATACTTTATTATAGATGAGGCTCAGAACCTGACACCACACGAAATTAAAACCATTATTACAAGGGCAGGGGAAGGAACCAAAATAGTCTTTGCAGGAGATCCTTACCAGATTGATACCCCTTATCTCGATGCTAAATCCACAGGTCTGACCTATCTTATAAACCGGATGAGAGGTCAGAGTGTTTTTGCTCATATAACTCTGGAAAAAGGAGAGCGATCTGCTCTTGCTGAGCTTGCCAGCGATCTTCTTTGATTTTTTTTGTAACACTCCTTTTGAACAGGCGTAAGAATCAGTGTACGGAACGTTCGTTCAGATTAAAAAGTCTAAGAAAAAGGAGTGTGCGAAATGAGAAAAATAGCTTTAAGTTTAGTTCTGATCATGTCTCTGCTGGCTACTTTGCCGGTAATGGGTGTTTCAGTTAATAAATCAGTAATTTCTGAAGATGCCAACTGGTTAATCCATATAAATTCGGTTGAATTAAGAAAAACAGGTCTCTATCAATATTTTAATAGTGAGTTCAGAGACAAGCTTGACGAAGCAGAACAGAAGGTCATTAAAGAGCTTGACATGGATCTTAACAAAGATGTGGATAGTGTCACAATCTTTGGTAATGGTAATTTTAAAGGTGATTTTGCTGTTCATGTTGTGGGAATATTTAATGAGAAGAGACTCATTAAAGCTCTCAAAAAGAAGGATGCTAAGTTTAAAACCATAAAATATGGTAAAAACAGGATATACAATTTCAAAGATGAAGCTTATGCAGTGATCCATAAAAAGACAAACTTCTTCTTTGCCAGATCAGAAAAGGGCATTAAAAAGATTATTGATAATGTAAAAAGAGGTTCCGTGTCAAATTCAGGACTGATTAAGAAACTTGAAGGAATGCCGGAGAACTCATTCTTTATCGGAATCGCTGATGATGTGGCAAACCTTGCAGGAATGCACTCTAAAGCAGTTATGCTTCAGCAGGCTGAAGTAGCAACTTTTATGGCAGTAGAGAGTAATAGAGAGCTTAGTCTGAACCTTGCTTTACAGACAAAATCTGAAGAAACAGCACTACAGCTGGAACAGATGCTGAAAGGTCTTATTGCTTTTGGCAGCATGCAGAGTGAACAGCTGAAAGGTCTTGAAGTTATTCTGAAAAAGCTGAATGTATCAAAAAGCGGTAGGGCCCTGAAAGTGAATCTTACAATGTCTTCTGATAAAATAATCGCAATACTTAAAGATAAGATGCGTTGTAAAAATAAGAAGTGTAAGAAATAGTAGAAGAGTAGTAGATGGTATTAGAAGAGAGAGATCTTTCAGTAGTAACGGATGAACAGCTTGCAGAGATAGTTGCAGATGGTTCTTCTGCAGCTTTTAATGAACTGATTAACCGGTATTACAGGAAGCTCACTCTTTTTATAAAAAAGGGTACTGTTACTGAGCAGGATGCAGAGGATATTGTGCAGGATACATTTGCAAAGGCTTTTCAGAATATGCATAGATATAAGCCGGACTGGAAGTTTTCAACCTGGCTTTATACGATAGGAATAAGAACCAGAGTGGACTATTTCAGAAAGTTAAGAAAAGATACTGATAGCCTGGTTGATGAGGTTCCATGCGTTGAGAATCGCGACAATATAATAGATTTTAATAATCTTATTACTCTGGCAAAGCAGCTTAAACCTGCTCAGTATGAGGTTTTATGGCTTAAATATGTTGAGGACCTGAGTATAAAGGATATTGCGTCTATTCTTAATAAGAACCCTGTTTCAGTAAGGGTTCTTCTTCACAGAGCAAGATCCGGGCTTTACAATATAGCTCATACTCAGGAGAGTAAGTGAGGTGTTACATGATTTGCAGTATAGTTAAATTTATTATGTCCTGGTCGGATGGTAGTGTGCCGGGAATTTTAAAAAAACATGTAGATAGTTGCAGTAAATGTAGCTCTTATCAGAGTTTTCTGAAAGGTTTGCCCAATGGTTTTAAAGCTGCTCTGAATACAGAGGAATCAAAAATAAGAGTTAAAAAACCATCTCTGGAATCTGTAAAGGGCAATATTGAAATCATGCCACGTAGAAGAAGGAAATACGGAGGCTGGATTACCGGAGCAGCAGCTGCAGGTGTTGCAGGTTTAATGATTCTTTCAGGTACAGGGAGTGTTGAGAAGAGTGGTGGAATAGATCTGGACAAACTACTTAGTATTCTGCCTTCAGGAGAAACTATTGGTTCAGCAGCAGCTGACCTTGAATCTCCAATTGAGATGGAAATCGCAGAACTGAAAAAAGCCTTTGATAGCTCTGCTTCTTTCCTGAAGGATGGCTTAACTATTAAAAAGAGCTCTCCTGAAGAGGGGTAATAACTACATTATTTTACAGGTATCTGGAGTTTCTGTTGGGTAATTCCCGGTAAAACATGCATCGCAAAATTCTGCTTTCGCAGCTTTAACAGCTTTATGAAGACCTTCAACGGAGATATATCCAAGATAATCTGTTCCAATAAGTTTACTTATCTCATCCACCTTCATTTTTGAAGCAATAAGATCAGTTTTATCAGGCATATCAACGCCATAGAAACATGGAGATACAATTGGAGGTGATGAGATCAGCATGCTTATCTCTTTTGCACCGGACTTACGGACCAGATCCACAATCTTCTTACATGTAGTGCCTCTGACAATTGAATCATCGACAAGTACTACCTTTTTGCCTTTAATAACTTCAGTTATCGGGGTTAGCTTTTTGCGTACCCCAAGCTCTCTGTCCAGCTGGGTAGGCTGAATAAAGGTTCTTCCAATATAGTGGTTACGCATGATACCTTTTTCATAAAGAATTCCTGATTCCTGAGAATAACCCAGAGCAGCTGAAACACCGGAATCGGGTATGGGAATAACAAGATCAGCTTCTACTTTATGTTCCCTTGCCAGCTGTTTACCTATCTCTTTTCTTATAAGATGAACATTTCTGTCAAAAGTTATTGAATCAGGTCTGCTGAAGTAGATAAGTTCGAAAATACATTTACTATGAAAAGTACTTTTGAAAAGGTTTTTGGTTCTCATTCCATTTTCGTCAATAACTACCATTTCGCCAGGTTCTACTTCCCTGATGTATTCTGCACCAATTAATCTGAAAGAGGTAGTTTCTGAAGAAAAGACCCATGATTCCCCTATTTTACCCATAACAAGGGGGCGCATTCCAAGAGGATCTCTTACTGCGATTAGTTTATTGTTTGTCATAAACAGAAGAGAGTAGGCACCTTTTACCTGAGCCAGAGCGTCGGCTATTGATGCTTCAATACTATCTTCCAGAGACCGGGCAATAAGATGAAGAATAACTTCTGTATCGTTTGTTGTCTGAAAGATTGATCCCTGCTTTTCCAGTTTTGATTTCAGAGTAGAGGTGTTTACAAGGTTTCCGTTATGAGCTATGGCAAGTTCACCTTTGCTGTGTCTAATAGACAGAGGCTGTGCATTGGCAACACCACTACTGCCGGTTGTAGAGTATCTTACGTGACCTATTGATATATTCCCTTTCAGAGAATCCAGTTTTTTATCGTCCGCAAAAACAGTAGAGACAAGTCCCATACCTTTACGGGTAGTTATTGTATTACCATCTGTAGATGATATACCTGCACTTTCCTGCCCTCTGTGCTGGATTGCAAAAAGACCGTACATAGTCGTTTTTGCTGTTTCACTCTCATTGGAAAAAATACCAAAAATACCACACTCTTCATTTAAAAACATTTTGCCACCTGATCTGAATTGATTTGGATCATTGTTCTGTAAATTGATCTTTCAGAAGGCTTATTCTATCTGAAACCACCTGTTTATGCAACTTTACGCCTTTTGGGGTCAGGCCTCTCTGTTGGAATTTGATAAAGAAATTGATAAGTTTTGATTCTGAAAAATGGTGATTTTTTCTCTAAAATGTCGAAAAATAGTTTCTTATTTAAAGATTCTGCTTTTTTAAAATTATCCTCAGTGAAGTCTGTTTCCTATGATAAGAAACATCAGAATTTTATAACACGGTACTCCCTGCTTAGGGAGTACCTTGAGTATTTTTTTAAAAGAGTGATTTCTGACTGAGGGTTTTTATGTGGGTGTCAGTGATATATTTTATCAACTGCCTTGTTACTTTTATATCTTCCAGAGCATCATGAGCTTTAAAGGTAAGTCCAAACTCCTTTGCGATTGTTTCAAGTTTAAAATTTGCCGGATTGATTATTCCTTTATACCATAGTACAGTTGCCAGAGGAAGAAGATCAAGTTTATGCCATCCTATCCATGAACCGTAGTAGTTATCGCCATTCTTCTTAAAGAACTGACGAAGGAATTTAACATCAAATTCCACATTCTGTCCTGCTGAAAGAAACTTGTCATTTTTATCAAATTTATCGATGTATTTACCAAATACCGTGATAAGCTGCTGGTACATCTCTTCCGGTTTCTGGTATGTACGTATCTCATCAAGAGACATTCCGTGTACATCAAGTGCTTTCTGATCAACATTCTCATAGGAAAATGGCTGGCACCTGAACTCAAATTCCTCTTTTACTTCACCATCTATCTCAACAATTCCTGCAATCTGGATTATATCGTTTTTGAAAGCATCCAGACCCGTAGTTTCTGTATCAAAATATAGTACTTTCATATTAACCTCGTTCCCACTATTTTAACATTTTGAACTGATAATAGCTATAGGTTCTGAGAGGGCACACAGAACATAGACAGGCACAAGTTATTTATCCAGGCACCTGTGTGTGTACTAAGCGAAGAATATAAGGGCTACTCTATATTTTCCATACACTCAGGACATATTCCATGACTGAATTCTGCATCAGTACGACTCTGAAAATACTCCTCTAACTGAGACCAGTATCCATCATCATTTCTTATTTTTTTACACCAGGCACATATAGGAATAAGACCACTCAGGGTTTTTATCGTACTGTTTGCTTTCTGGAGTTCCCGGTTCTTTGTCTGAAGTTCTCTGGTAAGATGGGCTAGCTCTTTATTTATTGCTGAAATTTTCTTAATCGTCTGATCTCCTGTTAATATTACATGAGAGCCAATAAGCATATATGACTGATCAAGTTCATAAATGTGACAATCAAGAGAAAATGCCTGGGAGCTGACAGGAGTAAAACCAATTTTTAGTTTTCTGCTTCCTTTGATATTTTTCAGATTATGATGGTGCTCTGAAATAACAAGGTCGTAGAGGTTGGTAGCTCCATTTTTCAGATCCTGAATAAATAGTGTGTAGAAGAGGTTATTAAAATCTATAATTTCCATATCTTCAGCCAGAAGTATGAATACTGAATGGCTGTTGTTTTTTATATAATCAAGAATCAGCGGAGTAAAGTAGCTTTCCTTTACTATTCTATCCAGTTTTATCATATTAGTGAGGAGGCAATCTGTTCTGCTTCCAAAGGAGATGTAGCAAGTGCATCTGCTCCAACTATAGACCACAATTCGGGATTTTCATTAAAACTTTTACCCCCAACCATTATTTTTATGCTGCTGAATTCTTCATTTTTCCTTATTTCCCTGATTATATTCTGTACTTTATCAATATTAAATGGCATCGTAACTGAGATTCCCAGAATATCCGGCATGAAATTTTTGAGCATATCCATAAGATCCGGCGCTGGTGTATCTGCACCAGTGAATTTTATCTCCCAGCCTGCCTGTTCCATTATATCTGCTACCATCCAGATTCCTATTTCATGGAACTCCTTTGGAGCAGCTGTAAGGAGGATTTTGCCCTTGATTTTTTCGGAAATCAAACTTGAGTTCATTAATTGTGTAAGCCATTACTCTTGTAACTATGGATGAAGCCAGGTGTTCCTGGGCAACAGATATAACTCCTTTCTCCCATAAATAACCTACTTCATACATAGCGGGCTGTACTATCTGGGTATAGAAATCGTGCAGATTATTTGATCTGATAAAATCTGTAGCTATTTCTTTGCAGGTTCTACTGTCACCAGTAAGAAGAGAAACCTGAAAATGATTTTTTATGCTGAGCCAGTCAGGATGTATAGGAAGTTCTTCCACTACATTTTTTTCAGCCAGTTCCACCATTTTGTCATGTTTACTGATCATCCATCTGTAGATCTCAATTATTGGTTTCATAGTATCTGAAAATTCAGTTTGTTCCATGGAACTAATCCATGCCTGTAGCTCAATAGGGAAATATTCATAAGAGAAATTAAGAGATTTGTATGCTCTGTATACCCATGGTACAGTTCTGACCAGAAGTCTGTAATCACTAATACAGAAAACAGCATGCATGAATTCCTGATGGTGCCTGTGATTATCGTACATAATCTGGCGGGGGTTGAAGCCTGTTAATTCGTTGATCCGGGAATTGCTGTCCATTATTGAGTTAATGCTTTTAAGTAATAAATCCCTGTTGTCTCTGTAGTTGTATGTTGTCTTGGAAGGAATTACAGGAAGTTGCTGTGATTCTTCAAGAAGTTGTGTCAATAGTTTATGCTCCATAATTCTCCTTTCTTTTAAACAATATATATCGTAATAGCACTTATTCAAGAAGATGTTGAGGTGGATATGGGGACCTGAGTCTGAATCATGACAAAATGATCTTTTTAAATAACATATTGAATGTGGGCAGGAAAGAGTTTAAAGATGGTATTTTGTTATCTGGTGAGCTTGACTCAGAAGCAACTATGCTACTCCGGGATATAGTTGTTGATTCAGCATATAAGACTGGAGATGAGTTTTTTAAAAGTGCTGTAAAAGAGCTGGGAGAATCTACCGGAGCAGATTTTACATTTATTGGAAAGCTCAGTGGGGAGAGCCAGGATGAAATAGAGACTCTGGCTATATATTCTCATGGGCAGTATATGAAGAATTTCACATACTCTCTCAAAGATACTCCCTGTGCAAATGTTATTGGCAAAGAGATATGTATATACAAAGACAGAATAACAGAGCTGTTTCCCAAAGATCTTCTGCTGATTGAAATGGGGGTCGCCGGGTATATCGGCGTTCCTCTTTTCGACTCTGAAGGACGTTCCCTCGGAATTCTGGTAGAACTTTTTAAAGATGCCGTAACTAATACTACCAGAGCTGAAGCTTTTCTGCAGTTAATGGCAAACAGAATTGCCGGTGAACTGGAGAGATGGCAACTGGAATTAAAATTGCGGAAAAGTGAATCAAAATTCCGGCAGTATGTTGAAGTATCTCCTGTAGGTATATTTCTCTTCAATCGTTCAGGAAGATTTCTGTTTTTTAACAGAGCTGCTATTAACATAACGGGATACTCAAAGGATGAGGCTTTGAAATTGTCCCTTAAAGATCTTACTTTTTCAGATAAACGCCAGAGATTCACAAGAAAGCTTAATGAACTGTTTCAGAAAGGACAACTTAAAACAGAGATAACTTTGAAGCAGAAGAGTGGAGAAGGTTTAAAGGCTGTAGTTGAGATAATTCAGGTTGAAGATGATATATATCTTGGGTATTGTACAGATATTTCTGAGTTGAATCGTATGGAGTTAAAACTGAGGCAGTCTGAGAAGATGAGAGCTATAGGTCAACTGGCAGGAGGAATCGCTCACGACTTTAATAATCAGCTTAGTGGAATTGTTGGATATGCAGATCTTCTTAAAAGGAAAGTAGGTGGAGATCCTCTGATGGGAAGTAAGGTTAACGGAATTCTTACTGCTGCCAGGAGAGCTACAGATCTTACAACGAATCTACTCACTTTTGCCAGAGAAGACAGGTATATATCAGAAGTGATGGATGTTAATGAAGTGATTATTGAAGTTGTTGAACTACTTAAGAGAAGTATTGACAGGAGAATAAATATAGCTACAGAGTTTCCCGAAGAATCTCCTTTTGTGAATGGAGATCCTACTCAGATACAGAACCTCCTGCTTAATCTTGGTATAAACGCAAGGGATGCAATGCCTGACGGAGGTGATCTTAAGTTCAGTTCAAGATTTATTGAACTTGATCATGACTATTGCTCTTTCTCTGAATTTTCTCTTATACCTGGAATGTATGTTGTTATATCTGTTTCAGATAACGGTATAGGAATGGATGAAGAGACCCTGAAAAGGATCTTTGAGCCTTTTTTTACTACAAAGAAGCCGGGATTTGGTACAGGTATGGGACTTGCGGCAGTATACGGTACAGTTAAGGCTCATAAAGGAGAAGTGGTTGTGGAATCCAATCCGGGATACGGAACCACATTTGAAATAATGTTGCCTCTTGAAACGGAAGTAGCGGGTGTTGACAAAGAGGATGGAAGTGATATAGAACCCTTTACAGATTTCGATAAACTTGCACTGCTGGTAGATGATGATGATAATCTCAGAAATGCAACGGAACTGGTACTTATGGAGCTTGGTATCCATTCTGTGAGTTTTGAAAACGGACAGGATGCTCTGAACTATTTTAAACACAGCTTTAAGGATATTGGAGTTATTATTATAGACACAGTTCTGCCGGATATGAGCGGAATTGATCTTTACAGGAGTTTTATGAAACTTGATGGGAATGTTAACGTGTTAATAACCACTGGGCATAATATTGAAGATATTGCCAGGGAAACAGAAGCAGAAGGGGTTGCTGCAGTTCTGCAGAAACCCTTCTACCTTGCGGATATCTACTCAGTCCTTTCTGAACTCTTTAAGTAGAACCTGCTATTTATGGAACTGTTTTATAAAGTCTTCAACTTCAGGAATACCTCCCTGATATACCAGATAGCCGTTATAAGGTTCTCCATCAGTTATTTCACCATTTATTGGAGTCAGCATCAGTTCTTTCACTTTTTCCGGGTCGTCTGTCTGCCCAAGAGCCCAGCCAAGTTTAATATAGGCAACCTCAGGTAACATGTTTTCAGCAGGAATAACTCCTTTATTAACCATATCCCTTCCGGTTTCATATACAAACATATGTACATATCCCCATAATGTCTGAACAGTCATATAAATGGCTACTCCGGCTTTTGCAGCTCTTTCAAGAGCAGGGTAGAGAGGCTTGTTCACATGTCCAAGGCCGGTTCCCGCAAAAACGATGCCTTTATACCCATTTTCCACCAGAGAATCTATAACATCAGGCTGCATGTTGGGATAGTAGTAGAGGAGGGCAACTTTTTCTTCGAAATATGGAAGAATAGTCACATTTCTGTCCTCTCTTCTTGGTTTCACATCTGAGTGCAGAACTTTTATCTCATCTCTTGTAACAGTTGCAAGAGGAATATCTCCTATAGTTCTGAAGGTTGAGCGGTAGGATGAATGCATTTTTCTGACTCTTGTGCCTCTGTGAAGAAGACCGTATTCATCAGAAGTCGGTCCAAACATACACACCATAACTTCTGCAATATCTGAAGTTGATGCTGCTGTGGCTGCATGTATGAGATTAAGAGCTGCATCAGAAGAAGGTCGGTCTGAAGATCTCTGTGAACCAACCATAACTATAGGCACGGGGGAATTCTGAACCATGAAGGAGAGAGCTGCTGCAGTATGATGCATTGTATCTGTACCGTGACCGATTATGATTCCATCTATGCCGTTTTTAATCTCTTCCCCAATAGCTTTTGCCAGAGTAATATACTGTTGAGGTCCCATATTTTCACTGAATACAGCAAAAAGTTTATCTGTACTTAAGTTACAGATATCCGCCAGTTCAGGTACAGCACCATAAAGCTCCCCTGGAGAAAAGGCGGGAATAACAGCACCGGTTCTGTAGTCAAGACGTGATGCTATTGTACCTCCGGTACCAAATAGTTTTACATAAGGTTTTTCCGGTGATGTAGGGAACTCTTTTTCCGGGATTTTGTAGTTGGCCTCTTTATAGCCCTTTTCCTGTATTGATTCAATTGTATCTATCTCAATACCAATGTTATATCCGGTAATCAGTTTCAGGACAATATGATTGTCATCATCATTCTCAGATCGGGGGAGAATTATGCCGCTGAACTGACCTCTTGTGGTATCTATTTCAGCTTCACTCCATACCCGGGCATTGAACTTTTTCAGAATTTCCAGGGATTTCCCTCTGTAACCTTTAAGCTCATTACTCATACTTCACCTCCCTCAATAACAGCTCTCAATGTTTTGAGTTCAATATTTCCAAGAGCTCTGGATTTAAGCTGACCCATTATCCAGAGAGTTTCTGAGTTTTCACCGGATGAGTGGGATATTTTTTTATACTCATTTCTTAATTCAGGAATTTTGGAAATTATGGTATCTTTGCTCAGTTTACCGCAATAACTTAAAGCTTTCATGTTGAGAGGATCTGTATCTGGTGATACTATTAGTTCAGGTAACATGTACTTAACGATCTCTTCAGGAATTCCCTTTTCGGAGATATACCGGAATATACTGCTGATTTTATCGCAGATATTTTCAGGAAGTTCATTATGCTGACCCTCCATATGTTTAAGAACCTGTCCGAATATAACACCTGTATATACCGGAGTACCATACCCGGCATCTACAATATTTTTGATGTAGTTAAATATATTCTTTTTAAGAATGTAGATCCATGAATCTTCAGGAACATTCCATTTTCTGAGTTGCTCAAGCTTTTCTGAAACCTGTAGCGGTATTTTATTACCGGTTCTTTCTATAAAATCGCTTGTAATTGAAACCGGAGCAGAATCTGTATCTGGATACATTCTGTCCGGGCCAGGTAGAACTCTTTCAAAGAGAGTGGTTCCGTCAGGGAGGGATTTTCTGGTTTCGCTGGGGACTCCACTGAATGCTTCAGAGCATCTCTCATCAATAGTTTCAAAAGCAGTAGCCATATCTGCTTCTGGACCCCACAGAGCTATCCAGGCATCCTCGCTACTCAGACTATCAATAAATTCTCTGTTATCTGTTAGTGATGATACAGTCAGTTTTACACCTGATTCGGAGTGAATCATGTTTGGTTTTTCAAGGCAGGCAATTACTTTGAGACGATCACTCAGTTCGTTACTGAAATTTTTGCCTGGCTGAGTAAAGAAAGATGGAATGTTTTTGAAGTGGGGGAGTCGTATAAGAAGAGCTGCTTCTGCATTCTCAGCTTCAGTAATACCGGAATTAAAAAGTTTCACTGGATCTGCTTTAATTGATTCTGCTTTCCAGTTGTCTTTATTAACAGGTCTGTCTTTTAAGATACCGGCTATCTCAAGAAGAGCTTTTTGTCTGAAGGCTTCATTATGAGTAAGAGCAGGTATCCATTTTATGTGTGCTACACCTTTGATTTCTACTCTTGTGCCTCCTGTTATACTGACATTTACATCCTGTCTTCCGGCTCCGATACCGGTTCTTACACGTCCACTGCTTCTGGTTAGGAATCTAATGTAATTTCCAGCTTCTGCAGCTTCATCAGGAGTAAGAAGTTCCGGCTCAGTAACAACTTCAATAAGAGGCATACCAAGACGATCTGTTATATAGATACGTTCATGACCTATATCGGAAATTTCACGGCATGAATCTTCTTCAATACCCAGCTGGATAACCCCAACATCTTTATTGCTTAAAGGGAGGGTTCCGTTAATACCCACAATAGCTGTTCTCTGAAAACCAGTTGGAATAGATCCATCCAGATACTGTTTTCTGGTTATATGGAGTTCACCTACAATACTTGTTTTTAACAGGTGAGCTATTTCCAGAGCATATTCCAGAGCTTCACTGTTTATTGGAAACGGGGGAGTATCATCAATTTCATATGTACAGGCATTGATATTGTTCAGTCTGTAGGTAATGTTTTTCTTTGTTCTGAATTCCATAAGAGCAGTACCATCGTACTCTCCAAGTTCACTCAGTGTTGGCCTCATGTGCCGGATAATTTCAGCATTAAAATCTTCCGGTTCAAGATATATCCCCGCAGGGCACCGGCAGAAAAGTTTCTTTGATGTTTTCAGTTGCTGGTGAATTTCCAGTCCGCATTTAAAACCAAGTTTACTGTAGGTCTCAGGTGTGGCTTCATTGATCGGAACGTAGCCGACGATCTCTATGGACCTGTTCAGATCTGTTTCAGGATTTCTCATTTTTCAGACACCTCTTCTTTTATGATGATGGAAGTGTGAAGACTTCCTTTTATTCCCAATTTATACTGTGTGCTGCAAATATTGATCACAAAATAATTCTACCTGAAAAGAATTTTTTTAGAAAGAAACAATTCAGAATCTGTGAAGCTTTTAAGGTTTTTGTTGGCGAAAAGTTATTTGCGGTTCTTAAAAGCCAGCAGTAATTGAGAATATCTCAATCGGGGTCAGGCCTTTTTATTCTGATTGCTTGTGGACTGTGTGGACGAGACTGTCTCAAAATCACCTTAACTTAGCGTGCATTAAAAAATAGTCCGTTAAAAAAAGAGTAAAAACAATACAACTGGAAATTTTACGATTTTTTTTAACATTTTTATCTTTTATTTGCGTGCATTCGTGGTTTCAAAAAATATAAAAGTTTTGAGACAGTCCTGGGCGAGGTGGACCTGATGGACAGGTTTGTAAATAGAGTAAGAAATTTTTTCTGAAGAAAAAATATTTTTGTGCCGGAGGTGGATGTTTTTTTATAAAAAATCAGTGTTTTGAGGTGGCAATTTCCTGTTTTTTTGCAGATATTCCCAAAAAGAAAAATTAACTGAAGGATTTGGTGTGGTTTTTGGAAAAAGCGTCAGAGAGAGGGTTTTGGGAGTTAACATAAAATTAACAGCTGCTTCATTTTATATTTACTGCCAGTTTCTATATTCAGATATTAAAAATCGAGGAGGAACGATGAAAAAGTTCATTATCTTATTTGTAATTATCGCCGCTCTGTTCTGTGGCAATCTTAAAGCAGATGATATTAAGGGTTACATGATACCTGAATATTATGCAAATGTTTCAAGTGAAGATGATTCAGCTGTTGATGGACAGCACGGTCTCTGGCTCAGAAGAATCTATCTTGGTTATAACACAAAAATCAGCAAAAAATTCAGTGCAAGAGTAAGACTTGAAATGGCAAGTAAAGCTTTTGGTGAAGATAAACTATATCTTTATGTAAAAAATGCTCATGTTAAATATAAAATGAGTAAAAACCTGTCACTTATTGCTGGTATTGTTTCACCTCCAAGTTTTGATAAAACTGAAAAATTTTATGGTTACAGATTCATTGAGAAAACATCTGCTGACCTTTTCAAACTTGCATCATCAAGAGATTTCGCTATCGGACTTGATGGTAAAGGTAAAGGCGGACTGGTTTATACATTAATGTATGGTAACTACAGCTCAAATAAGGGTGAAGATAACAAAGGTAAGGCTCTTTATCTCAGACTTGGTCACCAGACTAAGACTACTTTTGTAGAAGCTAATGCACACGTTGCTTCAGATAATGATAAAGATATCTTCTTCATGAACGGTTTCGGTGGTATTAAAGGGTCATGGGGACGTTTCGGAGCTCAGTATTCACACAGAAGTGAAAAGAAAGATGGTTCAGAAAGAGTTAACACCGGAATTATTTCAGCTTTCACAACTCTTAAGTTTGGTAAAACAAGTGAAGTTTTTGCAAGATATGACCACTTCACAAAGAAAGGTTTCAAAAATATCACAGGTTACCTTCCAATAATGGCTAAAGATTACAAAGCCCGCCTGATTATTGCTGGTCTGAATTTCAAAGTTCACAAAAACATTCAGCTTTCACCAAATGTGAAATATGTATTCTACTCAGGTGACAATCATCCTAAAGCTGATGTATGGATTAACCTGACAGCTAAGATTGCTTTTAAAACAAAAATTGGTAAATAAGATAAACTGCTGACATAGAAGGGATGGGACCCGGTTCCCATCCACTTCTGATTTAAAACCGGAGTTACAGTTCCGGCTTAATCACATAACCGGGATTATCATTAGCCGATTCTGAACTGCCCATTCATTACCTTAACTGAATAACCACTTCCTGATACAGAATTGCTGTTTTATCTATACTGGAGAGTCTGATGTATTTTGATAAGATGAGAGTTAAAAAGATAGTAGATAGTGTTGATTACGCTTTCCAGCCCATAATCAATATTCATAATGGTCAGTGTTACGGAGTTGAAGCCCTCATCAGAGATTACGATAAAGCCGGGTTTAAAACTATAACTGACTTTTTTGATACAGCCTATGAGTATAAGTATCTGTATACTATGGAGTTGATGCTCAGAGAGAAAGCTTTCCGGAAGTTCAGAACCATTCCTTTTCATGAAAACCTTAAACTCTTTTACAATATAGATAACAGAGTTCTCTCAATGCCGAATTATAAAACCGGAACCACCACAGAAATTCTTAAAAAAAATAATCTTACTATGAACAATCTCTGTTTTGAGATTTCCGAGAGACAGGATAGTGCGAACCTTCACTCTTTTAAGGAGATTACCGGAATGTATAAGAGTCAGGGATATCGTATAGCTATTGATGATTTCGGGGCAGGTTTTTCAGGACTGCAACTTCTCTATAATATTGATACTGATTTTCTTAAAATCGACAGGTTTTTTATTAATAATATTTCAAAAGATCCAAAGAAGAAACTCTTTGTAACAACAATACTTAAACTGGCTCATATACTTGGGATAATGGTAATTGCGGAAGGTATTGAAACTATAGATGAGTTCTATACTGTTAAAGAGATAGGCTGCGATTTTGTTCAGGGTTATCTTGTTGCCAGACCTGATACTTCTGTTGATAAATTAAAGAGCAGATATGAGGCAATGCGAAAGCTTGCTGAGAGGGACAGGCGAATAGGAAGTGACGATCAGGGGATTGTGCTGGGGCAGCTTGAAATAATAGAGCCAGTGGTTAATGGTAAGCACGATATAAACCTGGTTTTTAAAAGATTAAGAGAAGATAAGACTCTTACTGTGATTCCTGTAGTCGACAGTAACGGGGAACCTCTCGGGATAATTGATGAGAAAGATTTAAAACTTTTTGGCTACTCTCCTTATGGCCACGAGTTACTGGCCAAAAGAAGGAAGTCATTATCAAGGTTTATTACAAAAATTCCTATATCTGAAGTTTCAAATGGCATCGAAGAGCATCTGAATATATTCAACCTGAACAGGGACTCCAGCGGAATAATAATTACAGATAAAGGTCAGTATCTTGGGCTTCTGTCTGCAAGATCCCTGGTTAATACGATTAATGAGAAGAACCTTACCATTGCAAGGGATCAGAACCCTTTAACTGGATTACCCGGGAATATTCAGATAAATGAGCAGCTTAACAGGATTGTTGATAAAAGAATCAAGCACAGTACGGTTGTATATTTTGATTTTAACAGCTTTAAACCTTTTAATGACTATTATGGTTACAGAACAGGAGATAAAGCTATTTTACTCTTTGCCAATATTCTGCAGGAGTTTGTTATGACGACTTCAGCTTTTGCAGGTCATATTGGAGGGGACGACTTCATTGTAACATTTAATGGCTATTTCAAGGATCATGATAGATGTTACGAGGCAGTGAGGGATATCTGCAGGAATTTCAGTGATAATGCCAAAGGTTTTTACAGTGATGAAGAGAGAGAGAAAGGGTACATTGTGTCAAAAGACAGAGAGGGAAACCCGGCAGAATATTCTCTGCTCACAGTTTCAGCTTCTATACTTAATATTGTGAGCAGTAATCTTTTACCTGAAGAGATATCCCGAAAAGCTGCAGAAATGAAGAAAGCAGCTAAGGATTCTCCGAACTATATTATCTGTCAGGAGATTTAATCTGTTTCAAACTCCAGATATATTTTTTCTCTTGCTTCCATAAGAATTACTTTAATCTCTTCCATAATTTCCCTTGTAAGGCGGTTTGAGGGGCCGGAAACACTGATTCCGCCATAGAAGCCTGCTTTCTCTATCATAAGAGGAACAGCGCAGCATGCAAGACCTTCTTCAAACTCTTCACACTCAATACTGTATCCTTTTTCCCTGATTCTGTTTATCTGTTTAATAAGTTCTTCTTTTTCAGTAATTGTATGCTCGGTATACCCCTGCAGCTGGATTCTTCCTGTAAGACTTTCCAGGTTCCTTGGGGATAGTACTGAAAGGATAGCTTTACCCAGAGCTGTACAGTGAAGAGGAAGGCTGTCTCCTACAGCAGATTTCATCTGGAGACTTCTTTTACATTCTGCTTTATCCAGGTAGAGAGCCATGTCATTATTGATGGTTGCAAGATTTACTGTTTCATTTATCTGTTCTGCAACTTCACTCAGAATAGGGTGTATTCTGAAGCTTACTATATCGTGAAGCATAACTTTGCTTCCATATTCCAGAAATGTTGTGCCCAGATAGTATACATCTTTTCTCTTTTCCACCAGACCCAGATTGAGCATAGTGTCCAGATAACGGAATGCGGTAGTTTTATTCATTTTAAGATCTCTGCTGATATCGCAGAGTCGAAGCTCTCCCTGTCTGTTGGATAGCAATCTTATAATATCAAAAGCTTTTACTAAAGACCCACTCATCTTAACCTCCGGTTTTAATAAAAGAAATGAATGTTCTATTAATTTGAACTTAATGTTAATAAAAAAACGCCATTAAGTCAATATATTCTGTGAGTTGTGAGCTTGTGAATTCCTGTTATAATATTGACTGACACGGACTTTCCCTCTTCGAAATAATACGGACAATCACTGACTAACATGGACTTACAGGAACAAACAGTTCCTTAATTAAAACACAGTTGACATTGCAGGATTTTACTTTTAAAAATGAGCTTAATAAAACTCCTGCTTTTTCCCGGGCTTTTTAATATTTATTTGCTTCTATTTGCGTTAAGTTCTGTTTTGAAACAATCTGGAACGCAGGTGTTTTCCTGAGGTTCTTCTGGTGAAGTGGACATGCCGGTAATAGATAAACTCTTTGCAGGATTATAATTCCTGTTAGTCAGTGTATGGCTGTGTATGTCACTGTTAGTCCGTGTGAATGCCCGGAAAGCCTCTACCGGCAAAGTTCCTTTTGCCGGTAGTTTATATCTCTGTTTATAGTGGTAGTTTTACTGTAAATGTTGTTCCTTTACCTGCAAGACTGGTGAAATCCACTTCTCCTTTGTGCAGCAGAACAATATGCTTAACAATTGAAAGCCCAAGGCCACTACCGCCTCTCTCTCTGGATCTGGCAGCGTCTATAACATAGAATCTCTCAAAGATCCTGTTATGATGTGATTCAGGAATTCCTATGCCAGTATCAGAGACTTCAAATATCAGATTAGACTCTTCTCCTGAGAGACTGATATTTACTTCACCCTGTTCGGTGTATTTAATTGAGTTATCAATAAGATTGAGAATCATATCTTCTATCTTTGAAAGATCTCCTCTGAATTCAGGAATATTCTCATCAATATCTACTCTTAGATTGAGGCCTTTGGTTTCTGCAGCAGGCTCAACCAGTTTAATCTGATTACGTATGAGATCCGGCATGTTAATCTGAGTATAGTGCATAATTTCAGGTCTCTCTTCCATACCTGAAAGAAGCAGGAGATCCTGAACTATCTTTATGATTCTGTTGGTGTTTCTTTTAATAATTTCCAGATACTTTTTCTGCTCATCAGAGAGTTCATCAGATTCAAGGGTTTCTGCAAATCCGATAATTGATGTGAGAGGCGTTTTAAGTTCGTGTGAGACGTTAACAACAAAATCTTTCTTGATCTTCTCCAGTCTCTTTCTCTCGGTAATGTCGTGAAATGTTATTACCAGACGATCTCTGGACAGAAGAAGAGTCAGACTGGCAATAGTTATGTAACCACCAATCTCTACTTCTGATGTAATATTTCTATTCTCTTTAAAAGAGTCTGAAATTGCACTGTTGAGATTTGTACTTCTGCAGATTTCCCAGTACTTCTTACCAATTGTGTCATCACAGTTGGTCATTTTATCGAAACTTCTGTTTGAAAGAATAACATCTCCCTCTTTGTTAACAACTAAAAGACCCTCATTAAGGGAGCTTATAATAGCTCTGAGTTCTTCTCTATGGTTATTAAGATTTTCAAAAAGGGTTCTCTGCTGTTCAATCATCCAGTTAAAGTTTCCAGCAAGTTCTCCCAGTTCACCTTTGTCCTGAATATATACTTTTGTGTTGTAGTTCCCATCAGCAACCTGTCTTGCAGCTCCTGCAATCTCTTTAATGGGGTTGGATATATTACGGGATATAAAGAATACGATAATAATTGCCAGAATGAGAAGTATAATTGAAGGAGCAATTATCTTGTCCTTAAGGTCAGCTGCAATAGAATCTATATCTTTTACAAGGAGACTTAATCTTAATACTCCGTATAGTTGATCATCATTGTAGAGAGGCCTTGCCATATAGAGCATTTTGGACATTATGGTTGTGCTGAATCTTATGTTGCTGGAGATTTCTCCTTTCATAGCTTTAACTATTTCAGGTCTCCCTCCATGGTTTTCCATAGTATCCGGATTAGAGGCAGAATCTGCCTCTACAGTTCCATCAGGTCTGATAATTGTTATACGGATATCAAGGGCTTTTCCTTCTTTGTTAATGTAGTCAGGAATCGAAAGCCTGTTTTCTATTCTGTGTGTTATGTAGCTTTTCAGAACTTCAGAAATTTTGCGCAGATCCTGCTCTTCTTTCTGAAGGTGCCACTTTTCAAAAGTCTTGACTGTCAGGGCAGTAAGGCTGATGATAGTTATTGTAATCAGTATAAGGTAGCCTCTGAAGTTCTTTGCAAATATTGATTTTGTCATAGTTCCAGTTTATACCCCACACCTCTTACGTTTATTATTGCTGAACCTGCTGATTTGAGTTTGTCTCTCAGGTTTTTTATGTGTACGTCAATAGTTCTGTCTATAACAAATTTATCGTCTCCCCAGAGCTTAGTGAGAAGTTTCTCTCTGGAGAAAACCCAGCCTGGTTTACTGGAAAGAGTCTGGAGTATTATAAACTCAGTTTTCGTAAGCTTTACTTTCTCTCCATTAACCCACACATCATGGCGATTAAGATCTATAGAGATCTGTTCTCCGACTTTAATGATATCGCCTTCCCCTTTGGGAGATTCGGAAGCAGAGGTGCGCCTCAGTATGGATTTGATTCTTGCACTTAATTCTCTTGGAGAAAAAGGCTTGACCATGTAATCATCTGCACCAAGTTCAAGACCCAGTACAATATCTGTTTCACCACTTTTGGCTGTTAGCATGATAATAGGAAGATGTTTGTACTTATCATCACTTTTCAGCCTTCTGCAGACCTCTATGCCATCCATATCCGGTAGCATAATATCCAGAACCACCAGATCAGGAATCTGCTCTTCAAGTTTATCAAAAAGAGGAAGAGCTCTGTCGAAGGTTTCCAGACGGAAGCCTGAATTTGATAAGTTAACTCTAATGAGTTCCAGAATGTCGTGCTCATCATCTACAGCGTAGATCAGAGGCTTTACCGGAAGATTGTTACTTTTTTTGTTTTCTTTCATCTTGTTCTCTTTATACGTTTTTCTTAACAAAACCAAAGATTTTAGTCAAGAAGGTATAATAGGAGGAGAATGCAAAATAAGTGTGATATTTATGTTAATTATATGTTAAGAGAGGGGAGCAGGCCTTGCAGGGCCTGCTTTTATGATTATTTATTCGATTTCAAACAGCAGGTGATTGGCAAGAATGTTTTCACCTTCGGTAACACCGATTTTAACTATTTTGCCATCTTTTGGAGCTCTGATCTCATTTTCCATTTTCATGGCTTCATGAATCAGAATAATATCACCTTCTTTAACTTTATCTTCAACATTGAAGAAGACTTTTTTAATATTACCCGGGATAAAACTTCTCACCAGACCTGACTGAGCAGCCTTAACTTCTTTCTCTTTATAATAGAAAAGGTTATCAATCTTATGTAGTGAAGCTGAGTAGTATGTACCGTTAACGTAGATACCTTCAGGATATCCTTCGCTGTTTTTAACGATTTCAAACTGGTAGAGACGATCATCAACAAAGAGTGAACGAACCTCTCCGTTTGTCAGTTCCCCAAGCATTATCTTCTTCTGATCTTTATTGACTTTTATGTCTGTAGCAGAATGGAAGGTAGTGCTGTTGGCAATCTCAATGTCAAAACTTTTCTTTTCAACCTGGAATTTATATTTCATCTCTCACCTCACATTCTGTTGAAGAGTCTCTTGATAATACCCGGCTGCTTCATTCTTGAAAGCTGCTCTTTATAGTTCTCGCTGCGGTTCTCAATATGGAACTCTGTTGCAAGAAGGGCTGCTGCAATAGCTATCTCTTCTTCAGACTTGTTGTATTTAAGGAAATCGTGTTTACTGGAAACAAAATCTATTGTACTGTTGCCTTCAATAAATTCCCTGTTAGCAAAAATTGTTTTAAGGAAGTTCTGGTTTGTCTGAACTCCACGAATAAACAGGTGATCAAGAAAGGCTCTCATCTTCTGAAGAGTCTCTTCTCTGTTCTCACCATAAGTCATCAGTTTACCTATCATTGGGGAGTAGATTGATGAGATCTTGGAACCTGTGTTCATATAGGATTTCAGAATCTCATTCTGTGATGAGTAGTGGTAGAATTCAGTAATAGTTCCAGAGCATGGGATGAAATCCTTATAAGGATCTTCTGCCATTAAGGTAACCAGAATCTGGTGTTTTGAAGGTTTAAATGTACCATCCTCTTTCAGAGCTGCTCCTTCTGAAAGGTCAAGCTGAAGCTGAACAAAATCTATATCAGCATGAACTTCCGGCATCAGGGTATTTACCTGAAGTGTAGGGTTAAGTTCTGAGAAGTATGGTTTATTATCAACAATCAGAAACTCTGCGTAACCAAAACCTATGTAGTTGAGTTTGTCAGCAATCAGTTTTGTATATTCTGTAAGACTGTTTCTGAGTGAATCTGTAACAGGTGCAGGAGACTCGTGGATTAGTTTCTGAAAACGTCTCTGGATTGTTGCTTCAATCTCAGGGAAGATTCTGACTTTACCTTCAGCATCTCTTGCAAAAGGAACTTCAATATTTCTGGCTTCTCCCATGTACTCTTCGCAGAAAAGACCGTTGATTCTGTTCTCTTCTCTCTTAAAGAGTTCACTGAGTTTCATTTCCAGTTCTCTTTTTGAAGCTGCAGTTCTGATACTTCTTCCGGCAACCCCCATTACCGGTTTAATAATTACCGGAAATTTGATTGTTTCTGACACCTTATCAAAATCCAGAGGACTTGAAAGGCGGGAAGAGTGCTGCAGAACCGGGATACCTGCTGTTTCAGCAGTATCTTTCAGAACAGGCTTATCTGCAACTGTTGAGAGGGTTTTATAGTCGGGGCCAACAAATTTTATATTGTTGTCCAGGCATTTTTTAGCAAACTCTGCTGATTCAGAGAGAAAGCCGTAACCCGGATGAATATATTCAGCTCCAAACTCCTGAGCCTTTTCAATAATGGCATCTATATCCATATAGCTGTCATTAAGTTTTGAAGAGATAAACTTGCAACTCTTATCAGCAACTTTAACCGGAAGTGACAGTGCATCTTCAGGTGAATGAAGCAGAATGGTTTCAAATCCTTTCTTCTTGAAAGAGTATATAAGTTCCAGAGCTATTTCGCCCCGGTTTGGTATTAATACTTTTTTCATGGATCTTCTCCTTAGAGGGGAATATTGCCGTGTTTCTTAGGAGGCAGTGATTCAGCTTTGTTTTCCAGAGCTTCCAGAGCTTTGATAAGAAGTGGTCTGGTTTCTGTAGGAAGGATAATGTCATCTACATAACCAAGAGAAGCCGGCATAAGAGGGTTTGCAAACTTATCTTTGTATTCCTGAATGAGTCTTTCTCTCTCTGCTTCTTTATCTTCTGCAGCATCAATATCTTTTCTGAATATAATGTTGATAGCTCCCTGAGGACCCATAACAGCGATTTCAGCTGTAGGCCATGCATAAACAACATCGGCACCAAGGTGTTTTGAACTCATAACGATGTATGAACCACCATAGGATTTTCTCGTAATAACTGTCAGTTTTGGAACTGTTGCTTCTGAGTATGCATAGAGAAGTTTCGCACCGTGTTTAATGATACCGAGTCTCTCCTGATCCTGTCCCGGAAGGAAGCCCGGAACATCAACAAAACTGACCAGAGGAATGTTGAATGCATCGCAGAACCTGATAAAGCGGGCACCTTTCAGTGATGCGTTAACATCAAGGGTTCCTGCAAAAGTATCAGGATTATTGGCTACAATACCTACAGTTTTACCACCAAGTCTTGAGAAACCTACGATAATGTTCTGGGCATAGTTCTTGTGAACTTCCATTATTTTACCGTCATCCACAACGCACTTGATAAGCTCCAGCATACTGTAAGGTTTACTTGAATCTGTAGGAACTATATCGTTCAGTTTTTCATCCATTCTGTCGTAAGGATCTGTTTCTGCTGTAGCAGGAGCCATTTCCATATTGGATGAAGGAATATAACTGAGAAGTTCTTTTACCTTATCAAGAGTATCCATCTCATCTGAACCGATGAAGTGGGTTACACCTGAAACTGAAGCATGGGACATTGCGCCACCAAGATCTTCAAAAGATACCTCTTCTTTATTAACAGCTTTAATAACTCCGGGACCTGTAACAAACATATGTGATGTTTTGTCAACCTGGAAAATAAAGTCTGTAATACCAGGAGAATATACAGCACCACCTGCGCAGGGGCCCATGATAACTGAGATCTGGGGAATAACACCTGATGAGATAGTGTTTCTGTAGAAAATGTCTCCATAACCAGCAAGACTACTTATGCCTTCCTGAATTCTTGCACCACCTGAGTCGTTGATTCCAACAACCGGTGCTCCTGCCTTAAGGGCAAGATCCTGAACGTTCACGATTTTTGCAGCATGCATCTCGCCAAGAGAGCCGCCAAGAACCGTGAAGTCCTGTGAATAGATATATACGGTTCTGTCGTTTACTTTACCAAACCCGGTGATAACACCGTCTCCGTGAAAGTGTTTTTTGTCAAGTCCGAAATTTGTTGATCTGTGCTTCATATAGCCCTGAAGCTCAACAAAAGTACCTGGATCGAAGAAATACTCGATTCTGTCTCTGGCAGTCATTTTGCCGGCTTCACGTCTTTTATCCAGTTTAGCCTGACCGCCAGCAGCATCTTTCTCTTCTCTTAGAGCTACTAGATTCTTGATTTTATTTTTCATGATTTCACCTTTGATCTTAGAACAGCAAATTTTATAATGTTTCAGGGGAAAAATCAAATTCAAAAAATTGAACCTGTGGGGTTTTTAAATTTCTTGACAACAGATTTTTGATCTTTTATTATGAACTTTATATTTAAATATCCTTAAGAAAATGCAGGTTTTATGAGGATATTTTACCTGTAATACACTGCTAAAAGTGGAGGAAGAAGAAAATGAAAGAAGTTTTAAGTGAAAATCTAAGAAGTATTGCCCTTGTAGGACATGGTCAGACTGGTAAAACAAGCCTTGCTTCAGCTCTTCTTTTTAACACCAAGATGGTTAACCGACTCGGTAAAGTTGATGCGGGAAATACTGTACTGGATTATGATGAAGAGGAAATTGAAAAGAAGATTTCAATTTCTGCGTCTGTTGCATATGCAATTAAAGGTAAAACCAAAATTAACATTATAGATACTCCTGGCTTTGCTAATTTTGTATGGGAAGCCAGACTTGGTCTCAGAGCTGCAGAAACCGGTGTTATGCTGGTTAATGCTGTGGAAGGTGTTGAAGTTCAGTCAGAAAAGATCTATGACACAATGGCAGAACTGGGTAAACCCCTTGTTCTTGTTATTAACAAAATGAAAAAGGACCTTGCTGAATACGGTAAGACTTTTGATTCAATTGTAGAATCTTTTGGTAAAAATGCTATTCCTGTTCAATATCCTATTGGTGAAGGACCAAACTTCAGTGGCCTTGTTGATCTGCTGTCAATGAAAGCTTTTAAATATGCTGATGATGAGAGTGGAAATTTCGAGGAGATTGATATCCCTGCAGATATCGCAGATGAAGTTCAGGCTCAGAGAGAAGCTCTGGTTGAAAAGATTGCAGAAGCTGATGAAGAACTTATGGAAAAATTCTTCGAAGAAGGTGATCTGTCAAAAGAGGATGTTCTTAAAGGCCTGAAAGCAGGAGTTCTGAGCAGAGATATCTATCCTGTACTTGTAATGGATGCTCTTACAAACATGGGTGTTCAGCACTTTACAGACTTTATTGTGGACTATGCTCCTGCTATCAGTGAAGTTGAAGCTTTTACTGCTGAACCTGAAAATGTTGTTGCAGATAAAGACGGTGATTTCACAGGTCTTGTATTTAAAACAATCTCTGACCCATTTACCGGCAAGATCTCAATTATCAAAGTTATCTCAGGTACTATGAAGGCAGATACCTCATACTACAATGTTACAAAAGGTTGTGATGAGCGTTTTGGCGGACTATTCCTGCTTCAGGGTAAAACTCAGGATGCAGTTGATTGCCAGCTCTATCCTGGTGATATTGTTGCTGTTGCAAAACTTAAAGAGACAAAAACCGGTGATTCACTCAGTATTAAGGGTAATAAAACAACTTTCCCTGAATTCAAATTCCCTGTACCATCAATCTCTTTTGCAATTGAGCCTAAATCAAGATCTGACGAAGGTAAAATTTCAGCAGCTCTTCAGAAAATTTCTGAAGAAGATCCAACAGTTAAAACAGAGAGAGATGTTCAGACAAAAGAGCTTGTTATCTCAGGTAACGGCGAACTCCATGTTAAACTGGTTGTAAGTAAACTGCATAAAAAATACAGTGTTGAAGTTGATATGAAGCCTCCAAAGATTCCTTATCTGGAAACTATTCAGGGTAAAGCAGATATTAATAAGAAATATAAGAAGCAGAGTGGTGGTCGTGGTCAGTATGGTCACGTAATGATCAAATTTGCTCCTCTTGAAAGAGGCGGAGATTTCAAATTTGTTGAATCAATCTTTGGTGGTTCAATTCCTAAAAACTACATTCCTGCTGTTGAAAAAGGTATTCTTGAAGCAAGACAGAAAGGTGTTTTAGCCGGTTACCCTGTTGTTGACTTCCAGGTAGATCTCTATGATGGTAGTTATCACGATGTTGACTCTTCAGATATGGCGTTTAAAATTGCTGCGTCAATGGCATTCAAAATGGCTATGAAAGAAGCTAAACCAACTCTACTAGAGCCGGTTATGGATGTTGAAGTAATTGTTCCTGATGAGTTTATGGGTGATATTAACGGTACTCTCAGTGGCAGACGCGGAAGAATTCAGGGAATGGAATCAAAGGGTAAAAACCAGGTTGTTAAAGCTCAGGTTCCTATGTCTGAAATGCTCGACTTCAATAAAACTCTTACATCAATTACTGGTGGAAGAGGAATGTACTTTATGGAATTCTCACACTACGATCCAGTACCTCATCAGAATCAGAAAAAGATCATTGAGGAAGCAGTTGCTGAAGGTCGCGTAAGAGAAGAAGAAGAATAGAAACTATATTATATAATGTGCCCCTTTTGCAGGGGCACATATTCAAAGTTGTTTATGGGTAATAATATTTTAGAGCTGCATAATGTCAGCAAAAGTTTTCAGAACTCGGATAAATCAGAATTAAAGGTTCTTGATTCTGTATCCCTCAATGTGGAAGCTGGTTCTCTTGTTGCAGTAACAGGAGCTTCCGGTAGTGGTAAGAGTACTCTGTTGCATCTCATCGGGGGGCTGGATGCCCCGGATAGCGGGGATATTCTTTTCCATAATGAATCTATTTCAGATTTCAGTGATAAAAAAAGAGCGGAATACCGTAATCAGCATTTAGGATTTATCTATCAGTTCCACTATCTTATGCCGGAACTGACTGTTCTTGAAAATGTGGCTTTTCCTTTTCTTATAAAAGAGTATAAAAGAAAAGAAGCCGCTGAAAAGGCAATGGTTTTTCTTGAAAGAGTCGGGCTTGGTAACAGAGGTAAAGACTTTCCTCAGGTACTGTCCGGTGGAGAGAGACAGAGAGTTGCTATAGCCAGAAGTCTTGTAAATAATCCCGGACTTCTTCTGGCAGATGAGCCTACAGGTAATCTGGATCAGGAAACAGGTAAAGGGGTATTTGATCTGTTTCGTGAACTTGTAGTGGAGAATGGTCTTACTGCAGTTGTAGTAACACACGACCAGACTCTTGCAGGCAGAACCGATAAGATTTACGGTCTGCTTAACGGGCGATTGCAGACAGTCTGATCTCAGGACAGCGCTGTTTGACAAGGCAATTTGGTTTATATAAAATTTTTCCCTGATACTACTGTGCTTTGTGGTAACGGAAGCAAAAATGAAGGAGATGTAATATGATCAAAGTGGAGAATCTGACTAAATTCTATGGTGATTTCTGCGCTGTTGATGATGTTAGTTTTGAGATTAAGAAAGGCGAAATACTTGGTCTTCTGGGGCCAAATGGCGCTGGCAAATCTACAACTTACAGGATTCTAACAGGTTATCTGCAGCCTACATCAGGAAACATCCGGGTAGGGGACTACAATGTTCTCGAACATTCACTGGAAATTAAGAAAATGATTGGCTATCTGCCAGAATCTGCTCCCATCTATCAGGATATGATTGTTTATGACTATCTAAGTTATATCGCTGATATCAGAGAGCTGAAAGCTAATGAAAAACTGGGCCATATTAAGGAACTTGCAGATCTCTGCAGTCTTAATGAGGTTATGCATAAAACTGTTGGTGAACTCTCTAAGGGGTATCGTCAGAGAGTTGGTATTGCTCACTCTCTTATGGGAAACCCTGAGATTCTTATTCTTGATGAACCAACTTCAGGGCTGGATCCAAATCAGATTGTTGAAACCCGGGAGATTATCAGAAGAATCGGTAAGGAAAAAACCATTATCTTCTCGACCCATATTCTAAGTGAAGCTGAAGCCACATGTGATCGGGTTGTTATTATAAGTCAAGGTAAGAAAGTTGCAGATGATACTGTAGGTAATCTGAGAAGATCTCATAATGAAGAGTCTTTTGAGAAAATCTTTATGAATCTTACAGGAGGAGTTAGCTGATGTCCAAAATGAAACATATTTTTAAGAAAGAGTTTGGTAACTACTTTGTTTCTCCTGTGGCTTATATAGTCATCGCAATTTTCCTTGGTCTTGCAGGTTTTCTCTTTTTCTCATCATTTTTCATAAGCAGACAGGCCAGTATGTATGGTTTCTTTAAGAACCTTCCTATGTTCTTCTCTTTCATGATTCCTGCAATAACAATGCGCCTCTTTTCAGAAGAGATCAACCTTGGATCTTATGAACTTCTTATTACACTACCTGTAACCTTCAGAGATATTATTATGGGTAAATTTCTGGCAGCGGTAGCCTTTGTAGGTGTTATGCTTGCGCCGACTATTCTCTATCCGGTAATAGTTTCAACTCTTGGAGATCTGGATTGGGGGCCTGTAATCGGTGGTTATCTTGGAGCCTTTCTTCTTGGGGCATGCTTCTGTGCTATCGGTGTGTTTGCTTCAACTTTAACTAAGAATCAGGTTATTGCTTTTATTGTAAGTGCTGTAATCTGTGTGTTGTTAACAATGCTTCTCAATTTCATTGTATTTTTTGTACCTGATTTTATGACGGGTTTTGTACAGTTTCTTAATGCTGATGCACATTTTGCGAATATTGCAAAAGGAATTGTTGATACTAGGGATATTATCTACTTCTGTTCAGTCTGTTTTGTTGCTCTCTACGGAGCTGATACAGTTATGAGAAACAGAGGGTAGGAGATATTAATTATGAATATAAACAGAGATAATATAATAAAACTTCTGATGTATCTTGCTGCAGTTGTAGTTATAAATGTAGCAGGTGCTTCACTCTTTATGCGCTTTGACCTCACTTCAAGAGGTATGTATTCTCTTTCAGATGCAAGTATCGAAGCTGTGGAAACTCTTAAAGAGCCACTTAAGATTAACGCTTTTTTCTCAAAAAACCTTCCTCCACAGATGGGTAATATTGAACAGTATCTTAAAGATATGCTGGATCTGTATGCATCACATGCAGGGAGTAACTTCTCTTACAGGTTCTATAATGTAACTGCAGATGAAGGGGATCTCTCCGAAGAGGCTGCGGAGAACAGAACGCTTGCTCAGGAGTATGGTATTAATCCACAGATGGTTCAGAAAGTGGATCAGGATGAGGTAAAATCAGTTAAAGCTTATATGGGGCTTGTATTAATACATGGAGATATTACTGAAATTATTCCTGCAGTGGCTTCCACTGAAGGTCTGGAATACCAGATTACATCCACTATTAAAAAGATGAATAATAAGATTTCAGCACTACTGAGACTTAAAGATAAGATCAGAATTCATGTTGTTCACTCTTCTTCAATGGCAGATATTGCCAGAGCTATTGAACTTAAAGGTCTCAATGAACTGAATGGCAGAATGAAAACTGTTGTAGATAAGCTTAATTCAGCAAGTTACGGGAAACTGGAGCTTAAGGTTACTGATCCATCTACAGCAGGAGAAGCCGGAATTGAGAACTTTAAAAGGTTTGCTATAAAGTGGCCTGATATGCCTGATAAAGGTGTAAAAGCCGGCGAAGGGTATCTTGCGGTTGGTATTCAGTATGGTGATAAATCTTTTGAAACTTCACTGCTTTCAAGAAAGATGGCTCTCACTTCAAAAGGATTAACTGAACAGTATTCAGTAAAAGATGATAAAGAGATAGAGAGTTTTATCAGTGGCAATATAGATTCACTTATAGATATTAATGAATCTATCGGTTATGTAGGGTCAAACGGAACTGTTATGCTGGCATCACAGCTGCCACCTCAAATGCAGATGATGAGGCAGAAAGCTCAGGCAATAAGTAATTTTGATGGTCTTCTGCGCCAGAACTATACAATTAAGAATGTTATGTTGAAAGATGGAATTCCTGAGGGTATCAGAACTCTTATTATTGCTGGAGCTAAAAATGAATTTTCTGAATGGGAACTACTTCAGATAGATCAGTTTCTTATGAGAGGAGGCTCTCTGGCAATATTCTCTGACTCTTTTAAAGAGGTACAGCAGCAGAGACAACAGATGTTTGGAGGAATGAATCAGCCTGTCTATCTTCCTCTTAATACGGGACTTGAGAAACTACTTGAACATTACGGTATCAAAGCAGAGAAATCCTATGTAATGGATAAGAGCTGTTTCACCAACAGAGATCAGTTCAGAGGAGAAATTCCAATCTACTTTGCTCCAATGATTAAAAACCGTAATATAAATCATGAGCTTGGTTTCCTTGAAAATATAAAAGGCCTGATTACTCTTAAGAGTTCTCCTCTTACAGTTGATAAAGATAAGCTGAAGAAAAACGGAATAGATTCAAAAGTTCTCTTCTCATCAACCAGTAATGCCTGGGAAATGAAAGGGCGCATAAATCTTATGCCCATGATGATTAAGCCTCCTGTTGATGATAAGAGTTACAGTAAGTACCCTCTTGCATACCTTCTGGAAGGCTCTTTCAGTAGCTATTTTGATGGCAGAACTCTGCCGGAGAAACCAGTTGAAGATAAAAATAAAAAAGAAGATAATAAAGATAAGAAAACAACAGAAGTTGTTAAAACCGGTGTTGAAGCTGCAGGTGGAGTTTTAACAAAAGGGAGACCCGGAAGAATTTTTCTGACAGGTACTTCTGATATTATTAAGGATAATGTTGTTGATCGTGGTGGCGAAGGTCCCAATGCAATGTTTGTTATGAACACTATCGATTATCTGAATAATAATGAAGGACTTGCTGTTATGAGAAGTAAAGAGCAGGTTTTCAGTCCTTTGAAGGATACAACCCATGGTACAAGGCTGGCAATTAAATCTGTTGTATATGGTGGTTTGCCTCTGGGAGTAATTCTGGCAGGTATTTTTGTCTGGATTGGCAGAAAGAAACGTAAAAACCAGATTAGAGAAGTTTTTCGTAGAAGAGAAAGCTAAGGAGAGTTTAATGAAAAAAGAGTATCTTGTACTGACTCTTGTTATAGTATCTTTATCACTATACCTTCTGTTCCGGCAGAGTGGATATAATCTGAGGGATATTCCTGAACTGGAACCTGTTGATAAAGGTGCAATTACAAAGATTACCGTAAAAGGAATGGAGAATAGTTATACTCTTGTTAATAAGAATAAGGTATGGACTCTTGAGAAAGGTAATTTTAAAGCCGATGAGGTTAAAGCTGATAAGGTAGCATCCCTGATTGCTGAACTGAAACTGAGGGAGATGGTATCTGAGTCAGAGAACTATGACCGGTATGAACTTGGAAGTAACAAAGCTCTTAATGTTAAAGCTTTTGCAGGAGATAAACCTGTAAGGGAGTTTGTTGTTGGAAAGGCGGCATCCACATACAGGCATACTTATGTAAAGCTGAGTAAAGATCATAAAGTTTATCTCGCATCCGGTGCTTTCAGAAAAGATTTTGATATGGCAGCAAAAGAGATGAGAGATAAGAAGGTTATGGACTTTAAAAAAGATGCTGTAACTTCAATTGCTTTCAAAGAGAAAGATTCAATGCTCTCTTTTTCCAAAATAGAAGAGAAGAGTCCCGCAGCTAAAGATGGACAGAAACAGGCGGCTCAGGAAACAAAAGTTGTGAGCTGGCAGTTTTCCATTGGAAGAAAAGGGGATAAAAAGGCTATTGAAGAGGTTATTGGGGAGTTAAGTAATCTTAAATGTGACTCTTATGTACCACAAAAGCCTAAAGCAGATCTTATGAATCCGGTCTATACAGTAACAGTTATGACCGATAAGACTCATACTATCAATTTCTATGGTCAGAATGGAGATAATGCCAATGAGTTTCTGATAAGCTCTTCAGATTCAGATACACCTTTTCTTCTTGCATCATGGAAAGCAAAGAAGATAATGAAAGCCTTTGATGAATTAAAAGGTATGAAAAAAGATAAGAAATAGTAGTTAAATACAGTGCCGCAGAAATCTGCGGCACTTCTATTCAGGGTTTAATTAAAATACGAGATATTTTCCGTTCTCAAAAATAAGCTTCTCTTCGCAGGGGCCGTAATTAAGAACAATTGATTTAATAGCAACCTTTGGCTGCATTGCAGGAATATAAACCTGATCCAGATGGATAACTTCTGAAGGTGATGAGAAATCTGAAGGACTTGTGTTACCTCCAAAATGATCACTTCTGCCAAAAGCTACATGGAAACCGAGTTTCTCATCCAGAAGAATTTCCCTGATTGGAGTGAGACCAAAATCTCCAAGAACTCCAAAGCCCAGTTCAGCCATGTTTCCATAAGCCGGTTCTCTTTTCAGATGATCAATCTCTTTTTCAAGTTCAGGACTCTCTTCTCCTCTGAATCCTTTTGCTTCGACAGCAAAATTCTCTTTAATAGTAAACAGAATTACTTTTTCTCCAATCTGAACAGGTAAGATGCCGTTTGTTAAACTTTCTGCCTCTTTTTCGCCTTCATAAGGAACGATGTAGGTTTCACCACTTGGCAGGTTGCCGGCAATCCCTTTCTCAGGAAAACGACCTGCACTGAGGTGTCCAAGACGGAATCTTAAGTCAAAGTTAATATGAAACTCTTCTCCATCTACTTCAAATATACATTTTGCAGCAGTTGCAGGGTCAACTAATTCTTTAATAATCCCAACTCTTCTGCCAACTTCGTTGTAATCAATTCTTAAAGCCGGAAGCATTGAAGGGGCAAAACCAGGCATAGTTGCAGCTCTGAAACCGTATTTTTTAGCAGCATTCTTCAGAGGAGCAGTTGTTGAGTTCTCTGTAGGAGCCATAAACAGCTGATTGGTTTTAAAAACTTCATCAAAAGTCATATGTGTTCCGTGATTTTTGAGATCCTCTGCTTTTGCAGGGAGAGTTTCATCTATTCTGTAACAATCTGCAGGAAGATCTGCATTGTTGGAGCCAACATCGTAATATGCAAAAAGAGAAATCTTTTCCAGGTCAAGATCTTCTGTTTTTTCTCTCAGATCTTTATACCACTGAAGGGCAATTCCTCTTCTTACTTCCCAGTCTTTGTTATCTGGTGTTACTTCTCTTGGAATATCCACAAGAATTCCCAGTTCCTTCTCTTCACCGGTAAAAGGGAATACAGCTTTAATAAGATTTATAAGTTCTTCTGGTAACAGTTTTTCCATATATTTCCTCCTTGTATAAATAAGTATAAATTATACGGTTGCTTATATTAAATATCAACAATACTGAGTGGATAATAAATGTAGGGGTCAGGCATACTTCGAGAAGCTGATGTTATTGCCAGGTTGCTATAGTCTGACAGAATTTCCCTTCTTTAAAAGGAGGGGTGGCTGGTACTCCAGTCGGGGAGGTTCTGATAGAGCAGCACGATTTAATATTTACAGATTTCAGACGTCTTTGGACTCATTAAAACCACCTCCCCCTCGTTCCTCGGGTACTCCTCCTACAGGAGGAGAGCTATGTCCTTGCTTCGCTGCGGATCTCCTGAAGGTATGTATAAATTGAGGATAGATGCGTTGTAAGATAATTTACTGGAATATAAAAGGTGATGTTAGCCCTGTGTGGGTCTGTGATGGTCGGTGATTGTCCCTGTTGGTCCGTGTTTGTGTGGGCGATCAGTTATTTCAAGCCACATTAAATAAAAAATCCCATTTTTTTCTGATATGGTAACAATTGTTACGGTTGACGTGGGGAATCTGTACTATATTATCGGTGAAGCTAAAGTAAAGGAGGCTGAATATGAAAAGAAAAGTGATAAAGATTGATAACGATAAATGTAATGGATGCGGCCTTTGCGTGCCTAACTGCGCTGAAGGAGCAATTCAGATTATTGATGGTAAGGCAAGGCTTATAAGCGATCTCTTCTGCGATGGTCTTGGAGCCTGTCTCGGACATTGCCCTGAAGGAGCTATCGAGATAGAAGAGAGAGAGGCTGAACCTTACGATGAAAGAAAGACAATGGAAGAAAATATAGTTCCAGCTGGAATGAATACCATAAAAACTCATCTTGAGCATATGAGAGATCATGGGGAAACAGAGTATCTTAATATTGCTCTCGATTATCTTAAAGAGAAAGGTATTTCAAATCCTCTGGAAGATGATATGGCAAAACCGGCAGCAGAGAAGAAGGGCTGCGGTTCCCATGGGGGCGGTGGACATCAGCACGGTCACGGGGGAGGGTGCCCCGGATCAAAAATGATGAACTTTGGTGGTAAAGGTAGTGTTAAAGAAGAGCAGAAAGAGGGATCTGTTAAATCTGAACTCCAGCAGTGGCCTGTTCAGTTACACCTGGTCTCTCCGGTTGCTCCATATTTCAGAAATGCAGATGTAGTACTTGCTGCTGACTGCGTAGCTTTTGCAATGGGTAATTTTCATCAGGACTACCTTAAAGGGAAAGGTCTTGCAATTGCCTGCCCTAAACTGGACAGCAACATGGAGGTCTACGTTGATAAGCTTGCGACTATGATAGATCAGGCTGAAATCAATACTCTCACAGTAATGAGAATGGAAGTACCATGCTGCGGAGGTTTGATGGCGATAGCTCAGGAAGCTCTCAAAAAAGCAGAAAGAAAGGTGCCTGTAAAAGAGATAATGGTGTCATTGAGAGGAGAAAAAATCTCCGAAAAGTGGGTATAAAAATATAACCAGACATAAAAACAGATAAATGTAGGGGGCAGGCATGCCTGACCCTTCCAGACCACAGTTCTTCCATTGTGAATGCATTGTACAGTTATTTGAAGGAGATTATTTAATCTTAAGTTCCCCATATGTTAAAATCTCTTTTAATGCGAGGTATTTATGGAGAGAATTCCACTATTAAAAGATTCACATAATCATCTTTATATCTACTCATCTCTGTCTGATGCTCTTGATTTGTCAGTAGCGAAATCAAAAGAAGAGGCTCTGGTTAAACTTAAGAATTATAGCAGTAACAGGGATATTTCTGTTGCTATCGGATGGAATAGCAGCCGTTTCCCACTCTCAGCAGAAGATTTCAGCCATCTCCCGCCAATTGTAGTATGCAATAGCTCTCTTCATGGGTTTATTCTTAACTCTGAAGCAGCAACTATTCTGAAAGATTATAATGAAGAGGTCTGCCTTAATATAGATAACTCAGACTGGGTGGAGAGAAATCTACCTGAGGTTATGGGGTTTGTAAGTTCAATAACAGGTTTTAAAAGTGAAAAAGTAGATATGATGCTCTCGTATCTTCTGTCAAAAGGGATCTATTGTCAGGATGATATGTATGCCGGAGATGAGGATTATATTAAGTACATTATAAATTCAGATCTTAAAGAGAGAATCGGTTTATGGACAGGTATTAAGATATATCGCGAATTAACCGGCAATCTCAGAGATAGTATCAAAGGTATTAAAATATTCACAGATGGAGCTCTGGGAACAGAAACCGCAGCTCTTGATAAAGGATTCAGTTCCGGGAACAGAGGTATTCTTATCTGGAATGATGAAGAACTTGAAGATATGCTGTGTGAATCAGCAGGATCTGCGGGGAGTGTCGCGGTTCATGCACTTGGAGACCTCGCAGTGGAGCAGGTTCTGAGAGTATATAGCAGAATTGCAGGTGGCATCTCTCTGGATGTAAGAATGGAACATTGTCAGTTTATTACAAAGCAACAGGCTTCAAGAGCCAGAGATCTTGGAATAACCCTCTCGCTTCAACCCAATTTTTCCTGGGACTCTGTAAAATATGCTGATAGATTACCGCAAAACTACAGAGAAATTAACTGCGCTTTCAGGATGTTAATAGATGAGGTGGGGTTCAGGCCGGGTAAAAATCTTATTCTTGGTTCTGACGGTATGCCTCACGGTTTTGAGTTTGCTCTTCAGCAGTCTCTGTTTCCTCCTCTTGAAATACAGAAGCTCACTCTGGAAGAGTTTGTAGAGGGTTACTGTATTGATAATATGGTGCCGGGGCATATTGAAATTGATATTGATAAGAAGAACAGAGAGATAAAAGGAAAGGTGATCCAGCCTGGGTAGACAGGCTGGATCAGCCGATTATTAGATGTAGTCCATAAGCGACTGCTTGTTAATCAGCGCTCCAGACTGAAGGGTTGCCTGTAGACCAACCTGCTCTCTTGAGAGGTTGGAAATTACTTCTGCCATATCAGCATCTTCCAGAGTTGACATTGTAGAAGTTACTGAAGATTTATACTGTTTCAGCTGACCATTGATATCTTCAAGGTGAGCCTTGTTGTTTCCAAGTTTACCTATTGAATTATTTAACTGATCTATAATTTCATGCATTGCCTGTACATCATTTCCCAGTTCAGTTGTATCATCAGATTTAAGATCAGTTACAAGCTTCTGAAGTGCACCAAAAATATCTATGCTTCCATCATTTATTCCAAAAGCTTCATCTCCCGGAACATTTGTGTCCACCTTAATGGAAAAATCTGCCTGTATCTGTATCTTATCACTGTTACCGTTATATACTATATCTCCGGGAATAGTAATTGTTTCACCTGAAGGCAGTACCTGAGTTGTATCTGCCTGTTTGGTAAACGGTGGGTTATCAGTATCTGACCCTGCAAAGAGGAATTTGCCCATTACTTCACTATTGGCAATGTTCATTATTTCGTCTCTTTTCTGTTCAATTTCTGTGGCAATTATTTTTCTTTCTTTTGCTCCAGTGGTTTCTGAAGCCGCCTGTTCTGCTTTAGTAATTATTGAGTATATATTGGTAACTATTGAAGATAGAGCTGACTCAGCACTGGATAACCAGGATTTACCTGAAGATATATTCTGTTCATACTGTTCAACCTGATCAATCTGATTTCTCAGACTGAGAACATATGACATGTCTGCAGGATTATCTGAAAACTGAGTTATCTTCTTACCAGAAGTACTCTGATTTATAGCTGTATCAAATCTCGATTTTGTTGTACCGAGGTTATCAAGAAAATTTCTGTACCATATAGATTCTACTGCTCTCATCTATTACCTCCCCATACTTATAAGTACATCTGTCATTTTATTAACAACAGATATAAACTGGGCAATGGACTGATAAGATTTCTGGGCAGTCAGAAGATCTGCTGTCTCTTCATCCAGAGATACCCCGGAAATCTGATCTCTTGTATTCTGCAGATAATTCAGCATCGATTTACTTGAATCAAGTTCGTACTGTGCACTGGCAGAATGGTTACCTATATTTGTAAACGTTGTATGTAGATATTCGTGAAGAGTTCCATAATCAGCCACACCATCACGATCTGAATCTACTGTGTTGTTTTTGCTCATAAGACCGGCAATTGCAGTTGCATTCTCGTTATTACCAGCTGCACCTGTTCCGTTTGAATAGTCCCAGCTTAAAGGAAGACTACTTAGTGCAGGATTGAAAGCGGAGTCGATTGTAACTGATGTACCACCACCACCTATAGCCGTGATTGTTCTGGTTTGTCCCTGTATAGTAATGGTATTGCCAACTGCAAGGGTTGCTGAAATATTGTTGTCGAAATTAACAGTTGTACCAACAGAACCTGTTACATTACCCGTACCTGTAAGTTTTGTTTCCGCTGATGCTGCTAAAAGAGTTGGATCACTTTCTATAGCTGAATCTATTGAGACTCTTGAAGCGGCATTTTCACGGTTAAAATATTCCCAGGATGCAGGAAGTGTAGCTGGTGGGGATGGTGAAAATGCTGAGTCAACAGTTATTGTTGCAGGATCAGTTACGGAAGTAACATACTTTGTCTGCCCACCGACAGTTACAATATCACCTACTTCCAGAGTGTTTGAAACATTGCCTCCAAGACCTGCAAAAGTTACAGTATTACCGGCAACAGCATTGATCGTACCTGTTCCTGTAGACATCTGGAAGAAGTTCTGATCTGTAGTAGTTCCATCAAGGGCATAACCCTGCTGGTGCTGTGAATTGATTGTATGAACAAGGCCTGTAATCAGATTATCCAGTTCTTCTTTATACTGAGGAATATACTGATCTCTTATTCTTATATGAGCTTCAAGTTTCCCGTTTTTAATCTGATTGGTTATATCCAGAGGAGCTCCGCCGTACTGATCAATAAATACCTGATTGTACTGCGGAGGGTTCGGATCTCTTACAGCTGATAACTTATTAACTGTTGAAAAGTTAACCAGAGGTCTTCCGGCTACTTCAACTGTTACTGAGTCGTTACTCTGGTTAAAGTAGTAGTTTGTACCTACCAGCTCAGATAATTTCTGTAACTGTAACTCTCTTTTGTCTATCAGTTCACTTGCAGGATTACCTGTACCTTTGGCATAGGCAATTTTTTCATTGAGACTGGCAATATCTGCAGCTATTTCGTTGACATCTCCAACAATTGTTGCAATATTGGAATCTGCAAGTTTCTGCTGCTCAATAAGGCTGTCATAAGATCTGTTTATTGAATCTGTGAAAGATTTTGTCTGGGCAATAAGGTTATTTCTGGTAGCTGTATCCTTGGCGTTGTTTGCAAGTTTTCCCCAGGAGTTAAAAAAGGTGGTCATCTGATTTGATATACCATACCCTTTGGATTCATCGAAAATTGATTCAACAGTTTTCATTGAACCTCTGAGGGTCTCGTTAACACCAAAAAGCTGCATACTGTCTATTATCTGGTTGTTGATAAATCTGTCTCTGGCAGTTTCAACAGAGGCCATGTTAACACCACGACCTCCGGCTCTTATTCCAAGTACAGGAGGAGGTACTGTTTCCAGTATAGCTCTCTGTTTCGAATATCCCGGAGTATTAACATTAGCTATATTCTGTCCAATAACCTGGAATACCTGCTGCTGGGCATTAAGAGAATTTTTCCCCAGTTCAAGTGCAGACCATAAATTCATCATAGGCATGATCAGGCCTCCCTGTAGAATGAGTATGAGTGGTGATCACTCTTCTCTCTACCTTGTCTTGAATAGTCGTTCTGGAGAAGATAGTTGTTAAGTTTCATCAGCTCCTGATTCAGCCTCATGAAGTTCTTGATGAATATTGAGGTTTTAAGAAGCATGGATTTTATCTGATCTGTAATAGCAATGAATTCCGGTGCAAGTTTAATGAAATCTGTATATCCCATCTTAACCAGTAACTGGAAGGAGAGCTCTTCAGCAGGAATATTAAGTGATTCAGTGACTTTTTTAATGTGATCCTGTTTGGTGTTGTGAAATTTATAGGTTTCAAGCTCATAAGTTTCAACAAAGTTCTGAAACTCTATAGTAGTGATTTCGCCTCTGGTTATACGATCGGGAATTGTTGCTATAAAGTCCCTGATCTTCAGCAGACGCTTTGTCTCAACATCAAGAAAGTCATAAAAATCTTTTACTGCGTTTACCATTTTTGCTCTCCGCTCTATTTCAGCAAGAAGCATGCCAGAACTAAATCAGGCAGAGTGGAGCTGCTTCAAAACTAATAAAAACAGAACTGTAACGCTAATACACACGAATAAAAGCAAAGAAATATTAAAAAGTTCGAAAAAGAACTCAGGTTTTGCTCTTTTACTCACTTTTTAAAAGACTTTTTGTAGATTAACGCTAAGTTAAAGTGATTTTGAAGCAGCCTCTTATTTTGATGTTTTGAGGGGAAAGGTGTGAATAATTTGCCGGAAAGGAGGAAAAATGTTCTGCTGGTGGGGCCTTCGACACTTCGCTTATGCTCAGGCTCAGGATTGAGAAAGACAAACACTTAAACTCAGGGCTTATTGGGCTCTTTAATACCACCCCGTCGGTTGTTTATTTTAAGACTGTCTTAACAATAAAACGGGAGCATACTCCGTTATGGTAAAACCATAACTTCGATACTCCCCTACAAATCGCTTGTCTCAATTAATTTCGACTTAGTAAGTGAAAAGCCACTGTACTCTTTAGTTTTAAAGAAAATTTGAGATTAAATAACAGAAATCCCCTCCTCTCACCTTACAAACAGGATAGCTTTATTAATATGGTTAAATTAATCTGATATTAGAGAATGTTAATTACTAGTTATCAGAAGGAGGGGGGGCAGCAAGTTGCCTCAGACCCGATAAGGGCAACGCAGCTGACGGGGTGGTATTAAAAAGTCCAATAAGCCTTAAGATAGATTAAACCAATGTTTTTTGTGAGAGTGGGTGTTGCTTTATGTTTTAAGCCTGTAAATCTATGAGAGGGGAGTCTTCGTTTTCTTCCAGAACTTCTTCTTCCTCTTCTTCAGGCTTCTTCTTCTTTTTTTGAAATGCTTCTGTTCTTTTTTATCTTTGATTGATGGATGACCCGGGTTTTCTGTTTCTTTGATTATTGAGGTATTGGATTCGTTGTATTCGTCCAGTTCTTTTGCAAAATCAAGATCTCCTGATTCCGGCTGGAGAATGTCGCTGCTTTTTCTGATTGTCGGAAAGGAGTATCGCCCTCTTCTGCTTACCTTACCGATATCACTCATATCAACCCCCTTCGAACAGGGCTTCGTCAATGAGTTTTTCGGCTATCTTGTTACTGTCTGTTCTGTAAGTTCCTTCGTCAAGCTGGAGTTTAATTGCTTCCACTCTGTCCTTTCTTATGTCAGGTGAGGCTTTTGCTTGCTGCTGAAGTTTTCCCAGTTCAGATGCCTGTGATGAAATTTCTACTTTATCTTCTGATGCAGATCCTGTTGATGATTTTTTCTTAAGTGAATCTGTCTCTGTCTTTTTGCGGTTTAGTGCTGATATATTTTCTGTGTCGTTCTTATATTGGTTTCCTATTTTCATGTTGCCTCCCTTTAAGGCTTAATAAACCTATACGTTTTTTATGTCGGCACTATATCATGAAACTTTAATGTTTTTGTTTTTAAGAAATTTAACCGGATCAACTGGTCTGTTATCTTTTCTCATTTCAAAGTGAAGATGAGGACCGGTTGAGCGGCCTGTACTTCCTGATTTCGCTATAACTGTTCCAGCTTTGATTTTGTCTCCGGCTTTAACCGTAAGTTCTGAATTGTGACCATATCTGGAAGTATAACCATCTGCATGTTTTACAGTAACAATATTTCCATAACCTTTCTGCCATCCTGAGAAAATAACCTCTCCGTCCATAACAGATTTAACAGGTGTATTCATCGGAACAGCAAAATCTACTCCTGCATGGAATTTCTGTCTGTTGTTAAATGGATCTTTTCTCCATCCAAACTCAGAGGATATTCGTCCTTCAACAGGTGTATAGGCTTTTGTTACAGCAAACTTTTTAATGGCAATGTCCGCCTGAACTTCCGGCTGCTTTGCAAGAGTTTCAGGTTTCTGGTTTCCATATTTTTCAAGAAGTTGTCTTTCGATTACATCCTGATATCCAAGACCACCGTTATTTGAAATATGCTGCGCCCATAACATGTTGCGCATTCCCATCATTGTTCCTGCACCACCCATTGCAGATTCACTCTTCTCTTCTTTAAAGGCACTCTTAAGAAGGGTTTCCAGCATCATCTCTTCAAACTGAACAGCAATTCTTTTGATCTTATCTTCTCTTGAAGCGCTGTGAAGATTACGCAAATCTACTGCAACGTTATTGTGGCGTCCACTCATTGCCTCTCTGACAGCGGTGGACATTTCCATGTTTGTGTTTGCTGCTTTCATTATATTATTTCCAGTTCAGCCTGAAGAGAGCCGCTGCTTTTCATTGCCTGAAGAATAGCAATGATATCCCGCGGAGTAGCTCCAAGGTCGTTTAGGGATTTAACAACATCTCCAATTGTAGGGGGTGTTTTCAATTATTGAGAAACGTGCGTCCTGTTCCTCTACAGCTACATTGTCCTGGGGGGTAACGGCTGTTTCTCCTCCTTCACTCAGAGGGTTTGGTTGTGAAACAGAGTAGTCGGTA
>CBDDBX010000031.1:0-75497 GCA_965225955.1 Candidatus Aminicenantia bacterium
TATGAGATGCCGTTTCTGTCAGGTCCTCTCCAGTGAGGCCAGTCTTCCGCCGGCATTACTGATGCTGAGATCAGTACAAAAGCAAATAGTGCTATTGTCTTCTTAAATATCGTCGTGTTCATAAAGACCTCCCTTTATCTACCAGCAATAAGTTTTGCCACATCGCTGTAACCTGCATCAGAAGCAAGCTGTGCAGCTGTTTTCCCGCTGTTGTCTTTCTTATTAATATTCCTGTATTTTGTAAGAATAACTTTTACTGTGTCTTTCATTCCTCTGGCTGCAGCACAGTGAAGAGGTGTTTTGCCACTTCTGTCAGCTGTGTTCAGATTTGCACCTTTATTGATAAGCAGAATAGCGTTGTCTCCTCTGAAGCTTTTCAGAGCTCTCAGGAGAGGAGTGTTGGATTTTTTGTCCAGAGCATTGATTTTTGCTCCTTTAGCAAGAAGCATCTCAATATTGTTTTTGCTGTTGATACTTTTTGCAGCAAGGTGGAGAGGTGTTCTTTTTCTGTTGTTAATGCAGTTTGGATTGCACCCTTTGGTAAGAAGCATTTTCATCAGTTTGCTGTTACCAGTTGATGCGGCAGCGTGAAGAGGTGAATTCTTCAGGCTGTCACTCTTATTAACTTTAGCACCTTTGTTGATTATTGCCTCGGCATTCGCTATTTCTCCTGCTGAAATTGCAAGAAGAAGTGGGGTGTCACCGTTTGTATCAGCAATATTTATATCTACTTTGCTGTTAAGAAGAGCAGCAAGAGTTTTTTTGCACTTGTTTTTTGCAGCATAGTGTAGTGGAGCAACTCCTGACTGATTTGTTATGTTGGGGTTGGCTTTTTTAATGATTAATACTTTTACAGTTTCTGCTTTCATTGCTGCAGTAGCGTTATGAAGAGCTGTTTCTCCCTGGATATTTTTTATATTCAGGTCAGCACCGGCATCTGCCAGTGTTACTATAATATCTGTGTAGCCCTTAGTCGCGGCTATACATGCAGGTGTGCAGCCAGCGTTATTCTTTTTATTAATGTCTAAACCTTTTTTTATGCATTTGGCAACGAGTCCGGTAAGCCCGCCTTTAGCTGCTGAATGCATTACTGAATCTCCCTCTTCATTCACGGATTTCAGTGAAGCCCCTTTTTTGATAATTTCAGGGATAATGAAGTTCATTCCTTTAGATGCTGCATAATGTAAATAGTTATCTGCATTTTTTGCGCTTATGTTGAGTTTCAATCCTTTGCTCATAAGCAGTTGTGCCAGTTTACTCTGGCCGGTATCAAAGGAGAGGTCCAGTAAAGATTTGTTGTCCTTATCTTTCTCATTGATGTCAGCGCCGGCATTAATCAGTTCTATAGCTGTATCTTCAAAACTGTTTTCTACTGCTGACATAATGTAAGTCTTGCCTCTGGGACCCTTTTCGTTGGCATTTGCTCCTGCTTTAAGAAGAACTCCTGCAACAGCTGGTCTGTTTCTGATAACAGCCATGAACATCGGGCTGAGCCCCTGTTTGTTTTTTTTATTGGGATCAAGGCCTTTTTTCAGAAGGTACTCAACTGTTTCTGCACTGTTTCTCTGTGTAGACATTAAAAGAACTGTATCGCCTCCCTGTGATACAGCTTTAAGATCTCCGCCATTTGCTACAAGAATTTTAAGTGTAGCTACGCTACCTCTTCTTGCAGCATAATGTAGAGCTGTCAGGCCTGTTTTGTTTGCACGTTTTGTGTCTGCTCCTTTACTAATGAGATATTTCGCAATTTCTGCTTTGCTTCCGTCAGCAGCCCATTCAAGAGGGGTGTCTCCGTCTACGTCTTCTGCTTTTACACTGGCCCCTTTACTAATCAGAAATTTTACTATTTCCAGATTCCCCTGCATTGATGCCCAGTGTAGCATTGTTACCTGTCTTTCATCTTTTTGTTTTATCAGTTCCGGCTTTGCTTCAACAGCTTTTCTGATAGCATCTGTATTGCCTGCTCTTAAATCCGGCAGATAGTCCTGAGAAAAACCAGGTACTATGATAGCTGTGATAAGCAGAAGGATAAAAACAGCAATTTTAAAAGTTCTCATTTTTCCTCCTTTATTTTTAAGGTTATTTTTAAAGATCTTTTATATTTGTTATATTTTTGTTGCTGTAATGGCAATAACAGGTTGGCGGGACTGATTTTCTGGCTGATTCCTCGCACGACATACACATAAGTTAAATAAAAAAATTTTTTTAGTCAAAGGAAAAATGAGAAAAAAGTTAGTTTTTTTTAAAAAATACAAAAAAAATATTGATTTATATTGAAAATGCGCGAAATAATTCAAAATTTTGAAAAAACCCAAAATAAAATTCAAAACAATGAATTGGTTTGGAAAACAAATTGCTTCAATGCTATCTTTGTTTCTATAATGTCTCAATGCTCAGGTTCACTCTACCAGCAAATATTAAAGAGATGGCAATAATATTTTAACGGTTGTTCCTTTTTTTATTTCAGATTGTATTTCAATATGACCTCTATGTTGGTTTATAATCGAAAAACATGTTGGAAGTCCAAGGCCGTAATGCCCATATTTTGTTGTGAAAAAGGGGTTGAATATTCTTGAAAGATTTTTTGCTTCTATTCCGTTTCCTATGTCTTTGATTTTTACTTCAATGTATTTATTTTTCTTTAGATTGGGATATTCATCTTTCTCATTTATATAACTTCTGATTGATATATCGATGTGACCGTTTTTTTTCATATCTTCAATTGCATTTTTAAAAATATTTTTAAAAACCAGGCTCAGTTGTTTAGGGTCATAAAGGCACTTATTGGTTTCCTCTGAGCAGTGCAGAGCATACGTATGATCAGTTTTTGATACTAATTGTTCTATCTGGGAAACAATAAAATCTTTCAATTCGGACATTTTACAACTAGGAAGTCCTCCTGTTGAGAAAGTTAATAACTCTGAAGTCAATTGGCTTGTTATATCTGCTGATTTTAATGCCTCATTAAGATATAACAGTACTTCCTTATTTGTGGAAATGGATTTGGCCAAATCGATATTTCCGATAACAGAACACAGGAGATTGTTGAAATTGTGTGCTATTCCTGCACTTAAATCGGCTAAAGATTCCAGGTTTTCTATTTTTCTTGTAGCTTCCTGTAGTTTTATTGTTTCAGTCATGTCTTTGAGAACAGCTACAGTTCCGTAGCTTTTTTTATTATCTACTATTTCGGATAGAGATATCTGAATATCTGTTTTATCTCCTGAATATGATTCAATAGAAAATAGATTATTGTCAGCGAAAATGTAACGTTTCTTATGAACCAGAAACATATCAAGTGTTATTTTTTTATTGTTTAATGATACATTCAGAATTTTGCTGATTATTTGTCCGACGGCTTCTTCAGTTAAGAAACCAGTCAGTTTTTTTGCTTCATTATTCAAAAAAAAGATAGTACCTGATTCATCGAAAGCAATTATACCTTCATTCAGGGATTTCATTGTAATTTCAAATTTTCTATTGGCAATCCGTTCTGACTCCAAAAGGCAGTAACGTTGAACATATGATGCGATTTTTGATTTGAGAAGATCCTCATTTACAGGTTTCAGAATATAATCCAGAGCTCCAATTTCATACCCTTTCAGCATATCTTTAAATTCCTTATTATCACCCGAAATAAAGATAATAGGTGTAGATGCAGATTGTTTCCGGGATCTTAACAATTGGGCAGTTTCAAAGCCATCCATCCCGGGCATATTCACATCCATTAGAATTACTGCAAATTCATACTTCATAGCTTTTTTAAGAGCTGTTGTACCAGAGTCAGCTTTAATAAGATTGTAGCCACTTGTGTTTAGTGCTGCAGAGTAGGATTTAAGAAGATTTTCATTGTCATCAACTAAAAGAATATTAATTTTATTTATCATAAATCTCCTTCAGGTTCATGAATGCTGTTAATTCATATTGAGAATGTTTTTATGCCATTTCTGAATCTGTTCTGATGTTACCTCTTCGTTAATATTCGCGTCTTCTCTCATCTTTTCCATATAGTCTGTCATTACTTATATAGCCACACTCTTAATAAAGAAACCAGTTGGTTGGTATCAACCGGTTTGGATATATAGTCCGATGCTCCGGCTGCTATACACTCTTCCCGATTTCCTTTCATAGCTTTTGCTGTTAATGCAATTATAGGAATTTTTTTCAGGTTTTCTTCCAATCGGATTTTTTTCATTGCTTCAAAACCATCCATATTCGGCATCATTATGTCCATAAGAACTATATCTGTTGCAGGATCTGATGTTAGTTTTTCAATACCATCTTTTCCATTTTCAGCATAACTTACTTCCATTCCTTTCTTTTCAAGCAATGCTGTGAGAGAGAAGATGTTCCGGATATCGTCATCTACGATCAATACTTTTTTGTTACAAAGAGTGTGATCTTTGGTTTGTATGTTTTTGAGCATATTTACTTTGTTTTCCGGCATGTCGTTTACTACACGATGCAGGAAGAGTGAAGTCTCATCCAGTAATCTCTCCATAGCATTTTCATCTTTGATAATTATGCTTTTTGAGAGACTTTTTAATTCTGTTTCCTGTTTTCTGGTAAGCTTTTTTCCTGTGTAGATAATTACCGGAATATGATTGTTTTTTTTAGTACTATTTATTTTTTTTATTAATTCAAAACCGGAAATATCAGGTAACATCAGGTCCAGTACAATACAGTCAAAGTTGTTCCTGTTAATGTGTTCAAGAGCTTTCTTTCCTGTTTCTGCTGTGAAGATATTAATTCCTTCATTTCCAATTAATGAAGTAATTGCTTTTCTCTGTTTTTCATTATCTTCAATGATAAGAAGGTTTCTTACTTTCTTTTTTGTAAAATTTTCTATTACATCAAAGTTCTCTGATAATTTTTCCAAAGTTAATGGTTTCTGAATATGTGATACTGCTCCCATTTTCAATGAGGTAGGATTTGCTTCATAGTCAGATACAATGTGAACAGGGATGTGTCTGTATTCTACTGATTTCTTAAGTTGATCCAGAACGATGAGCCCGTTAATATCAGGTAACTCCAGATTCAGAATAATTGCATCAGGCAGATATTCCTTGGTCAGAGTTAATACTTCCAAACCAAGATCAGTAACAATTCCCTTGAACCCTTTTTCTCTGGATTTCTCTAGCAATATATTTATAATTTCCGGGTCATTTTCAATAATTAAGATTTTTTTGTCACCAGATTTTAAAGAAAACCTGTCGTCTTCAATTTTGTTCGTAATAAGTGCGTGGGATTTTTTATTAAGGTTAAATGGTTCTTTTGTTTGACTCTCTTTCCCGGAGCTGGAATCGTCAGGGAGTATTTTGCATGGTAAGTATACTGTAAATTTTGTCCCCTTTCCTATTTCACTGGAAACATGAATCTCCCCTCCCAGCAGAGCAACAAGCTCTCTTGATATTGATAGACCAAGACCGGTTCCTCCATACTTTCTACTTGTTTGCCCGTTTGCCTGCTGGAAAGCTTCAAATATTAAGTTCAGTTTTTCTTCGTGTATACCGATACCGGTGTCTTCAACACTGAATGCAATTACATGTTCTGCATCATTTAATATTTTATTAGTAGTACTCCAGCCTGTTTGGGCAAGTGCTATGTTCAGTTTAATACTTCCTGTTTCTGTAAATTTGAAAGCATTTGAAACCAGATTTTTCAGAACCTGTTGCACTCTCTTTTTATCCGATTTAAATTCTGATGGAAGTTGTTTATCCAGATTAACACTGAAATCAAGTTGTTTCTGTTTTGCAATCTGTGAAAAACCGGATATAATCCAGGTTCTGATTTCAGAAAGAGAGATGTTACTGAATTCAATGGAAATCGTACCAGATTCAATTTTTGAAAGATCCAGAATCTCATTGATCAATGACAGAAGCTCTAACCCTGAAGAGTGAATGGTTTTTGCATAATCTATCTGTTTGGAATCAAGATTACCTGATTCATTATCCGCAAGGAGTTTTGACAGAATCATTTGGCTGTTTAAGGGAGTTCTGAGTTCGTGTGACATATTAGCAAGGAATTGAGATTTATATTTAGACGTCAACAGCAGTTCGTTAGTTTTTCTCTCCAGATGGTTCTTGGAAATCTCAATTTCTCTATTTTTTGTTTCCATTTTGAGTTTCTGGGAATGAAGTTCCTGCGCTTTTTCTTCCAGCTCTTGATTAGTCTGACGCAATTCTTCCTGTTGATTCTGTAGCTCTTCAGCCATGGACTGAGATTCTCCTAAAAGATTCTCTGTTTTCATTGTGGCTCCAATTGTGTTGATCACGATCGCAATGCTTTCTGTAAGTTGATCAAGGAAAGTTAAAGTAATTCCTTCAAAGCGGGTAAATGAGGCTAATTCAATTACAGCAAGTAGCTCGTCTTCATAGATAACCGGTAATACGATAATGTTTAATGGAGTTGCTTTTCCTAAAGCAGAGTTAATCTGTATATAATCGCCCGGAACTTCTGACAGAAGAATTCTCTGTTTTTCAATTGCACATTGCCCGACGAGACCTTCGCCGAATTCAAAACAACCTGCACTGTGCTTTCTTTCGTTAAATGCATAACTGGCTAGTAATTTGAGAAATTTATTCTGTGTTCCATCTTCAGTTCTGTTTGCAACAATGTAAAAAACTCCTTGCTGGGAATTAACAAGTTGAGCCAGTTCTGATAATATCATTTGAGCTACTTTAGCCAACTCCCTCTGCCTCTGCATCATTGAGACAAACTTTGCAAGATTAGCCTTTAGCCATCCCTGTTCCTCATTGATTTTTGTAGTTTTTCTCAGATTCGCAATCATTTCATTAATACTGTTCCCTAAAGAAGCGATTTCGCCTTTGGCACCAGTAGTAATTGACCTGGATAAGTCTCCTTTGGTAACAGCAGTTGCAACTTCCGCAATTGCTCTTACCTGCCTGGTCAGGTTGGCTGCAAGCTCATTGACATTATCAGTGAGATTTTTCCATATACCGGATGCTCCTGACGCTTTTGCCTGTCCCCCAAGTTGACCCTCTGAACCGACCTCTTTTGCAACTCTTGTTACTTCGGTGGCAAAAGAATTCAATTGATCAACCATAGTGTTAACTGTATTACGAAGCTCAAGAAGTTCTCCGCTGGCATCAACTTCAATCTTTTTTGAAAGATCTCCGTTAGCAACTGCGGTAGTTATTTCCGCAATATTACGCACCTGAATCGTCAGATTATCTGCCATTGTGTTAACATTATCAGTAAGATCTTTCCATATACCTGATAACCCGTTTATATTAGCCTGGCTTCCCAGTTTACCCTGCCTTCCAACTTCATTGGTGATTCTTATAACTTCTGAAGTAAAATTGCGTAGATTGCTTATCAGTTTGTTGGTAATTCTGGCAGTTGTTATGGATATTCCTTTTTTACGTGTTCCGTCAAGTTCGGTTTCTATGGAAGTATTGAGATTTCCATTGGAAACGGCTTCAATAACATTGTTAATGTTACTCAGAGATATTGCGATTGATTCTACTAATTTATTGACTGAAATTAAAGCTTCACACCAGTTACCTGACAAAGTTTGAAATATTGCCCTTTCATCGAATATTCCATTTACTACAACTTCTTCTATAACTCTTTTTATTTCACTATTGATTTGAATGTTTTTTCTGACAATATCATTGAATACTACAGCAATTTCCCCGTATTCTCCAGGCATCTCTTCTGATAGCCTGATACTGAAATCCCCTCTGTTAAGAGAGTGTAACGCATTCAATATCTGTCCGTAGTTTAAAGATTCTTTTTTTGTTGATTTTTTCATCAATTTCCCCATTGTATATTCAATACTTTTGTAAATTTGATAAAACATATTTCAGTAAGTTTATTCAATAAACATTTCACTTATAGTATTTGATAATTTTTCCAGATTATATGGTTTCTGAAGAAAAGCATAGTTTCTGTTATCTATTTCTGGTAAATTCTCTATGCAGTGAGCATAGCCAGATGAGAAAATCACTTTTATGTTATTTTTCATAGCCTTTATTTTACTGACTAAAGTTACACCATCTATTCCTTCAAGAACAATGTCAGCAATAACCAGATTAATAGATTCTTCGTTTTTAAGAAAGCATTTTAAGGCTTCTTCACCGCTTGTAACACAGAAAATCTTTTTACAGATTCTTTTCAACATCTGTTCTTTAAGTTTCAGAAGGTTTATGTTGTCCTCAACTATGAGTGCAGTTAAATTTGGAGGGATTGTGTTTTGTACACTTTTTTTTTCTGACGCTACAGGCTCGGGAATTTCTGAAACGGGCCAGCAAAGTTCAAATTGAGTCCCGGTTTTGTCTTTAGTATTAAAGAAAATTTTTCCATTGGTTTCTTCAACAATAGTTTTGACTGTTGCCAGTCCAAGCCCGGTGCCTTTTTCTTTTGTTGTAAAGAATGGGTCAAAAATTTCATTCTTTATAGTTTCAGGAATTCCAGTTCCTGTATCTTTGATGGAAATGAAACAGTATAGTTTCTTCATGTCAGTTAAGGAATGCTGTTCATGATATCTGCATGAAGTTGAAATTATAATTTCTTTCTTTTTTTTTCTGCTTTCTCTGATGCTATCTGCTGCATTGATGCAAATATTCAATATTATCTGCTCCAGATAGACCGGATTTATGCTGATAAACTTTTTTTTCTCCATCAGGTCCAGTTGTATTCTGATATCTTCTCCAATTAAACGAACAAGCATTTTGTGCAGGTCAAGAATAGTCTGGTTAACGTTCACATTCTGTATCTCTGTTTTCGTCTTTTTTGTAAAAAGAAGAAGTTGTCTGGTCAGACTGGAAGCCTTTTGTGAATATTCAATTATATCTTCCAGCTCTTTGTACTGTATGTTATCTGCTTTCATTTTGGAGAGTAATAAATCTGCATTCCCGAATATAGCTGTAAGAAGATTGTTGAAATCATGGGCAATTCCACTTGTGAGAACACCTATTGATTCGATTTTCTGAGCTTGTAACATTGCTTTTTTTATATCTTTGAGTTCTGTTATATCTTCTTTTATAGCAATAAAGTTTGTTATTTCTCCTCTGTCATTGAAAACTGGAGAGATAGTCCCCTTTTCCCAAAAAAAATCTCCGCCCTTTTTTTTATTGCAAAACTCACCTGACCAGGTTGAGCCCGATGAAATCTTTTGCCATAGTTTTTTATAGAACTCATCTGAATGTTTCTGTCCTTTTAAGAATCTGAGGTTTTTCCCTACGACCTCTTCAGAAGAATAGCCGGTAATATCAGAAAAGAACCGATTCACATACTCAATAGTTCCTTCTGCATCTGTTATTATAATTGATAGAGGTGCCACTTCCATGACCCTTTTCCCTATATCAGGGTGATTATCTGATTCAGATATTTGTGTTTTCAGGTTTTTGTATTTAATCCTGCTCTGGTCAGATTTATTGTGTGGCCTGAAATTTTCCATTATTCCCTTAAACCCTCTCAAGTTAAGTAGCAATTTATCTTATATAAGGTAAATCGATCAAATTTCAATGATTAACAGAAAATAAATCTATAAGGAACAATATTTATAGTGAATGAATGTGTCTTTTGCTGATATTGCAAAATAATGGCTATGATGGATTCAATGCTGAAGTATAACTTCGTTGAGAAAAAACCGGTATTTTGTATACCGGCCTGATATTTAATTGTTGATTTACGCGAGTCTTACTTCTTTTATTTCAGAAACTTCCTCTACCATATGTTTTTCAACAAAGTTTTTCAGAGTAATGTTTTTCATCGGGCAACCACCACAGGCGCCTTCAAATTTAACAAGTACTACTCCCTCTTCTTCAAGTATATCAACTACCTGAATGTTACCACCGTCTGACTGAAGTGCAGGGCGCACTTTCTCAATTACAGCATCAACTTTATCTCTCAGTTCCATATTTCCTCCTTTTTCTGATCTCTAATCAGAATAGTATAATTTAAATTATATGTTTTCAAAGATGTTAAACATAAAGCAGCATCTTTTCAAGTGATTTCCTTGCTGCGTCTGCAACACTATCTTCTACATCTATAATATATTTGTCTTCATTTAAAGCGTCATAAACATCCTGAAGACTTGTTCTCTTCATATTTATGCAAACCTTCGGGCTTCCTGCTGAGTAGAACTCTTTTTCAGGGTTTTCCCTTCTCATTCTCTCAATCAGTCCCTGCTCAGTAACTATTATAAACTGTTTTGCTTCGTCTTCCCTTGCAGCCCTCAGCATACCGCTTGTTGAACAGATCTCATCTGCAAGTTCCAGAGTTTCTGCCGGAGCTTCAGGATGGATGAGAACTTTTGCATCAGGGTAAAGCTCTTTTGAGCCTTCAACATGTTTTTTCAGAATTCTGTTGTGAACATAACAGTAGCCCTCAAAGAGTATCACCTCTTTTTCAGGTACTTTCGAAGCGACATAGCTACCCAGATTTTTGTCCGGTACGAATATGATTTTTTCAGCATCCATATTCTTTACCACAGAGAGTGCATTTGCAGATGTACAGCAAACATCGCTTTCTGCTTTTGTTTCAACGCTTGAGTTAACATAAGTTACTACTTTTGCATCCGGATGAGCGGCTTTAAGTTCTCTGAGTTCATCTACAGTTATCATATCTGCCATAGGACAGCCGGCGTCAAGTCTGGGAAGAAGAACTTTTTTTTCAGGAGAAAGTAGTTTCGCTGTTTCTGCCATGAATTTAACTCCGGCAAAAACAATTGTGTCTCCTTCTGTTTTTGCAGCGATTCTGCTTAACTCAAGTGAATCTCCAAGATAATCAGCAACCAGCTGTACCTCTTCAACCTGGTAGTTATGAGCAAGAATAACAGCATTCTTCTCTTCTTTGAGACGCTTTATTTCTTTGATAAGATCTTTCATATTTACCTCCAGTTCAAAATGCATGGAAAAGAGTGATTATAATACCTTTAAAAGTTGATGGCAAGGGAGAGACAGTGGCTCATCACTTCTGCTTAATAAAGATAACGCTAACGCGTCCCCCATCTCCGCCATTAGTCGCTCTTCGCTGGCTCATCACTTCTGCGGAGAAATAGAAATAGTTTTTTATAAGTGATATAATGCTTTTCATGAATAAAAAAGGTATGACTCTTATAGAGATGCTGCTGGTACTTACCCTCATAGGGATTTTGCTGGCTATAATAGTACCTTCTTACCAGAAATCAATTGTAAGAACAAAAGAGGCAGTATTAAAAGAGAACCTCTTTATTATCAGAGATACTCTCCGTAAATATTATCTCGATAAGAAGAAGTATCCTACAGCTCTTGAGGAACTGGTTACCTTCAGATACATTCAGGATGTACCTGTTGATCCTTTTACAGGTAAAAAGGAGTGGAAACTGGTTTATGATGAGAATGTTGAGCCGGACGAACTGGATCCGGAAGCAGGAGAAGGCATAATAGATGTTAAAAGCCTCTCAGATAAAACAGCTCAGGACGGGTCAAAATATTCGGAATGGTAAGAAGCCGTAAAAAAGAGGAAGGTTACACCCTTCTGCTGGCAATTTTTGCTGTTGGTTTTTTTTCTGTATCCCTGCTTTATGCCAGGGAAATGTGGGAATCAACAGTTAAAAGGGATCTTGAAGAGGAGCTTATTTTCAGAGGTAAGCAGTATGTAACTGCTATAAAGCTTTATAAAGACAAGTTCAAAAAAAATCCGAAAGATCTTGAGGAGCTCTATAAAAAAAAGTTCCTCCGAAAACTATTCAAAGATCCCGTTAATGATGAAGGGGAATGGGATCTTGTAATGGAATCCACTGCAGCAGGAAAGAAGAAAATGTTTGTTATGCCTCCCTCAATGGCTGATGCTTCAAAAGGTAAATACCGGATTGTTGGAGTATGTTCAAAATCACCGGATGTGGGTTACAGAGTTTATCGTGAAAAAACGAAATATTTTGAGTGGGCTTTCTATCTTGGTGCAAAAGAGGATAAACCTATGCCGGAAATAACGTATCTGGGTAACTGATAATGAAAGATATTCTTATAGTAGCTGCTGAAAAATCTGCTGAAAAATATGGGGCAGGTCTGGTGGAGGAGTTCGGCAAAACAGATAGTAGTGTCAGGTTCTTTGGAGTCGGAGGGGAATCTCTCAGGCAACTCGGAGTTGATACGGTTATTGATAACAGAGAGTTATCAATAGTAGGGATTGTTGAAGTTCTGGGAAGTATTCTTAAAATAAAGAAGATAATGGACTGTCTCGTAAAAGAGGCGAAAGATAGAAAACCTGCAGCTGCAATTCTTATAGATTATCCGGATTTTAATCTGAGACTTGCCAGAAGGTTACATAAACTGGGAATTCCTGTGTATCAGTATATCAGCCCTACAGTGTGGGCATGGCGTCCTGGTCGTCTCAAGACTATAAAGAAGTTTTTTAAACACGTTTTTCTTATTCTGCCCTTTGAAGAAGAGATATATGAGAATGCCGGTATATCAAATACTTATGCCGGGCACCCTCTTGTAAAGGATATTGAAGCCGGCAGAGAGCCGGAAGCTTTCAGAGAATCTCTGGGAGTTCTGCCTGAGCAGAAGCTTATAACCCTGCTTCCGGGAAGTCGTGTTTCTGAGATAAATTTCCATATGAAGGATATTATGGAGTCAGTTGAAATTATCAGAAAAAGGTATGAAACCCGTTTTGTACTTATTAAATCCGATAATCTTGATAAAGGACTGATAGATAGTTTTATTGATGATGGTATAGAAGTTATGGGGCAGGCTGACTATTATAGTGCTGTTAAAGCCTCTGATGTTGTTATAACTTCATGTGGTACAACAAATCTGGAAGCTGCTGTTCTTGGAACTCCTTTTGTCTCAATATACAGAGTTAATAAGCTGTCATGGTTTCTTGGTAAGAGGTTTATTAATATATCCCGCTACTCAATTGTTAATATACTTGCAGGTAAAGATGTTATAAAAGAGTTGATTCAGAAGGATCTCACGGGCGAGGCTATTGCAGATGAGGTAATTTCAATTCTTGATAATAGTGTGAAGAATGAAAGAATCAGAAGAGAGTTTGGTGAGATAAGACAAGCTCTTGCCCACAGCGGAAATCCAGCAGCAGAAATCTGTAAAAAGATCATAGAAGACCTGAAGTAATTTTAACAATTACGTTTTCACGGACTGACAGTGACGTACACAGACTAACACCATTTGTAATAGAACAAGATCATACTGTATGCAGCTTAGTACTCACAGAGCTGACTTCATCACCTGCAGTATATCTATTTCGATTGGTTACAGCCTGTCAGGGCCGCCGGCTACTGAACTATGATAGCTCTGTCATAGGGGTTCAGGAAGTACCCGTAAGTGTTAGTCTGTGTTTTGCGAAGCAAAAGTCCGTGTCAGTCAGTTTATTCAAGCTTATACTTCTAATGGAGCAATACAAGTTGTTGTAATGAGGTACTCCGCAAGGGTGGAAAGGATATCCACCCCTGTGTTTTTTATAAAATATCTTTATCCTAATGCTACATCGAGAGTCATCATTACTGTGAACCCGAGCATTGTACCTATTGTTGCAACATCGGTGTTTTTTGCCAGTTGTGATTCAGGTATCAGCTCTTCTACAACAACATAGATCATTGCACCTGCTGCAAAAGCCAGTGCATAAGGAAGTATGGGCTTAATAAGAAGAACTGCAGCTGCTCCGGCTACACCCGCTATAGGTTCTACTATACCGGACATCTGACCATACCAGAAACATTTGAATCTGGAAAAACCTTCTCTTCTCAGAGGAACTGAAACAGCAGTTCCTTCAGGGAAATTCTGTATGCCAATACCAACAGCAAGAGCTACAGCTCCTCCAAGAGTGGCTTCAGGTATTCCTGCTCCCAGAGCACCAAATGCAACACCAACAGCAAGACCTTCCGGTATATTGTGGAGAGTAATTGCCAGTACAAGAAGAATGCTTCTGTGCCAGCTTGTGTTTATACCTTCTGCTTCTTCTTCGGGAAAACCAAGATGAAGGTGAGGAAGGAACTTATCTGCAATCCATAAAAATCCTCCCCCCAGAAGGAAGCCTACTACTGCAGGAAACCAGTTCGGTACTGTCAGACCTTCAGACATATCTATAGCCGGGGCCAGTAGTGACCAGTAACTGGCTGCAATCATTACCCCTGCTGCAAACCCCAGCATTCCATCCAGTAATTTTCTTTTTATCTCTTTAAAGAAGAAAACCAGCGCTGATCCAAGAGCTGTCATAAACCATGTAAAAAGTGTGGCATATAATGCCTGCATAACCGGAGATAATTCTTTAAACCATTCTATAATCATTTTTACCTCTTTATAAATTAAATTGACCAGTTGACTTATTCATGAACAGTTTTTGTTAATAAAGATTACACTGTTTCGTTCTGTTTTTTGAGTTTCATTCATCATTCCATTTTCTCAGTTCACAGAGGTATGAGATTTTACTAAGTCATAGCAAGTCTCAATTTTTATAATATTCAAAAAATAAGTTTTTTCAAAATAAATTCTTTTACAAGACCCTTTCTCAGTGTCTTTACAGGTAGAGTCATAAGTGACATAATTAGCCTATGGTCGAAAAAAAATTTAAAGTAATTGAGAACAGATCCCTGAGAGGGGACTACTTTCTTATGAAAATATGTGCACCTGAAATAGCTGAGAAAGCAGAACCGGGGCATTTTGTTATGGTTAAAGTAACCGGCTCAGATACTCCCCTCCTTAAGAGACCTCTGGGTATTCTGAAAAAAGAGGGAGATTATATCTGGCTCTACTATGTTATTAAGGGTAAAGGCACAAAGTTGCTTGCAGAGTATCCGGCAGGATCAGATATTCAGCTTCTTGGCCCCCTTGGGACTCCGTTCCCGGAACTGAAAGACAAAAATATACTGGCAATTGCCGGTGGAATAGGTCTGGTTCCGGTATTTTTTGCTCTTAAAGAGATGGGAGCAGATAATAATTGTCATCTGATTTATGGAGGAAGAGGTGAGGAAGATATGAATCTTCTGGAGGAAATCGAAGCTCTGGGACTGAACTCCGTTACTCTTTACACAGATGATGGCTCTGTTGGTGCTAAAGGCAGAGTTAACAAAGATCTTGATGATTTGGTGGGGAAGAACGATATCGACACAACTCTTATTTGCGGACCTGATCCAATGATGGAAGCTTTAAGTAAAGATCTTGCTGGCAAAGAGCTTCTGAACTATGTGTCTCTTGAAGCTCTGATGGGTTGTGGTATAGGTATATGTCACAGCTGTGTTGTAAAAATGAGTGATGGTGGATATAAGAAGGTCTGTTCAGATGGTCCTGTCTTCAGAATGGAGGATATAGAATGGTAGACATATCTGCTGATCTTGGTTTTACGCGACTGAAGAATCCGATTATTCCTGCATCAGGGACCTTTGGGTATGGCGAGGAGTTTACTCCTTTCTTTAACCTCGATATATTGGGTGCTTTTATTATGAAAGGGGTCTATATGGATCCAAGACCAGGTAATGAGCCCCCAAGAATCCATGAAACTGCTGCGGGGCTGCTGAATTCAATCGGACTTGCAGGGCCAGGTGCTGAAAAACTGTGTGATATAGTAAGAAGAGTAAAAAAACAGACTACTACGCCTATTATTGTGAATGTCTGTGGTGGTAACGATCAGGAGTATATTGACGTAGCTTCCATGTTTGATGAGATGGACGAGGTTGATATGCTTGAGCTGAATATATCATGTCCAAATGTACATGCCGGTGGGGCCTGTGTTGCTCAGGATAAAGACCATACCTGGAAACTGGTAAAAGAGATTAAGAGCAGAACAAGAAAGCCCCTGATGGTTAAATTATCTCCAAATGTGCCCAATATCCCTACTGTAGCAGCAGCTGCTGAGGATGCTGGTGCAGATTCCCTGTCTCTGGTTAATACTTTTCTTGGACTGGCTGTTGATCTTAAAACCCGTAAGCCGGTATTTAAGAACAAGTATGCCGGACTTTCAGGTCCCGCAATAAAACCCCTTGCTCTTAAAATAGTTAATGATGTTGCAAGAGAAGTTAAGATCCCTGTAATTGGAATTGGTGGGATAATGACAGGTGAAGATGTGCTTGAATTTATTCTTGCCGGAGCAAGTGCTGTGCAGACTGGTACCGTCAACATGATTGAACCAACAGCCAGTATAAGAATAATAAGAGAAATAGAAGAAGCTATGACCAGATATGGTCTTAATAAGCTTGAAGATATAAGAGGAGAGTTACAGATATGAATGATAAAATAATCACAGCTCTGGATTTTGATAATTTTGATGAAGCAGCATCTCTTGTAGATAAGCTGAACGATGCTGTATGGTTTAAGGTGGGACTTCAGTCTTTTCTCTCATTTGGAGATGAACTGATTCAGCATGTGAACAACAACAATCATAAGCTGTTTCTTGATCTGAAGTTCAAAGATATTCCCAATACTGTTGCAGGAGCAGTTAAAGCTTCACTGAAGTACAATCCCGGAATGCTGACAATTCACATGTCAGGCGGTGGTGCGATGGTTAAAGCTGCAGTAGATGCAGCAGCTGAAAAAGAGGATCTGAGAGTTCTTGGTGTTACAGTTCTTACTTCAATGTCTGATGAAGACCTGAAAGATATTGGTGGTTCATATACTGCTGAAGAGACTGTTCTGCGTCTTGTGGACCTTGGTCTGGCAAACGGCCTGAACTCATTTGTATGCTCTCCTATGGAGATAGAGCCGATTAAGAGTCGCTTTGGTAAAGATGTTACTCTTGTTACTCCCGGAATAAGACCTGAATGGTCTGCAAAAGGTGATCAGAAAAGAGTTTTTACTCCTGCAATGGCAGTAGAAAAAGGTACAGATTATATGGTAATCGGAAGACCGATAACAAAGAATGAAAATCCCTCTGAAGCTTACAGAAGGATTTGTGAAGAAATAGAAAACCGGTCTTAATTACCGGTTTTCTACTGAATTTATCATTTTAATTATTAACTCTTTTTCAGGATCCATAGGATTGAGTTCCAGAGCCTGCCTGAAATATTTAACAGCCTCTTTTTTCTCTTCAATCTCAAAAAGAGTTACAGCAAGATTTTTTACCGCAGGAATGAACATCGGATTAATCTCAACAGATTTTCTGAAAGCTTTTATCTCTTTCTCCCGGTAAGTGTAGTTACCTGTCTGTCTGTATTTGAATCTGTATGCCATTCCCAGTAGGTTGTAACCCAGAGCACTGTCAGGCTTTAGTTTCAATCCTGCCAGATAGTTTGATATTGCATGCTCATATTTACGGGCTTTAAAATACTGACTTCCAAGAAGGAAACGCTGTTCTGCACTATCCTTACCTGCTTTCTCAGCTTTCTTAAGGGGTTCGGAAACCTCTTTTTTTTCTACAGAATCTCCGCATCCCACCAGAAAGAGAACTGAAAGAATAAGTATATATTTAAGAAATTTTACTACCACTATATACCTCCGTGAGAAGAGGGCCTGAGGCCCTCATTTATCTATTATGCAGTTTTTTCGTTTTTAGCAACTGGTGCGGGATTAGCAGTAATCCATCTGTTATACAGCCACATTGAAACCGCTGAAGCAAAACCAATTACCATCAGAACTACCCATCCCATTGAATTCCAGAATGGATCAAGTTCAAGAAGTTTACCACCTTCCACAGCTATTTCAACTGAGTTCTTACACATGATTTCGTTGAAAATAAATGCACCTGCAGGACCACCGATGATTGCACCAATTGCCATTGGCAGATTTGCATAGCCAAGGAAGAGACCTTCCTGACCTTTAGGAGCCAGAGCACCAATGTATTCATAAGTTCTGGCAGCAGTAAAGAGTTCACCAAAAGCGATGAAACCTACAGTCAGGGTTATGAATATTGAACCAAGAGGAAGCCATTCAAGCATACTCAGTGATCTTACGCCACCTTCCATAAAGATTGGTACAAGGTTGATTGCCATGGATAAACCAATTACAACAATACCTACAACGATAGAGTTAATAGGTTTCATCTTGCCAAACTTTTTGGTAACCAGAAGCTGGAAGAATACGATAACAAATGGATTTGCCATTGTAATAAGATCAACAGCAGGGTTAGTTTCCACAACTTTTTTCAGGTAGAGAGGAAGTACATTGTAAACCTGTGCGTAGATAAAGAAGAATCCACTGGATACAAGCAGGAACATGGCGAAGCGTCCATTTTTCAGAACCATTACCATATCAATAAGAATTCTGCTTATGGATTTGGATTCTTTTTTAACATCCCTGTCAGGATCATTGTATAGGAAAAGCACTACAAAGAATGCAACTATTGAACATCCAACCGCAACTGCAAAAATGTAGCTGAGGTCAAAATTAGTTCTCATAAAATAGCTGATACCACGACCAACAAGAGAACCTATATTAATAACCATGTAGAAAATACCGAACCCAAGAGTGATTCTTGCACCGGCAGTTTTCTGAACTGTACCGGATATACATGGTTTAATTACAGAACCACCAAGGCCAATCAGAAAGATTGCCAGGGCAACAGGTATGATAACACCTGGTCCTGCAGTGACTTCACTGCCGATAGTATCACTGAGAATATTGCCTCCAAGCCATACTGGATATCCCATAAGGAAATATCCTACAGCCAGAAAAACAAAGGCAGCAAGAAGAGATTTCTTGAACCCTACCTGATCTGCTATAGTACCGGAAAGTATTGGTAAAAAGTATACCAGAAACCATAAATAACCATTCAGGTTACTTGGCCAGTAATCCCCCATACCCAGTTGGCCCAGATAGAGAACTACAAAGCTTGCCATTGCATAGTAAGCACCTCTTTCAAAGAGTTCTGTTACATTAGCAGTCCAGAAACTTTTGGGAAAAGGGGTTGGTTTTGCGTTGTCATTCATTGTTTACTCCTGATTTTTTTATAGTACTTATTCCAAGTTCTTCAAGCTGACTGTCAGATACGTTGGATGGAGAGCCTGTAAGCATACATAGTGATGATGTGGTTTTGGGAAAGGCAATGACTTCTCTTATAGATTCTTCACCTGTAAGAAGCATTACGAGTCTGTCCAGTCCAAGAGCGATACCAAGATGTGGTGGTGCTCCATATTTTAAAGCTTCAAGGAAGAAGCCAAATTTTTCTTCTATCTCTTCTTCTGAAAGATTAAGTAGTCTGAATACTTTTTTCTGCATATCCAGTGTGTTTATTCTTCTGCTGCCACCACCGATCTCAACACCGTTGAGAACCAGGTCATAGGCAATTGATTTAACAGCAAGAGGATCTGTATCCAGAAGTTCCACATCTTCCGGTCTTGGGGCAGTAAAAGGGTGATGGTTGGAGTCATAACGATCTTCGTCGGGGTTGTAGAAGAATAGTGGGAAATCTGTAACCCAGAGGAACTCGAGTCTGTCGGGATTCCCTTCTGGTTTACCCAGATGGAGTCTCAGTTTACCTGCCAGAGGCAGAGCCTCTTCTCTTGCTCCTCCAATGAGGAATACAATCTCATCATCAGATATTGAGTTTGTTGCAAAGAACTCCTGAAGTTTGTCAGATTCGACTTTAATTGAAGATTTATAGCCCTGATCTGCTTTTTTAACCCAGATAGCGCCTTTGCCACCAACATCCTGAATGTATTTGTTAACATTATCAAGAACTTTTCTTGAGTATTTTGCTGCTTCAGGAAGTACAAGTCCGAAAATTTCTCCACCATTGTTTATGATTCCGTCAAGAATCGCAGATCCAAATCCTTTGCAGGACTCAGTGAAGTTCTGAATCTCAAGAGGAATACGGAGATCCGGTTTATCTGAGCCATATTTTGACATAGCCTCTTCGTAAGGCATCTGCCTGAAATTGGTTTCTATCTCAATTCCTTTAACTCTGAATACCTCCTGAACCATGCCTTCAATCATTTCAAAGAGATCTTCTGCTTCACCAAAACTCATTTCAATGTCAACCTGAGTGAATTCCGGCTGTCTGTCTGCTCTGAGATCTTCATCTCTGAAACATTTAACAATCTGGAAATATCTCTCAAACCCGGAAACCATCAGTAACTGCTTGAAGAGCTGTGGAGACTGTGGAAGAGCAAAATATCTTCCTTTATAAACTCTTGAAGGAACAAGATAGTCTCTGGCTCCTTCGGGTGTTGCTTTAGTAAGCATGGGAGTCTCAAGGTTCATGAAGCCAAATTTGTTCAGATATTCTCTGATTTTAAAGTCTACTTCACTTCTGATGCGGAAATTTTCCTGCATCTTCTCATTTCTGAGATCTATATATCTGTATTTGAATCTGAGTTCTTCAGAAACATCTCTGTTCTTTTCGGGATAGAACGGAGGTACTTCTGATTCAACCAGAACTCTTATTGATTCAGCAACAATTTCAATTTTACCTGTAAAGATATCTTTGTTAGGGTTAGATCTTTCAACAACCTTACCGCTGATTTCCAGAACATGCTCTCTTCCGATTTTTTTTACAAGATCTGTGTCGGAAAAGTTCTCGTTAATAACAGCCTGTACGATTCCTTCCCTGTCTCTGAGATCGATAAAGGTCAGGCCTCCCAGTTCTCTTATTTTGTTAACCCATCCATAGACAGTTACTTCCTGCCCTGTAAATTCTTCGTTTATTCTGCCACAATAGTGTTCTCTTTTCAGATGTTCTCTTTGAGCCATTTGATTAATTCCTCACGTTTAATTTTTTCCTGAACGGATTTTTCCATATTTTTAACCGAAACAACTCCGGCAGCCAGTTCATCTCCCCCTATAACAAGGGTGTAGCCGGCATTTATCTTATCACTCTTCTTAAACTGCTTCTGCATGTTTTTGCCTTTATAATCCATAAAAGCTTTTATACCTGACATCCACAGCTCTTTGATGAGTTTTACAGCTTCATCTTTGAGCTCTCTGTTCTGGAAGGCTACAAAAACAGGCTGTTCTGAAGAGACTTCGGTTTCTTCCAGATGGAGTAGTATTCTTTCCACACCAGCGGCAAAACCTATACCCGGAACATCAGGACCTCCCAGATCTTTAATAAGGTCGTTGTATCTTCCACCTCCGAGGAGAGCATTCTGTGCTCCCAGCTTACCTGAAGTAATCTCAAAAGCGGTTTTTGTATAGTAATCAAGTCCTCTTACAAGAGTAGAGTCAACAGTGTAATCAACTTCCAGAAGGTCAAGAGATCTTTTAAATTCAGTGAAGTGAGTGTCACACTCTCCACAAAGATTATCTGTTATTACAGGAAGTTCAGAGGCAACCTCGTTACATCCCGGAACTTTACAGTCAAAAATTCTGAGAGGATTTGTGCTGATTTTTCTTTTACAGTCAGAGCAGAGACGCTCTTCTCTTTCGGCTGCAGCTTCAGAAAGTATCCTGAGGAATCCCGGACGGCATTCGCGACAGCCAACAGAGTTGACCAGCAGATTGACATCAGGTATACCCAGATCTTTAAGAAAACTCCAGGATGCAAAAACAACTTCTGCATCAACTTCCGGGGTATCGTCACCAAGAACTTCAATTCCAAACTGGTGGAACTGGCGGTAACGCCCTTTCTGAGGTTTGTCGTATCTGAACATTGGGCCAAAATAGAAGAGTTTTAGTGGAAAGAGTTTGTCAAAAAGGTTGTGCTCAATTGCTGCTCTTACAACTGATGCTGTGTTTTCAGGGCGAAGTGTCAGGTTTCTGCCCTTTTTATCTTCAAAGGTGTACATCTCTTTCTGTACAACCTCTGTTTCGCTTCCTATTCCTCTCAGGAAAAGTTCGCTATGCTCGAAAACCGGAGTTCTTATTTCTGAATAGAGAAATCTGCCGAAAAATTCTCTCACCCGGTCTCCAATATATTGCCATTTTTCGATTTCCGGCAGAAAAATATCTTTTGTTCCTTTTGGAGCTTTGACGTTAGCCATAGTTACCTCGCGGTTATTTTGAAAAGTCTTCAATGAGAAGATCGTAAATGCTTTTTAAATCTGAAGAAAGAACCCTGGTATTACCTGTTATATCCATGAAGTTTGAATCCCCTTTCCAGCGGGGGACTATATGCATATGGAAGTGACTCTCAATACCAGCCCCTGCAGCAGCACCGACATTTGCCCCTATATTAAAGCCCTGAGGAGAAAATCTGCTTTTTAAGATTTCTATAGAGCGATTAATAAGGGCCCACATCTCCCCTGCACTGTCTGAAGGGAGTTTACCGGGTTCATCTACGTGATTCCAGGGCACCACCATGAGGTGCCCTGTAGTATATGGATATTTATTTAAAATCACAAAATAATGATCCCCTCTGAAAAGTACCAGCGAATCAAATCCGCTCTTTTCAGAGGCATCACAAAATACACAGCTTTCATTACTGCACCTGTTGCGGGAAACAAACTTCCAGCGCCAGGGTGCCTGCAGTAATTTCATTGTCTATTTATTGTTATCGATTGCACTCTGGAAAAGATCACCAATTGTGGTAACCGTTTCATTTGTTGAGGTTGCGTATTTTTCGATCTCTTCTCTCTCTTTCTTTCTGCCAACGGCTTTAAAGCTGAGATATACTCTCTTCTTATCTGAGTATACGTTCATAATGAGAGCTTCTCTCTTTTCGCCACTCTTAACATGCTCTTCGATGTTTTCTGCGTCAATTCTCTCTTCAGAAATTTCTGAGAGTTTAACAAAACCTTCAATACTCTTGCTTACTTCAACGCTTACACCCTTATCGCTAACGCGTTTTACTGCAACTTCAATAATGTCGCCAGGTCTGTGAGCTGAGAAGAACTCATTCCACTCTTTATCAGTAAGCTGTTTAAGACCAAGTCTTACTTTGTAATTCTGATCAAGTTCATCACTGATGATCATTGCATCGATAGTTTCGCCTTCTTTCAGATACTCTTTAGGAGAATCAATTCTGAAATACATGATATCAGAAATTTTGATAACACCTTCGATGTTCTTTTCTATCTCTACAAAAACTCTTGCATTGAGGATTTTCTTAACTTTAACTTTGATAATGTCGCCGACATTATGCTCTTTTATAAATCTTTCTTCAGGTCTTAGTTCAAGCTGTTTAAGACCAAGTTTGATTTTTCTCTCTTCTTCATTCAGTTCGATTACCTGAACCCAGAGTTCATCGCCTACAGCAACGTACTCATCAACTTTCTGAGGTTTACCTTCCCATGTAAGGTCGGAAATGTGGAGAAGACCTTCTACACCCTCTTCCAGTTCAATGAATGCGCCAAATTCAACAAGTTTTGTTACTCTGGCAACAAGTTTATGACCTACCGGATATTTTGAACCGATTGTCATCCATGGATCTTCTGTTTTCTGTTTGATTCCCAGAGAAATTTTCTGTTTTTCCTGATCAATTGCGAGAATCTTTACTTCAATTTCTTCGCCTTTTTTCAGTTTTTCTCTTGGATGACCAATTCTGCCATAAGAGATGTTTTCTCTGTGTACCAGTCCGTCAATACCACCGATATTAACGAATGCACCGTAATCCATGATTGAAGAAACAGTACCTTTTACAATTTCTCCTTCTTTGAGATGTTCGAAAACTTCTTTAAGTTTTGAATCTCTCTCTTCTTCCATAAGAACTCTTCTTGAAACGACACCGCTCTTGTCTTTGTTGTTAAGGCGTGTGATTCTGAATTCCAGTTCCTGACCAAGGAATGATTCAGGGTTTTTAACTCTTCTGATATCAACCTGGCTCATTGGAAGGAACATTTCTGCTCCCATGTCAACTGAGAAACCTTTGTTCTCGCCAACAACTTTCATAACTCTGCCTTTTACAGGTGTGCCTGCTTCAAAAGCTTTCTGAATATCCATCCAGCCTTTTCTTTTATCAAGCTCTTTTTTTGATACTGCAATGTAACCCTGTTTTCTGTTTACATTTTTGCAGATAACAGTTATTGCATCGCCAATTTTGTACTGGAGTTCACCATCCCAGTTTTCAATTTCAGATCTATCAAGGACACCTTCAGTTTTCCGTCCTATATCGATGACTACTCTATCATTAAGTATTTCTACGATGTGGCCTTCTACTGGTGCGTCAAAATTGACAGTTTTGAGATCATACTCTTTCATCAATTCTGAAAATTCATCACCATTGCTGGCTGTGTTTGTGATTTCTTTAGGATCATCCATTTTTTTCTCCTTCTCGACAATTTATACTTTCAATATAACTCTTTACTTTATCAATCTCTTCAGGCGGAGTTGAAGCTCCTCCGGTTACTCCTACAGATTGTAGTGAACCTGGAAAATCTTTTCTCTGCTGAAGTTCTTCAACGCCGGTTACGTGGAATGTGTTGCTGTTCAGAGCAGTTGCTATTTCAAACAGTTTTCTGGTATTTGATGAGTTTTTACCACCAACCACAACAACTCCGTCAACTTCCACTGCCAGATTTCTTATGGCTTCCTGTCGTATTCTGGTGGCATCACAGATTGTGTTGTATACCTCAAGTATATCTGTGCGATCAACAAGAATACCCAGGATTTCCTTGAAAAAAGAGGAGTTGAGAGTTGTCTGTGCAACTACAGCTACATGCTTTTTAAGGTTTACCAGCTGTGCTTCTTCCACGGTGTTTATAACGGTTACATCCTGAGCGTAACTTATTGCGCCTACAATTTCAGGATGATCAGGGTTGCCAACGACCAGAACCGGTATCTTTCTTTCATCAAGTTCCTGAACAATTACATGCAGCTTCTTTACGATCGGACAGGTTGTATCCAGTATCTGACAGTTATCTGATTTCAGGGATAGTTCTGTCTCTTTTGGTATTCCGTGGGTACGAATCACCAATGTTCTGGATTTGTCGTGATTTTCAAGGCTTTCAATAGTTTCGATCCCCTTTTCCTTAAGGTCTTCAAGAACTGTCGGGTTATGTATCAGTTCACCAAGAACCTGAATGTCGGAACCCTTTTCTGCTTCCTTAAAAATAATTTTCAATGCCCGTGTGACACCGAAACAGAATCCTGCCTTTTTTGCTGCAATACATTTCATTACGATATATAGAACTCTCTTGAAATAGAAGTTATATTATAATATTTCATCAGCTTTGTCAAACCTGGAAACCCTCTGTATGAATTGTGCTTTTTTTAATGGATTGACATATAACGATGGAAATATTAAGATTTACTGGAATGAGATATCTTAAAGCAGCGCTGTTACTGTTAATGATTGCAGGTTTTTTTTACATAGCCTTTCATGATGTGGATTTCTCCAAAGCTTTTGGAGCACTTGAAAAGGTTAGTCTTATCTATCCGGCAATTTTCATTGTAGCCTCATATATTCAGATGTACATCAGAGGATACAGGTGGCGAATTCTCATCGATCCTACTGGGAAGAGTGTTTCCCTGCATACTATGTTCAGTATCACGTCAATAGGCTTTTTTCTGAACTTTCTGCCGGGCAAAGTGGGAGAAGCTGCCCGGGGCATTCTTGTGGCTCAGAAAAGTGATAAAGACAATAGCGCCGGCCTTGCTTCAGTATTTCTGGAAAGACTGATTGATATACTTGTTGTTGTTGTAATTTTTCTTGTTTCAATACAGTTTGTTGAATCTGAAAAGCTTACATTCCTGATCAAAATCAAGAGTTATGCTATGCTGGCCTTACCACTTATCTTTCTTGTTTTCCTTATGTTCTGGCTTATAAATTTTGAGCCGGTAACAAGGAAGCTTTTTATGCTGCTGGATAAACTATCTATTGTAGTACCTGAGAAGTTCAGAGCAAAACTTCTTGATTTTACAAAGAACTTTATTGTGAGTCTCAAAATAGATCTGGGATTTACTGGCTTTCTGAAACTGTTTTTCTCATCTTTCATTGTATGGCTCTTCTATGTGCCGATATACTGGATGTTTTTACACGGTTTCAATGTCAATGTAAGTCTGGTGGAGATTATCCCGTTTTTTGCAATAATACTCTTTTTTGCAGCTATACCCACGCCGGGAATGGCAGGTAGTCTGGATGCGGGAGTAAAAATGGCGCTTGTGGGACTTTTTCCTGATATGGTAACTACAGATGTAGCCGGAGCGTTTGCTATTCTTTTCAGAATAGCTATTATGTTTACATTAATAAGTGCAGGGTTGTATGGAATCTGGCAACAGAAGTTGTCTTTCAAGATGTTGACTTCATTCCGGGAGAAGAAAAATGAGATGTCCTGATTGTGGATATACAGATGATAAGGTTGTAGAAACCAGAGAAAGTAAAGAGAACGATTATATAAGACGTCGCAGGGAATGTCTTAATTGTGGTAAAAGATTTACGACTTATGAAAAAACCGAGCAGATCCCTCTTCTTGTTGTGAAGAAAGATGGAAGACGGGAAGAGTTTGATATAGATAAAATCCGAAAAGGTCTCTACAGAGCTCTTGAAAAGAGACCTATCTCTTCAAAACAGATAGAACAGATAGCTTTCCAGGTGGAGGAGCTTGTTTCGGGTTCTGAAAAAGAGATGTCAACAAATAAGATTGGTGAGATCATAATGGAGAAGCTTAAGCAGACCGATAAAGTTGCATATATAAGATTTGCTTCTGTTTATCTGGATTTCAAAAGTCTTGAAGAGTTTCATAAAGAGCTCAATAAACTGTTGTCCAAAGAGTAAAATTCTGACAGTATAAATATAGAATACCTGACTGATCTACATTATAATTTAAGTTAACCAAGGAAAAGAATATGAGTGATAAAGTTGATAATGATGTGACCGTTATTGAAGAAGATAGTTTATCAATACCTGATGAGTTACCTGTTCTTGTATTGAGAGATATAGTAGTTTTTCCATATATGATTGTGCCTCTTTATGTAGGGCGGCATAAGTCAAAAAATGCAGCTGATAATGCTCTTCAGTCCAATCGTATGATACTTCTGCTTACCCAGAAGGACCCTTCAGTTGAAGACCCTGAAGAAGATGATATGTATATGACAGGTACTGTGGCAATGATTGTCAGAATGCTTAAACTTCCTGATGGAAGGATGAGAGTGCTCGTTCAGGGACTCTCAAGAGTTAAAGTAAAGAAGATCAGGGATGATGGGGATCTTATTACTGCTTCTGTAAAAGTAATTGAAGATAAAGTGCCAAAACGCTCAACAATGAAGGTAAAAGCTCTTATAAAAAACGTAAGAGAGAAGTTTGAGCAGACAAAGAGTTTTGGTAAACAGATTCCCAGTGAAATATTTATCATAACTGAGAATATTGATGATCCGGGAAAACTATCTGATATTATCGCCTCAAATCTTGATATAAAAATAGAAAACTCTGAGAAGATTCTGCGGGAAGAGAATCCTGTTGCCAGATTGGAGCTTGTGTACAATTTTCTGATAAAAGAGCTGGAAATGCTTACAATTCAGAATCAGATTAATATGAAAGCGCAGGGGGAGATGGACAGAAATCAGAAAGAGTACTATCTCAGACAGCAGCTTAAAGCGATTCAGAAAGAGCTGGGAGAAGAGGGAGAAAATGCTGAAGAGATAAGTCAGTATGAGAAGAGGCTGGAAGAGACAAAGATGTCTGAGGAAGCCAGAACAGAGGTTTCAAAAAATATTGACCGTCTTAAAAAAATGCATCCCGACTCTGCTGAAAGTACAGTTGTAAGAAATTATCTTGACTGGATGCTCGATATCCCATGGGAGATATCTACAAAAGACAGTCTGAATATAAATAAAGCACAGAAGACTCTGGATAAAGACCACTATGGTCTTGAGAAGGTTAAGGAGCGTATTCTGGAGTATCTGAGTGTCAGAAAGCTGAACCCTAAATCCCAGGGGCCTATTCTATGTTTTGTAGGGCCTCCGGGGGTTGGTAAAACTTCTCTGGGCAGATCTATTGCAAAGGCTCTGAGCAAAGAGTTTGTAAGGGTATCTCTGGGTGGTGTTAGAGATGAAGCAGAGATCAGAGGTCACAGAAGAACTTATGTAGGTGCTCTTCCTGGTAAAATTATTCAGGAACTTAAGAAGAGTGGATCTAATAATCCGGTGTTTATGATGGACGAGGTGGATAAGATCGGTGCTGATTTCAGAGGAGATCCATCTTCGGCTCTTCTGGAAGTTCTTGATCCGGAACAGAATGACTCATTTACTGATCACTATATAGGCGTTCCTTTTGATCTGTCAAAAGTTATGTTTATTACTACAGCTAATCAGCTTGAGCCTATTCAGCCGGCATTCCGTGACAGAATGGAGATAATCAATATTTATGGCTATACTGAAGAGGAGAAAGTTGAAATCGCAAGAAAACATCTTATTCCACGTCAGATGGAACAGAATGGATTGAATAAGAACCTTATCTCTTTTACAAGCGGAGCTATTAATAATATCGTTTCTCTTTATACAAGAGAGGCGGGGGTAAGAAATCTGGAACGTGAAATAGGCAGTATCTGCCGTAAAGTTGCTCATAAAGTAGCTGTTGGTGAGAAGAAGCACTATAAGATAACAGTAAGGAACCTGGAGAAATTTGCAGGTCCTCCAAAACTGTTTAAAGACAGTATTCTGGAAAGCGATTGTACAGGCGTTGCTACAGGAATGGCCTGGACTCCTTATGGTGGAGATATTCTCTTTATTGAAGTAAAACTGCTGCCAGGAAAGGGAAAGCTTCTTCTAACCGGTTCTCTGGGAGATGTTATGAAAGAATCTGCATCTGCAGCTCTGAGTTTTATAAAATCAAGAGCAGATGTTATGGGGCTTGAACAGGAAATTTTTGATAAAACAGATATACACATTCATGTACCTGAAGGTGGAACTCCTAAAGATGGTCCATCAGCTGGTGTTACTCTGACTACGGCTCTCTGCTCAGCTTTCTGCAAAGTGCCTGTAAGCAGGAATATTGCTATGACTGGTGAGATAACTCTCAGAGGTAAAGTGCTGCCTGTTGGTGGGATCAAAGAGAAAATTCTTGCTGCCAGAAGAGCAGGTATAAAAAAAGTTCTGTTACCTGAAAAAAACAGGAAGGATCTTCACGATATAAAAGAGAGCTATATTGAGAATCTTGAAATAGAGTTTGTAAGCGATATAGAAGATGCTGTTAATGGAGCTTTAACAAAAAAACTTTTCTGATGAAGGAGAGAGATTTTGTTGAATTCCTGCGAAAGCAGTTTGGTTTTACCGGAACACTTGGAATAGGTGATGATACCTCTGTCGAAAAAGAGGGAAACAGGTATCGGCTGACTACTAAAGATGTACTTGTTGAAGGAGTGCATTTTACCAGAAACATCTATAGCATGCAGGAGATTGCCATGAGATCTCTTGCAGTAAATGTAAGTGATATTGCTGCCATGGGTGGTGTACCTGATAAGTTCTATATTGGGCTGGGATTTCCTGAAGTTCTTGGAGATGACGATCTTAAAGCTTTTTATGAAGGTATTGGAAAAGGTTGTGATAAATGGGGTATTCAGCTGGGAGGTGGAGATTTCTCAAGAGCCCGGGAACTTTTTGTATCTATTACTATGACAGGGTATACTGAGAATCCGGTTTACAGGAGCGGTGCTGAACCAGGTGATATTGTCTGTGTTTCAGGAACTCTTGGAAGTTCGTCTTTAGGGCTACAACTTATTCAGAAAGGTTTGGTTAACGAAAAATACCTGAACCTTCACAAGATTGTAGAGCCGGAAATCAATCTGGGAGCAAAGATTGCACCTTATGTCTCTTCTATGATGGATCTTTCAGATGGTCTGATGCTGGATCTTCAGAGAATAGCAGATGCTTCAGGTACTGGTGCTGAAATTGATTACAATGCGATACCTGTTGAATCTGATTATAATAGAATCTGTGGTGACAATGATATAGATTGCTACTCATCAGTGCTTGCAGGGGGGGAAGATTTTCGTCTTCTCTTTACTGTACCGGAAGAGAAACTGGATGTGGTAAGAAAAATTACAGATTATTGTTACCCTGTTGGTATAGTGAACAGCGAAGCAGGTTGCGTGAAGGTTATCTCTTCAGGTAAGGAAATTTATTTAAAAAAGAGAGGTTACGATCATTTTAGCGGTTAAATATGATATTGTATACTAGTTATGGTATTATTCTAATGTTTTATTTAACTAAAATTGTTGCTTCTCAGGGGCTTTAATGGCAGGAATGGATATATCTGGTGCATCATCAAGGTTTCCCGGCTACAGGCTGGTTTCCAAGCTATATTCCAGTCAATCAACTATCGTATATGAAGCGATTTCTGTTACAGACAACCGGGATGTTCTTATTAAGACTGTTCCTCAGGGCAGTGTTGTTACTGAAGATGCAGTAAGGCTCAGAAATGAGTATAAAATTCTATCTCTTTTTGACTCTCCTCTTATAGTAAAAGCCGTTGATTATATAGATTCTGAATTTGCTCCTGCTCTGGTAATGGAGAATACAGGCGGCCGAAGCCTTTCACACTATATTTCCAGAAAAAGTCTCACTCTTCAGCAGATTCTTATGATTGCTCACAGAGTGTCTGTTGCTTTGGGAGAGATTCACAGTAAAGAGACAATACATAAAGATATTACTCCGTCAAATATCATATATAACCCTGAAACAGATTCTGTACAGGTAATAGACTTTAGTATATCCCATTCAGTAAATATAAATTCCCCCAGCCTGATCTCAGCAGACTCTTCTGCCGGGACACTCCTCTATATATCACCGGAACAGACAGGGCGTATTGGAAGAGTTATAGATTACAGAACCGATTACTATTCACTGGGTGTGACTTTATATCATCTTCTTACCGACCATCTTCCCTTTAACTCTTCAGATGTACTTGAGATAATACACTGCCATATTGCAAGAATTCCGCCTCCCCTGACGGATTTCAGCAAAAAAGTACCTGAGATACTTTCTAAAATAGTTCTTAAACTAATTTCCAAATCTCCTTCAGACAGATACCAGAACAGCAGTGCTCTGGCAGGGGATTTTGAAAAATGTCTCAAAATGTACAAAGAGAATGGGGAAATTGAAGAGTTTGAGATAGCTGAAAACAACATACCTGATCAGTTTATAATCTCCTCCAGAATTTATGGTAGAGAACGGGAGTATGCAGCTCTTAAAACTACTCTGGAAGAGAGTATAGCAGGGAATTTCAGAATTGCCGTGGTTTCAGGGGAATCCGGTATAGGAAAAACTTCTCTTGTTGAGGAGCTTAAGAAAACCACTGCATCTGTAAATACTTTTTTTGCATCAGGTAAGTTTAACAGTATAAATACAACCACTCCATATTTCGCTTTTACAAGGATTTTTCAGGGACTGATAGATAACATCCTTATAAAAAATCAGCATGAACTTAAGAAGTGGAAGGATAAAATCCTCAGAAAACTCGGAGCTAACGGGAAAGTTATTGCGGAGCTGGTTCCTGATCTGGAAATAATAACCGGTAAATTGCCGGAACCCCAGGAACTCTCCGGCAGTGAGCAGTTGAACCGGTTTAACTACCTTATTAAAGAGTTTCTGTCTCTGTTTATTCAGAAGAACAGTAACCTTGTTCTCTATTTTGATGATATGCAGTGGGCTGATAATGCTTCACTTAAACTGATAGAAAATATAATTTCTGATTTCAAACTGAGCAGAACTCTTCTGATTCTTTCTGTAAGAAAGCGTATTAGTGGAATAAAAGATCTCTTTCCTGAACTTAAGGATGTTCCCGAAGTGGTTTATCTGGCACCGGGGGTTTTTAAACAGAAAGATTGTGAAAATCTTCTGGCTGATACTTTTAAGCAGGGAGCGTCAGCATCTGTAAGTGAACTGGCAGCTCTGTGTATAAGTAAAACCAGGGGTAATCCATTTTTTGTTAATCAGTTTCTCAACTCTCTCTATGCAGATGGTCTGATAGAGTTTAATAAGAGTAGTGGAAACTGGGAGTGGGATATAGCAAAAATTATTGATGCTGATATAACAGAGAATGTTGCTGAGCTTATGGTTAATAAGCTTAATTCTCTGGATGATGAAACCCTTGGTGTTATAAAGATTGCCTCCTGTCTTGGTAATAGCTTTGATATAGACACTCTGACTATTCTAAGTGGCAAAAACTATAACGAAATTCAGGAAATCCTTGCTCCGGCTGTATCTGAAGACATTATATATTCTGCTGTGGATAATCATGGTGGAGTAAATAAAAAGAGCATATATCTATTCAGGCATGACAGAGTTCTGCAGACGGTCTATTCTCTTATCAGCTCAGATAAGAAGCGGGACTTTCATCTTAAGATAGGCAGAATTATGCTTGAGGATGATACTATTGAAATAGAGAGCAGAGTTTTTGAGATTGTGTCCCATTTCAATATGTCTGTTATGCTGATTCATGATGAGGCAGAGCAGATCCGACTGGCTGAACTCAATATAATTGCAGGTTCCAAAGCTATCGAATCTACAGCTTATAATCAGTCTCTTGAATATTTCCAGACTGCTATGAACCTGCTTGATCGTCAACCTGAAGCATGGGGAGAGCTTAGAAAACTATCTCTGGCTGTAAGAGAATCTATTGCAGAGGCTTCCTTTCTTACTAATAAGCATGCAGTAATGGAAGAGTATCTGGATGAGATTTTCAGAAATGCTTCAAATCCTATAGAAGCATCCAGAGCTTACGATATAAAGATACAGGCTTATATAAGCCGTAATCAGCACTCTCTTGCGGTAAATACAGCTGTGGATCTCCTGAGACAACTGGGATTTCGTTTCCCTTCAAAACCAAAACTTTATCATGTGCTTCTGGGAATGATCAAAACTCTTCTGCGTGAGAAATTTAAAGGACCGGAAGATTATACAAAATTACCAGAGATGACTGATCAGGCAAAAGAGATTGGTGCAAGAGTAGCTTCCAGAATAATTTCTGCGAGTTATATCTCGACTCCTATGCTTTTTCCTCTTATTGTGCTGGATATTTTCAAAACAACATTAAAATACGGGAAAACATCAGTTTCCGGTTTTGCAATTGCCACCAGTGCTATTCTCCTGTGTCGTCTTTCATTTATAGATGCGGGATTCAGGTTTGGTAAAATTGGGCTGAATCTTTCTGATAAAACATCATTTATTGCGAGAACCACACTTATATATAATACCTTTATAAGGCATTGGAAGGAGCATCTGAGAGAGACTCTTGTACCTCTCAGAGATGGCTATAGAACTGGTATTGAAGCCGGGGATCACGAATTTGCAGCACTCTGTTGTCATGTGTACAGTTTCCATGCTTTTCAGGCTGGAATGCACCTTAATCAGGTGCAGGACATAATGAAAGAGAACAATGTCAAAATTCTTGATATCAAACAGCATGCTCCGTTTATCAGAAATGAGATCTTCCGTCAGGCAATAAGTAATCTGTGTGAAGCAACCGGTAATCCTGTATTACTGAAAGGGAGTATTTTTGATGAAGAGAAGAGTCTGGATTCTCTGCATCAGGTTGCGGATCATACTTCAATCAGTGATGTTATTTTCTGTAAGATGCAGCTGTCTATGTATTACGGAGAGTACAAGTATGTACTGGTACTTGAGGATGAGATAGAGCAGTATTTTGATTCTGTTTCTTCAACAATGATTCAGTCCACCAGAGCCTTCTGCGTAGCTATGGCAAGAGCAATTCTGGTACTTCGCGGAGAACTCCCCTACGACCTTAAAAACCGCCGCTTATTAAAAAAGAGTCTTAAGCAGTTCAAATTGTGGGCATCCCACTCGCCTGATAACTATAACTGTTTCTACTATGCTGTTAAAGCTGAGATATCTGCAATTAAAGGTAAACATGCCAAAGCTCTGGATTACTATAACCGTGCAGTAGACTCTGCTAAGAATAGCGGATTTCTGCAGTATGAAGGTATTATAAATGAGCGTAGAGGTTACCTCTACTCTTCAATAGGGCACGATTCCGTGGCAGAATTCTGCTTTATGGAAACAGTGCGTTGTTATAGAAGCTGGGGAGCATTGAATCTGGCAGTTGTAGTTGCAGAGAAGTATGAAGAGATTATTCCGGCTTTTGGAAGCAAAAGTATATATTCCGGTGACAGGGATGAAGAGCGTACTGCTACAGAAAGTACAACAAAGCCTGGTAAAGCTCTGGATCTGATATCTGTAATCCGGGCATCCCAGACTATCTCGGGAGAGCTTGTTCATAAGAAGATGCTCAATACCCTGATAAAGATAGTTGTAAAGAATGCCGGAGCACAGAGAGGTATTCTGTTACTGAGAAAGGATGAAGAGTTTCGCCTTGAAGCACTCTATAATTCCATGAACGACAGAATACATTTCTTTGACTCCCGGAGTCTTGACTATTTTGATGAGATTCCCAAATCTGTAATTAACTATGTACACAGAACCAGAAAAGATGTGGTGCTGCCGAATGCAGAAACCAGTGAAACGTTTGAGAATGACGAATATATAAAGCGGTTCCGTCTTAAATCGGTAATGTGTGTTCCGATACATTTTAAAGACAGAGTTACAGGTATCCTTTATCTTGAAAATAATCTGGCAACAAACGTCTTTACAAGAAACAGAATTGAAGTTCTTAATCTTCTTTCAACTCAGATTGCAATATCTATTGAAAATGCTTCTCTCTATTCAAACCTGGAAAAAGATATCAGACGCAGAAAGCAGGCTGAAATACAGCTGAAAAGGGCAAAGGAAGAAGCTGTTAATGAGAGAAAAAAGGCAGATTTTGCCAATAAAGCCAAAAGTATTTTTCTTGCCAATATGAGTCATGAGATAAGAACTCCTATGAATGGAATTATCGGGATGACAGAACTCTCTCTGATGGAAAATCCTGATGAGAAGATAAGAGAGAATCTCTCGACAATTAAAGATTCTGCTGTGTCTCTTCTTGATATCCTTAATGATATTCTGGATATTTCCAGAATCGAATCCAATAAACTGGCTATAGAAAATACAAGTTTTAATCTGAAAACGCTTTTTGAGAAAATTTCCAGAGTTTCAATTGTTAAAGCAGAAGAGAAAGGAATTGGATTCAGCGTACAGTTTGCTTCAGGAATACCAGATCTGATAAAAACTGATCAGATAAGGTTAAGACAGGTTCTGGTTAATATAATAGGCAATGCAATAAAATTCACTATGGCAGGTGAAGTTAGTGTTATTGTGGAAATGCATCAGGGGCTTGAGAATAATTATAGTCTGGTTATAAAAGTTGTGGATACAGGTATAGGAATCTCAGAAGAGAAGCAGGAAGAGATATTTAATCCTTTTATACAGGCAGATCTCTCTACAACCAGAAAGTATGGTGGAACAGGCCTTGGGCTTGCTATATCAAAAAACCTTGTGGAGATGATGGGTGGTACTGTAGGTGTTGAAAGTACTATTGGCAAAGGTTCTGTCTTTATTATAACTGTTCCTGTTGTCAGTATTGGCAGTGAAGATGTTGCGGAAGTTAAGAAAGAGAAACTTGTTTCAGAAGATAGTTCCGGAGGGCCTCTTTCAATACTCCTTGTTGAAGATAATGTTATAAATATGAAGGTTATAAGCAGGTTGCTGAGGAAACAGGGCTGGACAGTTACAACTGCTTCAAATGGGAGAATTGCTCTGGATAAATTCAGGGAAGCTGTTTACGATATGGTTTGTTATGGATATTCAGATGCCGGAAATGGATGGTATTGCTGCAACCAAAGCAATAAGAATTTTTGAGCAGGAAGAAGAACGGGAAACAAGAACTCCTATTATGGCACTTACTGCTAATGCTATGAAAGGTGACAGAGAGCGGATTATTTCTGCCGGAATGGATGATTATCTTACAAAACCTGTTGTCTCAAGTATGCTTTTTGAAAAGATAAGAGAGTTAACCGCACCTGAGAGTGTGGGGTAAAACCGGACTTGCACTGACTGTCACAGACTTACACGGACAATGCTATCGTAAGTTTTCTATTTGCAAAAACATTTTCACATTCTAAGTTCAGAAAAATAGCAGGTATGAATGATGTTGTTTGAAGAAATGCCTGTGTCAGTCTGTGGTAGTCCGTGTCAGTCAATAGGGCACAACATTTGTGCCCTATTTGTGTATATTATTCTTTTTTATTTCTAGAATTCAGCTGTTTTTGGTGTTCTTGGGAAAGGTATTACATCTCTGATATTTGTCATTCCTGTCAGATACATAATCGCTCTGTCAAATCCCAGACCAAAACCTGCGTGTGGAGCTGTGCCAAAACGTCTCAGATCTGTATACCACCAGTAATCTTCTTTGTTGAGCCCCATCTCCTCAATTCTTTCAATAAGTTTGTCGTGACGCTCTTCTCTCTGGCTACCGCCGATTATTTCACCAATACCCGGAGCCAGAAGATCCATTGCTGCAACAGTCTTACCATCATCATTCATTCTCATATAGAAAGCTTTGATGTCTTTAGGGTAATCTATAACAAACAGAGGCTTTTTGTATATCTCTTCAGTAAGATATCTTTCGTGTTCTGTCTGCAGATCAGATCCCCATTTTACAGGATATTCAAACTTTTTGCCTGAAGCTTCCAGCTTTTCTATTGCTTCAGTATATGTGATGGTTGCAAAATCTGAATTAATTACATTCTCAATTTTTGCGATGAGGCCTTTTTCAACAAATTTGTTAAAAAATTCCATCTCTGCTGGAGCGTTCTCAAGTACATATTTGAAAACGAACTTAATCATATCTTCTGCAAGTTTCATGTCATCTTTCAGGTCTGCAAAAGCTATTTCAGGTTCGATCATCCAGAATTCAGATGCGTGTCTCTGGGTGTTTGAGTTTTCAGCTCTGAATGTAGGGCCGAATGTATAGACATTTCTGAAGGCCATGCAATAGTTTTCAACGGCCAGCTGACCTGATACAGTCAGGTTTGTTTCCTTACCAAAGAAATCCTGCTTATAATCTATGTTACCCTCTTCGTTGAGAGGAGGACTAACAGGATCCAGGGTTGTTACTCTGAACATCTCTTCCTGCTCCTTCGCAGTCACTTTCCTGTAATTATAGGTGTGTGAACATATACAAAGCCTCTTTCATTGAAAAACTTATGTATAGCATAAGCCAGAAACTTCTTACTCTGAATACAGACATGAAAGTGTTTGTTCTGGGGCGCAGGTGGGCTATTGTTCTAAGGTACTCAAATGTATGTCTCTTTTTCTGAACAGGAAAAATCCTGATCTGCCATACCAACAATTTCTATTTCAGAAGCCATAATTTTCAAAACTCTGGCCCTGCCCTTTTGAAGCAACAACCTTTCCTTTCAACAATTATTGTTGAACCGATAGTCAGCTTAGCAACTTCATTGAAATTGGAGAGAGATTGTCATCGAAAACAATCTGAATGTTTTCAAAACATGAACCATCGTTAAGCTGAATGAAACCAAAAGTTTTCTGATTTCTTACAGTTTCTTATCCATCCACCGATTTTAACATCCTGATCCATGCAACCTGCAGGATCAGCAAAAAGCTGCTTTAAGTATTCCATTTTTCTGACCTCACTTTCAGGGATTCTCTTTACATCACCCCATTCTATTAAAAAAACTCAGCTATTTCAACCTGAGCCTATCTCTTTAAGCCTCTGAAATAGTGATTAAATTGACTTTTTTTGCGGGATAAGGTATATTCCCTTTTTATAAATATTATGAAGACGTCCTTGTTTTGTTTATTGCTGGTGATTTTACCACTACTCTCATATGGTTCAGTTGACGAGGAGTATTTGCTCATTGAGGCAGAAGTTTCCCCGCGGAGAATCTACCAGGGTGAAGAAGGGGTTCTTAAGATCAAAATCACCCCGAAAAATGAAAAAGAGTTTCTTGTTTCCACTCATCCGGAATTTCTTATAAAAATCAATGAAAATTCCAATATCAGTTTCTCAAAGCTTTTCTTTACTGCTTCTGAATTAAACTTCCAGACCAAGCAGGTGAAGGATCTTATTACTCTGGATCTGGAAAAGATGGTGGAAATTCCTTTCAAAGTGAAAGATTCATCTCTTATAGGGCGACAGCAGATAACCGGGGATATAGTGTTCACTGCTGTATTTAAAGATGGGTGGTCTCTGAAAACTTTTCAGTCATTCAGTGCGTCATTCAGTTCAAGGAAGAGTACAAAAGTAAGAAAAAAAAAATATCAGAAAAAAAAAGAGCAGAGCTAATCTCTAAAAAAGTACTAACGGAGTGAAGGATATGGATATTTTCAAAAAGTGTTTTTGATTTTACCAGAGCAAAAGAAGTTCAGGAATCTGGTCTCTACCCTTATTTCACAGAAATAGAAAAGGTAGAAGGTAATTATGTGTGGGTAAATGGCAAAAAAATCTTAATGGTGGGTTCAAATAATTATCTCGGACTGTTTGATGATGAAAGAATCAAAAGAGCATCTGAGGAAGTAATTGATAATTTCGGAACTTCAACCTGTGGTTCAAGATTTCTTAACGGTACCTACTCTCTCCACGTTAATTTTGAAAAAAAGAATTGCTGAATTTATGAACAAAGACGAAGCTCTGACTTTCTCTACAGGTTTTCAGACGAATCTGGGTGTAATTTCTGCTATCGCAGGTCGTAATGATATTATCATTATTGATAAACTGGTTCATGCGTCAATTATGGATTCTGTAAGGTTGTCATTTGCAGATGTGGTTAAATATAAGCACAACGATATGACTGATCTTGAAGAAAAACTTTCAAGACTGCCGGAAGATAAAGGCAAGATCATAATTGTAGATGGTGTGTTCAGTATGGAAGGCGATATGTGTAACCTGCCTGACATAGTAAGGCTCGGAAAGAAATTCGGCTGCAGAATTATGGTAGATGATGCTCATGGTGTAGGGGTTATGGGTAAGAAAGGTCAGGGAACAGCTGAACATTTTGGTCTTCTTGATGAAGTAGATCTGATTATGACAACTTTCTCAAAATCTTTTGCATCTCTGGGTGGTTTCATTGTTGGTGATAGTACAATTATTCAGTTTATCAAGCATCAGGCAAGAAGCCTTATTTTCTCTGCTTCAATAACTCCTGCTTCTCTTGGAGCAGCAAACAGAGCTCTTGATATCATTATTAATGAGCCGGAAAGAAGAGAAAGATTGTGGGAAATAACTGAAAGAGTAAATAGAGAACTTAATGAGATGGGTTACCATACTGGTAATACACAGACTCCTATTATTCCTGTATTTATCAGGGATGTTGAAAAGACATTTATGCTGTGGCAGTTCCTGAGAGATTATGGAGTATTTACAAACCCTGTAATTGCTCCTGCGGTTCCACCGGAAGATTCTCTTATAAGAACATCTTTCACAGCTACTCATACTGATGAGGATCTTGACTTCATTCTTGAAGGTTTCCGTGCCGGCGGTAAAGCTCTGGGAATCATTTAATAACAGGATTGATATATGAATATCATGGGCTCATCACCGGGCCCATGAAAATATTAAATTTTTTTTTCACACAAAATCTTAAAAGCTAAAGCTTTTTTTCTTCTTTTTTTTCATTAACAGGTGATTTTATTACTATTCCTGTTGCTTTCAATAAGTAGTATGTTTTCCTTAAAAGCTGCTGTATCGCGGTGTTTTATCATTTGTGATATAATTTTATCTGATAATTTTATTATTAAAGGACCATAAAAAAATGAAAAAAATCCACCGTCTCTACATTGAGAAAAAACCCGGCTTCAATACCGAAGCGGAAAAACTCCTTCAGGATCTTAGAAATAATCTGGGAATAGAAAGACTTGAAGGCTTACGTATTCTGAATCGTTACGATATTGCAGATATTACAGCTGAAAGTCTGAAACAGGCTGAAGCCACTATCTTTTTCAGAACCCCCTGTAGATATAATTCACCGGGAAACTTTTCCTTTTGAAGATGATGAGAGAATATTTGGAATTGAGTACCTGCCCGGGCAGTATGATCAGAGAGCAGATTCAGCAGAACAGTGTATAAGACTGATTAATCCCTCTTCTTCAGCTAAAGTAAGGTTTGCCAGAATTCTTGTGCTTAAGGGAAGCCTCAGGGATCATGAATTTGAAGCTGTAAAGGGATACCTTATAAATCCGGTGGATTCTGGTGAAGCGGTTCTGAGTAAACCTGAAACTCTTGATATCGATATTCGTAAGCCTGAACCTGTAGAAATTCTGGATGGTTTCATGGATATGTCAGGAGCAGCTCTGGAAATATTCAGAAACGATATGGCCCTTGCAATGAGTCTTGACGATCTGATTCACTGCAGAAAATATTTTGCAGAAACAGAGAAGCGGAATCCAACTATTACAGAAATCAAACTTCTTGATACTTACTGGTCTGATCACTGTCGTCACACTACATTTAATGCAGAAATAGAGAAGGTCAGCTTTGATACAGAAAAATCAACAGTTCCGGTTAAAGAGAGCTGGGAAGATTATAAATCAGAACATGAGCGTCTTATTCCACATAAGCCAAAGACTCTTATGAATCTTGCTACAATTAATGCAAGAATTGAGCGGGAAGCTCAGAATCTTGCAGATCTGGAGATCTCCGGTGAGATAAATGCCTGCAGTATTATTCGGACTATTAAAATAGAAGAGACAGATGAAGAATGGTTGATTATGTTTAAGAATGAGACCCACAATCATCCTACTGAAATTGAACCTTTTGGTGGTGCAGCAACCTGCCTTGGTGGCTGCATAAGAGATCCTCTGTCAGGAAGATCTTTTGTATATCAGGCTATGAGGGTAACCGGAAGCGGTGATCCAAGAGAGAAGATACAGGATACTATTCCAGGAAAGCTGCCACAGAGAAAGATCACAACTGAAGCTGCTCACGGTTATAGCTCTTATGGTAACCAGATCGGTCTTGCTACTGGTCAGGTGTCTGAAATTTATCATCAGGGATACAAGGCAAAACGTATGGAAGTCGGTGCTGTTATTGCAGCAGCTCCAAAAACTTCAGTATTGAGAGAAGAGCCTGTACCAGGTGATGTGATTGTCCTGCTTGGTGGTAAAACCGGCAGAGATGGTATAGGTGGAGCAACAGGTTCTTCAAAAGAGCATACAGAAGAGTCGATTCTTACTGCAGGTTCAGAAGTGCAGAAAGGCAATCCTCCTGAAGAGCGGAAAATTCAGAGACTCTTCAGAAAACCGGAATTAACCAGACTGATAAGGAAATGTAATGATTTTGGAGCAGGTGGTGTCTCAGTAGCTATTGGTGAACTTGCAGATGGTCTTGTTATTGATCTTGATAAGGTTCCCAAAAAATATGAAGGTCTTGATGGAACAGAGATTGCTCTTTCTGAGTCTCAGGAAAGAATGGCTGTTGTAGTTGCTGCAGAAAATGCGGGTAAGTTTATAGAGATGGCTCTGGAAGAGAATCTGGAAGCTGTTACTATTGCTACGGTAACTGAAGAGAAACGACTTGTAATGAACTGGCAGGATACCTGCATTGTGAATATTTCCAGAGAATTTATTGATACCAATGGTGTTCCTCAGAAAACAGAGGTACATGTTGCTGCTCCAGGTAATGTGGAAGAGTTTTTTAAAACTGGTTATGATAGCAGCAGATCTGTAGAAGAGCAGCTGAAAGAGACTATTAGTGATATTAACCATTGCAGCCGTAAAGGTCTTGTGGAAAGGTTCGATTCCACTGTTGGAGCTGGTACTGTTATTATGCCATTTGGTGGCAGGCACCAGGACACTCCTTCAGAAAGTATGGTTGCAGCAGTTCCTGATCTGAATGGTAACTCTTCAACCTGTACAGTAATGAGTTATGGATTTGATCCATATCTTTCAGAAAAGAGTCCATATCATGGAGCTTTATACGCAGTTGTTCATTCTGCAGCAAAAATAGTTGCCGCAGGTGCAGGACATAAAGATATGAGATACTCCATGCAGGAGTATTTTGAGAAACTGGGAGATTCTCCGGTGAAATGGGGTAAACCTTTCAGTGCTCTTCTTGGAGCATATCAGGCTCTTAAAAAACTCAATTTACCAGCTATTGGTGGCAAAGACAGTATGTCAGGCACTTTCAGGGATATTCATGTTCCCCCTACACTGATTGCTTTTGCGGTTAATACTCTTGAAAAGAAGGAAGTTGTTTCAGCAGAGTTCAAAAGATCGGGTAGCCCGGTTGTTGTTTTTAAGACTGTCAGAGATGAAAACGGTTTACCGGACTTTGATAAGCTGACAGAAAATTTTGAACTGTTTAATAAATTAAATAGAGAAGGAGCAATTCTTGCTTCTTATACAGTAGCATCCGGTGGTATTGCTGAAGCTGTAACTAAAATGTCATTCGGTAACAAAGTTGGCTTTGCTTTTGATGGTGCTGTTAAAACAGAGGATATCTTCGTTCCTTCATATGGTGACATTGTTGCTGAAGTCAAGCCCGAAGTAGTAGATAAGACTGGTAGTAATATGGTACTCCTTGGCAGTGTAATTGATGAACCGGTTATCAGGGTTGAAGGTGAAACTATTAATATTGAGGGACTTCTTAAAGAGTGGATAGAACCTCTTGAAGATGTGTTCCCTACCAGAACTGCTGATAAAGGTAATGCGCCGGAGGTAATGTTCAGTAAAGCTCCTGCTGTATCCTCAGGTAACAGTATGGGGTCCCCCAGAGTAGTAATTCCTGTGTTCCCCGGTACCAACTGCGAATATGATACAGCTCAGGTGTTTGAAAAAGCCGGAGCAAAAACTGAAATGGTTGTCTTCAGGAACCTCAATGCTGATTGCATAAGAGAATCTGTTGAAGCATTGAAAAGAGAGGTTGAAAGATCACAGATAATAGCTGTTCCCGGCGGGTTCAGCGCAGGTGATGAGCCTGAAGGTTCTGGTAAATTTATCACTTCAGTATTCAGGAACCCTCTGGTAAGGGATGCTGTTATGAATCTGCTTAAAAACCGTGATGGTCTGATGGTGGGTATATGTAACGGATTCCAGGCACTGATTAAACTTGGACTTGTTCCTTATGGGGAGATCAGAGATCTATCAGATAAGAGTCCGACTCTGACGGTGAATAGTATTGGCAGACACTGCTCAGGTATTGCCCGTACAAAAGTGGTTTCATCTCTTTCCCCATGGTATTCGCTCAATACTCCAGGTGAAATACACTCAGTTCCGTTCTCCCATGGTGAAGGCAGGTTTATCTGCAGTGAAGAGGAGTTCCGTAAACTTGCGGAAAATGGCCAGATTGCTACTCAGTATGTAAATAATGAAGATGTATCTTCTATGGAAATGCCTTTCAATCCAAATGGCTCATTCTTTGGAGTTGAGGGGATAACCAGTCCCGATGGAAGAGTGCTTGGTAAAATGTGTCACAATGAGAGATCCGGTGATGGTCTCTTACGGAATATTTCCGGGAATCATGATAAAAAACTGTTTGAAGCAGGTGTAAGATACTTCAGGTAGTTACTTTTTAATACTATTCCCTCCGGCATTGTTTTTCTGCTGGAGGGGCGGTTTTTCTTTTTTCCACATTTTATGCAGAATTTCCAGACTGTTCAGGTTTGAGTCCCTGGCTGTTGCGGCTTTTTTAGTTTCAGAATCTCTGGCTGCTTTCAGTTCATCCTGCATCTTTTTTAGTTTTGTAGCAACAATACGTTCAACAAGAACTTCCTGATCTCTCTTCATCTGATCTATTTGTTGCATAAGTTCGGTAACTCTCTCTTCAGCTTTAAGGCTTCTCTGTTTGAGATCGTTACGCTCTTTTTTCATTGCAGATGTATCTTTAATATTTTTACTGTTTCTGTTTCTCAATAATTTTATTCTGCTATTCAGAGAAGCTATCTTTGAGTTCAGATTATGTATTTCTCTGAGCTTTCCATCATAATGTTTTTCAAAAATCCTGACATCAAAATCTTTTTCGTTTCTAGCAGGAGCTGGTTCCTCTTCTGTTGATACAGGTGATTTGGTGGGAGCAGTTACAGGTATCTTTTTAACAGGAGAAGGTATGTTGGTAGTGCCTTTGTCTTCATTCCTGCCGGTTCCGGGGGTGTAGTGTGAATGCACATCTTTAAGAATTTTGAGAAACCCTTTCTCATATAAGCCGATTCCTTCAGGTTCAGAGTTATAATTAATAGCCTTTTTTATATAGAACCTGCATGAAAAGCCTCTGTAGCCCATTAAATACTTAACATAAGCCATTTCCACATATATTAAAGCCTTAATGTTTTTGTCAGAGGTTTTTACATCGGTTTCCATTAAGAGTTCCATTGCTTTGTCGTAGTGACCTTTCAGGTACTCTTTTCTGGCTACCTCTACTGATAGCAGGGGATCTTCCGAAGAGTGGAGGCTCTCAGATATTATAAAACCAGTAAGAAAAAGAATGATTATAAGATATACAGACTTCTTGTACTCGACTACTTCTTTCATCACCATAAAATATATATCGGTAAAAAAATTATGAACAGTATTAATAATTTTTTTTTTGTTTCGATATATAATTATTAGACAAAAGAAAGGAGGCCGTCCCTTGAGTGCAATTCTATCCCAGGAAGAGATCGATCGTCTTGCAGGAAGTATATCTGATTCATTGGTGGAAGATTCTTCTGCAAATGATAAGGGAGTTCTCTCACAGGAAGAGATAAGTCGCATTACAAATTCTCTGGGAATAAGTGATGAGGCAGAGGAACCCGAAGGAACTGTACCTGCAGTTTTATCTCAGGAGGAGATAGATAAACTTGCATCACCTGAACCCGAAGCTGGTGGCGGAGGTATGCTGACTCAGGAGGAGATAGATCGTCTTTCAGCAATGGATAGTGAACCTTCTGAAGCTCCGGCACCTGAAGCTGGTGGCGGAGGTATGCTGACTCAGGAAGAGATAGATCGTCTTTCAGCAATGGATAGTGAACCTTCTGAAGCCCCGGCACCTGAAGCTGGTGGCGGAGGTATGCTGACTCAGGAAGAGATAGATCGTCTTTCAGCAATGGATAGTGAACCTTCTGAAGCCCCGGCACCTGAAGCTGGTGGTGGAGGTATGCTGACTCAGGAGGAGATAGACCGCCTTTCAGCAATGGATAGTGAACCTTCTGAAGCCCCGGCACCTGAAGCTGGTGGCGGAGGTATGCTGACTCAGGAAGAGATAGATCGTCTTTCAGCAATGGATAGTGAACCTTCTGAAGCTCCGGCACCTGAAGCTGGCGGCGGAGGTATGCTGACTCAGGAGGAGATAGATCGTCTTTCAGCAATGGATAGTGAACCTTCTGAAGCCCCGGCTCCTGATGATGGTGGAGGTATGCTGACTCAGGAGGAGATAGATCGTCTTTCAGCAATGGATAGTGAACCCGCTGAAGCTCCGGCTCCTGATGATGGTGGAGGTGTGCTGACTCAGGAAGAGATAGACAAACCCTCTGAAATAGATACGGGTAATCAATCTGAACCTGAAGAAGAGGTGCAGGAAAGTGAGGCCGAAGAGCTATCGGCAGAACCTGATGTTGCAGATAGTATGGAAACTGCTTCCACAGGGCTGGAAACTTCTGTAAAAGAGATTCCTCAGGATACTGTAGAAACTTCAGGTAACGAAGAAGAGGAACAGAAGGACGCGGCTGAAGGGAAAGAGAAAAAAGCATCTTTCTCTTTTAATTCCAAAATGTTTGTGCTGATTGGGGTTCCTGTAGTTGTTATTACAGGACTTGTTTATCTTGTTATGACGCTTTTCTTCTCAGGTGGTGAAGTTAGTGAAGAGCCTGTAAAATCCGGTTTTTCAAAACTGCCGGCTCAGGAAGCAAAACAGAGTAACAGTGCCAGTAATCTTACTAAAGGAATTAATCTGTTTGTAGATTCAATTGTAAGAGATGGAGTAGAAGCAACTTCTGATAAATCTGAAGAACTATTCTATTCATATAAGCTGAAAGGTACAGAAGCTGAATTAAAAAAATCTTTTGGCTTCGATCTGTCAGCTTCACTCTTCTTTGGAGAAGAGGGTAGAAAAATGCCTGACAGGTTCTCTGTATCAGAAATGCGTAAAAGATTTGTGCCTGCAATCAGAAAAAACACAGGTAAAGGAGAACTGGAAGCTGAAACTGTAATGTTTGACTGGGGAAGAGCTGTAATTAAAGATCTGAAAATAAAGAGAAAGGATATAAAGCTTACAGAATAGGGGTACTACTTAAGGCACTTCCACCAATAGTATGGTACTTTATTACCCTGAGCCTCTTCAGGTACGCAGTTGTAGTATTCTTCAAGAAAATTATTTAATTCAGTTTTGGCTGCATTAACAGGTAATTCACTGGATTCACAGAAATGCAGTTCAACTTTTCTTTTAGGGACAAATAGAAAGATTCCGGTAATTATTGAGAAGAGATAGCACCATAAATTCTTTGATATATCCGGCTGACAACCACAGGCTCTTCCAAAACTGCTACCCCATAGCCCGGTGCTTCGAACCAGAACTACTCTTGTATCCGGTGCCATTCTTAATATCTGCCATACTCCACTGTTTGTGCCTATGTTCTCTTTTTCACTCCTGTATATTCTGCCGGAAGGATAAAACATTACATTACCACCTTTGTTCAGAATATCTGCAACAGTTTTTATTACTTCTTTCACATGGCTGTGGGATTTTCTGCCATCTTTCCTGAGATCTGGTATGGGAATTGGGTTAACCCTTTTAATAACGTGCTTCATTACAGGCATATTGGCCTGTTCATTGTCTATTACAGGTTGGGGGGTAAAGCGTTTGAAAAGTACTGTAGATAAAATAATAGGATCTATAAGAGCCGGGTGATTAGGCAGGAACAGCACTCCCCTCTCATCATTATCAGCAATATCATTGTAACCCTCTGTTACAATGCTGTACCTGATTTTGAGAAGAAGGCGGAAGAACCTCCATAAAAGGTTAGTGATCATTTACGGCTACCTTTACTCCTGTATTAATAACTCTGTAAATCAGTATAGATACTCCTATAGTAAAAATACCGGTTAACATTAGAGCTGTTGATGGTGATGGTATCCACTTCTCAATTGAATGAAGGGCTTTGCCTGCCAGTAGCATACCTGAGAAGTCCATAAAATTTGAAGCGCTTATAGCTCTTCCTTTTGCGCCATCTTCAGGTCTTGTCTGAATAAAACTTGTAACTGGTATAAGAAATGCTCCTCCAGCAGTGCCGGTTATCAGAAGACCTACCCACAATAACCAGGCAGGAGTTCCTGTTATGGCTGCAGATGCAGTTACAATAAGGCCAACTCCAAAACAGGATACAGATGGAGCAATTATTTGTGTCCATGGAAATTTTTTAGTTAATCCTGCTGCAATAAAAGCTCCGATTGATACTCCAAGCATCAGAGCAGCTGACATTATACTTGTTTCGGTTTTAGTATAATTCAGTTCATTAAGACCATAACTATTCAGTATAGGAAGAACCAGTGAAGAGAGGAAGTAGAAGAGGGTGCTCATAAGCATTGCCAGAAAAAGAGGCTTATCTTTGAAGTATCCTTTAATATCTGCAATTGAGTTTACAGGCCCTGTTAGCGGGAATTGAGCTTTTTTATTGTATTTTCCACTATTCACAGTTCCAAAACTGCAGAGAAAACCAATAAAAGCTATTACCAGAATAATAATAACCGCTGTTCCGGTTTCATTACCCACTGATCTTCCATAATCCAGAACAAAACCTGCAGAACCAAAGCCCAGCAGAATGAAAATAGTAGTTACAAGTTTCAGCTGAGCATTGGCAGTTGTAACATATTTTTCGGGATATAATTCTGGAATAGATCCATTAAGTGATGGAATAAACAGGGTTGACTGAAGTCCCATGAGGAATATAATTCCCAGCATGAGCCACCAGTTCATTGTTACCAGAGCTATAGCTCCTATAACCATTGCTCCAAGTTCAAGAAGTTTGGCTGATACCACAATTCGTCTTTTTGGAAAACGATCGGCAAACCATCCGGCCCATGCGGCAAAAATTATGAAAGGAATGGAGAAGAGCATTGTGCCATCTCCCTGAAAATCCTTGTGCCCGTAGGTAACAGCAAGCATAAATGCTACCTGTTTGAAAAAGTTGTCGTTAAAAGCTCCAAGAGCATAAGAAGCTGCCATGGCAGTAAAATGTTTCCTGCCTCTGGCAATAACTCTCTTCTCTTCGCTGGAAAAACTCATGCTGAATAACTATTTAAGTAGTTTAAAGCAGGCCTCAGTAACCTGGGGTGCATGCTGTAATAATCTACCTTCAAGTCTTCCGTATCTGTGCATTATTATCGGCTGAAGTATAAGCCCCATAATCATGCCTGCATGAACTACCGGATCTGATTCACCATTAACGGCATTTTTAATAAAATCTACAACAATATCATTAGGGTTACGTTCTTCATCAAGAAGGTCTCTTTCGGGGAAACCATGCTGTGATAGAAGAACAAATGCCAGTTTTACAGGGTTCTCATCATAGTAATTATAAAGATAGGCGATGCCATTCTGTAGTTTCTGTTCTGATGAAAGTGCTTCGTCAGTAAAAATTTCCCCGAGTTCTGTTGAGAACGTTTCCAGTTCCCGGCAGAAAAGATCCCAGGCCATTTCATTTTTACTTTTGTAGTATCTGTACAGAGCTCCTTCAGTAACTCCAGCCTCTGTAGCGATATCTTTGATAGAAGTTCTGGGTAATCCCTTTGTTGCGAACAGCAAAATAGCTGCGTCGTCAATCTGCTTTCTTTTTAGTGCCGGTCTTGCCATTGTTGCCTCCTGTGTTATAGTAAATAAATGCTTATTTACTAATAATACCCCATAAAAAAGACAATTGCAAGAGCTTTCTGTTAAAGGCTGGTTTCTTTTTTGAGTGTTTTCAGTTCCCTGGTAAGAGATTCTATTTTTCTGAATAGTTCTGCATTACCGTCTTTCAGCAGGCGGTTCTTTTCCTGGAGTTTACTGATATCTTCCTGAAGTCTGATATTGGAGGTACGGAGTTCGCTGTTAAGTTTATTAAGGCGCATCAGTTCTTTCTGATGTTTGTCGGTGGGAACGGAATTGCAGCTCAGAAAAAAAATTCCCGCAAAAAATATTAATAGTAGCTTCTTCATGCTGATATTTTAAAGTATCCTGAATAGAGAAGCAATGCGGGCAAACAGAGAAGAGACAAGTTTTTATGGACTGATACTGACTGACACGGACTTACCCATAATGAGATCTACTACGGCTTGTAATGATACGGCCTTATGGGATTTTGTGTAGAATAGTCATAATGAAAAATTGTAGATGAATGCTCAGGAAACAATGTCCATGCCATTCTGTGCAAGTCTGTGTGTGGTCCACAATCTTCTTAAGGCTGGGCAGCCTCATGCTATGCCTGATGAGATTCAGATAACCTCTGTCTTATCTATAAATTTGCCCAATAAACCCAATTATAATATAATTTTCCCTCTTAAGATAAATATAATAAGGATAAGCAGTATGGAAAATTTTCTTGATAATGTATACATTGTAATGGTGGAAACGAAGACTCCCGGAAATATCGGATCTTCAGTAAGGGCTATGAAGAATATGGGAATATCACATCTGAGACTGGTTAACCCTGTATCTTATAAAGATGATGATCAGCAGAGAAAGTTTGGATACAGATCTCAGGATATTATTGAGAATGCTGAAGAGTTTGATACTCTTGCAGATGCTCTTGCAGATATATCAACTGTCTTTGTAACCACTTCCAAAAAAGGTAAATGGAAAAAGGATTTTATGTCTTCCACTGAAGCCGGAGCTAAAGTAATTGAAAGAATGCAGAAAGAGAAAGTTGCTATTGTTTTTGGAAGAGAAGAATCCGGTGTAACGATTGAAGAGAGCCAGCTGGCAAACTATCTGGTATACATTCCATCTGCAGTGTCCTATCCCTCATTAAACCTGTCCCAGGCTGTTATGGTAATGGTATATGAGATTTACCGACAACTTGAAGGGGCTAACAGAGTTGGAGATCTTCCTACTCTTGCAACAAAAGAGAATAGCGAAAGATTGAGAGAGAATATATGGACCCTTATGAAATCTCTTAATTTCAGAGAGAATGAAAAGGGCTTATTCAGCAGATCCCTCAGAAGATCTTTAAGCAGAACTCTGTGGACAGATGCAGATGTAGCTGTTTTTGACAGATTGTGCAAACAGGTCAGATGGTTTTTTAAAGATGCAACAGGCAAAGATCTGACTATTGAGAAGGAGAGTAATGATGAAACTAAGAGTCTATAACACCCTCAGTAATAAAGTTGAAGACTTTGAACCTATAAATAAAAATTCAGTTGGTTTTTATACCTGCGGCCCGACAGTGTATGACTATGCTCATATTGGCAATTTCAGGTCATATATAGTTGAAGATATGGTTAAAAGATACCTCCTCTATCTGGGGTACAATGTTGATCACGTAATGAATATTACCGATATTGATGATAAAACTATAAGAAAATCCAATGAACTGGGAGTTGAACTCAGAGATGTAACAGATAAATATATCAGAGCATTTATAGAGGATAAGAAGACTCTCAATATCGTTCCTGCTGACAGGTATCCAAGAGCTACAGACCATATAGAGGAAATGGAAGATATGATCCAGACTCTTATTGACGGTGGATATGCCTATGAGAAGGGTGGATCAGTATATTTTAGTATTGAGAAGTTTCCTGAATATGGAGTTCTTGCGAATATTGAGAAAGAGAATCTGAAATCCGGTGTTAGTGTTGATGCTGATGAGTACGACAAAAACTCTGTACAGGATTTTGTTCTCTGGAAAGGGGCCAAAGAGGGTGAACCTTTCTGGAACAGCCGCTTTGGTAAAGGGCGCCCCGGGTGGCATATCGAGTGCTCTGCAATGAGTATAAAGTATCTGGGTAACCATTTTGATATACATATGGGAGGAGTTGATAATATATTTCCTCACCACGATAACGAGATTGCACAGACAGAGTGTTGCACCGGAGAGAAGTTTGTAAATTACTGGCTCCACTGTCAGCATCTGGTAGTTGAAAATAAGAAGATGTCAAAATCCCTCGGAAACTTCTATACTCTGAGACAGCTTATGGATATGGGATATAATCCTATGGCAATCAGATATCTCCTTATCTCTTCACACTACAGAAAGCTGTTGAATTTCACTCTTGAAGGTCTTGAAGCAGCAGATAAATCTCTTAAACGGATCTCGGATTTTATTTTTTCAGTTAAGGGACTATCAGCAGAAGAGGGAACTACTTCTGAAGCTGCAGGGATTATTGAAGAGAGTGAAGAGGCTTTCAGGAAATGCATGAATGACGATTTTAATATTTCCGGCGGATTGGGATCATTCTTTGAATTTATTCATAAAATAAACAGAATACTTCCTGAACTCAAAGCCGGGGATATAGAAAATGTTCTCAGTTTTGTTGAAAGAATTAACTCAGTACTTGGAGTAATTATAAAAGAAGAAGAGGCAGAATCTCTTGATGAAAAGGTGGAGGAAATGATCCGCCTGAGAGGGGAAGCCAGAAAGAACAGAGATTTTAAAACAGCAGATGAAATAAGAGATAAACTCAAGGATATGGGGATAGTTCTTATTGATACTCCGGAAGGGGTTCGCTGGAAAAAAGAATCCTGATTTTCTTTGCAACTATTATCTCCTGAGGGGCATCTTACTTATTGTGCGTTGATAATGAAGGAACTGATTGAAAAGTTAAAAAGTAGAGATGATAATGCCCTGCGGGAGGTGATGGCTTTGTATAAATCCCAGATATTCAACTATCTCCACCTCATGACAGGTAGTCGTGAAATGGCGGAGGAGCTGACTCAGGATACCTTTGTAAAAGTCTATTTTAAGGCTGGCTCTCTTAAAACAGAGAACCTTAAAGCCTGGATATATACAATAGCAACAAATCTTGCGCGCTCGGAATTCAGAAAGAAAAAACTAAAAACACTACTTTCACTTTCTGATACCGGCGAAAATATCATTCCTACAGAATCCAGACCGGAAAATCCTATTCTTTATGAACAGGTGCTGAAATCTTTGCCTGATAAATATCGCATACCTCTGGTAATGAAAGAGGCTGAGAACTTCACTTATGAAGAGATTGCAGAGATTACAGGTAAGCCGGTTGGAACAGTAAAGTCTCTTGTGTTCAGGGCAAAAGAGCAGATACAAAAAGATTTTTCCATTCAGATGAAAGGAGGGATAAATGAGCGATATAGAGAAAATTTTTGACAATCTATCCCCGGAGGGCAATCTGTCAGATGGCTTTGAAGATGCAGTATTTGCAAAGATCGGCAAAAAGAAGAAGCAGAGGAAGGCAGTTGTATCCTTTGCAGCAGGTTTCTGTTTTGCAGGAGCACTGTATCTTGGTGTCACGGTGATTCCTTCATTAAAAAGTACAGATACCAAGCCTTTAATGGCAAAAAGCAGCAGGGTTGATAATTTCAATGTAAAAAATGAAGTCCCTCTATCTGAAAATACATACCTGACCTCATCCGGTCAGAATACCGAGTATCTGGTGGAACAGGTCTCACTTGAAACAGAGGATGGTTCTCTTTAGGGAGGTTTTTGATGAAAAGAGTTTTTATACTGTTGAGTATTTTGATACTTTCGTTTTCCGGCAGTCTTCTGGCAAAAGAAGCAAAAGATATTCTGGAGAAGGTCAAACCATCAGTAGTAAAGGTTATCGCAGAAGGTAAGCGTAACTATGTAGTTTCAGGATTTGCTGTTGCACCTGAATATGTACTAACCAGTCGGCTTTTTGCAAAATATCCATATAAAAAAGTCCGTGTTATATCAACCGATGGGAAAGCTATTGAAGCAGAAGCTGCAGGTTCAGATAAATCTACAGGTCTTTTTCTGCTTAAGCTGAAAGGAGCAAAACTCAAGCCTGTAAGAATTGGTAAAGATATGGCGGAAGGCGAATGGATTGCGGCTGTTGGGTCTTTCTTTAATAAAATGCCTGCAATTGCTCAGGGAATAGTTACTTCAGCCGCAGATTCAGGATATATGGTAAATCTGCCTACTATGCCGGGAGCACCGGGTAGTGGCCTGTTTAATAAAGATGGTGAACTAGTGGCTTTTTTAAAGGGTCCTCTTGGGTTTACAAGGGTTCATGACTATAAAATATTGAAAGGCAGTGCAGAACTGGTTGTTAAGTCTGATAAAAAAAGAGTAAATAATATGAGTCTTGGAATTCCTGCTGACAGAGTTGTTTCTGTTTACAGGGAATTAAAGAAATACGGTAAAGTAAGACGTGGCTGGCTGGGAATAGAACTGGATGGATTAAATCCTGTTCAGAATGTAATTGCTTCTGTAACTGCAGATTCTCCGGCAGACAAATCCGGTATAAAAGCTGGTGATAAACTGGTGGAGATCAATTCCACTGCAATTAGTTCCAGAGGAGATATTGTAAAATCCCTGGGGAACAGGAAACCTGGTGAAAAGCTGGAAATAGCGATTATTCGGGAAAACAGAAGAAAGAACTATAATGTTGTTCTTGGAGAAAAGAGTAATCAGGCTCAGGTTACAATGTCGATTTCTGCAGATTCAATGCCCCTTATGAAAGAGTTTACGATGGATTTAACCGGAACTTCGGGTATTGGTGCTGAATTTCTGACTCTGACTCCTTATGCTGCAGAATCTTTTGGTGTAAAAGGTGGACTGGGAGTTGTTGTTTCAAAAGTTCATGATAATATCGGCAATGATAATCTGAGAGTATTTGATGTAGTGGTTGAAGCTTCCGGCAAGAAAGTCAGCAGACCTCATGAACTGGAAGAGATAATCAGAACCAGTAATAATAAAGTGGTAGAGTTGAAATGTATAAGAGAGGGAAAACCAGTAACTCTTACATATTCTGTTAAGCCGTCAGAGTATCAGAGATTAAAACAACAGAAGCTGAGAGAGTTTTTCACTATTATTGCAGATAAAGCCGGTATGAAGAAGCCATCAGTTTCCAGGAAGTTCTGGTTTGGTTCTGAAGATAGTAAAGCAACTATTGACAGAAAAATAGAACTTCTGGAAAAGGAAAAGGCGCGAATTAACAGGCAGATAGAAGAGCTGAAGAAGCTTAAAAGAAGAAGAAACAGGTCTGATGGATAATCCTAAAGGCCTTTATATACATTTTCCCTATTGCAGAAGGGAGTGTTTTTATTGCCATTTTACAAAGTTTGAAGCTTCAGATAGAAAGGTATCCCGATATGTAGATTATCTATGTCGGGAGCTTTCTATGAGAAGCTGTTATGAAGGTATTGATACAATATATCTCGGGGGGGGCTCCCCTTCACTGCTCTCTGTGGATCAGGCAGGTATGATTCTGGAATCTGTGGCCTGCAATTTCAGATTAGCTGAAGGTAGTGAAATCACCTTTGAAATGAATCCAGGGGATATGGATGAAGAGAAGATTACCGGCTTCAGGAAAGCCGGATTTAACAGGGTAAGTATTGGAACTCAGTCTTTTGATAATTCAGATCTCAGCTTTCTCAAACGTACTCACTCAGCAGAGGAGAACTATCTTGCAATAGAGTATGCTGTTAATGCGGGATTTGATAATATCAGTGGAGATATAATTGTCGGGTTACCTGAACAGAACCTTATCCGGGCAATAGATTCTGATATCATAAAAGAGCTTAGTCATATCTCTGTGTACATTCTGGAACAGGTTGAGAAGAGGTGGCACTCTTCAGAAGAGGAAGAAGAAGAGAGTGATGAGAGATACTATTTTGAAGCAGTGGATATTCTGGGAGAAGCAGGTTTCACGCAATATGAGATATCAAATTTTTCAAAGCCGGGAAGAGAATCAAAACATAATATGAAATACTGGAATGGTGGAAATTATATTGGAGCAGGATTGTCTGCTTCAGGATTCGGGAATAGCACAGATTACCAGAATGAAGATCGTGAGGAAGATTATTTCATGGCTATAGATGAAGAGAGGCTGCCTATTAAGAATTCACACAAGTCCGATATAGATGTGAGAACAATTGTAACAGGTCTCAGAACTGTAGATGGAGTCTCTTCTGAGCTTTTTAAAGGGAAGAGACAAGAGGCCTTTGAGTTCTGTTTGAGTGAAGGGTTGCTTATACAGAAGAGTGGGCGTGTAAGTGTTCCTCAGGAGAAGTTTCTGCTTCTTAACGAAATACTGGGAATGTTCATTGAAGGTTAATAGTGGAAAAATCCTCAGGTATAAACAGTTCACTGTATTTTGGGTTCTCTTTTATATAGCCTAGTGTACGATTGATGTATTCCCTGTATTTAATGTTTTTTCTGACATTAATCTGATATCCGAAGGTTCCGAGAGCTTTAATGTTACGTTGAAGTGCTGTAAGGTGGAGTTGATCAAAATCTATTATGTAATCTTCCATAGCGAGTCTTCCAAAAAGATATACTCTTTGAAGGGAAATATCCAGGTATGAGTCGTATACTGAAGAAACCAGATCATAATATTGTGGTGCAGCCAGAGAATCCTGATAATCTACAAGCCATATTCTGTTGTCTCTGAAGAGCATATTTCTTGAGTGCAGATCTCTGTGGGCAAAAACAGAAGGCTCTTCCAGTTTATCTACAAGTTTGTAGAGTTTGTTTTTTAAATCACTTTTACTGGAAGTATTGAGAAAAGAAGTAGCAAAATGATCCATAAAGAAATCCATTTCCCACTTCATTCGTGATTTTCCGAGTTCCCTGTCAGCTTCTGTAACGGGAATTTCTGCAAGTTTCATGACGATGTCCCCAATCTCTCTGAGAAGATATTTCTGCTGTGGTATAGGGCATTCTGCGTAAAAAGAATCCAGCATCTGATCTCCGAGGTCCTGTTGAATGAGAATGCGGTTATTAACAACTTCAACAGTTTCGGGAACTTTGAGGCCTGCATCACTATATAGTGCTGTGAGCTTCTCAATACGCGCTATTGTTTCTTCAGAGTCTTCAGGGAAAACCATTGCAACAGATGTGTCTTCTCCATTGGATATTCTGAAAAAAGATCGGGTAGAAGCTTCAATGGGAAGAGCTTCTATATTGACTGCATCCGGTAACATTTCTCCAAGATACTTTTCGTTCATCTGCCTATTTTAACACATATCTTTATAGACTTTTAACATATCCATTATTAAAGGATAATAAAAAAAATTTACTTTAGTAGCAGAGAAAAAGGAGGCTGGTATGAAAGAAATTATGTTAAAAGACGAAGAGTTCGATCTCTATCTTAAGGATTTTGATTCTTACATGTTTGCCCGTAACATAAAGAAACCTATGAAACTTGAGCAGTTTATTGAGCTGGAATCAAGATTCTTTGATAACTGGATAGCAAAGCACAGAAACTATAAAACAACCAATTAAAGTGTAGGGGCAAGGCATGCCTTGCCCGTTATATTGATTATTAGTTCTCTACTTCTTTAAGGCAGCTTCGAAAAGGTCACCAAGAGTTGTTGTCTGAACCTTCTGCTTATCCATAAATTTAGCAGGTTTCTTTCTGTTACTTCTCCCTTTGCGACCTGGTCTGTCATTCATACCTGGAGGGTTATTAAACTCTTTCTCATCCTGCATGAAACTGCACTCACGATTCTTACATTTAAGTACATATCCCTTTTTGCCATTCTCTTTAAGAAGAAATTCGTTACACAGAGGACATCTGGTATTTGTGATATTGTCCGCTTTGTATGTGGATTCAGCCTCTTTTATCTGTGAAACAAGAGCAACAGCATTTTCTCTTATATCCTTCATGAAGGTTATGTACTTCTCTTTCCCTTCAGAAATATCAGAAAGTCTCTTCTCCCATTTCGCTGTAAGCTCGGGGGATCTGAGATCTTCAGGTACAAGTTCTATTATCTGCTGACCTTTAGATGTTGGAACAAGAGATTTGCCCTGTCTCTCAATATAACTGGTGGATATGAGTTTCTCTATAATCTCAGCTCTTGTTGCTGGTGTTCCAAGGCCGATCTTTTTCATAGACTCTTTCAGTTCAGGATCTTTAACCAGTTTACCGGCTGATTCCATTGCTGACAGAAGAGTACCCTCTGTATATCTTATAGGAGGATCTGTAAGAGCCTTTGTTATTTTACACTCTTTTACGTTCTTCTGTTCCCCTTTTCTTACTTCAGAGATATCCTGAACAGGAAGAATATCAGGGTTGGGGATCTCTTCTTTTCTTACACGGGTGAAAGCTGTCCAGCCTGGATCTACCTCTTTTACCCCTTTTGAAAAGAAAGATTCGCCATTTACAAGAGTTGCTATATTTATCTGTTCATACTCTCTTGGAGGAGAGAGAACTGCAAGAAATCTTCTGGCAATCAGAGAATATATTTTCATTTCATCTGTTTCCAGTTTTTCTGGTTTCAATGATTCTTCTGTAGGAATTATCGCGTGATGATCTGTAACTTCCCTGTTGTTAACAAACCTTCTGCCTGGTTCAGGTTTACGACTCAGAACTGTTTCTGCCAACTCTGCAAAATCTCCGGCTGCCATTGCTTTCAGTCTCGCAGGTATAGTGGGAACCATATCTGAAGTTATATATCTGGAGTCAGTTCTAGGATATGTAACAAGTTTATGTCTCTCATAAAGATCCTGAAGAACAGAGAGAGTCTTTTTTGCAGAATAACCAAAGAGACGGTTTGCATCTCTCTGCAGTTCTGCCAGATCGTAAGCCAGAGGAGGAGGGTCTTTTTTTACTTCTTTGTTGAGACGTACAACAATCCCTTTCTGATTCTGAACTTTTGCAGCAACTTCATCTGCCAGAGTTTTATCGAAAATTCTTGAGTTGCCGTTTTTATCTCTCCATCTTCCACTATAACCGTCAAATTTGAGATCAATCAGCCAGTAATCCTTTGGAACAAAGTTCTTAATCTCTCTTTCTCTGTTTATTATCATTGCGAGAGTTGGAGTCTGAACCCTTCCGGCACTTAGCTGGGCATCGTGTTTACATGTTAGTGCTCTTGTAATATTCAGCCCAATAAGCCAGTCAGCTTCAGCTCTACAGACTGCAGCTGTAAAGAGTCTGTTATATGCTCTACCCTGATGAAGGGCAGCAAATCCCTTCTTAATAGCTTCTGTGGTCTGGGAAGATATCCAGAGTCTTTTGAAAGGTCTGTCTCTCCAGCCACCAAGTTTCATTATCCAGCGGGCAACCAGTTCACCTTCCCGACCAGCATCAGTAGCGATGATAAACTCTTCAACATCGTCCCTTTTCATTATGGATATCACAGTTTTGAACTGTCTGGATGTCTGTCTGATAACCTTGAGCTTCATCTTTTCCGGTAACATGGGAAGGTGCTCCATGTTCCAGCTTTTGTATTTCATGTCGTAATCATGGGGTTCAGCAAGGGTAACAAGATGACCCAGAGCCCAGGTTACAATATATTTTTCTCCTTCGAAGTAGCCGTCCTTTTTCTTGCTGCAGTTTAATACAGCAGCAAATTCTCTTGCTACACTTGGTTTTTCCGCTAAAACTATTGATTTCATATTTTCACTCCAAAAAAGACTATTTTACCTGAAAAGTCAACGATACAAAACCGATGAAGGTGATTTTTTCGACACTTTATTAAAATCTCCATCTTAATCCTTTGGGGTAATGGTTCTTCAGTGTACCGGCTGAAAGCTTACCCCAACCTGCTGGATAGTTGTTAACTGTTACCAGTGTCCAGCCCTTTCTTCCCTCTTTTCTGAGGGTCTCTCCCTTCAGCCATGCTACTATTTCATCAGAATCAGAGTCAAGATTGATTACATTCACAACATCTCTGCCTGTGAGACTGATTGCAAGAGCATGGGACGGTTCAAATCTCTCTTTTTTAAATGTACCCAGATGCCACCCTGCTCTTACTATTTTTATCCCTTCAAAACTGAAAGCTTCATCAGGCACAATATAGAGATTATCTCCAAAGAGCATGAAGTTTCCTTCAGGCTGGAAGTTGAGAAACTCTTCGCAGAAGGAGAAATAGTTCTTCAGGCCTTTTCGTGATACATTTGAAGAAAAGGGTCTGACTCTGTTTTCTTCTGCTTCTCCTGTACTTTTCAATGAAGCAATAAAGTGCCCTTCCCCTTCGGCTTTATGTGGCCATATTCTTATACAGTTTGCAAGATCTTCAGATTTTGAGAGACTCCATTCCGGCCTGCCTTTCTCTGCTCCCCTGAATGCAGGAGGTGTTTCTATAATAAACTCAGGATATCTGCTCAGAATATTTTCTATTACCTGTTCATTCTCTTCCGGTGAGAAGGTGCAGGTTGAATAGATAATTCTTCCGCCAGGCTTCAGCATTTTTACAGCAGATTCAAGAATCTTTGTCTGCCTTTCAGAACACATCGAAACATTTTCCAGACTCCAATGCTGCATTGTAGGGTTATCTTTTCTGAACATGCCTTCACCTGAACAGGGGGCATCAACAACTATCAGGTCAAAATACTGTTTCATCAACTGAGCCAGGTGCTCCGGCTTTTCATTTGTGACTATACAGTTTTTTACTCCCATTCTTTCAACATTACGTGAAAGAATAGCTGCTCTGGATGGAACAGGTTCATTTGCTACAAGTACTCCTTCATTCTGCATATAAGATGCAAGATGAGTCGTTTTTCCACCGGGAGCAGCGCAGAGATCAAGTACTTTCATACCTGGCTGTGGGGCAGCCGTAGTTCCGACTGCCATAGCACTTGGTTCCTGAATATAGTAGAGTCCGGCTTCATGATAAGAGTGTTTACCTGGAGTTCCTGAGTAGAAATAACCATCAGCAGACCATGGGGACTGTTTCAGGTCAAACTGCTGCAGAGGAAGCTCATCAATACTGCCCTTAAGGCGATTGATTCTTAGAGATTTCCCTGAAGTTATAGAGTAGCTCTTTTCAAAATCAGGATATTCATCTTTCAAAAGCGTTTTCATTTTATTGGCAAATTTATCTGGTAAATTCATCTGGTGACTCCCGGACATGATAATAAATAGTAGTAATATCATTGGCTGACGTTGTAGTCAATAAATTGATGTGGATTAATGACAGACTCTGTGTGCGCCTTTAGAAGACAGGTGTGCTTCCAGCTGAGTACTGGATAAAAGAGTATCGGTTGAATTTTTGTCTGGTTCCCGGTATAGTTTAAAACTTAATATAAATACGACAATTATAGAATCCAGGTGAATAAGGAGATAATATGTCTTTTAAAATTATTGTCTTAGCAAAACAGGTACCGGACACACGTAATGTTGGTCAGGATGCGATGAAAGCAGATGGTACTGTAAACAGAGCCGCTTTGCCGGCAATCTTCAATCCAGAAGATCTTAATGCTCTCGAACAGGCATTGATGCTGAAAGAGAAGTATGATGATGTAACAATTACATTGTTAACAATGGGGCCCCCAAGGGCAGCAGATATTATCAGAGATGCTCTGTACAGAGGCATCGATAAAGGTTATCTGATAACTGACAGACGTTTTGCCGGTGCAGATACTCTGGCAACTTCCTACGTTATTGCAAAAGCAGTTGAAAAGCTTGCGCCATTTGATCTGATTCTTTCAGGAAGACAGGCGATTGATGGTGATACAGCTCAGGTTGGACCTCAGGTGGCAGAACAGCTTGAACTTCCACAGGTTACTTATGCAGAAGAGATCATGGATGTGGAAGATGGAAAGCTGAAAGTACTTCGCCGTCTGGAAAGAGGTGTAGAAAAAGTAGAAGCTCAGACTCCTCTGCTGGTAACAGTACATGGCTCAGCTCCTGACTGTCGTCCTAAGAATGCAAAACTGGTTATGAAGTACAAGCATGCTAAAACAGCAACTGAAAGCCAGTCAAGTGATGATGAATATATCAGTGTAGCACCGGAAAAAGATTATCTGAGAATTGAAGAACTCAACATGGATGATCTTAATTGCGATCTTGAGAAAGTAGGACTTTCAGGTTCTCCAACAAAAGTTAAAGCTATTGAGAACGTTGTACTGCAGAGTAAAGATTCCCTTGTGCTTTCTGCAAAAGATCCTGACATCAGACACATGATGAAAACCTTAATTGAGAATCATACACTAGGGTAGGTAGGAACTATGAATAACATATTAGTATATTGCGAAATCGAAGACGGAAAAGTAGCTGATGTAAGTCTTGAACTTGTTTCCAAAGCTTCAAAACTTGCAGAAGAGCTGAAATGCAAAGTAGAAGCTCTTGTTGCCGGCAGCAAACTTGAAGGTGTTGAGAACCAGATTCTGCCATATGGTGCGGATATTATTCATAAAGCAGAAGCTGAAGTTCTTTCTCCTTATACAACTCTCCCACACACAAAGGTGATGGAGCACGTAATTGAGAACAATAAACCCCAGATAGCTCTTGTTGGTGCAACTTCTATTGGTAGAGATCTCGGACCAAGAGTTTCAGGAAGAATGAGAGTTGGATTAACAGCGGACTGTACTGACCTTGTAATTGGCGAATACAAAGACGGCAAAACAAAGAAAGAGTACACAGATCTTCTTTATCAGATTCGACCTGCATTTGGTGGTAATATTATCGCTACTATTGTTAACCCTGATACAAGACCACAGATGGCTACTGTAAGAGAAGGGGTTATGAGAAGAGAGGAAGTAACTCCTAAAAGTGATGCAGTTATTAATTCACTTGATACAGATACAATTCTTAAAGATGTAAAACCGGGAATAGATATTCTGGAAAGACATCTGGAAGAGAGAAAAGTTAATCTCACTGGCAGTCAGGTTATCGTGGCTGGTGGTTTTGGTGTCGGTTCAAAAGATGGCTTTAAGATGCTGGCAGAACTTGCTGAACTAATCGGTGGTGAAGTTGGTGCCTCAAGAGCTGCTGTAGATGCAGGTTTTGTTGAGCACGAAAGGCAGATTGGTCAGACAGGTGTTACAGTTCGTCCAAAATTATATATTGCTGTAGGTATCTCTGGTGCAGTTCAGCATAGTGCTGGTATGGATGGCTCTGCACAGATCATTTCAATTAATACTGATCCTGAAGCACCACTTAATAAAATTGCAGATTATGCAATTATTGGTGATTATAGTGAAGTTATTCCAAAGATGATCAAATATTACAAAGAGGAATCCAAGTAGAGGTAGAAAATGTCCAATTTTTATACAGATAATGAAAATATTAAGCTTCATCTGAATAACCCCCTTATGAAGAAGGTTGTTCAGCTTAAAGAGAGAAACTTTGAGAGCCTTGATGATTCAGGATATGCTCCTCACAACTATGAAGATGCTCTGGACAGTTATGATAAGGTACTTGATATTATTGGTGAAATTGCCGGTACTATCATTGACCCCAACGCAGAGTCTGTTGATGAAGAAGGCCCTTCACTGATTGACAACCGTGTTCACTATGCGAAAGGTACTGTTGAGAATATGAATGCCCTCAGAAAAGCAGGAACTATGGGAATGACTCTTCCAAGAGAATTTGGTGGTCTCAATTTCCCAACTACAGTTTACTCAATGGGCGTTGAGATGATCTCAAGAGCTGATGCCAGTTTAATGAACCTTTTTGGTCTTCAGGATATTGGGGAAACCATCAAAGAGTTTGCTACAGAAGAGATTAAGGAAGAGTATCTTCCAAGATTTGCTTCAGGCGAAGCAACCGGTGCGATGATTCTTACAGAACCTGATGCAGGTTCAGATCTTCAGGCAGTTAATCTCAGAGCTTCCCAGGATGAGAATGGTAACTGGGTACTTAACGGCGTTAAAAGGTTCATCACAAACGGTAATGCTGAACTATCACTTGTTCTTGCAAGATCTGAAGAAGGTACAAGTGATGGACGTGGTCTTTCAATGTATCTTTACGAGAGAGATGATACTGTGCAGATCAGAAGAATTGAGAATAAAATGGGTATTCATGGTTCACCAACCTGTGAAATGGTATTCAAAAATTCACCAGCTCTGCTGATAGGTAAGAAAAAATTCGGTCTTATCAAATATGTTATGGCTCTTATGAATGGTGCACGTCTTGGTATTGGCTGCCAGTCTGTTGGCCTTTCAGAAGCTGCATATCGTGAAGCATTCAAATATGCTGGTGAGAGAGCTCAGTTTGGTAAGATTATTAATGAATTCCCTGCTGTATATGAAATCCTCACAAATATGAAAATGAAGAATGAAGCTGCAAGAGCGCTGCTTTACGAAACATCCATATATGTAGATATTTATAAAGAGTACGAAGAGATTGCTAAAGAGAGAAAGCTGACTCCTGAAGAACGTACTGAAATGAAGAAGTACAAAAAGTACGCAGATGTATTTACACCCCTTCTGAAAGGTATCTCCAGTGAGTACAGTAATGAAATAGCTTACGATGCAATTCAGGTACATGGTGGTACAGGCTTCATGAAAGACTTCCCTGTTGAAAGACTATATCGTGATGCCAGAATTACCTCAATCTATGAAGGTACAACACAGCTTCAGGTTGTTGCTGCAATCAGAGGTGTAACAAGTGGTGTTTTCACAGATGTTCTTAAAGAGATGGCATCTGAAGATTTTCTGCCTGAGCATGAGTTCCTTACAAAAGAGCTTGAACGTATGACAGAGCAGTATCTGAAAGCAATTGAAATTGTAGAAGCACCTGATGATAAAGAATTCCTTGATTTCCATGCAAGAAGACTTGTGGAAATGGTTGGTAATATTGTGATGGGTTATCTGCTGGTAAGACTTGCAAAAGATAGTGCTGAGCATAAATCCCTTGCAGAACTCTTTATCAAGAAATCTGTATCAATGAATAATGAAAGAGCAGATTATATTGAAAGATCTGAAGTAAAAGATCTCAGTTTCTACAAAGAATTTTCACGCTGAAAATCAAACGTTGGGGTATGATATATCATACCCTTTAACTACATTATCAATATAAGGTGCTTTCCGGCGCCTTTTTTTTATCAACATAAAATTACCTGTGTTTGTCCGTGTCTGCCTCTGTTCTTTGTGGCCTTAAAAAAGAGTTTTCTATTTTTTTCTGCAAGAAATGTGTTTCTGTGATGTAATATATTTTTAACTGCTATGATAACGGATGATACAGTAATTGAACGGGTCAGAAGTGGAGACACATCGGCTTTTGCTATTCTTGTAGAGAGATATAACAGGAGAATTCTCGGTTTTATTTTCAGAATGATAAATGATCAGGATGAAGCAGAGAATCTTGCTCAGGATGTTTTTATAAAGGTTTACGAAAAAATCGGAGATTACAGAACTGAGGATAATTTCCAGGCATATATCTATAGAATTGCAAAAAACATGACTCTGAATTACATCAAAAAAAGTAGTCGCTCAAGTCCCTTCTCCACACTTTTCAGAAAAACAGATGAAGACAGTCGCTTCATGTCAAAGGGAGAGCAGGAGAATCTTCTCTTAAGTGAGAAGAGGGGTGAGTGGATTAATACGGCTCTTCGTGAGTTACCTGAGAACCAGAGATTAGCTCTTATACTTAAAGTCTACCTTCAGTTATCTTATGTTGAGATTGCTGATATTACGGGCTGGACGATCTCAAAAATAGAAACTCTGATCTCCAGAGGAAGAACCGGACTTAAAAATAAGTATAAAATGCAAGAAAAAATAGCGGGAAATGTTCTATAATATGAGGTTACAATGGATTGTGAAAAAATATTAATTCATTTAAATCGTTATAATGATGACGAACTTGCTCCCAAACAAGTTCGTGAAGTAGAAATGCATCTTGATTCCTGCCCTGCATGCAGAGCAGAGTTAGAGATTATAAGAGAGATGGATTTGTTACTTGAAGAGAGTTATACACCTGAACCATCAGCTGATTTTGTCTCTTCAGTAATGAAAGGAATAGAGAAAAAAAAGAAGACTTCCCTGCTGGAGAGATTTACGCCGGTACTTGCGGGTTCCTTCTCTTTTGTTCTGTTTTTTATAGCAGGAATGTTGCTTACCACTGCAACCTCAGTAACAGTAGATGGAACAGATAGTGATCCTATTGTTCTTCTGGAAGAGTATGCTTCGGAAGATACAGGAGTAGCAGTTATATCTTCGGCTCTGTTTGATTCGGAGGACCTGAAATGAAAAAGGCTGTATTTGCAATTATACTGGCAGCCTCTCTTGCTGTGAATGCTGTACTTGTCTATAAGCATTATGAAAAGCCCCGTTTTGATAAAGAACCGGTGCCCAGGTTTAATAAAGAGGCAGTAAAACTGAAATTCACGAAAGAGCAGAAAGAGAAGATAAGAGAGATACTATACAAATCCCGTGAAGGATTCTCTGAGCATAGAATGAAGACCTTTGAGCTTAAGATGAAAATTATCGATGAGATTGCAGCACCATCTACTGAACCTGCAGACATCTCAGAGATGGTAGCAGAGCTCAATTCACTTGAAAGTGAGATGAATGTTGATTTTGTCAATCTTCTGATTCGTGTAAGTGAAGAACTGGAGTTTGAACAGAGAGTGGCTTTTCTTACCAGGTTCAGTAAGGTCTGGTTTATGAAGCACTATGACAGAAAAATAAGGAGGAAAAGAAGATGATTAAAAAGGTAATAGCAGCAGTTATGATCACATTTATGCTTCTTGTAATGTCTCCTGATCTGTCAGGAGAAAAGAAGGTTGTACTGAAAAAGAAGAGAGTGAAGCTCTATGCCGGACGTAAACTTCTCTATCTTACAAAGAAATTATCACTTACCGCAGAACAGCAGAAGAAAATAAGAGTAAAACTATATGAGATGGAAGAGTGGTTTATGAACAAAAGAGCTGAAATCAAAATCATGGAATTCAGACTGGCTCTGTTCATAAAGAATAATAACGATAATAGGAAAGAGATAGCAGAGAAGATAAGAGCGATTTATGATAAGAAGAGCGATTTTGCTATTTCACTATTTGATTATATGATTAAATTACACTCTTTTCTGACTCCTGAACAGAAGAAGATTCTTGAGAGAGAGATGGAACATCAGGAAGATAGAAGGCGCCGGATATATCATCGGGATGACAGGGATTAATAAAACTATCTCAAAACTCACTCCTTTTTATAAAAAAAGTCACACCGGGTATGTAACTGTTATAAGAGAATAGAATTTTCTGTTTATGCTATAATAAAAACCTGTATAGACTATATTTCAGGAGTGTAAGTTTTAATATGGGTAGTGTCTTAAAAGTATTTATTATATGTCAGCTTTTTGTATGCTCTCTTTTTGCAATTTCTACTGAAAGTGAGAAGCAGATTATTGTCTTTCAATCAGATAGAAGCGGAAAGTGGCAGATCTATACCATTCTTGAGGATGGCACAAATCTGACTCAGCTTACTACAGGAAGTTATGATAATGAGTATCCGGTATGGTCGCCTGACGGTACAAAAATACTTTTTAAATCCAACAGAGACGGTGGTAAGTGGAATATCTACGTAATGGATGCTGATGGATCAAACCAGCTCCGTGTTACAGCAAGCTCCTCAAATAGTGAAGATCCCTGCTGGTCACCGGATGGCAGAAAGGTTGCTTTTCATTCAGACAGAGATCATCTGAGACAGATATATATAATGGGGCTGGACGGCTCAGGTATAGAGAAACTTACAGATTATGGCGATAATGTTGTTCCTTCCTGGTCACCGGATGGCACAACAATGGCTTATGGTGGACATAAGTATGACGACTGGGCTGTGTATGCAATGAATCTTGACAGATCCGGTGGGGAAAAGAATCTGGTAAGTGTTGCAGAAGGCGGAGGTTGCAGGCCTGACTGGGCTCCTGACAGATCACGTCTGGCATATGTTTCATCAAAAGATTCTGCAAAATCCCAGATATGGCTGATGGGAACCGATGGCTCCAATAAGGTCAAACTTACAAATGATGAGAGTTTTTACCACTATTTCCCTGCATGGAATGAAGATGGCTCTGAAATAGTTTATGCAAAATCACCTGAGCATTATAGTGGAAACTGGGATATCTGGCTTATGGATGCGGATGGAAGTAATCATAGAAAAATAACCACAAGTACTGCAATGGACAAGTATCCTGATATAAAAGCTTCAGATATCAAGCCCAATGTGCCACCTGAAGCAAAGTTTACCTGCTCACCAACTGAAGGTCTGTACCCTCTGACTGTTACTTTTGATGGTACTGCATCAACAGACTCTGATGGTAAAATAGTCAGGTATGTATGGAGTTTTGGAGATACACATATGAGTGATGCAGGGTCTGTGGTAACTCATACATTTATGTCAAAGAATGATTTCAAAGTAGTACTTACAGTAACTGATGACAGAGGTGGTATTTCAAACGCCTTTGGAACAGTGAAAACTATCAATATCTATTCACCGGTTAATCAGAAATATGAGAAGAAAATTACCAGTGGGCTCTTTATTAAACAGCACCTGTATAAGGTTACATGGGACAGAAACAGTGCCAATGATGCTCTTGGTGTTAATATTGTGCAATATATTATTTATCGCAGAAGTAAAACAGATTTTAATTATAAATATGTAGATATTATTGATGCCGGGGAAAATTCATTTTATGATCGTTTCTCTCAGGAACCTGATACCGACTACCTGTACACAGTTGTTTCAGTAGATAGTAATGGAAGAAAGAGCGATATAAGTGAAAACTGATTATTTCCGGTTGAGAAAATCTTAAAAAAGGTTGGATTATTTCCTGATAAAGGGGTACAATATTTTTTTAATATTAATATCGTTGTAATGCTTATCCTATATAGATGATTAATATAAAAAACGATAAGTGGTTGCTCTTATATATAGCTGTGCTGCTATTACTCATACCAGTAAACTATATACTTTTCTGGAGCTCATTCTCACTCTCAACTCTTGTGGGTGTAGTTATGATATGCCTCACAATTCCATTTTTCAAACCAAAACTCTTTATTGCACTCTATACTATTTCAGCTATTACAGGCAGTATTGGTGAAATATTATGTGTAAAGGGAGGAGTCTGGCAATATACTTCACCGGACTATTTTGGTATTCCTTTATGGCTGACTCTATACTGGGGAACTTCTATAATTATTCTCTCCAGGCTGTCCCTTATTTTTTCGGGAGATTCGATAGATTTCATGTCTGAAAAGATACCTGACAAACCATATTCTGTAGCTGCAGCTATAGTATATGTGGCTCTTATTCTGGTATTAACTCAGTTTTTCAGGGAACTCTATATTATTATTCCTCTGCTTGTACTTATTGTAGCAGCAGGAGCATTCTGGTTCAGAGGCTTTAACAGATTCCTGATATGGTCTCTTGGTATTATGGGGCCAATGCTGGAAGTTATCGGAGTTCATTATGGAATCTGGCATTATGCAAAACCTGATTTTCTTGGCATTCCATTCTGGTTGCCTTTAGCATATTCTACATTTGGGGTATTTACACTTTGTATACAGTTTTCTATTAGAAAAAAGATAAAAGTATAAATGGGTGGATCTTTTCAGAAGGGATACTGATTAAAGTATCCCATATTTTTATGAAATTTATGCAACTATCATCAGGAGGCAGAAATGATTGAAAATCATGACGGCTTTGTTGAGTCGAACAAAACCGCTTTCAGAAATGAGATGAATTCGTGGGGAAAGGAGAAGGGAGCTCTTATAAGGTTACTTCAGTCAGCGCAATCAATTTTTGGGTACATTCCGGAAGAGACAATCTATGAAATTAGTGAATTCACCGGTGTACCATCAGCTGATATATACGGAGTTGTAACTTTCTATGCCCAGTTCAGGCTTACTCCTATGGGAAAACATATTGTAAGAGTCTGTGAAGGTACTGCATGTCATGTAAATGGTGCAAAGGGAGTAATGCAGACATTGAAGAAGGAACTTGATATTGATGTGGATGGTACAACTTCTGATGGCCTGTTCACTCTGCTGTCGGTGGCATGTATAGGCTGTTGTTCGCTCTCACCGGTAATAATGATTGATAATGAGACTTATGGGAGTCTTACGCCGGAGAAAATGAAGGAGATTATTGAGGAATACAGGAAAACTGATAATCAGGCGGGAGAACAGTGATGATAGAGATAAAGGTTGGATTGGGAACCTGTGGTATTTCTGCAGGTGGTACAGCTGTCTATAGTACTTTTGAAGAAGAACTTAAAGAAGCAAAAGAGGTAGTTCTTAAAGAAACCGGCTGTATGGGAATGTGCTATGAAGAGGTGCTTGTAGAGGTTATTGACAGTAAAGGCTCCTGGCTCTACTCAAAAATGACACCTGAAAAAGCTGAACAGGTAGTACAGGTTCATATTTATGGTGGAGCTCCGGTAGAAGAGTGGGTGGTAAAGAGTAGCAGGCACCATCAGGAAGACAGCTTCTTTGAAACACAGAAACAGATTGTTCTCAGGAACTGTGGAGTTGTTGATCCAGGTTCTATAGATGAGTATATAGAGCTGGGAGGATATGACGCAATGAAAAGATGTCTTGAGAAGTATTCTCCTGAAGATGTTATAGAGGAAATCATGCACTCCGGTCTGAGAGGTCGTGGAGGCGGAGGATTTCCTACAGGCCTGAAATGGAAGTTTGCCAGAAAAGCGAAGGGAGATAAAAAATATGTTATCTGTAATGCCGATGAAGGAGATCCAGGCGCTTTTATGGATAGAAGTGCTCTTGAGGGTGATCCACACTCAGTAATAGAAGGAATGATGATTGCAGCTTATGCAATTGGTGCTGATGAAGGATATCTCTATGTTAGAGCTGAATACCCTAAAGCTATAGACAGGCTTAACAGAGCTATAAGTCAATGTGAAGAGAAAGGTTTTCTGGGAGCAGGAATCTTTGGAACGGAAATGAATCTTAAACTGAAGATTAAAGAGGGAGCCGGAGCTTTTGTCTGTGGTGAAGAGACAGCTCTTCTTGCCTCAATTGAAGGCAAGAGAGGTGTTCCAAGAGTAAGACCTCCATTTCCTGCTGAAAAAGGCCTGTGGGAGAAACCAACAAATATTAATAATGTTGAAACTTATGCCAATATTCCGTGGATAATATTGAATGGAGCTTCAGCTTTCAATTCCATGGGAACGGAAAAGAGTAAAGGTACAAAGGTTTTTGCTCTGGCAGGTAAAGTCGCTAAAAGTGGTCTGGTTGAAGTACCTATGGGAATGTCAATAAAAGAGATTGTTTTTGATATTGCTGGTGGTATCAAGGATGGCAAAGAGTTCAAAGCTGTTCAGATGGGGGGCCCTTCAGGTGGCTGCATTCCGGCTTCAATGAGTGACCTTAAAATAGATTATGACGAGATTAATAAAACCGGAGCAATCATGGGTTCCGGTGGTATGGTTGTGCTGGATGAGTCTACCTGTATGGTGGATGTTGCAAAGTTTTTCCTGACTTTTACTCAGAATGAGTCCTGTGGTAAATGCACTTTCTGCAGAGTAGGAACCAGAAGAATGCTGGAGATCCTTGAACGTATAACCGAAGGGAAAGGGCGTGAAGAAGATATTGATCTGCTTCTGGATATGTCAGAAAAGATTAAAACCAATAGTCTCTGCGGGCTTGGGCAGACGGCTCCAAATCCGGTACTTACGACTATTAAATATTTCAGAAGTGAGTATGAGGCACATATCAGGGAGAAGAGGTGTCCTGCAGGAGTCTGTGTTCCTCTGGTTCGTATAAATATAATCGAGGACAAATGTGTTGGATGTACAGCCTGTGCAAGAAGATGTCCGGTTTATGCAGTTTCAGGAAATCCCAAAGAGGTTCATGTTATCGATCAGTCTCTCTGTATCAAGTGTGGTGTTTGTCTTGTTAATTGCAGATTTGATGCAATCGAAATGAAGTAGCGTTTGTGGAGAAATGTTATGGAAAAAATTAAAATAACAATTAATGGAAATGAGATTGAAACCGTTTCTGGAAAAACTGTTCTTGAAGTCGCCAGAGAGAATGGCATAGATACTATACCGACACTATGCCATGATCCCAGAATTGAGCCATATGGTTCATGTTTTCTCTGTGTAGTTCAGGTGGAGGGGTTGAACAAACTGGTACCATCCTGTGCGACTCCGGTTAATGATGGAATGGTGGTTCATACAGATAGTGATGAAATAAGTGCTTCAAGAAAAATGGCTTTGGATTTTCTGCTATCCAACCACTATGCAGATTGCATCGGACCATGTAAAGACAGCTGTCCTGCAGGGGTTGATGCTCAGGGTTATATAGCTCTGATCTCCATGGGCTACTATGAAGAAGCTCTTAAACTTATAAAAAATAACAATCCTCTTCCTCTCTCAATAGGCAGAGTCTGTGTCAGGAATTGTGAAGATTCCTGCAGAAGGGAAATAACAGATGATCCTGTTGCAATAAACTTTCTGAAAAGATATGTTGCTGATATAGATGCTGATGATATGTGGACACCTGATGTTGCAGAACCAAAGGGTAAATCTGTAGCAGTGATTGGTGGAGGACCGTCAGGACTGACCTGTGCATATTATCTCACCCTCAAAGGCTATAAAGTTACAATCTTTGAAAAATTACCTGAACTGGGAGGAATGCTCAGGTATGGTATCCCGGAATACAGGTTGCCAAAAGAGATTCTGGATGCTGAAATAAAATGGATTACAGATCTTGGTGTTGACGTAAGAACATCTATGGAGATGGGTAAAGACTTTAGTATTGATTCTCTGAAAGCAAATGGCTTTGACTGTATATATATCGCCGTAGGAGCACATAAGGCAAGTGCCATGAGACTTTCAGGTGAAGATGAAACCGAAGGTATTCTTAAAGGGATAGATTTCCTGAGAACATTGCAGGATGATAATATACCTTCTCTTAACGGTACAGTTGTTATTGTTGGTGGTGGTAATACAGCAATAGATGCTGCAAGAACCGCGTTAAGGTGTGGTGCAGATAGTGTGAAAATGGTTTACAGAAGATCAAGGAAAGAGATGCCTGCTCATGAAGCTGAAATAGAAGCTGCACTTGAGGAAGGTATCGATATACTCTATTTGACAAATCCATGTGGAATTAAAAGAGATGGTAACAAACTTAAAGGAATTGAATGTCTTAAGATGGAGCTTAAAGAGGCTGCTCCCGGAGAGCGTCCCCGTCCGGTTCCTGTAGAAGGGTCAGAATTTTTCCTCCCCTGTAACTATCTGATTGGAGCAATCGGACAGCAGGTGGATACATCTTTTAACAAAGGTGAAACTGTGTGTGAACTTGAAAGGTGGGGCACAATTCTAGCAAACGATAAAACCTTTATGACTTCTGTAGAAGGAGTATTTGCGGGAGGTGACGTTGTAACCGGACCGTGGACTGCGATTGGAAGTATTGCCCATGGCAAAGATGCAGCAGACTCTATTGATACCTGGCTTATGAGAGGCGAAAAGTTTGTACCTCCCCACAAGTTTTATAGTTTCAAGCATAAATTTGCCGATGTAGGTGCAGACGAGCTCTCTCCATGTGGTGGTGCAAGAGTTAAAATGCCTGAATTATCGCCGGATTCAAGAACAGGAACCTTTGATGAGGTGGAGCTTGGAGTAACACCATCTGAAGCAGATGAAGAGACAATAAGATGTCTTGAGTGCGGCTGTTCTGAATACTGGGATTGCGATCTCAGAAAATATGCTGATGAATATGGCGCAGATGTAACTCCATTTATTGGTGAAACAAAATCTTATCCTGTGGACAATAATCACCCGTTCATCATTATGGATCCTAATAAGTGCATAAATTGTGGCAGGTGTGTAAGAACCTGCGGGGAGCAACTGGAGATATCAGCTCTTGGTTTTGCTCACAGAGGTCTTAAGGCGATTGTCAGACCATCCCTTGAGAAATCTCTTCCTGAGAGTCCATGTATCTCCTGTGGTAACTGTATAGATACCTGTCCTACAGGAGCACTTTCAGAGACTTTTCCTTTTAAAACTATCGGAACCCTGCCAAAAATTGATAAAGAGAGTGTCTGCTCTTTCTGCTCAATAGGATGTACTGTAAATTACAAGAAAAGCACAGGGGATACTTTTTATGTATCAAACTCTACGGAAAGTGTGAAAGCCGATTTGAATAAAGGGTATCTGTGTAGTAAAGGCAGGTTTGGATACAGAATCTATAACCAGTATGACAGGCTTCTTTCTCCTTTAAAAGGCGGCCAGAATTCTACATGGGACGAGGCTGTAATAAGTGCAGCTGAAGGTCTGAGAGCTTTGCAGGAAAAATACGGAAAAGATTCAGTTGCTCTGTTTGTATCTCCATCTCTTACTAATGAGTCTATGTATCTGGCTCAGAAAATGGCAAGAGAAGTTATGGGAACAGATAATGTTGCCAGCCTGGAGTATCTGGTAAACAGTTCGCTGGTAAGACGATCTACAGCAACTTTTGCTGACCTCAAAGAAGCAGATGTGGTTATCTATGCCGGTACGCCTTATAGTGAGGAAGATCTGGTTCTTGGAGTTATATTCAAAGAGCTTTCCGTTAGAGGTGCTGTAACTGCCCATATCACGACAGAGTCAGCTCTTATGGGAACTGATATACACTGGGATACTGAGAGGCCGGAAGTCAGGGATTTTGAAGATATTATTAAAGAATCAGGTATTGATAATCCAAATGTGGTTGTACTGGTGCCGCAGAATTATGCATTCATGGATATTGTAACTGATTATCTGCTTAAATATGATAAATATTCTACTCCAGGCAGTGGTATGGTGGTTCTCGGAAGAAGTATGAACAGTGCCGGAATAATTGAGCTGGGTATAACTCCTTCTCTGATGCCGGGACTGGTAAAATCAGACTCTGAAGTGAATATATATAAAGAACTTACCAGTGGTAAGATTAAAGGTGCTCTGATTCTGGGTGAGAACCCCTGTAGCAATAATGAGCTTATTGATCTCTTTGGGAAAATGGAGTTTATCGTTACTGCAGATGTGTGCAGAACAGTTACTTCTGAGATGTCAGATGTGGCGCTTCCTCTGGCAGCTCCTGTTGAAGAAGAGGGAACATGCTTTAGTGCTGATAACAGAGTACGTCGTCTGAAGAAGATGATTGACCCGGTTGGAGGAATGGGAAATATAGAAATTATATCAGCACTTTCCAGAGCAATGGGAACTGAATTTCTCTATGATTCACCGGAAGATGTAGAGAAAGAGATTGCTGAGGTGTTTAATAAATCCGGTCGGGATGATACTGCTGTGAAAGATTCAGGTGCTATATGCACCTCAGTAATAGAGTTTGACTCTCTTATATCTACTCAGGAGTACCTGTTTGATAAAAACTTCAGAGGTTTGATAGAAAAGTAATTCTATTCAGAGCGAAATAGATTTTTTAATTTATGCAGAGCTCTTTTTGAAAAGGGCTCTGTTTCTGCTTCAGGATTCTGTAGTTTGATAATCTTCTGTTTCAGTTCTCTGTTATAGGGGTCCAGTTTTAGTGCTGTATCAAACATATAAGCAGCTTTTCTGCTTTTATTCTCTCTAAGGCACAACTCCCCGTGCCACAGCCAGAGGTAGGGATCACTGGAATTTATTCTGGTGCTGGTCATCAGTTCTTCAGAGGCAGCTTTCAGTTTCCCGGCTCTGATATATATTGCGGCTTTAAAAAGAGAGTACTGATTACTCAGGGAGGTGACTGTTTCAGAACTTTCCCCGTGTCTGTTTTCCAGAGACTGACAGACAGCTCTTGCAAGAATTACTGTTTCAGTAATATAGGGAGGGTAATCAGCAAAAGATTCTTTAGAATCATCTTCCTTAAGCTCGCTGAGAAGTTCTTCATAAGCTCTGAAGTAGTCAAGAAGAAGCTCTCCCACAGCTGGTTCTGTTAAAATATCTGTAGATAAAAGAAGATCTGCAATTTTATCAATTAAAGCTGTTCTTAATTCAGTCAGGGATATGTCGGATTTCAATCCAAGGAGATTTCGTGGAGGCGTCATGGTGTCAGGTTGTAATCTTTCTGCATAAGATGAAATGTAGTAAGAGTCTGGGTTTCTGCTAAATCGAAAGATCCACTGGTATCTATTATATAATTGGCTATTTTAAGTTTTTCTGAAAGAGGAAACTGACTTCTGATTCTTGCTTCAGCATCCTCTCTGGGGATACTGTCTCTTTCCATCAGTCTCTTCAGCTGCTCCTCTTCAGTTGTAAAAACCACCATAATTTTTTCAAAATCTTTATGTAGGCCTGATTCAACAAGAAGGGCTGATTCATATACAAAGAAGTTGTAAAGTTTTGCTTCTTTAAGATCTTCAAATCTTTTCTCTCTCTCAACTTTAACCATAGGATGTATCAGATTGTTTATGAAATGTCTTTTCTCAATATCAGAAAAGAGAATTTTTGAGAAAGTCTCTTTTTTGAGTCCCTCATTGGGGGCATAAACGCTGTCTCCAAAAACAGGAAGGATTTTTTCTATTATCTCCGGACGATTTGAGAACATTATTTCCCGTGCCAGATCATCAGCTCTGAGAGTATAGCATCCAAGTTTGGCAAGTATCTTAAGAACAAAGGTTTTCCCGGAGCATATCCCCCCGGTTAGTCCGATTTTGTGCATTATTTTCCTCAGTGATAGCTTAAAGTTTAATTAAGCATAAATAGTTTGTCAAGTTTCTTCGAATGAAGGTCGCAGTGAAACGGAGACCGAATCATGCCACATTTAATGTAGGGATGGACCCATGTGTCCTTCCATTGTTTATATCAAGAACGTTCTGGTAATAAAACGTTTGCAAAATCTCTCTCAGGTTTGTGATTGGCAAAGCCCTTTGCTTCGCTACATCAGTTAAACCAAATCAATGTGCAACACTCCTGTTAATCCACATGCAGGGTTTATTGTATATGAGTTTATTTATTATGTCTGTATATGAATTTCAATCCATGATACAAACTCTGGAAAGGTACATGACCTTCATCCTCGTATATTCTGAGTTTATAAACTATCGACCTGTTTTTTTTAAGTCGTTTTGTAAAACTCAGCAGCTGTTTTTTTATACTACCATCAGGGTCAAGAAAATCTTTTGAACCATATGTTAAATAAATACAGCTTCTACGATTGTGGATCTTATTCATGAAGTCATCAGTTAA
>CBDDBX010000032.1:0-210448 GCA_965225955.1 Candidatus Aminicenantia bacterium
GAGAGGTAATATGCATTGTTCCGCTTTTTCTGTCCTGCTCTATTAATCCTTTGAAAATAAGATCATTAAGTGCAAAACGCAGATAATATGCTTCAGGAGTTTTATTGTTCCCCTTTCCTTTCAGAATAGCTTTCTCAACATACTCCACCGGAACAGTTGAGCTTTTGGTAAGTTCTTTGAGAACATTTATGTGCATAGTCTGAAAATCCGCCAGCCATTTAAGTAACTGAATGAGTATTTCGTCACTACACAGATTTGTAGCCGCAGCATTAACCAGCAGGTTTTTTACACTTCTTATTTTCTCGTTTTTGAATAGATTCCATAGAGAGAATGCTGTACTTACAATATCGAGGTAATTGTTCTGAATTAATCTTTTACTTATGTTCTCATAGAGGCCGTCAAAACGGGAAAAGATATCGTTTATGTGATTTGCCAGATTTGTTATCTGTTTCTTTTCTGTAGCCTGCCAGGTAGTATATATCATTGGCGGGCGGGTGTGCATACTGGATGATTCCTGCGCCTGATGACCACCTACCCAGGGCATAGCTTCAAGAACTGCCCCCAGAAAAGCTGAGTATCTTACCTGATAGTTCAAAGGTATCAAAGTGTTCAGTTGTGTGACCTGTGATCCGACAGATGAATCAAGGTGTCTTCTCTTATATTCCATATTCAGTATAATGTTCCTAAATTTCTATTTTTCTATAATCTTTTATAAAGTAACAGATATCCTGAGTTACCATTTTGACATATGATTAATTAAATGTCATCTTTTTTACTAAAAACCGGTAAAGTTATTTTTGTAAACAGGAAGCTCGTTTCTGTTGCTGCTGGTTTATTGGCAATTAAAATGGTTCCACCATACATTTGTTGATTTACTAAGGGTATAGATTGACTAAAACTGGTAGTATAGGATATATTTTTTATCTGATAATGAGTAATAATACTATTAACCCGGTAGGGATGTTTGATTCTGGTCTTGGGGGAGTAACTGTATGGAAACGTGTAACAGAGCTTCTGCCTTCTGAAAGTGTCGTATACTACGGTGATAATCTGAACTGCCCTTACGGATCACGTTCAGAAGAAGAAATTCTTGAGCTTACATGCAAAGGAGTGGAATTTCTGCTGGAAAAAGGCTGTAAATCAGTGGTGGTAGCCTGTAACACTGCTACAGCAGCTGCAATAGATAAATTAAGAAGCATATACGATATAGAGTTCATCGGTATGGAGCCTGCTGTAAAACCTGCTTCAGTTAATTCTGTAACTTCAGCCGTAGGAGTACTGGCTACCAGAGGTACTCTGAATGGCAGACTTTTTAATGAGACTTCCAGAAGATTTGCTTCAGGTATAGAGCTTGTTGTTCAGATTGGTGAAGGTCTTGTTGAACTGGTGGAAACAGGTGAAAGTAATTCTGAAGAGGCCCGGAGACTTCTGAAAAAATACATAGAACCCATGATGGAAAAATCAGTGGATCATATTGTTCTTGGGTGTACGCACTATCCGTTTTATACAGAGCAGATTGAAAGAATGACAGGAAACAGGATTAAGGTACTTGATCCGGCTCCGGCAGTTGCAAAGCAGTTAAAAAGAAAACTGGAAGAGAGAGAATTGTTGAATTCAGATAATACTAAACCATTCCACGCTTTCTATTTTACCGGAGCGATAGATGTTGCAGAGAAACTACTAAAACAGATAAGCTCATCTGAATTTAAAATAGAGAAGATAGATAAGAACTGATTTGGAATAGATTAATCACTTTTGATTGGAGAGTGAGATTCTGGTGCCCCGGCAAGGTCAATTTGCCGGAGCACCATATATTGTGTTTTGCTTAACCGGTGCTATTTAATATGAAGCGAAGCCTTTTCAAAGCTTTTAGCTCTCTTTTTAAGTCCTGTAATTTCTTTGTGTATTTTCTTCAGATCTTTCTGTGCTTTCCCGAAAGGAAAACTACTATCTGATCTGTTTATACTGCAGGAGGTTTCGATTCTCATGATAACCTTCTCAAGCCTTATTATCTCGTTTGTGCATTTTCTTATTTCATCAGCAAAAATTATCTTACTCTTTGGGGTTGAAAGAGCTGAACTTTCGTTTTTTCTGTTGTTTCTTTCTTCTGCAAATGAAACACTTGAAATAAGTAGTAATGAGATTATAAGTAGAAAGTATCTCTTCATCTTTTGCCTCCAAAGCATATAAGCAAAGAGAATGCCAGATAGTTTTTAAGTAAATTGTATTTACAATGTGACAGTGTGATCAAAAAGTGGACTATTTTACTGACAATTGAACTCTAAGTATAGTATCTGAACATGTAAGGTATCGTTTACTGAAGCTGGGGGATGAAAATATGTTTTAGTTATTTGAAACTGTACCCCAGCCTGAATCCAAGATATGCTGCCAGAAGACCAATAAGAATACTTATAGCAATGTATAGAAAAGCTTCAGTTGGAGCACCTTTTCTCATAAGATGAAGTGTTTCTACAGAGAAAGTTGAAAATGTTGTAAGAGCTCCAAGCAGTCCTACAGAGATAAATAATCTCAGATGTTCAGGTATGGCCATATGCTCAGTTATGCCTGTAATCAGACCAAGAGCAAAACAACCAATGAGGTTGACAGCAAAAGTACCGGCAGTTATGTGAAGCTTACCAGTCGAATGAGCCCATAGAGATACTGAGTAGCGCAAAACTGCTCCAATAAATCCCCCAAATCCGATTACTATTAGCTTTGTCATAAAAACCTCCGGTAACTGACAGGAAATAATAGTCCAAAAAGCCTTGTAATGCAAGTTGCAGGGCAGTTATCCAGCTGCCCTGAATTTATAAGATTAGTTGATAATTACTCTTTTGATAGTATCTCTGCAGGATTGGATGCGGCAGCTCTGTAAACGTGAAATCCTATGGTAGCAATAGCAATGGTTGTACAGATTAACGCTGATACAATATATGGAGTAGTTGTTAAAGAGGTTTTAAAGGTAAACTCTTTCAGCCATCCTGAAGTGAAGATGTAGCTTGCAGGCCAGGAAATTGCAAATGAGATCAGAATCAATAGTAAAAAATCTCTGGATAGTGAGAGAGCAAGTTTCTCGGTATCGGCTCCCAGCACTTTTCTGATAACTATTTCCTTAAGTTTTTTTTCAATAATATAGGAGCTGAGAGTGAAGAGGCCTGATACCGCTATTATTATTGAAATCAGTGTGAATATTCCCAGAAGGGATTCTGTGCTTTTTTCAAATTTGTATATTCTCTCCATATTTTCTTTGAAATAATTAAATTCAAAAGCCTCTGTGCCGGATAGTTTTTTCCATATACTCTCTATTGATGCGATTGTCTGCTTGTTAGTACCTGGGGAAAGTTTAACAGTGAGTTTTGGATAAGCTCCAGCTCTTCTATCTGAAATAAAAAGGAGGCAGGGGGCAATTGTGTGTTTCAGGGATCTGAAGTTAAAGTTTTCAGTAACACCAAGGATTGGTGCTTTTTCTGAATTTCCGAAAATTGTCAGTTTTTTACCTTCAGTATTCTTCCAGCCTGTTAAATCAAAGGCTGATCTGTTCATTATCCATGCCTCATCAACAGTATCTTCATACTGAGCTGTTTTATCAGTACTTTTAAGGATATCTATTCCCATTGTTCTGCAAAAGTCCTTATCTGCGATAATTATCCATGCTGAGTCATTCTGATCGGGTTGCTGATTGGTAAAGAAGAAATTCTGATTCCAGTTAATATTGGATATTTCATAACTATTGAAAGATACTGAAGCTACACCAGGTAATGATTTAATTTGGTTTTTCAGTACCCACCTCTTCTGAACAGAGTTATCGGTTTTAAGAGGTATATTTATTACATTATTACTGTTCATTCCTATATCAAAATTCTTCATAAATGATAGTTGTGAAGATATTACATAAGATGAACATATAAGAATGCTGAGAATAGAGAATTGAATTATAAGCATAACTTTTCTTAAAGTAGCAGATGATTTAAGTTTGCCTTTACTTCTTATAAGTTCACTTATTGAGGGTGAATAGATGTTGTACGCAGGATAGATTCCGGTAATAAGAGTAGTTAGAAGAAGTGCTGCAGGATAGATGATGATGAGGGAGGGATCAAGAAGGGATGGCAATTCTTTGCCTGCGAGATTCTCTGCAAAAGGCTTTATTATATTAAGAATAGCGATCCCCAATATACCGGCAGCAAATGTGATGATCGCTGTTTCTCCATAAATTTGTGAAATCAGGTGACCTCTTCTGGCTCCAATTACTTTTCTTATACCAATCTCTTCACCTCTTTTCAGCAACATTGCTGTAGACAGATTCACATAATTTATTGATGCAAGAATAAGAATGATGAAAGCGGCAGTTCCAAGAACAACAAGGTGTTTGCTTTCTGTAGCAGCTTCGAAATTGGATCTGTTGTACTGCAGGTGGATGTTGGTGAGCGGCTGGAGTGATATTGTTAAATCATCTCGCCTGATCTCTTCAGAACTTATTCTTATTTTGTCAGGGGCGGCGCCTTTTCTGAGCATAACATATGTTTTGTAATTCCATGCTCCCCAGCTCTCACGATTGTATTTATAGCTTCTATGGGATTTAAAAGGGAGTATTATTGCGGGATGCATATGTGAGGCCTGTGGGAAATCCCGGAAAACGCCATTAATCTGGTAGTTTCTACCGTTGAAAACAACTGTCTCTCCAATTGCCTCAGATTTACCAAAAAACCTGTTTGCACTGGATTCCGATATGAGGATAGAGCTGTTTCCTTTCATATAGCTTCCCTTTACTATATCAATTGTGAATATATCTCTGAAAGAGTGGTCCGTATAAAAGGCTTCTGCCTCTTTCCAGCTTTTATTTCCGGTTTTAAAAGTCCCGGATTGCCTGGTTATTCTTACTACTTGCTCAATTTCAGGTGTGGAAGAGAGTATACTGTCTGCCAGAGGTGCTGGTGTGGTTGCAAAAGAGTCAGATGAGGCGTAATTCCCTGCTACCAGCCTGAATATTCTTTCGTGATTGGTATTAAATCTATCATATTGCGTCTCTGTCTGGATCCATAGAAAAATTATTGCGGAAAGTGATATCCCAAGACTAAGGCATAAAATGTTTATAGATGTATAGAATTTCTGTTTGAGAAGGACTCTTACAGCAGTTCTAAGGTAATTAATAATCATACTTGTGCTCCATTTTATCTTCATTGATATGAGAGTTGTAATTGTAGAAATAATCAGGCTTGTTATGATCAGAAAGGATTTGCAGGAGGAGTACTCCTGTTTCATCTCTTTATACTCTTCTGCTATATCTCCGTATATAGCCTCACCTTCTCCGCTGGGAGCAAGGCGATTGAGAATTGCTCTTGTGATTACTGCAAACATTATTTACCGGACCCTGCAAGTAGCTCTTCACCCAGATTCTGCCATATTCTACTGTGTTGAATGTAGTTTGTTTTCAGGGCATCTATGCCGGCAGGAGTTATTGTGTAGAAGATTTTGCGCCTGCCGCCTCTTTCAGGGGTAGGGTCACTCTCATCTTTGGTAACCATATCTTTTTTAACAAGCTGATCCAGAGAAGAGTAGAGAGTTCCGTAATTCCAGTTTTTATCTGTTGTTTCCAGAAGGAATTTTCTTATGCTGACTCCGTAAGCATCTTTTTTCAACTTGTATATAGATATTAAAAGGTTTTCTTCATTCTTAGTAAGATTATTCATCGCTACTCCTATTTGTATGGGTTTTGCATACAAATGATATATAACACTCAACCATAAGTCAATGCCTGATCTCAAACAATCCATTAAAATCTGGCTATGATTAATGTCCAAGTGGTTGAAACATTAATCGGAAAGTTATAAAATTATTTTGACAACTTAAATAATGAATGGTAAAAATGGAGTAAATATGAAAAGGAATGAGATTTTAAAGAAAGGGTTTATGGAAAATTCTTCAATCTATGAGGATGTCAGAGGGATAATTCGGGAGGCTAGACAGAAAGTTCAGGTAGCTGTTAATTCAGCAATGGTTGAAGCTTACTGGTTAATTGGTAAAAGAATAGTTGAAGAAGAGCAGGCTGGAGAGGACAGAGCTGCGTATGGTAAACATCAATTGCAGGTTCTTTCAGAACAACTTAAATCAGAATTTGGAAAGGGATTCAACATTCGTAACCTTCGTAACATGAGGGCATTCTATCAACTTTTTCCAATTCGGCACGCACTGCGTACCGAATTGAGTTGGACTCATTATAGAACTCTTGTGAGAGTAAAAAATGATAAGGCGCGTGAATGGTATATGAATGAAGCAATAGTACAAAGCTGGTCTGCAAGAGCTTTGGACAAGACGATGAGCTTATTCTTAGTGGTGAATTGGCTTTTAATCTGTTCACTTGTAATTGATTATAATTGATTTTAAAATATAAATTGGTTAATTGGGTAGGTGGTAATAATGAGTAGTGAAAATAGCAATCAAGAGCAGAATAATAAGATAATACTTTTTAAGAGTAGAACTATAAGACGGGAGTGGTATGAAAATGAATGGTATTACTCCCTTGTTGACATAGTAGGAGCACTAGCTGAAAGTGCTAATCCAAGAGATTATTTCAAAAAAATACGCAGAAGAGATTCTGAACTGAATTCCTACGTGGGGACAAATTGTCCCCACGTAGCAATGTTAACTGAATCAGGCAAAAAGAGAAAAATACTCTCAGGTAACACAGAGCATGTTTTCAGGCTAATTCAGTCTATACCGTCACCTAAAGCAGAACCTTTTAAATTATGGCTTGCGAAGGTTGGAAGAGATAGAATTGAAGAAATAGAGAATCCAGAATTTGCTCAGGAGAGGATGAAATCTCTTTATGAACAGAAAGGCTATTCTAAAGAGTGGATTGAAGCGTTCTGGTCAGGGGTTATTGTGAGACGGAGGTTTTGGATTTTATAAAAACCAACTCTTTTTTACACATCTCGATATGCTCTTCTTTTTCTTTAATAATGTTAATAATTTGCTCCGGGTTATCTGAGGAATCCAGTAGTTCATTTAATTTAGATATCTCGATTCTGGTATTCTCTATACTAACAAGACAATATGTTTCAACAGAACTGTCAATAAGGGATTCAAAATCTTCGTAATAAATTTCCATTCATGCCTCTCGTTACAGGTTGATTATAGTATTGAGTCTCTGGAAAATCATAAAAAAAGTGTCACCGGAAAAGATGGTGCCGGGTTCAGATTTACAGCCCCGGCTGGTGAGTCAGTAGATTATTTATGTAATCCAGTTGGATAAGATTATTCTGGAGCTTTTTCTCAATATTAAAGATTGGAGTGCCCTCACTTCTGAGCTTTTCAATACGAACTCTCATAGAGTGAGTATTTACTATTGCCCTGGGGAGATCCTTTAAGACTAACAGTCTGTCTTTTAACAGAATAACAGCTTTTCTGTCTCCTCTTGTTTTTGCAGCTTCTATCTTCCTTTCAACTTTAAGCCTTTCTGCCATTGTGAGTCCCAGTTTCTTTCTCAAATTTTCAGATGAAGCGATAATGTTTATAAGGAGGGGTGAGATCTTCTGATCTTCATGTACCTCTCTTAACTCATCGTAGAAGTAATTTTCACGATTTTCAAGTTTTCCCAGTTTTATTAATTCCCTGAACTCTTTTTTAAGATATGGCAGAGCGTTTTCAACTAACTCCTTATTCTCTCTTGTTAAAGAGTTTTTCTTTTCCTTCAGGAAGTTAAGAAATTCTTCGGGTTTACTGTTGAAGGGGCTGGAAAGCACCTCTTTTGCTTCAGAAAGTGTCATGCCCGGTAGTATGTCAGGCCTGTAAAGGCTTTTCATAAGAGAGGTAGTTAGTTTCTCATCATGTTTCTTTGATACAAACCCTGTAGGAAAAAGGGCGCATTTATAGTAGGGAGAATGCCCCTGAAAACCAGTTCCGTGAAGGAGTTCGTGAATTATAGTACGTTTCCTGCCAGGAGAGTTAAAGGGGATTCTTTTACTACTGCCTATTACAATTTTTACAACTCTTTCAGACTGAGCAAATTTCAACTCTTTTTTACTGTATCTTATTGAACTGTATTCTTTAAAATCTCCCCTGAATCTGGTAGGAATTCTGTCCCATTTGACTCTGCCTTTAACATATTTCAGTTTAACAACCCATAAAGAGCCCGGCAGAGATGATTCGCCACTGGTTGAGTAGTAGAGGAATTTCTCATCTTCTGAATTGAAATGTATAACTATATTAGCTACTTCGGCCTTTTGCTCATGAACAAACTGTTTGTAGCCAACACTGCTATTCAGTTTTTTAAAGAATGTTTTTACTGTGTCCAGATCTCCAGCGGAGAAATTACCTGACAGTTTCCATGAGACTCTGTTTTCATACCACTTATCAATGGATGTTGAGGCCAGTAGTGCTTCTCTATCTTCTATTACAGGAGCCAGAGCTTTTTTTTTATCAATATTATTGTAGTTTATAAGATCCGGAATCATTGAACATAGAAAGTTTTCAATAATTATTCTCTGTTTTTTGTTTTTATACTCTGGATCTGTAAAATGGAAGGTGTAGTGGGTAGCCTGCAGATATATACAGGAAATCAGTAATATACAGAGAAATGTGGCGTTCTTTTTCATCTTCTTTCACTTAGTAATATATTGTGCAGTTCTGAAGGTTTTTTCAGTTCTCTCACTGCCATCTGTTTCATATAATCCCTGACTTCAGAAAGTCCGTGACTCCAGCCTGCCCACAGAGATTTAATGCCTGCATTCTGTGCCATAGTGATTCCTGGTTTAAGATCATCAATTAAAACTACTTCTTCCTGTTTTAGATTGAACTCCTTAAGAATCTGTTTCACCGGCCAGGTTGATGGTTTCATCTTATCAGATTCACTACTCCACCCAAGAATTTTATCCGGTATAAAATTTATTGATTTGTAGTCTCTTTCTATTATTCTCTCTTTTGAAAGAGATACTACTGTTATCAGCCCTCCGGCTTCTCTGAATTTCTTCAGTATTCCGGGGATTCCAGGATAGAAAACAGGTACTCTGGTGTTGCAATACTTTTCCCAGAACCGGTGCTCATATTCCAGTTCTGAAGGAGTAAGACCAAGTTCTTTAAGAAACTCAAATGCTCCGGGGTTAAAGTTTTTCATAAACCACTCATCCAGTGAAACCGGAGTATAATCGGGTTTTATTTTCTGCATAAAAGCAACATGTGCCGGGTAGTGAACTGTTGAAGTGCTGTTAACAGCGGTATCATCGTGATCAAGTATTACTGCTTTATATCTTGTACTGTAATTCATTAACCAAATTTTAACAGAAGTGAAAATTTTTTTGAATAGTGCTGAAATATAGCCTGTATGCATCTTTTCTGATTGCTGCTTCTGTGTAATATAACAGCAGGGATATGGTATAATGCGGCCTATGACAAGTGGTAAGATTAATATTGGAGACCTCACTCTTCAGAACAGAGCCTTTCTTGCTCCTATGGCATCACTTACAGATATTGCTTTAAGAAGATGTCTCGATGAAGAGGGAAGTGTTGGGCTGATGGTTTCTGAACTGATCTCTGTAGAAGGGCTCAGGCGAATGAACAGCAGGACTCTTGAGATGATGAGGGGATTTGAGTTCAGGGTGCCTCAGTTTATTCAGTTGTTTGGAACCAATCCTGAAGCCTTTGCTGAATCAGCAAAATTTGTGGCAAATGAGACATGTTTTACAGGAATAGATATTAATGCCGGGTGTCCGGCCCGTAAAGTTACAAGAAAAGGAGCAGGATCAGCTCTTCTGAATAATCACAGTGGAATGGCAGAAATAATAAGAGCTGTAAGGAAGAATTCCCATCTGCCTCTGACGGTTAAAATACGACTGGGATATGATAGCCTCAATGTACTTGAAACTGTAAAGATGCTCTGTTCAGAAGGAGTGGATGCGATAACTGTTCATTTCAGAATGAAAGATACCCGCTATAGCGAACCTTCAGACTGGGCTTATGTGGATAAAATTGCCGAAATTGCGGATACTATATATATTGGTAATGGTGATATTTGTACTGTGGAAGATGCAGAGGAGAGGCTGAATAGTGTTGATGCTGTTATGATAGGAAGAGGCGCTGTAATTAATCCTATGATTTTTGCCGAAATAGCTGGAAAAAACGTTGTAAGAGAAGATTATCTCAAACTACTTTCAAGATTGACTGAGCTGGTGGATCTCTATTATGAAGGTCCGGCAAAACTTGCTCAGATTAAAGCATATACAAGGTTCTTTGCTTCAAGAAGAAAGGATGTGAAAAGACTGAGAAAAGCGATATACAGTTCTACAACTTTTGAAGAGGCTGCGGGATATTTTGGAGATTTATATTGAGACCTGAAAAGATAGCGGATTACACTATTATTGATGTTATTGCCGAAGGGGGAAGCGGTGTGGTCTATAGAGTTTTCAGAGAGGGTGAGCCGGGTAAGCTTTATGCTATAAAAGTTCTCAGGGAAGAGTTCATGAATGACAGGTTTGAGATAAGTCGTTTTCAGAATGAGCGGGACCTTGCAGGAATTCTGAATCACAGAAATATTGTTCAGACTCTCACTTATGGAAAAGATGGCAAACGCCTGTATATTGTTATGGAATATCTTGAAGGAACAACTCTTACCAAATTAATGCGTAAAGTGCAGGTTCTCTCTGTAGCAGATATTCTGCATATTGGTATACAGATGTCAGAAGCAATGCATGCTATGCATAGCGAAAAAGTTGTACACAGAGATCTGAAACCTGATAATATTATTCTTACATGTAAAGAGAATGAAGGGGGAGTTGTTAAGATCCTGGATTTTGGACTTGCCAGATTTATTCCTTTTGATTCGTATCGTGATACCGGGAATCTTCTGTTTGGAACAGTTTCCTATATGCCACCGGAGTATATCGCAGATAATGATATTTCTGCTGCAGGAGATATCTATTCAGCAGGGGTAATCGGGTATGAGATGGTTTCAGGGGGGAATCCTTTTAAAGCTGAATCTACTGTTGAGATGATTAAAGGTATATTTAATTTTGTACCGAAGGATCTCTCGAAAATAAGAAGTGATGTACCTTCATGGTTAAGTGAATTAATCGTATGGATGATAGATAAAGATCCTGCAAAGAGACCTGATGCAGAGCAGGTTCTTGATGTGCTTAAAGATATAGAGCTCTCAGAGAAAAAAACCGGCTATCTCTGGGAGAATTTCTGTTAGAATTTATGAGAATTGGGAAAATTGAGAAAAAGTTTGAAATTAAAGTTGAGATTTGATATAATTCTCGTACTTTTTTTTGGGAGAAAATATGGAAGGGAAAAAAATTATCTACGTGGTTCTGCCTATTATGTCGGTGGCACTTATTGCTACAGCCGGCCTTATTGATCTGGCAGAAAAATACGACAATCAATGTGATGAAATACAGGTTTTAAAAGAGAGACTCAAAATTGCAGAAGAGAAGGTCGAAGCGGACAGTCATATTCTGGCTGATGTTGAACTTCTTAAATATCAGGATAAAGTCCTGAAGAAACGATATCCGGTTTTTGCTAAAATTGTTCGTGCTGTTCATAAGAAGAGCAGGGATTATGGCTTTGAGCCCAACCTTATTATGAGCCTTATTCATGTGGAAAGCAGCTTCAGACCTTATGCTGTATCTTCTCATGGAGCTTACGGGCTTATGCAGATCAACTATTCAGTATGGAAAAAGGAGCTGGATATCGACTATCGCAGAATCTTTGAGATAGAGTACAATATTGACCTGGGACTTAAGGTGCTGAAACGTTATTACAAGCTTACGAAAGGTAATATTCTTCAGGCTCTTCATCTCTATAATAACGGGTTTCAGTATCAGAACCATAAGTATAAGCATAAGGTGCTTAATACAATATACTACTAATGAAAAGAAGATTAGCTCTTTTAACAGACTTTGGTACTAAAGATTACTATGTAGGTGTGCTTAAAGGAGTTATTTCCGGTATTGCACCGGAAGCCCCGGTTATAGATATAACTCATGGAATTCCACCATATTCAATATCTGCTGCTTCTCTTGCAATTGACAAGAGCCACTCATTCTTTCCTGAAGGAACGGTATTTCTGGTTGTTGTTGATCCGGGAGTAGGTTCTGCAAGAAGGATTATTGTTGCAGAAACGGAAGCTTATACATTTGTAGCACCGGACAATGGTGTGTTAACGCCAATATTGCTGTCAGGTAAAGCTAATGTAAAAGTGGTGCCTGACTGTCCGTTTTTTCTTACAAATGATATTTCCACATTTGAAGCCCGTGATAAAATGGCTCCTCTTGCGGCAGCTATTACTTTGGGAGCTGATACAGACTCATTTGCTATAACCTGTAAAGATCCAGTAGTTGATGAATCGTTTTTTCCTGTTGTTGAGGAGAGCTGTCTTAAAGGAAAGATCCTTTATGAAGACCACTTCGGTAATCTCATAACCTCAATACCAGAAGGTATGATAAGAATGAAAGAGGGGCGGGAGAAATGTGTATCTGCTGCAGTAGGTGGAACTACTATCAAAAAATGGTGTAAAACCTATTCAGAAGGAAGAGATACTCCTTTTCTGATCTTTGGAAGTCACGGTAATCTGGAGATTGCAATGAATATGGATTCAGCAGCCAGAGCACTTAATGTTGAAGCCGGAGCAGATCTTTCTATTGAGTTCAGCTGCAGGACTGTTTAAGCCATCTGTTATAACTATCACTTCTTGAATTTATATTCATTAAACTATCTTTGTCACAATTTTTAAGGGCTGCTATGTGCATATTGCAGGGTTTAAATTCAGGGCATCCGCATCTGTATATACAGTTTGGTACCAGAACTTCCCCAAGAATTCTGATATATTGATCTTCTGAGTTCATCAGTTTACATTTCAGTGATCTGGCCCAGTTGTAAGTATCCTCAGCACAGCAGCCTTTGCACAGTCTTTTTCTCATCATCTCTATAAGAGCCTGAAGATTCCAGACAGCCAGATGATCAACAGGAGTTTCAAGGCTTCTCTCTTTACCGGTTCTGTCCTCTCTTGAGGTTTGAACAAAAGGTGTTGAGTGTACATGGCGGGCAAAGTGGACTGAAGTTGGGGAGTAGACTTCAATAAATAGTGTTTCCAGAATTGCTGTTCTTATGGGGCTGTGTTCACTTACAAGATATCTTCTGAACATTTCAGGGCTCATTGTTTTGCCACTGAAGTTCTTCCTGCCAACAGTGTTCATTGCGGCTTTCCTGATGTCTTTAAGGAAATCCCTGTTTAAAAAACGAAACTCTATTCTGTTCTGATAATCTTCCAGAAACACTATAACCACCTCAGATAAAACATAGTGAGATTATATGAAAATGTATTACCTTTGCCAAGACTGTTATCTGTTTTTGTACTCATTCAGGTGACAAAGATTATGTCTTCCTATTGCATATTCATAGTTTGAAACAGGATGACACAGATACTTATAGGGATAGATACTGTAGCGGGAAGCTTGTATTTATGAGGTTTCAGGAATGTGTGCTGATACCGGAGCAGGATTTGTGCTCCGGTATTCTGTTTTTTAATGTTCTATTTTGACTTTTCTACTTTTCCAAGATGTCTGTTAAAGAAAGCTTCGTACTTATTAAAGACACCTTTACTCTTAACAGCTCCGTTGAGGCCATGTTTACCTTCCGGATCAAGGAACAGGTCAACAAGAGTCTCTTTACCTGACAGGAGCAGAGCTCTGTAAATATTTACTGTATCCTGATACAGAACATTGGGGTCCATCATACCGTGAACCAGAAGAAGAGGCTTCTTCAGATGTTTTGCAAGAGGGATCAGGGAGTGTCTTCTGAGAGTAGGTTTCTTACGTACTGACTTATCGATTGTAGCCCCTGAGTACCATGAGTTATAGTTTTCCCATTCAGTAGGACCTGCTGTTGCAATACCGCAGGCAAATGTATCCGGGGAGGTAAAGAGGGTCATCATTGTCTGGAAACCACCAAAACTCCAGCCGTGGATACCAATGCGGTTCTTATCTACTCCCATAGCTGTGTCTATATGTTTAGCCAGATCTTCCAGGTCTTCAGTCTGTGGTTTACCGGGGTTTTTGAAGTTTGCTTCATTAAAGTCCCTGCCGTAACCGGACTGGCCTCTGGGGTCGATACATATTGTTACATAACCGTGTCTTACCGCCATAGCCATCTGGAACATATAGGCAAGTCTGTGGAAGCTTCCGGTCTGTACAGTGTGGCGTCTGCCGAGAGGACCGCCGTAGAAATATACAATTGAAGGTCTGTTATCATTACTGCTCCAGCCTTCTGGTTTGAAAACCATACCTTTTATTGTATGACCATGACGGTTCTTATATGAGAATAGTTCCGGCTGAATTCTGTTAAGGTTTTTAAACTCATCTCTGTTATGGCTGTCAGTAAGAGCTTTTTTCTCTCCACTTGATGTGTTGATCAGATAGAGTTCAGAAGGGTTATTCCAGTTACCATAAGAACTGGCGATCCATTTGGTGTTGTGAGAAACTGTACCATTACTGTGAGTTCCACTCTTTTTACCTTTCAGAACCATCTCTCCGGTCTGGATATCTATGCGATAGATGCTTCTCATTGCTGTATCCTGTTTGTCAGACAGAGCGTACATATATTTACTGTCTTTACTGAATCCAAGAACAGGGAAAGTTTCAAATCTGCCTTTAACAAGCTCTTTTCTGATACCTGTCTGAAGATCAAATCTGAAAGGCTGACGGAAACCGTCTTTGTTATTCAGAATAGCTATGAGATATTTTCCATCAGGAGTGAAGCGGATATTGTTGTAGTATGTTGATTTGTAACCTACAGTCTCTTTCATTCTGAAGAGAATCTGCGGTTTTCTGCCTTTTTCAGTCAGACAGGTCCAGATCTTAAGGTCTCCCTTCTCCCTTTCCCATGTCATAAAGGCAAATGTATTACTCTGTTCGTTCCAGATTATTTTACTGAACTCATACCATACATCTCCACCGGGGATTTCAAAAATATGTTTCGGTGTATCACCATAATTGGTATTGGAGACCTTTTTCAGATACATTCTGTAGGTCGCTTCGTTTCTCTTATCATCGGTTACCTGTCTTTTTACTTTGATAGCTTTGGCAAAACGACGGTTATAGTCCATTATCTGAACTTTACGATAAGCTGGTTTCCCTTCTTCTTTGGAGCCGGTAATAACCATCCATTTCCCATCAGGAGATACAACTGTATCATCAATTTCAAACTCCTCTTTTTCCGGGAGTTCAGGATTAATCTGGAGGGTAAATGGTGAATTAAAACTCATTTTGAAGATCATACCATCTTTAGTAAAATAGAAACTGCTGTCATCTTTACTGTATCTGAGTACTTTTTCAGTATCATCAGTCATAGTAAGACGTTCTGTTTTATCTTCCAGTGGGAAGTATCTGTAGAGATCGCCTCTGTAAGTAAAGATAAGATCTGTTCCTTTTTCTGACCATACAAAGCGGGAGATACCAGGATAAAGATCCTTTCTTTTTATCTTATCCTTTTTCTTCTTTTTCTTTAACTTATCTCTGAGTTCCCACAGTTCAAGCTCTTTCTTTTTCTTCTTTTTTTTAGCCTTTTTTGAAGCTTTCTTTGAACTTTTTTTCAACTTCTTTTTACTGGCTTTCTGCTCTTTTTTCTTTTTCTTTTCAGCAAGCTCTTTTTTCAGTTTCTCTATTTCAGCTTTTTCAAAACCTGACAGATCAACATTTTTGCCTGCAAGATAGTCTCTTTGTGCAAAGAACTTATCCTGTTCCAGTTTAAGTTCGCTGTTTCTCTGAGCCTCTTTTTTCAGAAACTTTTTATAATCTGCCGGAGGATCATAGGTCTTCATTCTTTCAATAGATGTTACAGCAGTCAGTTTGCCTGTTTCTATGTTATAGATATGCAGGTCATATCCTGTTTTATTGTAAGGATTCCACATAAATGCGACAAACTTATCGTCAGCTGAAAATTTGATGCTTCTGGGGGCTTTGCCCTGAAAGGATTTTACTTTAAAAAAATCTTCCATTGTGACACTGGTATCTGCTGCAGTCAGAAAAAACGTTGCAGTCAGAATCAGAATCAACGCAGGAACTACTTTAGTCATTTTCATAATATCTCCTGGTATTTTCAAAAACTTATTACGAATAATCGAAGGAATTGTTATAATAACATATGCACATTTCAGATGGGATTCTCTCTTTCGAACTATCTATGGTACTTAACTGTGGTGCTGCTGCAGGAGTCCTCTGGTCCGGCAGAAGAATCAGAGTTGAACAGATACCTGCTGCAGGTATTATGACTGCAATGATCTTTGTTATGTCTTCGATACATATTCCCTTGGGAATCTTCTCATTTCATCTTACCTTTGCTGGTCTTGCAGGATTACTGCTGGGAAGTGGCAGTATAACTGTTATGTTTATCTCCCTTCTTTTTCAGGCTCTTTTTTTACAGCATGGGGGAGTTGTATCCATTGGTGCCAACCTCTTCATAATGGGATCAGGTTGTTTTGTGGGAATGCTGTGCAGAAAGTGGGTGTCAGGTATAAAACTCAAAGGTCTTGTAAGTGGTTCAGGCGGAGTGGTTGTTCCGGTTTGTGTACTGGGGGTACTTTTTGAGTTAAGCGGATATGGTAAAGGCTTTCTTTATATGCTGGGTATTTACATAATTCCTGCTATTACAGAGGGAATGCTGGTGTCAATGATAATGGTTTTTCTTAAAAAGAGTGCACCGGAACTTGTAAGATAGATGAGTATTGAACCGTCAGTTAAAATAATCTGTACTTTAGCAGGAGTTGTACATATAGTTTCATCACCTGCTGATCCGTACTCTACTGTTATAGTTTTACTGCTTATTCTGATCTTCAAAGTATCTCCCCTTTATATTTTAAAAAGAGTTGCACTTCTTATACCTTTTCACATTGTATCTGCTACTCTCTATTACTTTGGAGTCAAAATGCCTGTGTCTCCTCTATTACTGGTGTTCCGAACGGTTCTGCCTGTAATACTTATCTCTCTCTTAATGGAGAAGATGAGTAGAGATGAGCTTATGGCAGGCCTCAGAAAAGCAGGGCTTCCTGCAAAAACTGTTGCTGTAATGTATGCAGCATATTCAGCTGTTGATCTGATTAGTGGTGAGTATGTGAGAGTTCGTAAAGCTTTTATGTTACGTAGTGGAAGAGATAAAATGACTCTTTATGGAGTAGGAACAATCTTTGGGAATCTTATTCTGAGGTGTTTTAAGAAATCGGAGAGGGTTAATGCAGCAATGATCTGCAGAGGACTTGAAGTCAGGCAGTTCAGAGGAACTTTCCATAAATTCAGAAGCGCTGATATACTTCTGCTTCTGTTGGTTTTATCTGTTATACTGCTGATAAGAGTAGGACTTAAATGAAAAATCTGATAGAGGTGGAAGCCTGTAAATATAGTTACCCGGATGGTACAGTGGTGCTGAAGGGAGTTGATCTGAGAGTAAAAAACGGGGAAACTTTTGGCCTCGCAGGTCTGTCAGGTTCTGGGAAAACCACTTTAATGAAGAGTCTTTGCGGACTTATAACCGTAGAGGGAATAATCAGAATCGGAGGAGATGAGGTTTGCAGGGAAAATCTGGAGAGAATAAGAAAAAGAGTTGGTATAGTATTTCAGAATCCTGAAGATCAGCTGTTCTGCCCAACTGTTGAAGAGGATGTTGCTTTTGGACTTGAGAGTTATGGTATAGAAAAAGAGGTTGTAAGTGAAAGAGTACTGGAAGTTCTTAAAGATCTGGATATTGAGAAACTTGCCCTCAGATCTTCCTGGTCACTTTCAGCAGGTGAGAGAAAACTTGCAGCTATAGCTACTGTTCTTGTTATGAAACCTGAAGTTATCATATTTGATGAACCTTTTGCCAACCTGGATTACAGTAGCATACTGTCAATAGTTGAGATTATAGGAAAGCTTGATGCCACAATAGTACTAATCTCCCAGGACATTCTGATTCTATCTGGTATTTGCGACAGAATCGGAGTTATGAGAGATGGAATAATGGAAAGAACAGTTAACAGAGAAGATTTTAACAAGCATGTGGCACCGGTTAACTGGTTGAAAATAAGAGAGTATGCAGAGCTGTTTAAAAACTTTCTTTAACAGTAATCAGAAAAGTCGGACACTGACTGTCAAAACTGACAGAGACAGACTATGGTGAATCTGGTGGCTGGATTCTTTATGTCTCTTTATATTGAAATGGTTGTGTCTTTACTATAAAATTATCTTTAAAAACGATTCTGCTTCTGGTAAGTACAGAGTAGCAGAAATAAATAAGATTATTTAATCAGAAATATGGGTGTGGGCTATATTTCGAGGAGAGTTTAAAATATGGAAAAAGTAGATCTTAACTGGAGTGAACTCAGTTTCAGTTATATTAAAACAGACAAACGCTATGTATCTATCTGGAAAGATGGAAAGTGGGATGAAGGAAAGCTTGTTGAAAGCAATGAAATCAGTATAAGTGAATCATCAACAGTATTCCATTATGGACAGAGCTGTTTTGAAGGCCTGAAGGCTTATAGTACAGAATCAGGAGAAGCTCTGCTCTTCAGACCTGATGAAAATGCTAAAAGAATGAATAGTAGCTGCAGAAGAATCATGATGCCGGAAATTCCAGTAGAGAAGTTTGTTGAAGCATGCAAAGATGTTGTAAGAGCAAACATGCGCTGGCTTCCTCCATATGGTTCCGGTGCGTCTCTGTACCTCAGACCATTTCTTATGGGAATTGGTGATAACCTTGGAGTTAAACCTGCTCCTGAATATATGTTCTCTGTGTTTGCTGTACCGGTTGGTCCATATTTTAAAGGCGGTATGAAACCTGTATTCTTCACAACTACTGATATGGACAGAGCTGCTCCTATGGGAACCGGTGCTGCTAAAGTAGGTGGTAACTACGCAGGTAGTCTTCTGCCTCATGAAGATGCTGTTAAAGCAGGGTTTGCGGATTGCATCTATCTTGATCCTGCAACACACTCAAAAATTGAAGAGGTTGGAGCTGCAAATTTCTTTGGAATTACTGAAGATAACAAATTCATCACTCCAAAATCACCATCAATTCTGCCAAGTATTACAAAATATTCTCTTCTGCATATTGCTGATAAGTATCTCAACATGACTGTTGAAGAGAGAGATGTTCATATAGATAAGATTGAAGAATTCACAGAAGCCGGAGCCTGCGGTACAGCTGCTGTTATCTCACCAATTGGAGGCATTGAGCATAAAGGCGAAATGCATAAATTCTATGGTGAAGGTAAAGAAGTCGGTCCTGTAACACAAAAGCTTTATGATACATTAACTGGCATTCAGAAAGGAGATGTTGAAGCTCCTGAAGGCTGGATTTTTAAAGTATAAAAAGATATAAAAGGGTGCTCTTATATGCACCCTTTTTTTATACAATTCGGGTTGACAGTGGGAAACGGAGTGTGTTAGTTTTTAAGTGCGGGTGGTCTTGAATAGTTATAAATATCCGGAGGCACTATGAGAAAAATTCTTGTTACTTTTATCGCTATCTGTTTTTCAGGGCTGTGGGGGCTGGTTACAGCTCAGGACAATATGAACATGAAAATGACTCAGGGGAAGTTTAACAGCTTCAGAAGAGCTAAAAGAATCTATTATAAAGGTCATGTGGATTTTACAAAGAAGAAGTTCAGCAGGTCTTTTAAATCTTTCAGAAAATGTGTCGAGGTGTTTCCTGAATTTTCTGAAGCATGGTTCTACATGTCCAAAATTGACTATATGGAAAAGAGGTTTGATTCAGCTCTTGCAAATATTGAACTTGCCAAGAAGAATCACAATTTCATGTTCCAGTTACAGATGAGTGGTAAAACTGAGTACCTCAGAAATATTGATGGTGTAAAACAAGCTGAAGCCGGGAATAGTATCAAATCTGATAAGAAGGATCTTCGGGATGGTAATGCTATTCCTACAGACTACTTCTTCCACGAAGGCAATATTTTTATGAAACTGGGGAAACCCGGAAAAGCTTATGAGGCTTATGTAAATGCTATTGAGTCAAATCCTGAAAATAAGTATGCATATACCAACCTGCTGGCTCTGCTTCTCAGAAGTAATAATGGAGATAAGGCTTTAGAGTACCTTAAGAAGGCTGAACTTAATAATGTAATTTTAAATCCTTCACTGAAGGCAGCTGTTTTAAAAATGAAGAAGTAGAAGTTACTGATCTTTGGAAGCGAGATATTCCCATCTGTTGTTTCTGGAATCAAGAAGGGCGCATATCTCATTGTATCTGATTCCAAGTTCTGCAATTTCGTTGTGATTCAGATTACTTCTGTTCATCTCGCTTTCAAGTCGCTCTTTCTCCTCTTCCAGTTCAATTATTTCAGGTTCAATTGCTTCAAGCTCCAGTTTTTCTTTATATGAGAGGCGATTTGATCTGTCTGCTTTAGGTTTTTTTACCGGAGTTGCAGCTCTCTTGTTTTCCCTCTCTTTTTTAGTTTTCTCCTCTTCTATAATAGCTTTATATTCGAGGTAATCTGAACAGTTGCCCGGAAAGTGGGATATAACTCCTCCATCTTCAATAACAAAGAGTTTCTCTACAGTTCTGTCCATGAAGTACCTGTCGTGAGAAACCAGAAGAAGGCAACCTTTGAAATCATTTATAAACTCTTCAAGTACAGCAAGGGTTTTTATATCAAAGTCATTTGTTGGTTCATCAAGAATCAGGAAATTGGGATTGCTCATTAGTATTTTCAGAAGATAGAGGCGCCTCTGTTCTCCACCAGAGAGACCTCCTACGGGAGTGTGATGTATTGTAGGGTGAAACAGGAAACGTTCCAGCATTCTCCCTGCAGAGAGGGTTGTTCCATCTTTAAGTACTATTACCTGAGCAGATTCTTTAATATAATCAATGATTCTGTCTTCTTCGGGTAGTTCTATATTTGTTTGTCTGAAGAAACCTATTTCAGTATTAATACCTCTGTCTATATCTCCCTGATCCGGTTGAATTACACCGGCAATCATATTGAGAAGAGTTGTTTTCCCGGAGCCATTGGGCCCCATCAGGCCTATACGATCTCCTCTTCTGAAAATGTAGCTGAAAGGAGATATAACCTGATTACCGTCATAAGATCTGGAAATTTCCTCCAGTTCAATTATTTTGCCTCCCAGTCGTTTATTGTTAATATCCAGAACCATCTCTTCTTTCTGTTCCGGTTTTTCACGATTTACCATATCCATAATCCGGTTAATCCGTTCTCTGGATTTACTTCCTCTGGCTTTAGGCTGTCTTCGTAGCCACTCCAGCTCTTTACGGAGGATCGATTTTATTTTCACTTCATCCTTAAGAGCTTTCTCCTCTTCAGCATGTCTGGCTTCAAGATATTTTGTAAAATTTCCGTTGTAAGCTGTGAGATTACCTTTATGAATCTCAACAATTGAATTACAGACTTTGTCAAGAAAATACCGGTCATGAGTAACCATAAGAAGGGTTCTTTCGCTCTTCTGAAGGTAGTTTTCAAGCCACACAATAGTTTGCAGATCAAGATGGTTGGTAGGCTCATCCAGAAGAAGTATTTCAGCGTCATCTACAAGTACTTTTGCCAATTCAACTTTTTTGATCATACCACCTGAAAGTGTTCCCATTTTCAGATCGTAATTCTCAAGTCCAAGGGCAGTCAGAATCTCACGAATCTCTTTCTCCAGGTTCCATCCATCCAGTCTCTCAATTTCATCCATTAAGGCCTGGAGTCTCTCCTGAGAATCTTCATCCATATTGCGGCATAACTGCTCATACTCTCTGATTGCCTGAACTCTGGGGCTGGCAGAACTGAATATATGATCAGATACAGACTGTTCTGCATCAAAAACGGAGTTTTGTGTCAGGAGACTTACAACTGTACCAGTTGTTTTTTTTACACTACCTGAATCCGGGGGCAGGTTTCCTGCAATAATTTGCAGAAGTGTACTTTTGCCACATCCGTTTACCCCTATCAGAGCCAGTTTATCTCCTTTCTGTATAGTGAGATTTACTCTGTCCAGAAGATCTTTAGCTCCTCTGGTAACTGTAAGATCGCTTATATTTAATACTTCCATGATTGTTTACCTTGATTTAGTGAATAAAGGTGAGAATACTACCACAACTCCAATATGTCAATTGTCACTATCTGTGGACAGTTTTATTATGAATCAGTTGTGGTGTTTGACACGGACATGTACTGACTGGCACAGACATAACCTGTGCGTGTCTCTGTTTGTCCGTACCTGTTTTGGGTCCGCCCAGGCGTAGTTCAATGAAGCATTAATAAATTGAAGAAGATGTTAGATGAGCGAAGACGGGTTCTTTGTGTGGCTTAATGACTCCGGGTAAAACGAAATATCCCGTTTTAGTAGCGATACTCTCCGCTATCATATTCTGAACTTCCAAATGCCAGAACCGGATAGAAAAGAAAACCAAGAAAAGTAAGCCCCAGTCCAAATGCAGCACTGTAACCAAACTTTCTGGCTATATCCATATTCATTATTATTAGTAGTATAAATCCCAGGAAAGGTACAAAAAGGAGCAGGAAAAACAGTAGGGATCTGTCTGCTATTTTAACCATAATATACATATTTACTATCGGTATTATTGATAAAATTCCACTATACCCGGCTTTAGTAAATATCTTCCATGTAACTACCAGGTAAAAGAGAGATATAAGAAGAGATGCCAGAATTATATATGTTGCAATACCGCTGTTTATTATTTCTCTGTTCAGTCTGTTTGCATATTTTTTAAGGGTATTAATTTCCGGGAGTTTATCAAAAAATCCGGGGCCTTCAAAAGTAGCTGACCCTTCTCCAAGAATAACCGTTTTATTATCTTTCTGAAAAAAAGAGTTTTTTGATTTGAGTTTATCTTTTCCTTCAAGTTTTTTCAGGGATGTATCGTCAAAACTACTGCTTTTAACATTTTTTTCTTTAAGTTTTTTTAATCTCTCTTTCTCTTTCTTCTGATACTCAGTAAGGTTGACCTTACTTTTCTGAGACCATAGCATAGATGATGAACCAGAGATCAGAACAGAAGATATAATAAATAATGCCACAACTATTTTTTTCATATCAAAATACTATTTAAATCTTAAAAAAATGTCAATTAGTATAGAGCTTAATCGTGTTGTTGAAGGTAAGATGCAAGCTCTGATTCCAGATCCCTCTCTTCGATATTCAGCTCTTCAAAAACTGATCGGCTGTTACAGATGTTTCCCTGTTTCAGCATTCTGAACTGATCTGCTGTTAAAGGAAAGACGCTGAATCTTCCCAGAAGTTTCGCCATAAAAAGCACAAGGACTTCCGGTACAGGTATAAGAAGTCTTTTTCGACCGGTTATTCTCATAATAAGTTTCAGCAGCTCTCTGTATGTGAGCTGCTTCTTTCCACAAGCAGTAAAAATCCGGTTAAAACTCTTAGCTGAAGTAAGAGAGCCTGTAACAATATCAGCAATTTCATTAACGCTGACTGGCTGAAGAGGGTAGTCTCCTTTGCCAAAGAGAGGGAAAAATGGTGCTAAACGCATACTGTCTGCCAGCATGTTGATAAATTTATCTTCCTTTCCGTAAACCAGTGACGGGCGTATGATAGTGTATGTGAGACTGGAACTCTTTATCAGCTCTTCAGCTTCAAGTTTTGTTTTCTGATATTCTGTAATTTCTTCATCTATTCCATTTGCAGAGATATGAATGAATCTTTCTGTACCCCAGGACCCGGCAGACCTGAGAAGCTCTTTAACTGCATCAACATGGAGCTTTCTGAAGGTTACTGATTTTGAAGGGAACTCTCTTATGATTCCTATTATGTTAATTATTACATCGGCTTTCTGAATCCGGTGCTTCCATTCTGAAATTTCTGTAATATCTCCTCTTATGCATTCTACTTCTTCAGGTAATAGTTGCGGATATCTTGTGAGAGCGGTTATTCTGAAACCTTCATTAATGAGTTTTCTACAAACAGATTGTCCTAAAAAACCTGTCGCTCCTGTAATAAATATATCTTTCATATCTTAACTCCCAGTCAACTTATTTGGTCTATATTAAAAAACTTAACTGAATTTTAACAAAAGGCAACTATATAAAATATGTGCGGAATTTTGGACTCCTGGAGGTGTTGATGAAAAACTTAAAAATTTCGGCCCGGCTACTTGTTTTTATGATGTTAATTGGACTTGTTCCGTTGGTTATTTCTATATTTATCGCGTACTCAAAAGTTTCAGATACTCTTGAATATGAGGCCCAGAACAAGCTTGTCGCTGTGCAGGAGAATGTCAGGGCAAATGCTGAGAGGTATTTCCAGTCAATGGAAACTACTCTTGAAGTATCGGCGCTTAATTACGAATTCATTGAATTCACAAAAGATCTGAATGCTTTAGCACAAAGATTAAATATAACAGGTGATGTGAAATTTCCGGTAAATGATCCAGGTTATAAAGAACTTCACGACAAGGTACATAGCCATCTGGCTGATGTTAATAATAAATATGGTTATTATGACCTCTTTATTATCAGTGTAGCTGGCGGGCATGTTATGTATACAGTTTCCAAAGAGAGTGATTTTGGTGAAAACCTTGGTGTCGGTACTTTAAAAAACAGTGGTCTAGCAAAAATATGGAGAAAGGTCAGAGATAATGGAGCAATTTCGTATGAAGATTTTGAACCTTATGCTCCTTCCAATGGTGCTCAGGCAGCATTTATCGGAACTCCAATAAAAGATGAAGCCGGAACCATTATAGGAATAATGGTTTTTCAGATACCGGATAAACTCATTAATGTAATAGTTAATGGTCGTGAAGGTATGGGAAAAACAGGAGAAAACTACCTTGTTGGAAGAGGAGATGACGGGGTTACCCGTTATCGTAGTGACAGGTTGGTGAAGAGTGGTAAAATCGGTGGAGAGAAGTCAGGTCTTTACGTTGATAAGGTACTTAAAGGAGAGAACGGTTACGCAGTGAAAACCGGATCAACCGGAAGTAGAGAGATTGTTGTGTATTCGCCTCTCAGAGTTAAAGGTATCAACTGGGGAATAATGTCAACAAAATCTTATGATGAAGCTGTGGAAACGGCTACCGAAATAAGAAATATTCTCATTACAATACTTGTTGTAATCGGGCTTATAGTTACTGGAGCAGCATTTTTAATTGCCAGAACAATATCCAGGCCTATAAATATGCTTGTGAGAAGAGTGGAGAATCTTTCATCGGGTGATGCAGATCTTACAAGACGTATTGAGATTGAAAGTAGTGATGAACTGGGAGAGCTTGGGGGGTGGGTGAATAAATTTATTGAAAGAATTCAGCTGCTGATTAAAGATGTTAAAGCCAATGCTGAAAGTGTTAGTTCAGCTTCAGTTCAGATATCTGCTTCATCTGAAGAACTGGCTGCTACAGTTGAAGAGCAGAGTGCAAGTGCAGCTCTTGTGGGTGAATCAGTAAGTGAACTTTCCACAACCTCAAATGATATTGCAAGAAATGTTGATGATTCTAAAGCAATAACAATGAAGTCAGCAGAAATGACCAGAAATGGTGGAGAGATAATTGGTAACTCCATAGAGTCCCTTAATGCAATCGGAGAGCATACAGGAAATCTTGGTAAAACTGTAGACAGACTTGCTGTCTCTACAGGTGATATCGGGAATATAATAAATGTAATCAATGATGTTGCAGATCAGACAAACCTTCTTGCTCTTAATGCAGCTATTGAGGCTGCCAGAGCGGGAGAAGCAGGGCGTGGATTTGCTGTTGTTGCAGATGAGGTGAGAAAACTTGCTGAGAGAACCGGAACTGCAACAAAAGAGATAGAAGGAATTATTATAAACCTTCAGAAAGAGGCTGATGAGGCTGGTAAAGCTATGGAAATGGCTAAAGATGAAGTAAATAAGGGAACAGAATTGGGAAAAGAGTCTCTTACAATACTTCACGATATCATAGAAACTGGTACAGAAGTAAATGCTTCAACAGAATCAATTGCATCAGCTATAACTGAGGAAAATGCAACAATTGATCAGATAAGTAACAGTGTTCAGGAGATAACAGCTGGTATCCAGCAATCATCACTGGCAGTTTCAGAGGTAGCTTCAACAGCTGAAGATCTTGCTACTGAAGCTGAAAACCTGAGAGATCTTGTGAATAGTTTTAAAACAGAGTAAGTGATATAACAGGTAATCCGGGGATTTCCGGGTTGCCTGCTTTCCTCCTTATTATCTTCGTTAAAGTAGTTTTGAGGAAGTTTTAAACGATTCTGTTTATGAGATTACGCATTAAGGTTTCTTCTTATAATCTACCTTTCAGGCTTTACTGTTAGTCCAAACTGTTATACAATTCTTCACTGGTATCAGTAAATTTTATTTACCAGGTGTTGTGTATGGATGATAAGTTTTTTGAAATAAGATCTCTTTATGATTCAGAAGTGCCGGCTATAAAGAGGAAAATTGTTACAAATCCGTGGTTGGTTGATAATCTCAGAAAGATAACTTTCAGAAATTTCTGGAGAGGTTTTAATCCACTACTCAACTTTATAATCAAAACCTATCTCAGGTTTAAACTATCTACAGTTAACAGCGTAAAAGATTTTCAGCAACAGGTTTCTGTTAAAGCTGTCAGAATAATAGAGAAAAGAACGATAAACAGTCTTACTCATTCAGGTCTTGAAAACCTTGATAAAAACGAAGGCTACCTTTTTATAAGTAATCACAGGGATATTACTCTTGATCCGGGACTACTTAACTATATTCTGGATTCTGCAGATCATGAGATGGCAGAAATAGCTTTTGGAGATAATCTCTTAATGAACGATTTCATAGGCGACCTGATTCGTATTAACAGAGCTTTTATCGTTAAAAGGAATCTACCTTTAAGAGAACAGTTAAAGGAGTCTGAACTTCTGTCTGAGTATATATGTGACAGACTGGGTGAACATCGTTCAGTATGGATCGCTCAGAGAGAAGGCAGGGCCAAGGATGGTAATGATTTTACAAATCCTGCTGTACTGAAGATGCTCTACCTGTATCACAGAAAACAGAAGAGATCTTTCAATGAGTATGTAAAAGGGATTAAAATTGTTCCTGTATCCATATCTTATGAGTATGACCCATGTGACAGGGTAAAAGGTTGGGAGCTCTACCGTCAGAGTACCAGAGGCAAACATATTAAGAGAAAATATGAGGACCTTATAAGTATACTGGCGGGAATTAAAAAGCCTAAAGGGCGTATTCACTACAATTTCGGGGATGTTATGCGTGGTGATTTTGGTAATGAGAAGGATCTGGCAGAGAAACTTGACCGGGCAATTATAGAAGGTTACCGTTTGTGGCCAAGTAACTATATTGCTGCAGATCTGCTGGAAAATGAGAACAGATATTCACATAAATACAATCAGAAAGAGTTTGATAACTTCACAAAGAGATTTAATAACATGCCGGAATATGTTAAAGACATGGTGTATGAATCTTATGCCAGACCAGTGAGAAATCTCGAAAAGCTCTCGTAATCCACTACCAGTTATCGATTTGAAACAAGCTTTCTCTGTTCTGAACTGAATTTGATATTACTTTCTGCGCTTTAATACTACTTTTGATTATATGTCAGTTTCATGGAATAAATGGGTTAATAAGACAGTAGCACTGCCTGTTAAACCTGTGTAAATGTTACTGTCTGAAAAGGTTATAAAAAAAGTAACTAAAGTCTGTAGGTTTTAATTTTTTTGATGATATAATAGGTAACATGATTAAATATAGACTAACATATAAAGTTCTTGTTATGTTTGCTACTCTGGCTCTGTTAGCCGGATGCAGCGAGCAGGTTGAGCGCCGTAGTGATAAAAAAATTGTTTCCGTATCAATTCTGCCATACCGTTATTTTGTTAAGAAGCTTGCAGAAGATATGGTTGATGTAAATCTGATGGTTAAGCCCGGGCAGAGCCCCGCAACTTATGAGCCTCTTCCTGATCAGATGAAAGCTCTGAGTCATTCTGTTATATATTTCAAAACAGGGCATCTTGGGTTCGAAAACAGCTGGATGGACAGGCTTAAGGGACTTAATACCAAAATGAATGTTATCGATTGTTCAGAAGGTGTTGAACTTATTAAAGGCAGCCTTTGCAGCCATGGTCATCACCACGATCATGGAGATCACAATCATGAAGGTGGAACTGATCCCCATATCTGGTTATCTGTTAAAGAAGTCAAAGTGCAGTTGAAGCATATAAAAGATGGACTTATTTCTATATTACCTGATAAGTCTGAGTCAATAAACCGTAATTATAAAAGCTTCATTAATGAACTGGATGAACTGAAGAAGTTTATGGATACAAAGCTGGATAGCTGCAGAGGGAAAGGATTTATTGTTTACCATCCGGCATGGAGTTATATTGCAAGAGATTACGGCATGTCCCAGCATCCAATTGAGGTAGATGGTAAGAATCCTGATCCTGGAGATGTAAAATCTATTGTGGATATAGCAAAAGAGAAAAATATCAGAAGTATAGTTATACAGAGTCAGTTTGATAAATCAGTAGCAGAGAGAATTGCCTCAGAGATTAAAGGAAAAGTGGTTATGCTGGACCCTCTGGAGGAGAACTGGCTTAAAAATATGAGGAGTATTACTCAGAAACTTTCTGAAATTGTGAATGGTAATGATTGATGATAGCAGAGAAACTCTTATAGAGTTGCAATCCGTTTCTGCGGGATATGGAAACGGTCTGGTTCTGAGAGATGTAAATCTTAAAGTCAGGGAGCAGGATTTCATAGGTGTAATTGGAGCCAATGGAAGTGGGAAAACTACTCTTATTAAGGTTATCCTCGGTTTACTTAAACCTGCTGGTGGTGAAATTATTGTAAAAAACCGGGGGTTAAGAACCGGTTATATGCCTCAGCTGGCAAATATTGACCGGGAATTTCCTGTAACTGTGGAAGACGTAGTTCTTTCAGGGCTTATTTCAGAAGGCAGATTGTTGCGGGGTTATACCAGAGAACAGAAAGCTGAGGCAGCAGAGACTATGGAGAAAATAGGTATTGCTGCTATTGGGGGATCAGGATTGAATGAGATCTCCGGTGGACAGTTACAGAAGGCATTTCTTGCCAGAGCAGTAGTGGGAAAACCTGAAATACTTATTCTGGATGAACCGGATGCTTTTATAGATAAAGATTCAGAAAAGGGGTTTTACGGTATATTGAGAGAACTTAATAAGAGTGTGGCGATACTTCTTGTATCTCATAATCTTGGAGTTATAAGCTCATATGTAAAATCTATCGCATGTGTAGGAAAAACCCTGCATTATCACGATTCAGGAGAACTTAGTCAGAAGATTCTGGATGAGTATGCCTGCCCTGTAGATGTGATTACTCATGGAACAGTACCACACAGAGTTCTGAGAGAACATAACGGTGTTAAGGGAGGAGATCGTGCTTGATCTTTTATCCTACAGCTTTTTTCAGAATGCTCTGCTGGCATCTCTGCTTTCTGCAGTAGTATGCGGATATATTGGTGTATATATTGTAAGCCGCAGACTGGTATTCATAAGTGGTGGTATAAGTCACGCCTCATTCGGAGGAATAGGGATTGCTTACTATATGGGATTGAACCCCGTAGCCGGAGCAGCCTGTTTTGCAGTACTGGCTGCTCTGGGAATTGAACTCTCCGAAGGTAAGTCAGGTTTAAGAAATGATACTCTTATAGGTATGCTCTGGTCTTTTGGAATGGCTGTGGGGATAATTTTTATCTTCTTAACTCCCGGATATTCTGCTGACCTTATGAGCTATCTGTTTGGAAATATTCTGGCTGTACCTCAGTGGTATATATATGTGCTTACAATTGTAGCTGCAGTAACAGTGCTGTTTTTTCATATATTCAATAAAGAGATTCTTCTGGCAGCATTTGATAATGAATTTGCCAAGGTCCAGAAAGTGCCTGTGAAACTGATCAACTATATTATGATGGCTCTGGTTGCTATTGCGATTGTAATAAGTATAAAGGTTTCAGGTATTATTCTGGTAATTGCCATGTTAACGATACCTCCTGCAGTAGCTGCTCTTTTTACCGGAAGGTTTATGAAAATGGTCTACTACTCTATTGGAAGTGGAATAGTATTTTCAGCAGCAGGTCTTTTTATCTCATTTAGTATGGGGATACCATCGGGAGCATCAATTATTTTTACAGGAATAAGCTGTTATCTTATTCTGAGAATCTTTCACATCTTAAAAAGAAGAGTCAGGGGAGGAGGATAGTAAAGCCTCCTGCCAGCCTTCCTTTCCTGGTAATTTTCACTGTACAGAGTTCTTTGTAAGGATCTGAAGATGCAGGAATGGATATATCATTTTTGTCTATCTCTACCCCTTTATGGTTACCGGATATTTTTATGCCTTTTATTGAGAATCTGTGATCTGCATTGGGGTAGGCATGAATTATTCTCAGTTTGCTATTCTCTTTCAGATTAACAACTCCCCAGTTAGGAATTTTTATGTCGACTCCATCTACCTGAATATGTATCTCTCTTATAGAGTTTCTGGTAAAACCTTTATAGAAGATTTTATCCAGAAGCTGATTGTTCTTTTTGATTCTTATCTCTTTACTGGTACCGGTAAACCTGTGTTCATCTTTTATGTCATTAAGATTTCCCCACTGCAGAACATTTGCAGATAGACCTGAAGAGTTGCTGGCTACTATTTTGTCTATAGAAATAGTGTCATCTCCTGCAAGTCTTATATTGGTATTGCCGTTAACAATGAGGCGATGTTTTTTATTTTTAAGAAGTTCAATCCAGTGGAGCTCTGTTTTGAGATTCATTTCTGCCGGAATAGTGCCTTTGAGTCCAAAGGCGTGTATAATTTCATTAATTACCAGTAACTGGTGTTTTACCTTGAGCTCAAGTGTAGGCAGGTGTTTGGAGGTTTCCAGGCCAAAAGCAGGAATAGAGAAGTGTTTCATAGCAAATCCCGTTGCGGATTTTCTCATATTACTGTGTCTTGTTTCTCTTTTAAAAGAGTGGTGGTTCCATACTGTAAAGTGATAATCCGGGTTGGGAATGTTTCCATTAACTGTAGTAATTACATTATCTGCAATCTTTTCAAGTTCAATCTCTTTCTTCAGTTTTTTTGAATAGAATTTGTCTGTATCAATAATCAGGCACTGACCGTACCACTCCGGGCCATACCACTTTGAAGTTTTTTTCTCACGATGAAAACCTCTCGCATCGTGCTGGTTTATCAGTACGTCTGCTTCTCCCATAAATTTCTTCAGAAGCTCCATAACTTCTCTGTCAGGATCATTCTTGAGTTCTTTATGAGTAAATTTCCTGTTCATGTCCCCATTGATTTCACGGCGGTTAAGCATAATGCCGGGAAAATTTACTCTTGGGATTATAATAAGATTACCTTTTTCCAGTTTAATATTTCCCAGAAATTCAGAAGAGAAGTAGCCACCCGGCTCATCTCCATGAATTCCTCCAAAAATAAGGACTGTTAAGCCCTGCTCCTTACCTTTTATCTTTATTACTTCCAGTTCATGGTCACTGTTTTTGAAATATATGTCAGAAAACACAGTCATAAAAAGAGTATGAATAAGTATTATTAACAGAGCTGTTTTGTTCATTATTTTTTATCCATGAAATAGGTTATTATCTGAGCAATTGTATTGTTTCTTATAATGAATACTGTCAGACTTCTTACCTTCTCATCTTTTTCTCTGGGAACCTCTATTTTAAGATTTCTGTTTCTCATTTTAACTGATTTACCGTAGTTGGAAGGAATGCCTCCTGAGAGTGGAACTCCGCTTATTGAACGGAAGATCTGCTCTCCTTTACGGTTGAATGAGAAAACAGGGATAACTGATGCAGAATATAGCTGACCTGTTCTGTCAAGAGTTAGTTTAACTGATGAGTCAGAAAGGTTAAGCTCTTTAACATATATTGTTGATGGGTTGAGTTTTATTAAGCTCTTCTGCTGATTAGTGAGTACAGATCTTCTGTATTCGTCTATGTTTACATAGTTACCCTTTTTTAATTCAAATCTGGATATACCGGGAAGAGGATAACTCTTCTCAGCAATCAGTGATGGTTTCGATGTATTGAAGAATTTCCAGTACTGAAGTTTTTTGCTGTAGAAGTGGTTACGATCAGAAATATAGAGCTGATTAAACATTGAGGTAAAATAGTTTTTGAACCCTACAAGCTGTACATTACTGAGAAACACTCTTATGAATTTATAGGACTTGTTAAGATTATTCTTATATGTTCTGAACCAGTTCAGGCTTTTACCTTTATATTTGAAACTATCAATGTAGCAGCCAATATAATCATCAATTCTCTTCTCTTCCCAACTCTCTTTCCAGAATCTTATATGGTTAATTACCTTATTACGTCTCTTTACTATATTTTCAGGAGTATCGTAAACTATTTTATTGTAGATAATTATAGGGGTCTGGGTGACAAATATGTAGCGGGAGATCTTCATCAGATCACTGTTCTTCATAACCACACAGCCTCTTGAGTTCGTAGGTGATGTCGTTTTTGAAGGATCATGAGCGCCGTGAAGCCAGATACCTGAACCATTCCTCTTCTCCATCTTATCTATTGGGTTAGGGTAGTTCATGGTAAAAGCTTTATCACCGTAATCATCATATGTAGGCAGCTCTTCTCCATTCAGGATTCTGGTGAAGAAATATATCCCTTCAGGAGTTTTGAGGTCACCTTCAAACATTTTGCGACCACTTTTTTTACCTGAAGTGATTATAATCTTTTCCAGAGGTTCCGGTGAATAGTTGCTGTATACATAGAGGGTTTGTGACATCTTGTCGACAACCAGAGTGTATTGCTCTTTACCAAATTTGTAGTTGAGCATACATTCCGGGATCTTCTCTTCAGCAGAAAGCATGAACTGAACTGATAGTAAAATTGTTGCGAAAAAGAGAAGTTTCTTTGCCACTTTAGTCCTCCAGAGCTTTAAGTTGCGTTATTATTTCAAGATTTTTTTCAATACCGATTTCAGTAGCTTTTCTGAACAGATCATATGGAACCGGTGTCTCTTCTGCAAATCCCTGAACCTGAATAACGTTACCTTTTTCTGAAGATACAATGTTTATATCCGCATCCACGGCAACATCCTCTTCATAGTTGAGATCAACAAGCACTTCATCACCTTTTATACCAACTGATATTGCTGCTATATATTCAATTTCCGGCATTCTGGGAATATGATTCTCGTATACCATGTATCTGAGCATCTGATGAAGAGCAACCATACCTCCGTTTATACAGGCGCATCTTGTACCACCATCAGCCTGAATGACATCTGTATCTATATGTATTGTTTTACCGTCTATGGCTTTAAGGTCAAATACGTTTCTGAGAGAGCGCCCGATAAATCTCTGGATCTCTATATTGCGATGGTTTACTTTCATACGTTCCCGCTGCTGTCTCTGAATACCTGATGAACCTGGCAGCATTGCATATTCAGCATTTATCCATCCTTTTTTCTGGCCTCTTAAAAATGAAGGAATCTTATTTTCAAATATTGCAGTAGCAATAATTCTTGTACTGCCGTGTTCAACGTAGGCTGAACCCGGAACCCGGTTGATGAATCCGGGAATAACTCTGAATTGTCTGATCTCGTCAGGTTGTCTGTTGTCCTTTCTCATTTTTTTCTCCATGGGGTCTTGTTTTCCAGCGATCGTGGAACCATAGCCACTGGGCTGGATATTTTCTAATCATTTGTTCTATTATTGTTGTACATCTCTGAGTAAGATTTTTTGTGTCTTCCAATGTGTTACCGGTTGGCTCAAACTCGACTCTTTCATTGAGATCAAGAACTATACCCTCTTCAGTATAGTAGAGAAATACCGGAACAATAGGAACACCCCGCTTAAGGTGAATCTGTGACACTGAAGATACTGCACAGGCTTTGCGACTGAAGAAGTCCACAAAAACCCCTTCCCGGTCGATAGTATTCTGATCAATAAGAAAAAAAGCAGCTTCTCCTTCTGATAAAAGGTGGAGTACTGATCTTATTGAGCCTTTATCACTTATTATTCTGCATCTGGTTATATCTCTGAACTCCTTTACGAAGTTGTCGATAAGGGGGTTGTTCATTTTACGGGCCAGACCGTGAAGGGTAACTCCAAGGTGTTTGTTAAAGAGAAGTGGAATAAGTTCCCAGTTACCAAAATGCGCAGAGAAGAATATTACCCCCCTGTTTTCTTTAATAATGTTGTCTATATTGCATCTGTCAATTATTCTGGGAGGGTTTTTCTCTTTAAACTTTTTCCTTACTGCCAGTATCAGCATCTGGTTTATTATGAACGAGTAGTGCCTGTAGACAGAATCTATTAATTTAAGAATTTCCGGTTCTGATAAGTCAGGATAAGCAGATGTAAGATTTTCTCTTATAATAAGTGAATGCCTGGTTTTTAAGCGTCTCAGAAGAAACAGAATTATGCTGCTATTGCGTTTCAGAATGAAATCCGGGAGTATACGCAAAAATCCCAGATAAATTTTCAGAACGCAGTACTCAGATTTATGTTTAAAAGACGCCTTTTTCTTTTGCATATTTAATAATAGTTTCTTCTAGATTATAGCTGCATTCTACTCTGTTTTGCAAGTATATGAGAGGGATTCCTGTGGTATCAATGTTTTTAAGTTTTACAAGATCCTTCTCTGTACAAACCAGATACCTGCTTCTATCTTTAAGACGCTGTTTTTCAAGGTTTTCAAGATCTTTCTCAGTAAATTTATGGTGATCCCTGTAAGGTGTGAAACTCTTTAAATTCCAGTTTCTGAGAACTCTTCTGAATCTCTCATTATCACCAAGAGCAGAGAAGCCGGTTACCTGTTCTGAATCTGGGGCTGCTTCATTACCATACTGATCTTTAAAACCATCTGTTTCAAAGTAGTAAGTTCCCTGAAAATTATTTTTACATGTTTTTTTACTGTCTCTGAATCCCAGAATAATATCGTTCTTATAAGCCATGAACCTGAAGTTTCTCAGAAAGTAGTAAGGGTGATCCTGGTTTATAAGCATAATAGAGAGATCTTTTGAGAGGTTACGGCTTTGAAAACCGTCATCGAGAATAAGTACTCTGCAGCCTTCTCTGATGGCTGCTTCAGTTGAGGCAATACGGTTTGTGCAGGTTATTACAGCTGCATCTTTTAATCTGTTACGGTATATTATTGCTTCATCACCAACATCTGCAGAGTTGTGATGTTCATTGACTATTACAGGCTCTTTACCTGCTGATTTACCGCCATACCCTCTTAAAGCTATAGCATGTTTAAATCCGGCACCGGATAGAATTTCAGAAATCTTAATTACCATTGGTGTTTTTCCGGTACCTCCAAAGGAGATATTGTCTACTGATATTATCAGAATATTTTCAAAGTTTCTCTTATTAAAGCCTTTAAGAGTCAGATTAATGAAGGAGATGGATTTGAAGATAATTGAAGGAATCAGTAGAAGTGCTTTTTTTACTATTTCAGAATACATGTTAGTTTATCTATAATAGTCTTATTTGTTCCAGTAAGATTGTCAACTACCTTACGACTTCCTCTACTGGATATTTTACCGGCAGATTGAATGAAATCTGCAAGCTCTTCGGCTCTGGTTACTGTAAGATAAGCATCAGCTTTTTTCAGTTTTTCAAGTATTACCGGAAAGTTTTCGCAATGTATGCCTCCTGCAAGAGGAAGGTTCAGTACTGCAGGTTCATAAAGGTTGTGACCTCCGGTTTCCGCAGAACATGTGCCCCCCATATAGACAGCATCAGCAATCTTCATAATATTAAAAAGGTAGCCAATGGAGTCGTATATAAGTATTTCACTATTCAGATCCACCTTTTCTGATTTGCTCCATAATGTTGCATTTAATCCGGCATCTCTTAACCTCGACTCTATTGTCAAAGCAGAAGACGGATGTCGCGGAACTATTACTGAAGGTACCTGACCGCATATTTGCAGTGCCGGTATTATGAGATCTGTGTCTTCTTTATGTGTACTGGCAAAAACTGTCAGATTCTCTGGCTTTGAAGGAGCTTTCAGGTGTTTAATAATAGATACCTGATCTTCAAGGTTATTAAGTGCTGCAACAGCTTCATCTGCTTTTATATTTCCAAGTACTTCAAGGTTGGCTTCAGGTATTCCCAGAGCCTTAAATCTCTCTGTATATATTTCTGCCTGAAGCATATAAGAGGATATCCGGTTGAAAACAGGTTTCATAAGAGCTCTGATCTTCATATATTTCCTGAAAGCAGGAGCAGAGATTCTGCCGTTAATCAGTATTACAGGAACTTTAAAAAGCTTTGCTGTAAGCAGCCAGTTGGGCCAGATTTCAAGTTCATTAAGAACAATAATATCTGGCTTTATTGCTTTAAAGAACTTTCTCATGGTACCTGAAAAATCAAGAGGGGAAGGGATTACCGGAATTGATTGAATCTGTTCTTTTGCATATTTGTAGCCGGATACAGTTGTAACCGACAGAATCAGAGTGAAATTACCGGATTTATTAAACTCTTCGATAAAAGAGAGGAGACTCTTAACTTCTCCTACAGAAACAGCATGAAGCCATACAACTTTTCCAGAAGTATCGGTTTGCAGAGCCGGTTTCAGTCTTTGTCCTATTATTTCCCTGAACTCTTCAGACCTGAATCTTAATATCCAGAAGGGGAAAGTGAGCAGAACTATTAGTATATATAGTAAATCTGTCAGAAAGCCTGTAATCATCGGCTGATTATATCACATCCGGTTTTTATCATGAATTTCCGGAAAAAAACGCATTAAAAGTTTACAGAAACTGTAAACATCCCATGGTACTGTTCAATCTTTAGTAAAGAGTAGGAAAAATATCTGTTTTACAAGATATATAGGTGATATTCAGTATCTGGATCTGTTTAAGTGCTGTAGATGCGGTTAAACATCGGAGTCAGTGATAGAGCCTATATAAAAGGAAAAAAAATTTTGTAAAGTTGACTTTTCAATTTTACTATGCTAGTTAATATTCAACACGAAAATTTGTTCAGATGGAGAACGATATGTCTTTTAATTTTTTTAAACCCAAAAAAGTGGTGGGACTCGATATTGGTTCTTTCTCTCTGAAACTGGTTGAACTTAAGGCTAAAAAGAAAAAGAAAGAGACGGTTTATGAATTGGTTTCTCTGGGATTTGAGCCTGTTCCGTACCAGTCAATAGTAGAAGGAAGTATCATGGATTCCACAGCTGTGGTTGATGCTATACAGCACGTGTTCTATGAAAGTAAAACCAAAGCCAATTCCCTCTCCTTCGGAGTATCAGGCAGTTCGGTTATTGTAAAGAGGATTGAGGTTCAGCGACTTAATCCTGCGGAAATGCATGAGCATATATTATGGGAAGCACGACCCCATATTCCATTTACACCTGAAGAGGTAAATATAGACTACGAAGTAATAGAATCCCCGGATGTCCAGCCGGACAGGGTGGGGGTACTGCTTGCGGCTGTGAAGAAAGAGAAGCTCAATGACTACCTGAATGTTGTTTCAATATCAGATAAGAACGCTTCAATTGTTGATCTGGAGTCTTTTGCCCTGACCAACAGTGTGTTCTATAACTATGAAATGTACCGTTCACGTAGTGTGGCTATTATAAATATTGGTGCATCAATAACAAACATTATTATTGCTTCCAACGGATATCCTGTATTTGTAAGAGATATCGCTTTTGGTGGTAACCATTTTACAGATCTTATTCAGAAAGAGCTCAGTCTGAAATATGAGAAAGCTGAATCGGTGAAAAAAGGTCGTCAGGTTGAGGAAGTTTCCCAGGCTGCGGTTAAACCGGTTATTAACCTCATATTCAATGAGCTGAAAAATGAGATAAAGAAGACTTTCGAGTTTTACAGATCCAACAGTACCAAAGGCAATATTGATAACATACTGCTCAGTGGTGGTACAGCAAACCTTGACTCTCTGGTGGACTCATTTGCTCAGGAATTTGACATTCCTGTAGAAATTGTTGACCCATTTAACAGAATCGAGATTAATCCGAAAAACAAGAAGATTGACCCGGATTTTATAAGAGAGATGGGGCCACTGTTTAATGTTGCTGTAGGTCTTGCTATGAGAGCTGTGGGAGATGGCAAATGATTAAAGTAAACTTACTTAACCCGGGTAAAAAAGACCTTGCTCAGGGTGGAACTGCCGATGCCCCGGCTATGGATGCGGAGAAGCCGGCAGATCAGTACAATAATCCGGCTGTTATTGCAGGTGTGGGACTTGGGCTGGCAATCATCGGATTAATCTGGTGGATGCAGGTAAGTGAGCTTGATGATATCAAGCGTCTGCACTCTGAAAGACAGGCAAGAAAAACCCAGCTTGAAGGAGTTCTTAAAACAATTGCTGAACTTGAAAGCACTAAGATGATGCTCGAAGAGAAGGTAAAAGTTATTGAACGACTTAAAGGACAGCAGAAAAACTGCGTTAAGATGATGGATTTTGTATCTGCATCACTTCCCAGATGGGTCTGGCTTACTGAACTTGAGTTTAGTGGCAGTAAAGTTACTATCAAAGGTAAAGCCCTTTCAAGTAATCTTGTAGCTGATTTCATTACCAAGCTGAAAGGAACCAACCATTTTGAGAATATCAATTTTGACGGAACCTCGACTTCCAGAACAGGTCAGATGGAAATTCAGGATTTCAGTTTAACCTGTGACTACAAAGTAGAGAAGAAGGATAAGACGGTGTAATAATGGAAATACAAAATTTACCATGGTATGGACAATTTCTTGTGTTTTTTCTGATAGCACTGCTGTTTGGCGGAGGTCTTTTCTGGTATCTGGAATACGATTCAAATGAGACAGCTATTGAACGCTACTCATCAAGAATAGAGACTCTGAACAGAGATATTCTGAGAGCTGAGCAGAAACAGAGACAGTTGCCACAGCTCAGAAAAGATATGGAGCAGACAAAAATCAAGCTGGAACAGATAAAAACAATCCTTCCTGAAAAAGAGGATGTTGAGCAGATTCTGAAGAGAATTCAGGCTCTTATCTCAAATGCCAGATTGAAAATGCTCTCTTTTAAACCTATGAATTACGTAGCAAAGAAGATCTATTTCGAAAAACCCATAAAAATACAGATTGAGGGTAACTACCATAACACAGCGATCTTCTTTGATAAGCTATCAAAACTTAAAAAGATTTTTACAGTTAATAATCTGAGTATAAAACCTCTCAACCGGGGGAGATCAAACGACTTTACTATAATGGCGGATTTCACTGCGGTGCTCTACCTTTATCGTGATACCACTCCTCAGAAAGAGACAGCAGGAGGTAAGAAGAAATGAAAATCTTTATGATCCTTTTTCTGATTACAGGAACACTGCTTTTTTCTCAGGAGCAGGAAGAGAAGAAAACCGGTGAAGTTGAAACAGCTTCTGAAGAGTACGTTTACCGTCCAATGGGAAGGAAAGATCCTTTTGTGGATGAGCTGAAAGGTTCTGGTGTTAAAAATGTCCGTGAACAGCGGGAGGGGCTCGCTGGTCTTTATATAGACGAACTTGAACTTCAGGGTATTCTGACTGACAAGGATGCATCATCAGCTCTTTTCAGAGGACCCGACAGCAAACCCTATATCGTCAAGGTCGGCGATGAGGTATATGATGGGAAAATAGTGAGAATTGACAGTCTGGTTGTTGTATTTAAACAGATTACAACGGTATTCGGACACCTTGGGGGTAAGAAAGAGAAACTCATTTACAAAAGATTAAAACCCGAAGAGGAGGGGAACCAACTATGAAAATAAAAGCAATATTAACGGTTGCACTTCTGCTGGCATTCGGCCTCTCGATGAATGCCGCACATAAGATTACCGGTGTTGAATATCTTTCCGGTGAAGATTTTGTGCAACTTCACTTTAAAGCCGGCGGGATGATTCCAATACCGGAACTCCATTACCCAGATAAAAATGATATCTCTCACCTTGTTATAAAGGTTAACAGCAGCGAAATTGATCTTAATGAGAAGGAGATGGCTTTCGACTCTCCGGTTATCAGAGAGATGAAACTGCAGAAGAGTGGCGAAATAACAACAATCAATATCTTTCTGAGAGAAAAACTCAACCCAAGACTCTTTACAAATACAAGGGGGCTCTTCATTGAATTCCCGTCAGTAAAGACTGTTGTTGCTGATAAGGAAGTTGAAGCTGTAGAGAAAAAAGTTGTTGAAACTGCTAAAGCTGAATCAGAAGTAAGCAGCGGTGGCATTTCAAGACTTGTTGATATGGTTGTTGATAAAAGCAGAACTGAATCAGTTACTGTTGAACTCAAAATGAGTGGTCTTACAGAATATACTGTACTACCTCCTCTTACTAATCCTGCAAGACTGGCAATCGATCTGAAAAACACTGTTTCAGGTAGCTTCAGAAAGAGTGTTAACTGCAGAAATGTAAAAAGAGTTCGTGGCGGTTATAATAAACCCAATGTTTTCAGACTGGTATTTGATCTTGAAAACAGTGGAGAATACAGCATAAACAGAGATGGTAAATCAATCGTTGTTACCTTCGGTGAAGAGAAGAAAGAAGTAGCTGAAAACAGAGTTTCTGAAAAGAAAACTGCACCAGCTCCTGCTCCGGTTCTTGTTATGGATAAACCTGTAAAGAAAGAGGTGGAGATGCCCGCAAAGGCTGTTGAAGTTGCAACTCTTAAACCTGAAGCACCTGCACAGGATGAGTTCTTCGGAGAAGAGAAAGCTGATTCAAAACAGCAGCAGTCAGGAGTTGATGAAGAGCAGGTTCAGTATCTCAGAAAAACTATTGATACAGGCCAGAGACAGTACACTGGTAAGCTTGTGGATCTCAACTTCACAGATGCAAATCTCAGAGATGTACTTCTGCTTTTTGCCAAAGACTCAGGTCTCAGTATGGCTATCGATCCTGGTGTAACAGGTAAGGTAACATGCTCATTTAACCAGGTACCATGGGATCAGGCGATGGAACTTTTCCTTAAGATCAATGGTCTTGATATGGTTCTGGAAGGTAATCTTCTGAGAATTGGTAAAGTTGAAGATCTTGAAGCTGAAGCTCAGGCAAGACTTAAACTGAAACAGGCAAGAGAGAAACAGGTTCCTCTGGAAGTTTTCACAAGACCTCTCAGTTTTGCGAAAGCAGATAAGGTTGTGCCTATTCTTAAAAAACAGATGTCCCCAAGAGGTGAGATCATTACAGATAAGAGAACAAATACTCTTATTATCTCTGAGATTCCTGAAAGAATTGCCGGAATAGATAAACTTATCGATACTCTTGACAGACCTAACCGTCAGGTATCAATCCATGCCAAAATTGTGGAAACCACATCAAACCACACAGATGCTTTTGGTGTTCAGTGGGGCTGGAATTTTAATGCAAACTCAAAATATGGTAACCAGACATCACTTAAATTCCCCAACTCAGTTGGAATAAGTGGTAACCAGATATACAATGAGCAGAACCCGGGGGTTCTTCCTGCGTCAGGAGCTGTTGGTTATGCTATCAACATGCCTGCACAGGGTAGAAACTTTGGTACTTCCCTCTCACTTGGAAACATTGCAAACTCTTTTGTTCTTGACGTTGCAATCTCATCTCTGCAGAAGAAAGGTAAGGCGAGAATTATATCATCTCCAAAAACTGTAACTGAGAATAATAAAGAAGCAACTCTTATGCAGGGTAAGAAGATTCCGGTACAGACAATTCAGAATAATACTGTAACTACAATCTATATTCCTGCAGCACTGGAAATGGCGGTTACTCCTCAGATCACAGCCAACGGCTTTATTATTATGGATCTGAGTCTCAAGAATAACCTTGCTGACTGGGGTAATACTGTTAATAACATTCCTGCTATTACAATTCAGGAAATAAAGAACCAGGTCAGAGTTAAAGATGGAACAACTCTGGTAATCGGTGGTCTTCACAAGGTAAGATCTGCGACTACCAATGAAACCGTGCCACTTCTGAGTAAGATTCCTATACTTGGTAATCTCTTCAAATCTACTCAGAAAGATGGTGAGAAAACCGAAATCCTCATCTTTATTACTCCGAGGATTATTAAGTAGGAGAATCTAATGAGAAAGACAACAACACTTCTGTTATGCCTGGCTCTGGGGGTTCTGTTCTTCAACGGCTGTAATGCTGTGGAAAATGGCACCACCTCCGGCACCAGATTATACGTTCAATCAATAACCGGAACCGGACTGGATGGTAAACCTGGTTCCAATGTAATTTACTCTGATGTTATGCAGAATGGTGGCGGAGTTATTAATGACGTCGTACTTGTATCAGTAGATGCAGTTCTTATGGACCCTAATCAGGTTACGCCTACAAATTATCAGAATGTTATTATCGACCAGATAGATATTCACTACACAAGAGCAGATGGTCTCAATGTTGAAGGTAAGGATGTTCCAAGAAGCTACAGTCTGACTACAAGTCAGATGGTTATGGTTGCAGATCCAACAACCTCTTTTAATGTTGAGATTATGAGACATAATGCAAAACTGGAAGCTCCTCTGGTTCAGTTTGCTGATGCAGGTTCAGGTACTCTGAAACTTGAAGCACATCTTACTATTCACAGTAAAGATACTGCGGGTAAGAGACTGGCTCCTGTAAAAGCATCTGTTTCAATTGAGTGTGCGAATTTTGCCGATGCTGATGATAGTGGCGGCAGTGGTAGTTAAGGAGGGGATAAGATGAAAAAACTAGTATTAATCGGAGCACTCCTGTTAGGTCTGCTCTTTAGCGGTTGCACCAGAAAAGGTGTAGATAAACCAGATATGAATGATGGAGCAGGTCGCAGTTACAACTTAACCTGTACTGCAAGTCCTTCCACACTATATATTCCACAGACAAATCCTGCAGTATATTCAGATGTTAATGTAAGAGTAACAGACTATAAAGGTAATCCTCTTGCAAATGGTACTGTTGTATTTACTCATGGTGGATACGGATACTTCGATTCACTTCAGACAAGTGTCAGGAAAACAACCAACTCAAGTGGTGTTGTAACTGTAAGATACTATCTTCCAGCAGGAACAACTGTTGCAAATGAAGCTACTATGAATATTGTTGCTACACTTGTTGATGATGGCAGACTGGATAGTGCTCTTTCACCTATTGTAGATAGTATTCCTATGAAAATAATCCCATATTCAGGGACATCAACTCTTGTACTAAGTGGTCATGTTCAGGACAGTAATGGTACAGGTATTGAAGGTGCAATTATTGAATTGAGCAATAATGGCGGCGTTACTCTTACTAGAAGCAGTGGTAGTTATGAGATCTCTGTAGCAAGAGGCTGGAGTGGTACTGTAAGTGCCAAAAAAGGATCTTCAGCATTTTCGCCTGCAAACTACAATCTGACAAATGTAAGTCAGAGTATGACAGGACTGGACTTTATTGCTGAAGTTGATCCTGTAGTAATTGTTCTCAGCAGAACTGCAATAACTGTTCCTAAGGATGGTTCAGGGGAAAAAGATGGTGTAGATGGTATGGTCTACTACGAAGTCTTCGCAAGAGAACAGAGTGGTAAAACCGGAACCTGGTATACAGCAAAATCTGACAGCAGCTGGATTCAGATAACCGGCGGTGCTCTTAACGATACACCTCACCACTTCCACTTCAAAGTAACAGGTGAAAATACAACGGGCTCCAACAGAGTTGGTAATATTATTGTAACTCCTCTGGCTTCAAAATATGGAGAGCCTTCAGGAACTCCAGCTACTTTAGTAGTAACTCAGAGTGCAGCAGATGCGACATATTCATTGACAACCGGCAATACAAATCTTACTATGCCTGAGTCATCCACTTTGGATGTCACAATTGGTGATACTAATGATAATTTTGACTATACTATAAATAGCCCTCTTGGGACATCAAACCCAGTAGTACTAACTGGGGTAGCTACTACTCCTAGTACAGTTAATAATAGTGGTGTAATCAGACTAACTGCGGATGCAGTCACAGCAAATACTACTGTGACAATTACTGTTACTGCAAATGGTGCGCAGCCTTTAACACTAACTGTTATAGTAACAAATATTTAAAAAGAATGATTAATGGACTTTATTAAACAGGAAAGGGAAAAATTAAAGGAACTTGAAACTCTCCTCATTGAGAAGAGAGTTTCAGAGGCTGAAATAAAAGTAAGGGAACTCGCAGAGGAGTTCCCTTTCTCATTTCAGGTGAAATTGTTGTCTGCAAGAGTATTCAAAGAAGCTGAACGCCTTGATGATGCCTTTTCAATATTGAGCGGGCTCCTTGCAGAGGATTCGAACAATATAAGCGTTCTGAATGAAATAGGAGATGTATGTTTCAGAATGCAGAAGTATGATGAGGCTAAGGAGTACTACAATCGGCTGATGTTTCTTGACCCTTTCAATCCCAACGCAAAAGCTGCAATAGATATGGTGGAGAGAATAGGTTCAGATATCGATTTTACTTCACCTGAACCAGCAGCTGAGCCACCGGCTCCGGTTTTTCAGAATGAACCTGAAGATACTGGAGAGGAGAGGGAGTATGACTCTGTATCAGCATTCAGAGATGACTTCTTTGGTGGTAATGACCCTGCAGCGGCAGTTGCACCGGAAGCAGACAGTTCTGCACCGGAAACTGCATACTTCCCGGGGGAATGGGATCTTTCTGACCCAGGCACACCTCCACCGGTACCAGCAGAAACTGAAGAACCGGTTATAGCTGATGAGAAACTTCTGGAAAAACTCGAAGATACTGTTGTTGAGATGAATCCAGGGGATATCGGTGCAGAGCAGAGTGGTGGGATATCATTTGATGAAGTTCCGGTAATGGATAGAGCAAATAAGTACGATTTTGATGCTCCTCCACAGACAGAAGCCCCGACAGATAGTCCTGTGGCTGAGTTTGATAATTACGAAATGGAAGAGAGCAGAGAGGAACCTGTGGTTACCTCTTTTGAGTCTGAAGAACCTCCTGTTAACGAAATATCCTTTGATGACAGCGGTGTGATGCCGGCTGTTGCTGAAGAGGAGGAGAGTGAAGACTCATCTATAGAAGTTATAAACCCATTTGCCGACACAGAGGCTGGTTTCGGAAGCTCCTCATCTGAGGAGATATCCTTTGGAGATGTTGCTTCTGTTGCAGATGGACCTGAAGAGCCGGAAGCAAAACCTGAAGTCGACCTTTACGGTCAGACAACACCGGATTTCGACTCTTTTGATATAGGAGGATTTACACCTCCACCAGCACCTGAGATTACAGGTGAACCAGTAAAAGAGACTGAAGAGCTCAACTTTGGAGATGTTGCTCCACCGGAGGCTGTTTCAGAAACAGAGACTCCATCATTTGAAGCTTTTGATTCAATGGATGAAGAGAGTGCAACTCCGGTATTTTCAGAAACTCCTGAAGAGGTTGTAGTAGATGCGCCTCCGGCTTTTGAAACTTTTGAGCCTGTTGAGACCTCGCTGGGATCTGAAGATGCAGCACCTGCTGTTGAACCCGATATGCCACCACAGTTTGATGCATTTGAAGCTGTAGAGGAAGAAGAGCCTTCACCGGTATTTGGTGATACAGGTAATGAGGTGGAAATAAGCAGCAGTTCTGAAGAAGAGGTTACTTTTGGAGCCCCTCCTGAAGCTTCTGATGTAATTGAGCCTGAATCTGTAACCTTTTCCGGTACAGAAGATATTAGTGAGATTTCTTCAATAGATTATTCCGGGAAATCCGGAGAGCAGGAGATAGAAGAGATATCTTTTGCAGATTCTGGTTTTCAGGAAGATACACCTGTTGTTGCAGATCCATTTGTAGCAGAAACAGTTGTTGAAGCTGAAGAGGATAAACTTGCTGAAGAAGAAGAGGTAGTATCAGCTTTTGAAGTTCCTGAAGAAGAAGCTTCTGTAACAGAAGAGCCGGAAGTTATAGAAAGTAGTGGTGTTGAATCTACAGATATTAATTTCGATCTTAATGAGACACCGGACATTCTTTCAGGGCTCCACGATGTAAATAATGCAGTTGCCGGAGGTGCAGAACTTGAGTACTTCAATGAAGCTCCTGCAGAAAAAGAGACTAAAGAAACACCTGAATTTGACGAGCCGGAAATTATAACAGAAAGCGCAGCTGCCCTTTATCTGAAACAGGGACTCTATGATGATGCCAGAGAGGTGTATGAGAAACTGCTTCTTTCAACCGGAGACGACAAATTCAGACTTGAAATTGAGAAGATAAAGAAAGTAGAAAGACTTACTAAAGAGATTGAAGCTCTTGAGAAAGTGCTTGAAGTAATTGTTAAGGCGGGAGAAGGGACAAATGTTTAGTGAGACTTTTGATGCATTGCAGCAGAAAATAGACGAGATTGTATATTGTGCTGTGTGTGGGAAAGACGGCCTGATTCTGGAGCAGAAAAGCTATGGAAGCACAGCTGGTATAGAACCGGAGTTACTCTCTGCCGAAATGGCAGAGATTGCTGTTAAGAATGATACTCTTGCAGTTACACCAGATAGATACTACTCTGAGTATGAACTGGAGAACAGCGTACTCTTCGTGTTCTCCCTTACACCTGAATATTACCTGCTGGTACTGGCTGATAACAGTGTTATACGTGGTCGCCTGAGATTCCATCTTGAAATGAAGCTGGATTCACTCAGAGAGTTGATATAATCAGTTTTTTCTGAAATTTTTTATAAAATTATAATTTTTACCGATATTTCTGTTGAGCTCCTCAACAGAAATCCCTTTTAATTCAGCAATATAGTCTGCTACCTGTTTTACATATGGTGGAATATTTGTCTTACCTCTGTAGGGAACAGGAGCAAGATATGGAGAGTCTGTTTCTGAAAAGAGACGCTCAACCGGAACATATTTTACCACTTCTCTCAAATCAGAAGCCTTCTTAAAGGTTACAATCCCTGATATGGATATGTAATAACCCCTTTTTATGATCTCTTCAGCTGATTCAGGTGAACCTGTGTAGCAGTGGAAAACAACAGGGTTCTCAAATTTACACTCTTCAATAGCTTTAAGCACCTCAGATTCAGCATTTCTTGAATGGATAAGAAGAGGTAAACCTGCATCTTTAGCTATCTCTATCTGTCTTTTAAAAAGTTTAAGCTGTACTTCAGGTTCTGAATAGTTATAGTGAAAATCCAGCCCGGCTTCACCAATGGCAATACAACGGGGGGATTCTGCAAACTTAAGGATTCTTTTCTCAACTTCTGCGGAGTATGAAGATGCTTCATGAGGATGAGCAGCAATCATTGTGGAGATACGCTGATCCTGCTCCAGCAGTTCCCTTGTAATCTCAACGGACTCTTCGCTGTAGGGATCAGCTACAGTAACCAGTGCTTCCATAAGGTTATCGAAGCACTGTGTCACAATTTCATTACGTCTGTTTCTATCTTTTTCGTAATCCAGATGACAGTGGAAATCTATATACTTCATCTGGTTATTATATCAGATTTTCTGGTCAGGGTAATTTTTTTCAAAATAGTTGTGGTACTCTTTAACAGAGTTCTTCATATCTTTATGGAGGAACAGTATTCCAAAAAGGTTGGGAACAGCCATAAGAACAATGCCTACTGCTGCAAGAGACCATACTACTGTTGTGTCAATCAGGGCTGCAGCAAAGAAGCCGATAATGTACAGAATCCGGTAAGGAAGAACAAATTTACTGCCTACAAGATATGTAACAGCCCGGCCACCATAGTAGGACCAGGAGATTACGGTTGAGAATGCAAACAGAAGAAGCCCTATAGAGACTATATACTGGCCGTAGTCACCAAGAAAACCTCTGTTGAAGGCTTTGGTTGTAAGAACAGCACTATGAACCAGTGAACGTCCTTTAAAGCTTATTCCTTTAGTTGATACTGCCCCATTCTTTATTGCAAGCTCCCCGGAGAAGAGATCTTTACCATTATAGACTTTTATATCTTCAGCCACTGATCTGGCATGAATAATAGTTACTTTACCATCTTCAGTTATATCACCATTGTTGATATTCAGTTTACCTGAATATGCTTCTATTGAAGATTTACCCATATTTACAAAGGCTGAAAGCTGTTTCAGATGTTCAGGGTTCTCTGTTGTATAGTGACCTGCAAGTATTTTAGTATCTGATATCTGGAATGTATTGTGGAACTTCTCTGTCCATACTCCTGATGCAAGAATAGCAAGACCGGTAATAGTACAGATTATGAGAGTATCGATAAAGGGTTCAAGAATAGAGACCATACCTTCAGAAACAGGTTCTTCAGCTTTAGCAGCAGAGTGAGCAATAGCAGCTGAACCCTGACCTGCTTCATTTGAGTAGATACCTCTGTTTACACCACGGTTAAAAGCATAAGCAAAGGAGGCTCCCAGAAACCCGCCGGTGGCTGATGTGCCAGTCATAATATCTGCGAATACAGAGATAAAGGATGGAATTATCTGTTCAGCATTTCCAATTATAACTGAAAGAGCGCCAAGGATATACACAATTGCCATAACCGGAACAACGGTTTCAGTAACTTTTGCTATTCTTTTAATTCCACCAAGAATAACCAGAGCAAGAAGCACAGAAAGAACGGATGCTATGAGTACTGGTCTGATTCCAAAGGTGGACTCTATAGATGTAGCTATATTGTTAATCTGAGGCATATTGCCTGTACCAAAGGAGCAGATAATTGTTGCTATAGCAAAAGTAACAGCAAGCCATTTCATTTTCAGCTTCTTTTCCATGTAGTACATGGGGCCACCGGAAACTGATCCGTCAGACTGAATATCCCTGTATTTATGGGAGAGTGTGCACTCAACAAATTTAGTTGTCATTCCAAGAAAAGCAGTAACCCACATCCAGAACAGAGCAGCAGGACCGCCAATGTATATTGCAAGACCAACGCCACCTATATTACCGGTACCAACTGTGCCGGATAGAGCAGTAGTGAGAGACTGAAAGTGTGTAGTGTCTCCCTGATGGTCATCTTTTTCGTATTTTCCTGTTACAATTTTTACAGCATGACGGAAATATCTCAGCTGCGGAAATTTCAGATAGAGGGTGAAAAATATCCCGGTTCCTATAAGCAGATATGGAAACCAGTTACTTCCGCCCAGATAAGAGTCCAGTGTTAGCAGAAAATTATTTAATTCGTTCAAAAGATCCTCCTGGAATGAATAGAACTTAAATTTTAATTATCGCAATTTTAAAAGTCAAACTTTTGGATATATTGCCGGTAAAATATAGGTACGGTGTTTAAGGCTGTTAAGTTCAGAATATAGAAACATCGTGAGGAGCCGGGAGCATCTGTAACCGTTAAAAAAGAAGTTTTTTTTATTATTATGTTGAAAGCTTTTTCCGGGTTAAATAAAATATATTCTTTAATCTATATGAACAAGTGGGGAATTCGCTGATAATAAGTGAATATTGCCAATAATACAGGGAGAGGTATGATGATAAGAAAAACGATTTTCAGTCTGTTTATAGTTATTTTGTTAACCACATATACAAATGCAGGGACAAAGTCCTTTCTCTGGAAAGTGGAAGGTGGTAAGAAAACTTCCTGGTTACTGGGATCAGTTCATGTTATGAAAAAGAGTGTATACCCTCTGCCATCAGCTATGGTAGAGGCATTTGACAGTTCAGATATACTTGCTGTGGAAGCAGATATTTCACCTGAAAAAGCTGCAGGAATGGCTAAACTGATGTTCTCAAAATGCATGTATACAGATGGAACAACACTTAAAGATGTTCTTGATGATGAAACTGAAGCTCTTCTTGAGAAGAGGCTTAAGACGCTTAATATGAGTATTGCCATGTTTCCAAACTATAAACCATGGTTTGTGGCAATGAGTATTCTGCAGATGGAACTTGCGAAAAATGGTTTCAATCCGGCACTTGGTATAGATCGCTTCTTTATCGACAGAGCGAAAGGCAAAAAAGAGATACTTGAACTTGAAGGTGTGGAGTATCAGTTGAATCTCTTTGACAGTTTTGATAGAGATAAACAGAGTGCTTTTCTGAAATACTCACTTATGGATGAGAGTTCTACTGCTGAAGGCATAGAAAAACTTGTAACAATGTGGAAAACCGGAGATGTAGACGGAATGAACCAGTTCCTTAATGAAACAAGAGACAGGCATTCAGGGCTTGAAGAGATCTACTCAAAGCTAATTGAAGAGAGAAATCTGGAGATGGCTGTGAAGCTGGATAAAATTTTAAAAAAAGAAGTGAAAAGTTATTTTGTTGTTGTTGGAGCTGCCCATATGATAGGCAAACAGGGTGTTGTTGAACTGCTTAGAAAAAGAGGCTATAAAGTAACCCGTTTTTAATCTTGAAAAATAGTTTCTGCTGAGTTATACTCACACGTCTGAAATTTGGAAAGCTTCGAATGGAGGGAGTATTAAATGAGAATAGTTACCAGGCCTGATTTTGATGGAGTAGTCAGTGCTGTTCTTCTGAGAGTTGTCTTAGGTGATAGTTGCGCAATAAAATGGGTTGAACCCAACGAAATAGATCAGAGAAAAGTAGATATAAAAGATGGAGATGTAATTGCAAATCTGCCTTATGATGAGCGTTGCAGTATGTGGTTTGATCATCATATCTCCAACAGGCACAATACCGACTATGAAGGAGCTTTTGATCTGGCACCTTCTGCAGCAAGAGTAATATATGATTACTATTATGAGCAGCTGAAAGGTTATGCTGAGCTTGTGGAGCATGCAGACAAGATAGACTCTGCAGACCTTAATCAGGATGAGATCAGGAATCCTGAGAAATATCCTCACATAATTTTGTCAATGACAATAACCGGCGGGGTAAATACAGAACCGGACTATCTTGAATTTCTGGTAAATTCCCTCAAAGTAAAAGATGCAGCAGAAATTCTTACAGATGAATCGGTTAAATCCCGTTTAAGCAGAGTGATAGAGAAAAACACTATTTTCAGGGATTATCTGTTTAAACATACAGAAGTGGAAGATGGGGTTGCGGTGACGGATTTCAGGGATTATGCTGAATCTCCTTCCGGCAATCGCTTTCTGGTATATTCGCTTTTTCCTGATTCCCATGTAAGTGTAAAGATAAGACGGGATAACGGAAATCCTGAAAATGTGATAATAAGTGTTGGGCACAGTATCATAAATCGTAGCTGCAATGTTAATGTAGGTCTGCTGGTTTCCAGGTATGGCGGCGGAGGTCATAAAGGTGCCGGATCCTGCAGTTTTAATGAAGAGTACGGTGATAAATATCTTCAGGAAATAACGGCTGTTCTGAAAGAAAACAGGGAAACAGTAACTTCTGATTGAAAAGCCTCAGAAAAAGTTGAATTTTTTCTCTTTTTACTGATACAATACATTTTTATATTCAATTTTTTCAATTAACCGGAGATTTGTATTATGAAGTGGTTTTTGGCTCTGTTTCTTTTAATTCCCATGTTTTCATTTGCAGTAAAAGAGGAAAGGGTAGACTCTTTTCTACAGCTTACAGTAGAAGTAATCAGTACTTCTGACTGGGTAAATGTAGATTTTGTAGATAGTATTAATGTACTTACTGTTAAGCACAGACCTACAGGTAATGAACCTGATAAGGGTATGAAAGTAAGTATGCAGGGCGTCTCTTATCAGAGAGATGGTGAAACTCATCAGAAAGTACATATTGTTGCTGATTATGCATTAAAGAAACCTGAGGGAGGGGTCATTAAACTAAGACTTTTCTCTAAAATTGCGCCGGCTACAATAAATATCTATAACAATAAAGGGCAACTGCTTTTTAGTAAACTTCAACCTGGAGATAGTCAGGTACATGATGAAACAGTTACTCTGGAAGGTTCTCCATTTACTCCGATCAGTAATGAACTGCAGAATAAAATTGAAGGAAATAAAGGCCTTAACAGAATGATCTGGGCTTTCTACTACTTATGGTACAGACAGGAGTGGACTGAAGCAGAACTCCTTGATGATCCTGTACTTGGTAAATACCCTTCAAATGATGATTCAGTAATGGAAAACCATATTGACTGGGCTAAAGCTGCAGGAATAGATGGATTCATTGTTTCATGGTGGGGGCCTGAAAGTTATACAGATGAGAATCTGATGAGATTTCTGGAGATTGCTGAAAGAAAGAATTTTAAGGTTCAGGTATATCTTGAATCTGTTACTTTCGGTAGAACCGGTGCGGCGGGATGGTCACCATCAACTATTGAAAGAGACAATATATATGAGTATCTGAAATATCTCATTGGAGTTTATGGCAATCATCCTGCGCTATATAAATTCGAAGGTAAACTGGTGATTCCTATTTATCTTTCCTTTCTGCAGCCATCAGCATGGTGGGAGCAGATTTTTGAAGAGTTAAGAGCTGAAGGTTACGATGCATGTTTCCTTGCTGATTACAAAGATGAGTGGACCAATCTTGCGTCTCTGAGAGTCTTTGACGGAATACATACGTACAACCCTCTGAATATAATCTGGAAACCTGAACAGACTGATACAATTCTTCTCAATAGCTACAAAGCTACAGGAAGATGTGCAAAATACTATCCTCTTCTGGATAACTCTGCTAAAGGTAAAATATGGATTCCTGCAGTACTTCCGGGGTATTATGACAGAACTCTTGAAGGCAGAAAGTCACCTGTATTGCCTAGAGGTGAACAGGGGGCTCTTTACAACAAAATGTTTGATGCTGCTATAGCCAGTAATCCTGACTGGATATTTATTACAAGCTGGAATGAGTGGTGGGAACACTCATATATTGAGCCAAGTGTACAATATGGCAATCTGTTTCTTGAAATAACAAGAAAATATGCTGTTAACTGGAAAACCAACACATTCCTTGCACCACCTGAATAGGAAATATTTATAACTATAATTAAGGGTTGTCACGCAGCACAACCCCTACGCTCCTCTTTGCAGTAATGATAATACAAAGACGCATCATTGGGTCTTTGTATGTTGACTTTAAGGCTTATTGGGCTTGCTAATACCACCTGTCTTCGTCTTAATAAGTAGAGACGGGGAATGACCAAAACAGGTGGTTTTGTCAGCAGGACTGGTGTCTGAAGTCTTTAAAAACCACCCCGTCAGATGTACAGGAAAAATTACTTTTCCTGTTTTGTGTACCCCTTTACAAAAACTCCAACCATCCACCACTATATGATTAAAGAAACACAGTTTGTAGGGTAGCATCGACGCAATTGCTATCAGCAATAAAGGAGTATGCTACCGTCTATCCAACAACCACCATTTAAGATTAAATATCAGGTCTCCTGTTAACTAAGGTCAGAGCTTTAAGCTGATTGTGTAGGGTGCAAGGCATGCCTTGCCCTTTTATATTATTCACACAATTTTTAATTTGAAACAATTATGCAGAGACGCATCATTGCGTCTTTATTCGACCAGTTTAAGAAAGACTTTTGACTGCTATTAGCGTGGATTGGCGGTTAAAGTTCTTATTAGACTACAATCTTCTGGCTGTCCAGGAGGCGGGGATCTTTTTATCTGTATATACCTGATTAAGAGTTCCCTCCATAGTATCCTGAGAGGTGAATTTCCCACTATAACGGTTTGATACCTGAATATGAAGGGCGTTGTCTACCCAGGTTGTGGAGAACGTAACTCCAAGATTATCCAGTCTGTACTGGCCAATGGCATCCTTTTCTGAAATTCCATACAGAGCCCCGGAACGCTGGGTTCCGTCAAAAAGTCTGAATACTGTATATATTTGATTATCCTGAGTTTTGATTGAAATTTCCCAGGTACCGATAATGCTGTACTTATTGGTTGAAGTTTTAAGGCACCCGAAGAGAGTGAATGAAACGATCAGTAAAATTATTAGTTTAAATCTTGCCATATGATTTTATACAATAGAACGGTCTTCTGTGCAAGAGTATTTGAAATGATTAAGTATAGAGTTTACAATAGACTGTTGTGAAAAATTTAGTACTACTTGTTTTGATATTTTGTTCGTCGTTTCTCTATTCAGACAATCTGGAATTTGTTAATCCTTTTATTGGAACAGGAGGAAACGGTCATCTTAATCCCGGAGCAGTTACACCATTTGGTATGGTTAAGGTTGGCCCTGATACCGGAACTGAAGGCTGGGATTACTGCGGAGGATATCGGTATGAAGATAAGAAAATTATCGGTTTTTCCCATACTCACCTGAATGGAACCGGAATAGGAGACTACCTTGATATCATGGTTATGCCAGGTAGTGGAGGGAATTTCCCAAAAGATCACTTCTCATCTGAAGGAGCTCAGTTCAGTCACAGCAATGAAGAGGCTTCTCCCGGGTATTACAGAGTCAGGCTTGATAATGGAATAGGAGTAGAATTAACCGCAACATGCAGAACTGCTTTGCATCGCTACAGTTTCAATGATAATGATATACAGAAACTCATTATAGACACCGGATATGGATATAGTCAGGATCAGAATATAAGAAGTAGCTTCAGAATCATAGATAATCGTAGAGTTGAAGGAGTTCGGGTTTCAAGAGGCTGGTCAGAAGGACACCATGTGTTTTTTGTTGCAGAATTTTCAAAAGATATTACCGCTTCAGAGCTCTCTGGTGATATCGAAGGGAGTGATGAGGAACAGGGAGCATACGGTAAAAATATAAGAGCATTGCTTCAGTTTAATGGTGAATCGGATAAACTTGTTATGAGAGTAGCCATATCAACAGTAAGCTGTAGTAATGCATGGGATAATCTCAGATCTGAACAGAATACTTCAGATTTCGATGGAATCAGAGGCAAAGCGGAAGATCTGTGGAGGACTGTTCTTAACAGAATAGATGTAGAAACATCAGTTAATGCAGATAAGAAGAAATTTTATACAGCTCTTTACAATCTTTATACTCATCCCTCTACTCTTTCAGATGTAGATGGGCGATACAGAGGCTATGGGGACAATATTTATAAAGTAACCGGAAGAGCCAGATATACTGTTTTCTCACTGTGGGATACTTTCAGGGCAGTTCATCCTCTTTTCACTATTCTTGAGCCGGAGAGAAATGCAGAGTTTATAGATAGTCTTCTTGACTATTCTGACCACAGTGGAAGACTGCCTGTCTGGGAGCTGGCTGGAAAGGATACCGGCACTATGATTGGGTATCATGGGGTATCTTTAATTGCAGATTCGATAGCAAAAGGTGGGAGAGTTGATGTTAAGAGGGCTTACCTGGCTTCAGTAAATTCCATGCTTCAGGAGCAGAAAGCTTACAGGAACTATATTCTGAAAGGCTATTTCCCCTGGAACAAAGTTAACGAATCTGTATCAAAGACTCTTGAGCACTCATACGATGACTGGTGTATTTCAATTATAGCTGAGAAGGCAGGCTTCGATAAGGATGCCGAAACTTTGAAATATATGTCCCGGTTTTATAAGAATCTCTTTGACAGCAAAACAGGTTTTATGAGAGGAAGGGATGAAAAAGGAAGATGGAAAACCCCTTTTGATCCGTTATATTCAAATCATAGATTTGATGAGTATACTGAAGGGAATGCCTGGCAGTACTTATGGTTTGTTCCTCACGACATGGATGGCCTGATAGCCCTGCTGGGAGGCAATGACGCTTTCTGTAATAAGCTGGATGGTCTGTTTAATAACCTGAAGGAAGTGTCAGGAAGCTATTCATCACAGGATATAAGTGGTATGATTGGCCAGTATGCACATGGTAATGAACCGGATCACCACGTACCTTATCTCTATGTACATGGAGGAAGAGCCTGGAGAACACAGGAACTGGTTCGCCAGATTATGGATGAACTATACAGTGCTGAACCCGATGGACTGTGCGGTAACGAAGATTGTGGGCAACTTTCGGCATGGTATATATTCAGTGCAATGGGTTTTTACCCGGTATGTCCGGGAAAGCCCGAATATACAATTGGTGTTCCACTATTTGAAAGGATGTCAATAAAACTTAAAGAAGGTAAAGTCTTCAGAATCATTGTTGAAAATCCGGATAAAGATAAAAAATATATAGATCAGGTACTGCTTAACGGAGAACCTCTTGAAAATCTTTTTATAAAACACTCTGATATTATGGCTGGAGGAGAGCTGATATTCAGAATGAAAGAATCTCCGGGTAGCTGAATTTACTTATTCTGGTGATTCAGCAGGGATTTATACTATTAATTGCTTTGACAAAAAAGGTTAAAATTCTTAAAATTAAAGCAGCTAGTAAAATAGGACTTTAGAAGTGTAGAAGTGGATAGCAGTACTATAATTAATGACGATATTTTTCTTTCAGAAAGGCTGGTAAGATTTATTAACAGAGTAAGAAATTCAGAAATTTCTTCAATACAGCAGATTGTATCAGGGATTCTGGAGGCAACCGGTAATCCGGATACCTGTACCAGAAAACTTAAAGAGCTGATAACTATTGATCCCCCTCTTTCAGCAGCTGTTCTTAAAACAGCAAACTCAGCGCTCTTTTCACCAAGAGGAGGAGTTGCAGATATTTCCCAGGCAATTATAAGGCTGGGATTCAAAACAATAACCGAGATAGCTCTCAGTCAGAAAATCTGTCAGATCTTCCGTGAAGGCAATTCTCCGCTGAATAGAATGGAATTGTGGATTAACTCGGCGGGTACAGCTGTAATGACGAGGGAAATAGCAAGAAAAGAGTTTGGCAACACCGGTGCAGATTTGTATGCTGCCGGTCTTCTTCATAGATTGGGAATGGTGGTTATGGATCAATACCTCCATCAGGAGTATGAAGAAATAATAGGAAAATCAGATTCCGATATAAATATCAGGAAAGCAGAAATAGATATTGCAGGTTTTGGGCATTCAGAGGTAGGGGCGGCTCTGGCTGAAGCATGGAATTTTCCTCTGGAACTTGTTGTCTATCTGGGGTACTATTATGACCCTTTTAAAGTTCCGGAAAAATACAGAAGAGATCTTATGATTTTATATGTCGCAGATTTCTACTGCAGAAAGGCAGAATTGGGCCTGTCCGGCAGATTCTACTGCAGTACTGGCGGGGATAAACTTTATATCAAATGTCTTGAACAACTGGGGATTGAAGAGACTAACCTTGAACTGCTTATGCCGGCTGTGGAAGAGGAAGTTAAGGTTCTGAGTGATATGGGGCAGTAATGAGAATTAAAGATGATAAGACTATAATTGAAGAACTTAAAGAGAAAATAGGGCATCTGGAGGCTAAATCCAGACATCTGGAGAATGAGCTTAAACTTTTGAAACAGGAGTATGATGCTGTATCAGAGTGGAATTTTGAGCTGGTATCTTTTGTAGAGGAGAGGGTGAGAGAGAGAGAAAGTGAATCAGAACTTTACAGAAAGCAGCTTGATCAGAATAATCTGGAGTTGAACCTTATGCTGGACTCATGTCCTGCGATGATCTTTTTTAAAGATGTGAATTTACGATATGTTCGGGTAAATAGTGAATTTTCAAATAAGATAGGCTATCCGGTAAGCAGAATTATCGGTAAAAAATATAATGAACTTTTTGAGGATGTTAATCCCTGGTATGTGAACGTAGAGGAGAAAATCCTTGAGAGTGGTGAAGCGGCAGATATCCTTTCAGGGCCTGTTAAAACAGCTAAAGGGGAACTTGAGCTTCTTGTAAAAAAGGTGCCCCATAAAGATCTGGATGGTAATGTAGTTGGAATTATAGGGTTCGCTATAGATATTTCAGATCTCAGAAGAGCAGAGAGAGAGAAATCAAATCTGGAAAATAAGCTTGTAAGAGCGAGAAAGCTGGAAGCTCTTGGAGAGATGGCAAGCTGTGTAGCTCACGATCTTAATCAGCTTCTTACTGGTATTATCAGTTATCCTGATCTTTTATCATCAAGGCTGCCTGAAGATTCTGGTGCTGAAAAGTATCTTAAAGCTATTAAGCAGTCTGGTTTAAGAGCTGCTGCAATAACCAGAGACCTGCTGACTCTTGGCAGGAAAAAACAACATAGAGAGAGAATTAATCTGGCTGAAGTTATAGATGAGTATATCTCATCTGTTGAATTTGGACTTCTTCAGACCAGATTTCCTGAAGTGAAGCTTAAGTTTGAAGTGAAAAGTGGTGAAACTGATATACTTGGTTCACCGGTACACCTGTCACAGATGCTGATGAATATGGTATCAAATGCTTTTGAAGCTGTTGCAGAGAAAAATATGTCCGGCGGAGCTGGAGAAGTCAGGCTATGTGTGGAACCTCTGTTCAATAATGAAGAGGTCAGCAGGTATGAACTTGAATCTTATGTAGTTCTCAGAATTGAAGATGATGGTAAAGGTATTGGACTTCCACCAGAAGATATAAATCGTATTTTTGATCCTTTCTATTCAAGCAAGAAGCTAGGCAAAAGTGGCTCGGGCCTTGGGATGACAGTAGTTAAACAGGTTGTTGATGAGCATGACGGTTTTATATTTGTATCCAGTAAAGATAATGGTGGAACTACATTTGATATATATCTTCCTGTTGCAGGCAAAAGTAGTGAAGCTACTGCTCTCACTTCAAAAGGGATTCTGCTGGTTGATCTGAATGGTAATTCATGCATTGAAGAGTCTCATTTTACAGCTGAAGGTTTTCATGTAACCAGAACAATAAGCAGTGGAGATGCCCTTACAAGGCTGAAGAGTTACAATTTTCGCATGGTTTTTATAATTACTCCCGGAGGTTTCAGAAGTAGCTGTATTGCAGAGCTTATAGCACTTATTGAAAATGCCGGAGATGTGAGAACAGTAATAGTTGTCAGCCCTGAATATTCAGAACAGACAAATGAGATTAAAAGGACTTATAAGAGAGTTGAATTCATGCCTCTTCCTCAGGGAGAAGTTGCAGGTAAATCCCCGATAAGCTCAATATTAAGGGAAGAAATTCTACTTTAATGGAAAGAAAGGGGCAGGTTGTACCCTGCCCTTTATAGATTTTAATTATTTATACAAGACTCATACCAAGATCTATCGCCTTCTCATTGAGAGGAATCAGATGATGGTGTCTTTCAGGAAGTGTGTCTTTAAGAGCTGTAAGAAGTGACTCTTTTTTAACAACTTCATTGATCTTAACAAGAGCTCCAAGAACAACCATATTCATAACTTTGGTGTTCTGAAGTTCATTTGTAGCTTTATCAATTGCTGGAAGAGGGAATATTTTAATATCTGTTCTTGATGGAGGAGTTTTAATTGTACTGCTCTCCCAGATCAGAATTCCGTCTTTTTTTACTTTACCCTCAAACTTGTTAAGTGAAGGAAGGTTAAGTGCAACAACTACATCATATTCGTTAACGATAGGTGATGAGATAATATCGTCGCTGATGTTAACCATACAGTTTGCAGTACCACCACGCATTTCAGGACCATATGAAGGCATCCAGCTTATCTCTTTACCCTCTTTCATAGCTGCATAAGCAAGAAGTTTTCCCATTGAGAGAACTCCCTGTCCACCAAAACCGGCAAATATCATTTCATTTAACATCTGCTTATCCTCCTATTTAGCGGGTGCCTTGAATACCCCTAGTGGGAAGTAGGGGAAAGACTCTTCCTTGATTTTTCCAAGAGATTCGACAGGAGAACATTTCCAGCCTGAAGGGCAATTGGAAACGACTTCAATAAAACTGGTACCTGCTTTTTTCTGCTGCAGTTCAAAACCTTTTTTAATTGCATTTTTGGCTTTTCTTGCATTTGCAGGGGTATTACAGCTTACTCTTTCAGCATACGCAACACCGTCAAACTGTGAAACCATTTCGCACATCTTAAGAGGAGAACCTGTAGTTTTAGGATCTCTTCCATAAGGAGATGTTGCTGTTTTGTCACCTTCAAGTGTTGTAGGAGCCATCTGACCACCAGTCATACCGTAGATTCTGTTGTTAACAAAGATAACTGTGATATTCTCACCTCTGTTACATGCATGAATAGTTTCAGCTGTTCCGATTGCTGCAAGGTCACCGTCTCCCTGATATGAGAGAACGATATTTTCAGGGAGCATTCTTTTAATAGCTGTTGCAACAGCACATGCTCTTCCGTGAGCAGCTTCCTGCCAGTCGATATCGATGTAGTCATAGGCAAAAACACTGCAACCAACAGGACATACACCAACAGTCTGTGACTGAATGTCCATTTCATCAATCAGCTCAGCAATTAGTTTATGTACAGTAGAATGAATACAGCCTGGGCAGTAGTGCATTCTTACATCCAGAAGTGATTCCGGACGTTTATAGATTAATTCGTATCCTTCTTTCATTTGAGACTCCTATTTGAACTTAATAAGTGTCTGCTCCAGAATCTCTTCAGGAGTAGGTATGATTCCACCGGTTCTTCCGTACAGATGTACAGGTTTTCTTCCGTTTACAGCCAGTTTAACATCTTCAACCATCTGGCCTGTACTCATTTCTGCAGAAATAAAGCCTTTAACTCTTGACTCTTCTGCAAGTTCTGTGATTCTTGCTGAAGGATAAGGCCATAGAGTAATTGGTCTTAAAAGACCCATTTTAATGTTCTGCTGTCTTGCAAGATCAACAACTTTTCTGCTGATTCTTGAAGTAATACCGTAAGAAACAATTACGATTTCAGCATCATCAATCATATACTCTTCATAACGGGTTTCATTTTCTGAAATCTCTTTATATTTAGCCTGGAGTTTGAAGTTTTTCTGTTCCATATCTTCTGACTGAATATAGAGTGAAGTAATAACATTCTTTTTTCTGTCAGGAGTTTTACCAGTAGTTGCCCATGGTTTTTTATAATCGGGTTTTACCGGTTCAGGAAGTACAACTTTTTCCATAATCTGACCAATTGCACCGTCTGCAAGAATCAGAGCTGGTGTACAGTACTTATCAGCAAGATCAAAAGCAAGCATTGTCAGATCAGCCATTTCCTGAACTGAGTTTGGTGCTAATGTAATCAGTCTGTAGTCACCGTGACCACCGCCTTTAACAGCCTGGAAGTAATCTCCCTGACTTGGCTGAATAGTTCCCAGACCAGGGCCACCTCTCGCAACGTTAACAACTACGCTGGGAAGTTCCGCACATGCGATGTAAGACATACCTTCCTGCATTAGTGAATAACCTGGAGAAGATGTTGAAGTCATCGTTCTGGCTCCGGCACCTGCTGCTCCATATACCATATTTATTGATGCGACTTCGCTCTCGGCCTGAACCAGAACGTAATCGTGCTTTGGTTCCTCCATAGCGAGATATTCTACGATCTCTGACTGTGGAGTAATTGGGTATCCAAAATAGCCCTTCATTCCAGCTCTGATTGCTGCTTCTGCGAGGGCATCATTACCTTTCATGAACTTAATTTCGCTCAAAGTATCCTCCGTTTCAGTTACTAATTTTTTTGTAAACAGTTATTGCTGCATCTGGACACATTACCGCACAGCCTTTACAGGCGACACACTTTTCTTCTTCTTTAAGATAAGCATAGTGCAGACCATAAGAGTTGGTGTCGGATGTGTTTAATGAAAGACAGCTCGTAGGACAACTGGCAATACAGAGACCACAGCCTTTACATACTTCGCGGTCAATTTCAACATAACCTTTTGCTGGCATCTCGTCCTCCTTATAAAATAGAATAATATTGAATATCAAACTGTAGCATTTTATATGGTAAAATTCAAGATGAAATAGGAATTATACGCTCCAGAACAGGGTGTTGGGGAATTTTATTCGGAAAAATGAGAAAAGGTTTTGATATTTAAAACAGACTTTAAAATCTGAAATTACCCGATTTCAGAGAAGAAACCGGGTATTTCGCTTTTATATGATATATCAGAATTTCAATACTGCGCCACCCCATGTGAGGCCTGCGCCAAAAGCTGCCAGAAGAACATTTGAGCCTTCTGTAATACGGCCAGCCTTTCTGGCCTGGTCAAGTGCTATTGGAATTGTTGCAGCTGAAATATTTGCTGTTTTGTCAATATTAACAAAAGTTTTGTCTTTTGGAATACCCGCACGTCTTATAGTGGCATCTATAATTCTTATGTTAGCCTGGTGAGGAATGAAAACGTCTACATCTTCTCCTGTCAGTCCTGCAAGTGACAGAGCTTTATTAGCTGATTCATGCATACGGACTACAGCATTCTTAAAAACTTCGTTACCTTTCATGTGCACTGTATGAAGTTTCTGATCAACAGTTTCATGAGAAGCAGGTCTTCTGCTTCCACCAGCCGGCTGGGTAAGAAGTTCGCCAAGATTACCATCTGCACCCCAGCAGGTAGACATAATTCCATTATCTTTCTCTTCTGTTGCAGATATAACAACAGCACCGGCACCATCACCAAAAAGAACGCAGGTGTTACGATCTTCCCAGTTCATCGCTCTGGTCATTGTTTCTGCACCGGCAAGAAGTATCGTTTTTGCTGTACCGGATTTAATAAAAGAATCAGCAATTGCAAGACCGTAAATGAAACCTGAACAGCCAGCACTGAAATCGAATGAAGGTACAGGACCAATTTCAAGGTTCTTCTGAACCCAGTTTGCTGTTGAAGGATATATTGTGTCTGGTGTAACTGTTGCTACCAGAATCATATCTATATCATCTTTTGTTAAACCACTATCTTCAATGGCTTTTTTCGCTGCCTCAGTAACGAGATCAGAAGTAGCCTGATCCTCTGCTGCAAAATGGCGTTCTTTAATGCCGGTTCTTGATGAGATCCACTCATCTGAAGTATCTACTCTTTTTGCCCAATCTTCATTGGTCATAATTTTTTCAGGCAGGTATGAACCTGTACCCAGAATTTTAGCTCTGATCATCTAATGACTCCCTGTAGTAAAGAAAAAATATTTGAACTCCTAATTCCCTGCTGTCATTTATTTCAGGATTTATCTCGGAAGGGATAAATGTTTTGTCAGTCTCAATTGTGAGCTTGAACTCTGATTCGTTTCCAAGTTTGTCAGGAGTTAGTGTGTATTGTTTTTTAAAAAGTCCTTCTTCGGGGATAAACTCCTCAAGAAGTGTATCATTTATCTTTATGATTACTTTCTGATCTTTGAACCGCTTCTTATCAACACGGCCACGTACAATCAGATAAGATTTTTTATTCAGTTTCTCAATTATGCAGGTAGCCTGCTTTGTTGACCATCTCCATTTCCTGTGTTCAGGATTACTGATTGATGGATCTGCTTCTTCATTGTTCCAGCCTTCTGAGTAGAGAATCTCAGGAGCAACAATTGATGCTGGCTGTATATTCAGCTTTTTCTCTGAAAGAATAATTTTTGAAGCCGGGTTCTCCGGATCGTAAATCCCTACAGTCAGTTTGATCTCTTCATAGCCTTCAAAATCCACATCAAGTTCATCCAGAAACTGTGGCATAAAAACAGTTCGTGAATATTTAACAGGTGTTCCCTTTTTCCAGTCTCTGGAAGGAACTGCAGGTGAGTGATCGTCCTGAAAGAGCATTTCTCTTGTTCTTGGGCGATAGAAATGGGTGAAAACGATATAGTTCTTGGTCAGACCTGTGAATTTCTCTGTATATCCGAAGGTGTAATCCATTTTTATATATGTGGAATCAGTAAGGGTTACCGGTTTGATGTTGAGATTAAGATCGATTCCTTTTTTGTCTTTTTGACTTCCACAGGATGCTGTGAGTAGTAGTGAGAACAGTGCCAGAATTGCCAGGCTCTTGAGTTTCATTATCCCTCCATATATTTGTACAATGATGAAAGCTTAATCTAACATAATTGTTTTTATAAATCAATATGGCAGAAAGCTGTGAGAATCTGCAATGAGAATCAGCGTTAAGGGTTTCTGTTGTTATTGTTGACAGATACGTCAGGGCTTTAAAAAAAGTGATTCATTCCAGAAAAATCGCTATGTTGAAAAAGCCAGAACCCTATATTAGATTATTAGTATATGAAATTCAGGAGGTTACATGAAGGGACTTTTTTTAATAACACTTTTAGTCGCATTTGTTTTTGTTCCGGTTTCAGCCGGGGAACCAGTAACCGGTGAGAAGGATCAGAAAGGGAAAACAATTTTAATGGGTACCAGTGCAGATTATCCACCTTATGAGTTCTATCTCCTTAATGAGAAAGATGGAGATGTTGTAGGGCTTGATATCGATATAGCAAAAGAAGTTGCTAAAGCCATTGGTGCAAAACTGGTGGTTAAGGATATGGTTTTCAGTGAGCTTTTCAATGCTCTTGAGAAAGGAGAAATCGATTTTATAATGGCTGGTATTTCTCCAACAGAGAAGAGAAAGAAGGTCGCAGATTTTTCAATAGTATACTTTCAGGCTTTGCAGAATATGCTTATAAGATCTGAAGATGCTGGTGTAATAAAATCTATTGAAGATCTGAGAGGTAAGAAAGTAGGTACTCAGAAAGAGTCTATACAGAGTGATATGGTGAGACATCAGGTTGTAGGAGCATATTTCCTGGAAAGATACACCATTAAAGAGCTGGTAACAGATCTTAAAAAGAAGAGAGTAGATGCTGTTATACTTGAAAAACCGGTAGCAGAATCTTATGTAAAAATCAATAAAGGATTAACTAATATTACATGCCATAAGAGTCAGTCCCTGGGAGCAGTTGCTGCTGTTAAAAAAGGTAACAGAAAGCTTCTTGAAAAGATTAATGTTGTGCTCAGAAAACTTATCAAAGAGAATAAAATCAGAGAATTTGCTGAAGATGCAAGAATGATGATGGATAAATAATCCGGAACTTTAATATATCTTTCTGAAAAATTTCAGAAAGATATATTTCTCACGATATACTAAGTTGTGCTATTCGTAATGTACTAATCAGGTCAGACTGATATGGATTGAAAATTGAAACGTGATATTTTGGTTTGGTTGATAATTTTATTTATTACAGTAACTCTCTCAGGGGAACTCATGGCAGAACCTCCGGCTTATGCTGATAAGGTAGGGCAACAACCTGAATATCACGTAAAACTTGTGTTCATCTTTAATTTTCTGAAATTTTGTACATGGCCTGAAAATAAGAGGTATGGCGACTGGATTATAGGGGTAGTCGGGAAAGATCCTTTCGAAGATGAAGAGAGCTGGAGGCTTATCAAAGGCCGGAAGCTTAACGGAAGGGAAATTACTTATGTCAGGTTCAAAGATGGGGATTGTTCCATCGGGGATATGAAAAAATGCCACGTGATTTATACCAGATCCCTTGATAAAAATGGCATGAAATCTTTAGGGGAAAAACTTAAAGGCAGTGGCACACTGTTTGTAACGGATAATCAGAAACTTGAAGACACAGGTGGGATGATTAACCTTATTAATACTGTAAGGAAAGGTTATCAGAAAATAACTTTTGAGGTTAATCTGGAACCAATGAACAGAGAAGGTATCAGGATAAGACTTTCAGTACTTAAACTTGCCGGAAGAGTAATAGGAGGAAGAAGTGAGGCGAGGTAGTGCTTCCCTGAAAAAGCAGTTAACCTGGATCACTACTCTTACAGCAGTTGTGGCCCTTATATTTGCAAGTGCTGCAACAATCTTCAATGAGCAGAAAACCCTGAATGAACTCGTAAGTCGTAATGCAGCTGTTGCAGGGGATATGATTAAAGATAACAGTATTGCGGCACTATCCTTTAACAGCAGAGAAGATGGTAAAGAAATTCTAAGTATGTTCAAAGAAGACTCTTCTATTATTTTTGCAGGAATATACTATCCTGATGGAAGAATATTTGCGACATATATTAAGAACAGTGTAATTGAGAGTATACCGGAAGTAGGGAAGGGTAATCCTTCAGGAAACTTTATTGAGATACTGAAAGAACTTAGTGTTGATGAGGAAAAAATTGGTTCTCTCTATATTCTGGTAAGCAAAAAGGAGATAACAGGGGCAATAAAGAAAAACCTCTTTGTGGTATCACTGATAGGTATTGTTGCTGTAATTATAGCTTTTATTCTTGCTTCAATTCTTCAGTCCAGAATATCCCGGCCGATTTACAGACTTCTGGATTTTACCCGCAGAATTTCTGTGGATCAGGACTATTCTGAACGTGCTGAGAATGTGGTGGGCGGTGAAGTGGGGGATATGATTGACGGGATTAACGAGATGCTTGTTCAGATTGAAAAGAGAGATGATGAACTTCTGGAAGCAAGAAGTAATCTGGAAAAGAAAGTTGCCCTCAGAACTGAAGAGCTGAAAGTAACAAATGAATCTCTTGCGATGTCAGAGATGGCTATGCGTATGATCTTCAATAGTGTTCACGATGCGATTGTGATTTTTGAAACTGACGGAAGAATCTATGAAGTGAACCAGAAGATGTTTGAGGTTTTTGGGCTTGTCGATGCAGGAGAGAGAATTATAAATGAGGCGTATGAGATATTCAGAGAACATATTGTACTGAACAGAGCTATTCTCTGGGAGAGTGTAATAGAGGGGAATCTTGAGATATTTGAGTGGGACACCAAACGTCCTGATAGTGATGAAGAGATAAATACAGAGATAATTCTGAGAAAAATCTTTTTGCAGAACAGAGAAGTTGTTCTTGCAACAATAAGAGAAATAACAGAAAGAAAGAAAACAGAGAAACAGCTTGAAAGTACACATAAAGAGTTATTGCATGCTGCAAGACTTGCTGGTAAAGCAGAAGTTGCAACAAGTGTTCTGCACAATGTTGGTAATGTTCTGAACAGCCTCAATATTGCTGCGGGGCTGATTAAGAAATATTTTGCAGGAAACAGAATCGGTGATCTGCTGAAAGTTAAAGAGTTACTTAATCAGAATAGAGATAATATTGGTGAGTTTATGAGTTCGGATAAAGGAGAGAAACTCATGCTTTATCAGAACAAATTAATGGATCATCTTATTAAAGAGAACGGCAATGTAGCTGAAACCGTTGATGCACTTAATGATCATATAAAGCATATTATGTCCATTATTTCTATACAACAGCAGCATAGTATGGCATTTGGTGTAAGTGAACTGGTATCCCTTAAAGACCTTATTAACAACTCTATTAAAATCAATTTTGCCGGTTTGAATAAATATGGAATAGCTGTTTCCCAGCACTACGATGATATTGAAACTGCTGTTCTGGATTCACACAAATTTATGCAGATTCTTGTGAATCTGATCAGTAACGCAAAAAATGCGCTGCTTAAATCGGAAAACAGCAATAAAGAGATAAAACTTGACGTTCTGAGAGAAGATGAACAGTGGGTAGTTGTTAAAGTTATAGATAATGGAATGGGAATCAGTAGAGATAATCTGAACAGGATTTTTAATCACGGTTTTACTACAAGAAGTGATGGTCACGGTTTTGGCCTTCACAGTGCTGCCAACACAGCTCAGGAGATGGGGGGGAGGCTTACTGTGCATAGTGATGGACCTGGGAAAGGCGCTGAGTTTGCACTCTATCTTCCATACAGAACTGAACTGGATGATAACGGGACGGCCTGATAATAGCCGCCCCCACACGTACACTGACAAACACGGACCCGTATAGATCCACATGGACAAACACGGCGGGTATAAAAAACACATGGTTATTGCATATCAATCATTGTTATGGTGTGCACTATGTTATATTTTGTCTGTGGTTAGTTTATATCTTCCCTGTCCGTGCCAGGGCGAGTGCAGATCGGTGTTTATATCCTGAGCGAGGAACGAATCGAAGGATGATTGTCCGTGGGGGTCAGTGTTTGTCAGTGTTGACGCCCTCATATTTTTGAAAGAGTATTGGTTACCTTTTTCATAAATGATGTTTAGTAATAAAAATCCAGTATCAGGTGATAAAATTTTTGTGAAAATGCCCCTGTAGGGGCGCCCTGTGTAGGGGGCCTCTTAAATTCCGAATTATCCTTCCAAACGGTCTGAATCTTGACTTATAAAGGGTTTTGGAGTATTTATTAGGGGGAGAAAATAATGAAAGAATATACAGGCGAACTTATTGCAGAAAATTATAAATTCGGAATTGTTGTATCAAGATTCAACAGTCTGTCAACAGACAGATTACTTGAAGGTGCAGTGGATGCCCTTGTAAGAAGCGGAGCATCTGAAGATAGTATTGAAATACTAAGAGTACCTGGAGCATTTGAGATACCACTGGCAGCAAAAAGAATGGCACTCAGTAAAAAATACGATGCTATTATCTGTCTTGGTACAGTAATCAGAGGTGAAACGCCTCATTTTGATTATGTTTCAGCTGAAGTAACAAAAGGTATCGCTCAGGTAACTCTGGATTCACTTATTCCGGTTGCTTACGGTATTGTTACTGCAGATACAACTGATCAGGCTATGGAAAGGTCAGGAAACAAAGTTGGTAATAAAGGTTTTGATGCTGCTAAAACCATCATTGAAATGTTAAATGTTATGAGGAACGCTCAGATCTGATGTTCAGGATTAAATTTACAAGAGAGATAATTCTCAAAATACTTTTTCAGCTTGATCTGCTTAATGTAGAGAATGCAGAAGTTGATGCTGTTCTTGAGAATAATTTTACCTTCTTCAAAACTGTAAATAGTGATGAGAAAGAGTTTATTACCAAAGTAGTTAAACATGTTATGGAATCTGAAGAGTCTATTAATGCTGCTATAGCAGAGAATCTCATCGGGTGGAAACTGGAACGTCTTGCAGTGGTTGACCGGAACATTCTGAGAATGGGAATCGGAGAAGCGGAGTTCAATGAAGAGAAAGCTGTTATCATTGATGATGCTGTTCGTATTGCAAAAAAATATGGCGAAGAGGACTCTTATAAGATAGTCAATGCAATACTTGACAAGGTTATACGTTGATTTTACTTCTACTGCTGATGCTGATGAATCCCGCATTGAAATATGTGGACTACGTATGCTTTGAATTCAGCAGTAGTGATCAGGATATTTTTTCAGATTATAAAACCGGGAATTTCAGTCAGAAGGTGAGGTTATATCAGAATGGTTATGTAAATCTTGATATAACCTGTGAAAACTATCTGGATATGGATGCCAGAATTCGCCTTATCAGGAATACCGGTTATATAGAATCTCTGGACCCGGAGTTACAGAACGAGATTCAGATGATGTACTCTGAAGATTACCGTGAATATATGAAAAACATTTCGGTGTTTCTCAGAAAGCGTATAAGATATGTTGAGAACAGTTCTGCCAATAAAGGCATAGAAGTGTTTAAAAACAGGAGTGGTAATTGCGTAGGGTTTACAAACCTTACTGCGATATTTCTGAAAGCCGCAGGCTTAAAGTACAGAAGTGTTCGGGGCTTTCTTGTGAATGGTCACGGTAGTAAAGTAATGCCTCAGCCTCACAGATGGATTGAGGTGACACTTCCGGGAAACTACTCCTTCTTTTATGATCCGCAGTATCAGGGATTTAATTCCGGCTATATTGTGGTTAAAGGTGTTAACGATTTTACAAAAATCCGTAAATTTACTATAAATGTGAAAGACAGTAAGAAAAAACTTGTCAACTAAGTGAGGTTAAATCATGGAAGACCATTTTAAGATAAGGTTGGAGAAACTAAGAAAAATTGAAGAGCTGGGAGTTGAAATCTACCCTCACTCTTTTAACAGAACTCATTCAATATCACAGATTATTGGAGAGTGCAGTGAAAAAAGTGCAGAAGAACTTGAACAGAATGAGATCAATGTATCTGTTGCAGGACGTATTCTTGCTATAAGAAAAATGGGTAAGAGTGCTTTTCTGCACATCTTTGATGGTGATAAGAAGATGCAGATCTATATCAAGAAAGATATGGTATCTGAAACTGATTTTGCAGTATACAAACTTCTTGATATCGGGGATATTGCGGGTGTTGAAGGTAAGATGTTCAAAACTCACAGTGGAGAACTTACAATAGTTGTTTCAAAACTCACATTCCAGGCGAAATCTTTCCATCCTCTTCCAGAGAAGTGGCATGGTCTTCAGGATAAGGAACTGAGATACAGACAGAGATATCTGGATCTTATTGTAAATGATAAAACAAGATCAATTTTTAAACTGAGATCCCAGATTATTCAGCTTATCAGAATGTTCTTCTACGATAATGATTATCTTGAAGTTGAAACTCCTATGACTCAGCCTGTAGCTGGTGGTGCATCTGCTAAACCTTTTATTACTCACCACAATGCACTGGATATAGATCTCTATCTGAGAATCGCTCCTGAACTCTATCTGAAGCGTCTGCTTGTTGGTGGTATGGAGAAGGTTTTTGAACTTAACAGAAACTTCAGAAATGAAGGTATCGATATGAACCATAATCCTGAGTTCACTATGATTGAGTGGTATCAGGTTTATAATGATTTCAATGCAAACATGGAACTTACAGAACAGCTTTTTGAAAAACTGAATGAAAAGTTCCTGAATGAAGATAAGAAAATTGTATGGCAGGACAGAGAGATCTCAATGCAGACTCCATTCCGCAGAGCTAAGTTTATGGATCTTATTTCTGAGAAAGCAAAAGTAGATAAAGAGATTCTGTGGGATGAAGATAAACTGAGAAACCATATTAAAACAAACTATAAGAATGAAGAGTGTCCTCCTACTTTTGGTAAGATGCTGGACTTCCTTTTTGATAAACACGTAGAGGATTCACTGTATGAGCCTATTTTTGTAACTCACCATCCAAAACTTCTTTCACCTCTGTCAAAACCATGTAAAGAAGATCCAAGGGAAACAGAAAGATTCGAACTGTTTATTGGTGGTATGGAACTGGCAAACGGATATTCAGAACTTAATGATCCTATTGATCAGAAAGAGAGATTCCTTGAACAGGTTAAAGATAAAGAGAAAGGTGATGATGAAGCTCAGGCGATAGATAATGATTTTGTAACAGCTCTTGAGCATGGTATGCCTCCTGCAACCGGTGAAGGTGTGGGGATTGATCGTCTGGTAATGATCTATTCAGGTGCTCCAAATATCAAAGAGGTAATTCTGTTCCCGGCTTTAAGACCTAAAGAATGAAGTTTGAATTTTTCATAGCCCGTAGATATCTTCTGAAAGGCAGAAAGAACAGCTTTATCTCGACTATGTCCCTGGTTTCTGTACTGGGGATAACTATCGGGGTAGCGGCTCTTATTATTGCTCTGGCTCTTATGAATGGCTATCATAAAGAGATCAGAACAAAGATCCTCAGTTCAACTGCCCATATTATGATAAATGGCTTCATAGGTGAAGGTGTTAAGGATTATGAGAAAGTTGTAAAAGATATTACAGAAAATATAAAAGATATTAAATCAGCAGGACCTGTTGTCTATTCCATGGTTCTGCTGAAATCAGGGAATAAGAGTTCGGGAGTCTATTACAAAGGTCTGGATATGGAGTTGAAATCTGACAGCTCCTGGAAAAACAGAATTGTAGATGGCAGAAAACCGGAAACCAGTAAAGAGATTATGATTGGTCGTGCTCTGTCTGAAAAGATGCTGCTTATGAGGGGAGATAAAGTACTTCTTATTACTCCCCAGCATACTCTTGCTCCTGATGGCGTAAGACCTAAAATGCGTAAGGTCACAGTAACCGGGATATTTGAATCCGGTATACATGAGATAGACAATAATACTGTAGTTGCTGATCTGGCTTCAGCTCAGAAACTTTTCAAACTTAAAGAGAGAGTAAACTATATTCAGGTTTTTCTTGAGAACATCTTTGATGCAGATCGTGTAGCGGATGTAATAAGAGAAAGATATAAAGGGAAGTACAGTATCATTACCTGGAAAGATCTCAATGCATCTCTTTATTCTGCTCTGGATCTGGAGAAGACAATTCTTTTCTTTACTCTTAATCTCATTATTGTTGTAGCATCTCTTAATATAATTGCAGGTCTCATAGTGCTGGTAGTTCAGAAAATAAGAGATATAGGAATTCTTCTTTCTTATGGAGCTACGGGAAAAATGATTAGCCGGATCTTTTTCATACAAGGTGGAATAATAGGCCTTGCAGGAACTCTGTGTGGAACTCTTCTGGGAACGATCTTTGTGTATTTTGCCAACAGATTCCAGCTTATCAGAATACCTGCTGAACTGTATCAGATGAGTTATGTGCCTTTCAGACTCGATATACTTGAAGTTGGAGCTGTAATTCTGACTGCAATGCTGATAAGCCTTATGGCAACAATTTATCCATCAGGAAAAGCAGCTGGTGTAAATGTTGTGGAGGCAGTAAAGAATGAGTAGTGCTGGTATAGATATATTTTGTAAGAAACATAAAGAGATTATAAAAGGCAGGGTTTTTGATCTTGTTACAGGTAGCTCTGTTATTGATGGAACCGGAGAAGCTGTATACAGGAGAGTAAAAAAACTGTGTTCTGATAATATGAGAGCTTTATGGGCCTTGCAGCACGGTTTTTTTCTTGATAAACAGGATAACATGATTCTTTCTGACTCTTTTCACTGGAAAGAGCTGGACGCATCTGTGTATAGTCTTTATGGGGAAAATCTCACACCTGAGGCTATGTGGCTTGATGGACTTGATGCTCTTCTGGTGGATACCTTTGATGTCGGAACCAGAGTATATACCTTTGTTAACCACATGATTATGATAATGAAGGTGCTGAGTGGTAAAGATATAGATATAATAGTTCTGGACAGACCCAACCCACTTAACGGACTGGATTTTGAAGGCCCCGTAATAGATGAGGATTACTTCTCAATTGTAGGGCTGTTACCTGTACCAATGAGACATGGCCTTACAGCTGGGGAATATCTCAGGTTTGGAGCAGATTATTACAATCTTGATATAAATGTGGAAGTTATAAAAGTACCGGACTGGAACAGAGGCGATTATGCCGGTAATAAGTGGACATATCCTTCTCCAAATATGCCATCTTTTGCCACAGCAATGGTATATCCGGGAGCTGTTATGCTTGAAGGTACAAATCTTTCAGAAGCAAGGGGAACCACAAGGCCATTCGAATTCTGTGGTGCTCCATGGATAGATAATTTTGAACTGGCAGATTTTCTAAGAGCAGAAGATTTTTATAATTCCTGTTTTACTCCTATATTCTTTAAACCTGAATTTTCCAAGTTTAAGGGAGAGGTCTGTAAAGGTGTCTATGTAGCACCGGAAGATAGTTCTGCGAAGTTTAATAGCTTTGGTATCTTCTATGAAATTATAAGATTTGCTGTAGAGAGATATTCTGATAAATTCAGGTGGAGCGAACCTCCTTATGAATTCGAATACAAACGCCCTCCCATTGATATGATCTGTGGTGGCCCTCTCATAAGAGAGTCGATTGAGAAAAATATTCCCTGGAAAGATCTTGCTGAAAAGATACAGCCTCAACTCGAAAAGTATAGAAATACAATAGAGAAGTATCTGTTATATTAAGGATACAAAGAACCCTTCGACTCGTTCCTCGTTCAGGATAGGTGCTGTGTGGTTAAAAGCATCTGAGATAAGAAGCAGTAAGATCGTCATAACACGGACAAACAGGAACCTTCACAGACATACACAGACCAATAATATGTAGTATTGTCGGTGTGGTTTGAAACCAGAAGATTAAATACTTTAATGCAACTATTGCTATTTTTGTGTAGTGTTATTCGAGTGTTTGTCAGTGAAGGTTCCTGTTTGTCCGTGTTAGTGTGGCGGTGCTCAGGAACAAAAAAATCTGTGTAATCAGCGTAATCTGTGGTTTGTGTTAAGGCATTTATTGAGACTGCAGGATTCTATTGAGTCTTTCTTCGGGGTGGGGATGAGTCATGAAGTATTTTGCTATTAATGGTGATTTCTCTTTATCTGCCATTTTCTGAAGGAAGCTTACTGCTCCATTAATGTTCCCATAATAGTTTCTTATTAGTTGTACAGCAAAATCATCTGCATCCTCTTCCTGGCTTCTTGATCTTTCCAGTTCAAGAAGATCTGTTATACCGGAGAAAGATATATCTCCATGGCCAATATTGAGAATTGACATTACTGTATACATTATCAGGGAACGCCCCAGACTTTTCATATGATCCCTGTTATGGAAGTGGCCGGCTTCGTGAGCCAGAATGAAAGCTATCTCTTCTTCTGACCCTGTCTGTTCCAGAAGGCCGGTAAAGAACAGAATCGTTCCCCCAGGCAGAGCCAGGGCATTTACTGTTTTACTTTCCATAACCTGTACCCGTAGAGGAAAGCTCGTTTTGACCTCACTTTCCATAATAAGTTTATCAAGGAGCTTCTGAAGTTCTGCTGACCGCCGGGTATTCTGTTTGTAAGGTATATTTGAACTGAAGAGTTTTCCAAGGTTCTCTTCTACTGAAGAGGGGACATAGCGGGCAAGTATACCCGCAAGGAGACCCGCAGCAAGATAGAGAAGAACTATTACACCGCACAGGGATGTGGTTAAAACCAGAGCTTCCTTCAGAGGATGCTTTTTTGAAATATTAAAGTTCTCTTTAACTTCTACGGGTACATATTTCATCTATCTTTTGTATGTTATCGCTGTACCGTAAGCAATAACTTCTACACAGTCGGCTCCATTCTGCTGGTAGTTACCCCCGATTGTTGAGGTTTCAACTCTCAGGTTAACAATAACGTCTGAATGTGGTGCTTTCTCTTTCATTCTGAGAATGGCCTCTCTTCTACCTCTGTCAATAAGAGTTTCGTAAGAAGTGATAGTGCCGCCAAAAATGTTCTTTAAACCTGCAAGGAATCGTTTGAAATAGTCTATTGATACAACAACACTTCCTGAAACCAGTGCAGTGGATACAACTTCCCGGGATTTGTCAAAACTATGCTTAATATTTGAAACCGGGAGTTTAAGACCTGCTTTCTCTCTTGCTGTTATTGATCTGTAGTGCCTTTTTTCTGCAGCTGTTCCAAAGACATAGCCCAGGCACATCAGGAGGAAGAAACCTCCGAAATATATAAGATATAATTCCATAACAGCACCGGCTATTCAACTCTGACAGCAGTACCATAAACATAAAGCTCTGCTGCACCCTGAGCTACAGAAGATGTAGCAAAACGGACATTAAGGATTGCATTTGCTCCAAGACTGGCGGCGTGACTTTTCATTCTTTCAGTAGCTTCATTTCTTGCTTCCTGAAGAAGGTCGGTGTACCCTGCAAGTTCTCCACCTACAATGTTTTTCAATCCTGCCAGAATATCTTTACCAATATGTTTGGCTCTGACAGTGCTTCCTGAAACAACTCCGTAGTGTTCTACAATTTCTTTACCAGGAACAGATTCGATGTTTGTAATAATCACAATTATCTCCTTAAATTGGTTTGGTAAAGTAATATACTATTATAATTGGGTTTTTATTTAAATAATTATGAGAGAAAAGCAACGGGGGATTCCCCCGCTTATGTTTCTACAATTTTGTTTGTAGAAACGATGGAAAACGTCTTCTGCTTGACACTATTCTGAATGACAACTAGAATTACATAATGCAGGAAAGACCAGCAATATTTCATACTGTAGCTCAGAACTATGGCCCCGAAGAGTTCAAAGAGAAAGGTTCTAAATTTATCTCTTATCTCTATCCGGTAAAATCTATTGAAGATGCAGATAATCAGGTGGCACTTCTCCGTAAAGAGTTTTACGACTCCACCCATGTATGTTTCGCTTATTTACTGGGTGAGGGAACAGAAGAGTATACCAGAGCCTGTGATGATGGTGAGCCTTCCGGCACAGCAGGTCTGCCAATACTTAATGAGATAAGAAGCAGGGAATATTTCAATGTCTTAGTTGCCTCAATAAGATATTATGGAGGTACAAAACTTGGAACCGGCGGATTGATAAAAGCTTATGGTAATTCAGCAAAGCTTGTACTGGCAGCATCAGTTCCTCATGAGATACATATTAAGGATAAGCGTAACCTTGAATTTCCCTTTACACTTACCGGTGAAGTTATGCAGGTAATAAACAGGTATGGAATAGATATTCTGAATCAGGACTATACAGATAGCGGTACTGTAATGAAACTGGCAATACCTGTCAGAAATACCAGTGATGCTGATCAGATGTTATACGATATATCAAAAGGTAAACTCAGATTTAGTGAATAAATCCGGTTAAGAGGGAAAGAGCAGGAACTATAACCTGAGTTATAATTCCTGATTATTAATAAGACTATTTAAGTTTTGATTTTACAAACTCAACATACTCTTTCGGAGACATTGGTTCATAACCTATTTTATTGATTACTTTTCCGTCTTTCAGAAGAAGAATTGTAGGATATCCCTGAATGCGGTATTTTGCTTTCATTTTAGTGTTATAAGTCATCTGAGCTTTTGATATTGGTTTATTTCTAGGGAAATCAAACATCAGAAGAACCAGATTTTTCTTAGCATACTTCTGGAAAGCATCTTTTGAGAGAATTTCTCCTTCCAGTTTAACGCACCATTTACACCAGTCTGAACCGGTGAAAAGCATGAAAATGGGGTTTCCTGTTGCTTCAGATTCTGCTACAGCTTTATCGTAGTCTGTGTGCCACTCTTCTGCTACAACACTACCTGACATGAAAGCAATGGCAAGTATCAGTAATGAGATTTTAATAAAATTTTTCATATTTTCCTCCAATCCAACTATTATAGCATTAATGTTTGTTTTTAACACTAAAAAAAGTAGCTGCTATAATTACTTTTCCTGTTGACTGTCATCATGCCAGTCAAGAATGAATTTTTTATAGGAAATATAGAATACATCCTCGAAGGCTTCAGGAAAAGCAACACCTTCCGATAGTTTATTAAGAAGATCCTTTATTCTGTACATTCCGTATCGGCGCTCAAGCCTTCTGACAGCAGAATAGCTTACTCTGTAGGCAATAGATACCGCTCTTGGTGGATAGCCGGGAAATCTTTTCTCCAGTTTGAACAGAGGAATATACTGTGGCATCTCCTGAACATCTCCAAGAGAAAAGTATTCTGCAAGTCCTTCATTAAGCCATAACGGGCATTTGAGAGTTATTTTGTGTATAAGGGCATGGGTATATTCATGAATAATGATACGTTTAAGGTTTGGTGTAGCTTTCGTTAAACCTTTAATTGGTAATCTGATTTTCCCATCATATACTCCACCAGCCCAGCCGGGAGCTCTTGTAACATCAAAGAAGTTTCTCTGATTGTATAGAATTACTGTTAATCCTGTGCGGGGGTGTAAGCCAAGCCTTTTACCAACTTCATCATATGCATCTTCAAGAATATCTCTTATCCATAATCTGATCTCATCATGTTCTTCTTTACTGAAAACTATATTGAAATGTTCAGATTCTGAATCCCCATAGTTTTTCATAGCACGATTTTCACGTTTTATCTTATTTATTAATATGTTAAGAAGTTTATCCTTTTTTCTGGCAAGAGCTTTCCGGGCAAAACTCATACTCTTTTCCAGTTTATTCATCTCATAATATGTGAGAGCAAGAAATTTTTCTCCGTAAAACTGATCTTCTTTATTCAAAGGGTGCTTCAGTCCGTAAGTTATGTTATTTTCCGCCTTTGTAAATTTTCTCCGGGAAAACTGAACGATACCGATATACAGGCGGCTGACAGGCTCCTGAAGATCCAGCTTCTCAACTATCTGAAGAGCCTTCCTGTAGTTGTTTTTGTTAACATATTTTATGGCTTTTTCCAGTTCCTTTCTTATATGCAGGGTCTTATCAGAGCCGGTGTTTTTACTGATTTCATCTCTATCTTTTTCAGGTAGAGGTTTACTGTAAGTTTTAAGATCGCTATTGCTGTAGCTAGCTTTTATAGAAGGAACCCGGGCTGGTTTTTCAGCTTTTTTCTTTTCAGTTATTTCCTTCTTATTCTGAGGTTCTGGTTTAACCTCTTCTGAAATCTGTTTTATCTTTTCAGGATTGTATATCTGCTCTCTCAGAACAACAGATCTTCTGCCGGATACCATTTTTATAATTGCTGCAGTTATAACTGTCAGGACTATTATAAGAAGAATGATGGATATTTTTTTTGAAACTGATGATGGTTCTTTTACCATGGTTCTCCGTTGATGATTAGTTTGTGTTGATATCTATAGGGTTATTAAGAAGGAAGTCTTCTGTAAACATTTCCCTGATAACTTCGCCGGCTGTATCTTTGGATAGTTGATAACCTGCATAGTAGAGAAGAGTAGGATATATGTCAAAAAGGGAGATCTCTTTAGCGGGATAGTCCCGTTTTATTGCATTCTGCTCATAGAGAAAAACAGAGCCTCTGGATTCCCGGTGCTTGTAGACATATATATCTTCACTACCCATAAGACCTGCAAGAACCCTTCTCCATATGGGCATGGGTTCATAATGATAGAGGCTTACAATTACAAGCATCTCATCATCACCGGTTGTAGTTATAAGCTGCCCTATTATTGAATCATAGTACTCGTAGTACTGCTCCCTTATCCACTGATATTTATCAAGTTCAGATGGGGGAATGTTACCAAAAATTGTTGGATAGAAGTACTGATAAAAATGCTTTTTAATATTGTTCATGCCGTGAAACTGCATGACCGTATAGTATAAAGGTGTTCCTTTAAGTTCGGGAATATGTACCTTCAGATAATCATCGAGATAGAAGGATTTTTTAAGTATTTCAAGTTTAGGGTCATCTTTTTTCAGGGTTTCTGAGAAAAATTTTATAAAGAGACTGTTTCTCTGAAGATTTTTCCTGAAATATGGAGGGTTATCTATATTGATACTGTTTATTGTTTTATAACCTTTATTGTTATTATAGATGGCATTGGAGTAGTGGTGCTGTATATGATCTCTTACAGGAGCATTCTTTCTCTGGTAGAAAGCGGTAACTCCAAAATATGATGAATATCTGAAGAATATGTAACGTGGGAAGTTGTCGAACTCGTAACTCAGATCCGGGAAACGATATTTATAGTGTGAGTGTTCGTAATAGAGATTCGGCTTCTGACCGGAAAGCATTGAGTTTAAAAGCCCAAGATTGAAGTTCGGAGAGAATGTTTTTATTGTACTTCTTGCTCCATTTTTGAGGAGATGGTTAAAGTTCCTCAGTTTCTGGGTAGCAGCCATCTCTTTAATATAACTTTGTGAGAGACCGTTCATTATTATGAGTCTTATTTTACGTGGAGTATTATCAAGGCGTGTATTACGGGTAGCTTCAGGATTAACAGGGGGATCTGCAATAGGAGAGAGTATATTGATGCTGGTATTGATTATACTGAACGTCAGGATTCCCAGAAAAGCAATCTGAGTCCACTTTCTTATTGAAGGTGAGGAGAATACAAAGATTAAAGCAAGGGTCAGAAGAATAAGATCCATCATCAGAATCAGGTTGAATATAGCTTTGATCTTCGGAGAGAAGAACTGTATATAGTAATCGTAGTTAAAGTAGAATACCAGCGAGGTTATGAAGACTGTTGCTGCAAGGAAGTAAGTAAGTGAAGGGGGAGAGAAGAAACCAATACTGAACTTCTTTTCTGAAAAGAACTGCAGTATCAGGAATATAACTGTAGATATTATGAGCCATATAGGACCGTAATATGTGAATATATTTAAGAAGAGAGAAAGATAGGGCCCTGGTTCAGACAGTATATCCATATCAATCCCGGGGTTCAGGAGAATTATAAGAGCTGTAATGAAAAAGCAGAATACAAGTGATGAGATAAATACGTTGGCTGTCAGCTTCAGAAAGCGTTTAATTTTCAAAACTGTATTCTTTGTTTGTAGCAATAAGCATTAAGGTAGTCTGACCTATACGGAATTCAGTCTGATCATTAATCTCTATTATGGAGATTTTCTGATTATTTATGAAGGTTCCGTTAGTACTACCCAGATCTCTCAGGGAAATCTGTTCTTCTCTTATTTCTATTGCTACATGTTTTCTTGATATCTCTTTATCTGGAATAATCAGATCCACTTTACCTCTGCCAATGAGAATATATGGTTTAGTTACCTGATATATATAACCTGACCTTGCACCTTTTATTACAGCTATAGAGATCTTCTTGTCTTCAGGAAGAGCAAGATTCTCGTCTGACCATAAGGAGTCGTTTGTTTCCTTGCGGGTATTGATCCTGGCAGTATCTTTCTGGCTGTCTACGGAATCATCCTTTTTAGGTGGCTGAGTCGTAAAAATTGACAGACATTTGGAGCACTTGAACTTAGTAACCCCTTTGATCTTACTGTCAGGTACGTTGTATTTTGCATTACAATCGGGACACTGAATGACCATGAATAAATTATAGCATAAAAAAAGTTTTTTAAGAATATTTTATTGTCCGGTACATTTCATACCGGACAAATTATATCTTTTTTATAGAAAATTACTTAAAAGGATCACAGTTATGAGAACCGGAGAGAGATATTTTATGGATATCGACCAGAGCAGAGAACCTCTGAACCGGGAAGATTTCTCTTTAACTGCAGCAATAGCATTGGAAGTTTTCCATACATAACCAACAAAAATTGTGAGTAGCAGGGCTCCTATACTGAGAGCCAGGTCACCCCAGAGGAAGTTCCATAATTTGAAGAAAGGCGGATATATTGCCGCAGGTACACCAAATACAAGGGATACACTGCCGGCAATCCATGCGGCTCTTTTTCTACTCCACTTTTTCTCATCAATCAGATAAGCTACGGGAACCTCAAGAACTGATACTGTAGATGTAAGTGCTGCTATTGATATAAGGGCAAAGAAGAGAGAACCAAATATTGCTCCACCTGGCATTTTGGAAAACAGAACTGGAAGAACTGTAAACATTGTCCCGGAGCCCTGATCAGGATTCATTCCCTGAGAGAATATTGCAGGGAAAATGATCAAACCTGCCAGTAGTGCAATAATGGTGTCAAAAAAAGCAATCCATCCTGCAGAAGAGGTGAGGTTATCTTTTTTGCTCAGGTAACTACCATAAGTAATCATTGTACCCATACCAAGACTGATGCTGAAGAAAGCCTGTCCCATAGCAGATATGACTATTTTCGGAGTTATTTTGGAAAAGTCGGGATTCAGATAGAATGAGAGACCTTTTGATGCACCTTCAAGAGTAAGTGATCTTAGAAGCAGCAGCATCAGGATTACAAAGAGAACCGGCATCATGATTTTGGAGAATTTCTCAATTCCACCGGAAACACCTTTGGAAACAATAAAGGCGGTAAGTATAATAAATGTAGAAAGAAGTATGATCTGAAGAAGTGTACTTGAGTTGAAGGCTTCATTAATCTGAGTCGATTTTGCAGCGGTCAGATTAGTAAACTCCCCGGAAATAGATTTGAAAAAATAACCCAGAGTCCAGCCTGATACAACTGCATAAAATGAGAGAATCATAAAACCTGAGCAGACTCCCAGATAACCTGTTAATCTCCAGAGAATACCTTTATTTACTGCTCTGTACGCTCCAACAGGATTTTTACCTGTAAAACGTCCAAGTGAGAGTTCCCCAAGAAGGACGGGAAGTGCAATTGCTGCAATAGTTATCAGATAAATAAGAACAAAGATTCCTCCTCCGTTATTTCCTGCAGAGTAGGGAAATCTCCATAGATTGCCAAGACCGATTGCAGAGCCGGATGCTGCCAGAATAAAGCCGGCTTTTGAGCCCCAGTTTCCTCTTGATGCCATAGTGCCTCCTGAATTCAGTTCATTATAAGAAAATTATATTGTACCTATTACTACGTGAATTTCAAGAAAATGGATTAAACTGCCCGGGGTGTGGCTGCGTAGAATAGTTGTAGCAAGTTGAATAAGTTACTGCGACTCTGCTAGAATGGTCTGCATAATGGTATTAATATTCAACGTGGAGAGAATAGATGTTTAAGAAAATGGTAAATATAATTCTACTGTCTGCGCTTCTTATTTCTGTAATGGGAGCTCAGGAAATTGAAAGGGGGGATGCGGAAAGAGATCTGCTTCTTTCACAGCTTCTTCATCAGTATCTGGTGCTTCATCACTACTCGGGTAAGAAAATAGATGACGATTTTTCAGGTAAAGGTTTTGATGAATTTATAAAATACCTTGATTATGGTAAGAATTTTCTTCTGGAACAGGATATTGAAGCAATGAAAAAGTATCGTCTGAAAATCGACGATGAGTTCAGTAAAGGCAGAACCGCCTTTATGAGAGCAGCTTTCAGTCTTCTGAGAGAGAGAGTTAAAAGTGTTGAAGGCTTCTACAAATCATTGCTGAATAAACCTTTTGATTTTAATAAAGATGAGAGTTTTACAGATGATCCTGAAACCATGAAATACTGCAGAACTACAGATGAGCTTAAGCAGAGATGGAGAAAGATATTAAAATATAATGCTCTTGTAAGATATATAGGATTAAGAAAGCAGGAAGCAGATAAATCTAAAAAAGCAGCAAAGGGTAAGAAAGTTAAGAAAAAATCTGATGCTTCTCTTGAGACCGAAGCCAGAGAATCAGTACTCAAAAGCTATAAAGCTGTATTTTCAAGAATACTTAATCAGAACTATTTTGATCACTACTCCAGATATATGGCTTCAATAATGAGGGTTTTTGATCCTCATACAACCTATTTTCAACCAAAGGTAAAGAAGAATTTCGATATTGAAATTTCAGGAACTCTGGAAGGAATCGGTGCTTTACTTACCGAAGAGGATGGAAATATAAAAGTAGTAAGAATCGTTGCCGGAGGCCCTGCATGGAGAGGAAGGAAACTGCAGGCTGGAGATTATATTCTTAAAGTTGTTACTAAAGGAGAAGATCCTGTGGACCTGTCAGGTATGCAGGTTAGTGATGCAGTTAAGTTCATCCGTGGTAAAAAAGGAACAATGGTAACTCTTACAGTGAAGAAAACTGACGGACGTATTGAAGATATACCTGTTGTAAGAGATGTTGTAATAGATGAAGACACCTTTGTTAAGCATGCGGTTCTGAAGGGCAAAAATGGTAAAAATTATGGATATATACTTCTGCCTGGTTTTTACAGGGACTTCAATAGAAATGATGGCAGAAACTGTACTGATGATATGAAGAATGCAATCCGTGATCTCAAAAAAAGAGGAGTGGAGGGTATCGTTCTTGATCTGAGAAATAACGGTGGAGGATCACTACCTGACGCTGTAAAGATAGCGGGACTTTTTATTGATGAAGGGCCGGTGGTACAGGAGAAGGATCGTTATGAGAGACTTAATGTCAGAAAAGACAAAGAGAAAGGCTCTTTTTACGATGGTGATCTGGTTGTTCTTATTAATGGAATAAGTGCTTCAGCTTCAGAGATTGTGGCAGGAGCCCTACAGGATTATGGGCGTGCTGTTATTGTTGGTGGTAAACATTCATATGGTAAAGGAACTGTTCAGGTTGTGCTTGATCTGGATCGTATGGCTCAGTATAAACCAGAAGGTATTGGTGAACTGGGTGCTCTTAAAATGACTATTAAGAAGTTTTACCGGGTAACGGGAGTGTCAAATCAGTTTAGTGGTATTATACCTGACGTTATACTGCCTGATCGTTTTAAAAATCTGGAATATGGTGAGAAATATATAGATTATGCTCTTAAAGCTGATAAAATTGCTGCAGTTGATTTTAATAAAAGTAATAAGCAGCTTTTTATAAACAAACTACGCCTCAGCAGTAAAAAAAGAGTTGGTAACAGCAGGTATTTTAAATCATTCTGTAAGTATCTGGAACTTGCCAAAAAGATAAACGATTCCAAAATTCAGAGTTTAAACTATGATAAAGTTTTCACTGAACAGGATAGTCTGACAAAAGCTGTAAAGAAACTGGAGGGTGATAAGGTCGGAAAAACCGGTTTTAAAGCCAGCTCTCCGTTAATGAAAAGTTTCACAGGTATGAAAGATAAGAAGCTGGGGAAACTGAGAAAAGAGACTACTGAAGAGTGGCTGAAGAACCTTGAGAAAGATTATGTACTGGATGAGGGATTAAATATACTTAAGGATCTTATCCGTCTTACTGGCGGTTCTCACGCCTCAGGGAAGAAATAAGAATAAATATAAAGAACGGGGCCCCTGTCAGAGCTGTTATTATACCTACAGGGATCTCAGCAGGGGGGATCAGTATTCTGGCCAGATAATCGGCAATTACCAGAAACAGTCCCCCTCCAATCATTGTTCCCAGCATTGTAACTGTGAAGTTACCCCGAAAGGTAATTCTGCATATATGAGGAATAATTAATCCTATGAATCCAATTGGTCCGGTACTGGATATGATAATTCCTGTAAATAGAGATACCAGTATAAACATCAGGATTCTGATCTGTTTTATGTTAACACCTTTTGATGATGCAAAACTGTCTCCTGCGGATATGATAATGAGCTCTTTTCTGAGAATAAAAGTTGCAGCAGAGAATAGTATATAGATGCTGGCTACCCATGCAAGAGTTGAGTAGGGAACAGGTGGAATCTCACCCATCATCCAGCGTACACCTGACACCAGCTGGGTGTAATCTGAAATATACTGAATAATGTAGATAAGTGCTGCAAAAAAGAAATTCATAGCAACTCCCGACATTAACAGAGTGTATATTGAGTAATCCTTTACAAGACTGGCTATAAGGAGAATCAGAACCACTGTCATCATAGCACCCACAAAGCCAAAAAAAGGAAGGGCGTTTTCAAAAAACAGGAAAGCTGTGAGATTGAGTTTCAGAGCAATCATTACTCCTGCTGCAGCTCCTGAAGATACTCCAAGGGTATATGGTGTTGCCAGGCTGTTTCTGAAAATGTTCTGAAAAATCAGACCTCCGAGAGCAAGTCCTGAACCTGCAAGAAATCCAAGGAGAATTCTTGGAACCCTCAGTTTCCAGAATATAAAAGAAGAGTAGGAGTTGTTATTCAATTCAGATGTGTTAATAGTTACTATACCGGAGAAAGGAAGCAGAATAAGTAGTAGTACTGCTATTGCAAAAATAGTAATGATTTTCTTATTCATTTGGTATAAGAAGCTCCCTGTTATCTTCTGTTCTGAGCAATTCAAACTCCATATCGTAAGTTTCCCTGAAAATAGAGGCGTCAAACTTTTTAGGCCCGGAGTAGATTACTCTGCCTTTTCTGATTGCAGCCATAGAGTTTATTATCGGATACAACTGCTCCAGATTATGGGATATAATTATCTGGGTGCGCTCTCTCTTCTGTAATCTCTTAATTGTTGCTGTAAGTTCTGATGAAGCTTTGGGGTCAAGAAATGTATAAGGCTCATCGTAGAGAATGACAGATACATCCTGAATATATGCTGATGCAAGCATTACCCTCTTTTTTTCACCACCACTTAAGGTCCTGATATCTCTTTTCAGCATCTCTTCAAGTTTAAATAGTTCTATTCCTTCTTCGATGATTGAAAAATCGTCCTTACTTAAGCCTCTGAATATTGAAGAGTAAGGGTACCTGCCGGCTTTGAGAATTTCATGAACAGTTACGGGAATAGTAAACTCCTCGCTCTGTTGAATATAGGAAAATTTCTGAGCCAGTTCTTTTCTGCTCAACCCTTTGATACTCTGTTTATCTATTTTTACTTCCCCCTGGTAATCGGTGATAATTCCAGTGAGGATTTTCATTAAGGTTGTTTTACCTGCACCATTTGCTCCGAAAAGAAGCAGTATATCTCCTCTGTTAACATTAAAGGAGACATTATCAATTATTTTCCGGCCTCCCAGAAAACAGGAAACATTTTCTAATACAATCATCTCTTCTGTATGAAATTGTACATGGTTTCTGCAATTTGTGCTATTCGCGGGCCTGGTCTGACCCAGAAATTATCTTTTATAATAAGTATCTGCTTTTCTGGATTGTCAGTTATTTTAAAGCGTTTCCACAATTTGAAAACTTCTTCTACGGGAATCCTGTGGTTCATAACAGCAAGATCAATTATATAGTCCGGCTTCATTCTGAATATAGATTCAACAGAAACTGCAGGGTACTGAATTTTCCCCTGGTATGCATTGATACCACCGGAAATTTCCAGAAGTTCATTGAGAAAATCTCCATTACCAACTATATACATTCGGTCAAGTTTGTCCGGGTTTCTACCGGCAATCATCAGAACTTTTGGTTTTCCTGCTCTACTGGTGGAGGAGATCTTTGCCAATCTGGATTTAATTGAGCTGATAAGCTTTCTGCCTTCTGATTCTGCTTTTAAGGTTTTTGCTATTGTTGTAATTGACTGAAATATTGAATTTATATCTGTGTGGTTAAGGCTGATTGTCTGGAACTGATCAGTTATAGGTTTGAGTTTGCTGAGATGTTCCGGGTAGTGGAAAATAATATCCGGTGTAAGAGAGGCGATAAGTTCTATGTTCATATCCAGATAACCACCAATTTTACTCTTTTCTGAAGCAGCAGCCGGATAGTCACAGAATCTTGTGTTACCAACAATCTGATCTCCTTTGCCCAGAGCAAAAATAATTTCGGTTATTGCTGGTGAAAGTGAGACAATACGGGTTGCTGATAATTGTAGGGTGAATATCACCACCATTAATGTAAAAATTATATTCTTCATATGGTATCTCTTCCTTAGTTTATGATTATATACCTGAAACAGGTGGGATGACAATATTGCAGATTCCGGGCAATCAGTCTGCCGGATAAGATTGCCCGGAATGTATCTGAATCTATTACTTATCGAATTGAATATTTGATACCCATCTCAACTCTTCTGCCAGGAGAAGGATATCCGATAATTTCTGAATACTTTTTATCAAAAAGATTGCTTACTTTGCCAAATACTGAAAACTCTGTAGAAACAGGAACTGTTAGCTTAGCATTAAAAGTGCTGTAAGCAGGGTTGTTAACATCTACAGCTGTCCAGCCCTGATACTCTTTGTCAGGTCTTTTGCCAACCCAGTTCATGGAAACTGCTGCAGTAAAGTGTTTATGAGTATAAATACCACTTGCAGTGAACACATGCTCCGGTCTTCTTAGAAGAGGAGTCCCATTCTGTTTGTCTTCTGTATCGAGGTAGGTATATGTCAGATTGAAAGTAAGAGCTTTAACCGGTTTTATTGCAGCTCCTATTTCAATGCCTGAAGCATTAACTTTCTCTATATTCTGGTACTGACCTGTGTATGTTACCGGGTCAATAGTTACCCAGCCAATCATATCCTTATATCTGGTGCTGAACCATGTTGTGCTTACAGTGAAAATGCCGGAATAGTATTCTGCGCCAATTTCAAAAGATGTGGCTTTTTCAGGGTTCAGATCAAAGTTTGGTGCTCCCCATACGTTAACCTGCTGAATAAGCATAGGTGCTTTGAAACTCATTGAGAATGAAGCTCTCAGTTTGAATTTGTTACTAAAAAGATAGGACAGACCAATCTGAGGTGACAGGTTTGATTTAACATTTTTATATTTATCAAATCTAAGGGACGCAAAAATATTGAGTTCTTCCAGGTCGATGTTTGTATTGAGGTAACCAGAGAAGTAGTGGGATTTTTTACCATCTATCTGCGTACCATACTGGTTTTCAGAATCGATTTTTTCGCCGGAATAATCTGCTCCGGCAGTTAATTTGAAAATATCTGCTCTCATAACATACTGAGCATCCAGTTCCCATACATTTGATCTGGATTTAAAGTATGGATTCCACTGGTCATCACTATCTTCAAATTTATATGACCCCTTATTGTATGATGCGGTGAATTTAAGTGAGCTGTTCTCACTGACTTTGAAACTCAGTGGAGCTGCAATAATAAAGTGGTCCTTATTATATTTTCTGTTAAGTGCCTGTTTCCCGCTGTTTATAGGGATACCGGATTTTGAAAAATCTCCGAAAAAACGGATACCTGCATCCATAACTGTGTTCTGATAACCAAGTTTGGCTGAGATACCAGTACCTTTGAAGGTGTCGTTTGGAAGATCGTCACTATATTTTCTGTAGTTTGAAGTGATGCCATAGTAGAAATTATTTTTACTACCATTAGCTGTGAAGGCTCCTGAGTATGAACCGTGGCTTCCGGCAGAAGTCTTTAGTGAGATTCCATCTCTGGTATTGGTTCTGATATTTATAACACCACCCATAGCATCTGAACCATAGATACTGCTGAGAGGGCCACGAACAACTTCCATTGTATCGATCATCTCAGAGGACATGGTTGAAAGATTGGGACCACTTAAACTGCTGTTATCCCTCATCTTAACACCATCAACAATATAGAGAATCTGAGTTGTTTTAGAGCCTCTGATATAAGTTGAAGATGACTGACCTGCTGTTCCATTGGATGTTGTAAAAATACCAGGAGTATGGTTTAGTATCTCTTTTACGTTCTCCTGACCTTTAGCTTCAATATCCTTTCTGCTGATTATAGTGACACTCTGCAGTGCTTTTTTGACTTCTACTTTTCCAACAACTTCAACTGTTTCCTTAATTACCGGTGTCTCATCTTTGTCCTCTTTTGATGAATCTCCATAGATAAAGGTAGCTGAAAGAGCTGTAATCAGCAGAACTGTACAAATTGCTTTGAACATATAACTCTCCTGTAAAATAGTATATGGAGGGTAAAAACTTTTTCCATGACAATCTGCCCTCCGCAGATAACCACATATGATCAAGGTTGCCAGGTCTTCCGACTCCCGGTAATTTCCGATGCCTTCCCATTCATTGAACAGTGGCATTAATCTTCGGTAAATCTTTCCATAATGGATACCGGTCACGGCAGCGGGGGCTGTGGGGTTCTACCTCTTCCCTTGTGCTAACCTTAAGATGCGAATCTTATAACAGAATCAGGAAGATGTCAATTCCAGAGTTTTTTGACAGGGGGGATGGGAGTGCTTATAATTCAAGGATGTTTCAGAAATTGTCAAAAGATGTGTTGAAAAACGGAAGAAATATTTTTCCTCTTATCTCTTTTATATGGCTTATATTTAACGTCATTTATGTTTTTGCATTCCGGGGGGGAGAAGGAATACACAGAGTAGAGTCAGCGCTTATTATCTTTATAATTGCTGTATTAACAGCTGCTACATTTACCACAGAGAAGAAGGTAAAGGGGAATAAGATAAAGAATTCAGCTTATATAACAGGTTTTGTTGTTTTCTTCTGGTTTCTGGCGATGTATCAGACTCTGACTCTTCCTTTCCTCAGTGATGATCTGGTGTTTGCTGCACAGTTTTCAGAGTGGAATAATATCTTTCTTCAATACACATATTTCAGGCCGGCATTCATTCTTGTTTTCAGTACTATATATAATCTGTTTGACGGTTCTGTAGTTCCTTTTCATCTTCTCTCAATGATTCTTCATCTCTGGTCTGCTTTTCTGGTACGAAAACTTATTACAAGAATTTTTAAAAGCAGTTTCGCAGGGCTTGCAGGATTCTCTCTCTTTCTGCTTAATCCTATGCAAAGTGAAGCTGTAGCCTGGATTTCAGGATTGCAGGAGTTGATGTGGAGTTTCTTTATTCTTATGGGGTTATGGATATTTATCAGGGATGATGGGATAAGATGGAAAAAGACCGGTGTAATTATGCTGCTTACAATTGCAGCACTATTATCCAAAGAGACAGCCATCTCTTTTGTAGCTATCTATCTACTGGCAGATCTGGTAATAAACGGATGGAAAAAACTGATTGAACACAGAAACTTCCACTTATGCTCAATATCTATAGCAATCCTTTATCTGCCTTTAAGGTCTGTTATGGTTACTCCAGGAGGAGATGGTGTGAAATTACCTGATCTCTATATGATCAAATCTATGCTACTTGCTCCTTATGAATTCCTCTTTACACCATGGAACAGTGAGGTAGTTGGAGAACTGACAGGAATCAGAGTCACCATTCTTCTGATTATATGTCTGAGTCTTCTTTTAATGGCATTAAAAGGCAGATCATTCAGAACTCTTCTACTGGGATCAGGAGTTGTGCTCTTCTCAACTATACCAGTTAATAAGATGCTGTTTATTGGCAATGATCTTCAGGGAAGCAGGTATCTCTATTTCTCTTTTGCAGGTGGAATCATTATCATAATATCTCTTCTTGGAGGGCTTAAAAACAGCCGTAAAGCAGGCCCTCTTATACTTATTGCTCTTATAATCTTCTCCGCAGTTCTGCTGAAGTTTAATATGGAACCCTGGAGAATAGCAGGTAATAAAATATCTGAAATCCGAAGTCGTCTTGCTGAAGGAAAAGAGGTACAGAATGTTCCTGATAACTATAAAGGTGCTTATATCCTCCGTAATGGATGGAAAGAGCTGAAGCAGATGGAGCAGAAACCAAAGACATAATTGTCATTATCTCTTTTTGAGGGAACCACTAATATACACAAATCTGATGTTGGAAAATTCGCAAAACCTGACCTTTGCAGGATTTTGCATCATTGTCCAACAAACTTGTTTTGCTTTTAACAGATACAATCATCTGTAAAAGTTATTAAATGTTATAAGTTCTTTTCATTAACCTTGCATCAGGAAATTAGAAATTTGCTGTCTTAACAGTTTAAACCAACTCAGGTTTCTGTTTAGTGTATATTAGTGTCTATTAGTGGTTACAAATTAGCTTTCAAGGGAAGCGAAGAAGGATTCAATATCTGCCGCACTTATTCCGTGATGGGATTCATGCCATACAGCTTCATCATTTTCGTCAACAATTATTACCTGGGGTGACTGGTGAGGTATACCATATTTTTCAGCAATATCTATTGCCAGATGTCTGTCGTTGATAACATCAACAGGAAGGTATTCAACTTTATATTTTTCACTTTTAAGAAACTTGTTTACTTCAGTTATTGTATAAGAACTTAACGGGCAGCGGTATGAGTGTTTATATATTAGTTTCATTTTCATTGTTGCTTTGCCTCCTTTGGTAAACAATTCTATAGTAGAACTACTTCCTGGAAGTGTCAAATATAAGATGAAGTAAAATTGATTCTATGCTAAAATTTTACTGGTGATGTAATGGATTTGTTTCTTGTAGGATTTTTAATAGCCACTATAATTGGTGGCGGACTTGCTTACAGATGTTATGAGACTCGTTCATCACTGATCAAAAGGTCAAATAATCAGCAGGCTAAGCTTACAAGAGAGCTGGAAAATCTGAAAAGTTCTTCTGAGTATGAAATCGAATCTCTTAAAGGAGAGGTTGAAGAACTGAAAGCAAAAGGAAAGGAATTGAAGCAGAAAGTAGAAACTTTGGAGGAAGAGAAAGCAAGGCTTGCTACTGAGCTCCATGAACTTAAATCTGAGTAGAAATAAGGCTCAGAAATATAGTGTGATCGGCTTTCTGGTAGGTTTGTACAAAAAAACGGATTGTTTTGAAAATCTATGCTTTTACTGTATAATAATATGTCAGAGGCACTGTTTTGACCTATGAAAGCCTCTAAATTGTATGAAGGTAATTTATGAGTTTTTTATACATTAGTAACGGAGTTTTTCAATGAAGAGAACGGTTTTATTTATTTTACTTATGAGTTTTCTGGCTGCTGCAGGAGTAAGTCAGACGATGACTCAGATTAGTTATGTTATCAAAAAAGGTTTTCCCGGAGTAAAGAAGATATCAGTTATCTATCCGTCAAAACTTAAGTCACGCATTATTAAAGAAGCACAGCTTGCACAGGTTACAAGCAGACTTACTGTTGTACCTTATGAAGTTAAGATTAAAACAGAAATTCTTTCAGCTCTTTTTTCAATCAGAAAAGATAAGAATCTTGCTGTAGTTGTTGTTGCAGACGACACAGTTCTGTCTAAAAAATCTATAAAGATGATTGTTTCAAAACTTGCGTCTACAAAGATTCCCATTGTCTCAACCAGAGAGAAAGATACACTGAATGGTGTATTACTTACTGTTTACAGTAAGAATGGAAAGGTGGAAAAACACCTCAATCTGCTGGCAGCTGAGGCTAAGAAAATCAAACTGAGTGCAGCATTCAAATCAGATTGTATAGTTGATGTAGAATAGAAGGAAGAGGAGAGTCATCTCCTCTTTTTGTATGATTTATGAATCAAGCTGCAGATAGAGTGTCATTATTTCATCAAATTCAGAAGCGGTGCTATTGTTGAATTCTGAATCTGTCTTCAGCTCATATCTTTTGATCTTCTCACATAGAGCTGTTGGCTTGACTCCCAGAATTGAGGCAGCTTTTTTCTGATTGTGATTCGATATTCTCAATGCATAATCTATAAGTTTTTTTTCAAAAGACCTTATAAACTCTTTGAGTGAAAGGTGTTCACACTGCGCTACGTTTTCCAGAATGTATGTCCTTATAAGAATATCCTGTAAACTACTGGAATCTTTATCGTTGAGGTCATCAGATATTGTTCTGAACTGATTCATAAGATCATCTTTCAGATTATCTGCGAGGGCTTCTCTGTATCGTCCTGGTTCAATATGTCTCATTTTACAGGCATCTCTCTCTTGATATATGAGCTATTTTATTCAGATTACTTCTGTATTTTCTGCCCCAGCTCTGCTGTACATTATTTCTCATAACAACTGTGTAGGCTGAATTGTCTGCTATCTGAAGTTCTTTTATAAATTCCAGATTCACAATAATTGATCTGTTTATTCTTATGAAATTGTCTTCAGGAAGAATCTGCTCAAAAGCAGATAGTGTTTCCCTGAAAAGGAAAGAGTTGTCGTCTGTGTGAATTCTCAGATAGTTTCCTTCCCGCTCTACCCAGTTTATGGAATCAAGTTTAATGAAAACATACGACCTGCCTCTTTTAATCATTAATCGTTTCATATTCTTTTAACATCTCCTCACTATTAACAATTAAATATACGCCTATGGTTGACCAGGATGGAAGAAAATATGTGAAAATGTCCAAAAAAATGACTGTGTTCAGGTGTTAATGTAAACCCGCAGAATAAATAGTATCAGGCATGTTGAAGGTGTTGTGATATAATAGAGTTTCTCAATGGAACATTTAGCAGGTGTAACATATAACGATCTTAAAAGAATAGTTGAGTCAGGTGGTTTCAGCAGGAATTACGCTCTTCAACTATGGCGCCATTACTACTCGGTTTACAACCCCTTCATCAGGGAGACTCATGAAACTGAATTATACTCTGGAACCAGTGATATATTCAGCTTATCTGAGATGAAAAAAAAGAGGGTGTCCCAAAGTACAGATGGAGTAATTAAGTATCTTTTTGGTTTAAAAGACAGCAATTCTGTGGAATCAGTCTATATACCTGAAGAGAACCGGTTAACTGCCTGTATCTCAAGTCAGGTGGGGTGTAAATTTGGCTGCAGATTCTGCGCTACAGGAAAATGTGGTTTTATCAGGAATCTTACTGCAGCAGAAATAGTTGAGCAGATACTTCAGATTCAGTGGAATCTGGGTAAACAAATAACCAATGTAGTGTATATGGGAATGGGAGAGCCTTTTGACAACTTTGATGAGGTGAAAAAAAGCATTGAGATTATTTCCCAGGTTCAGGGACTTGCAATTGCTCCACGAAAGATAACTGTTTCTACTGCTGGTCATATTCCCGGGATTCTTAAGATGGCTGATGGGACTTTTAAAGCATCCCTGGCTGTTTCACTACACTCTCCTTTTAAAGACCAGAGAACAGAGCTGATGCCCGGTACAGTCAGATATCCTCTGGATGAACTAATTGAAGCTCTGGAATACTATTGTGGAAAAACCAGAAAAAAAATCTATTTTGAGTATGTATTGCTGAAAGGTGTTAATGATACGCCGGATCATGCAGCTGCTGTAGCAGATATATTGAGAAGAATTCCTTCAAAATTAAATCTTATAAGATATAATGGAGATAATAATGGGATTTACAGCAAAGCGTCTTCAGAGGTGGAGGATGCTTTCTATTATTATATTATTAAGGAAGGCCTGAGTGCAGTATTCAGAAGATCCAGAGGGGATGATGTAAGAGCTGCATGTGGCCAGCTGGCTTTAAGGTAAGAGGTGTGTTATGAATGATGGAAGTGCTGGTTATAAGTTTAAACCAGGCAGTGTGATACATGAATCTCTAATTCACAGAAAATACAGGGATGTTGAAAATGGAGAGATTTTTGTAGGGATTTTTGGTGTTGATGATAAAATCTACAGAGTAGATGGGAGTAATCGGTTTATCTATGATACTCCATTTGACTCTTCAAAAATGCCGGAGCTGATATTAATGGAAGAGAGGCGAAAATCTTTTTCTGAACCAGCTCTGAACAACGTAGAGGAAGATAGTGGTACTCTTGATGCCAGTTTAAGACCATATCTTAAGAAAGCATTTATTCTTAAAGACAATTACAAAATATCTGTATATGATGAGAACTATTTCTATATAGGTGAAATAAACCGGACTGATGTGGATGCTGAAGATTCAGAACAGAATAGGAAACCATCTTCAGAACCGGTTGTGGAAACACCGGTGAAAGAGTTACCGGTTGAAGACAAATCAGATGAGTCTGTATCTGTATATCTTGACCCTTCTCTTAAGTTTGATTTTAATTTTGATGGTACAGTATACGCAATGACCAATGATGATGGCTTTTTCACTCTTATAAAAAAAAGCGGTGAAGCAGTATTTGAATATTATACTCAGGACAGATTTGCAGGAGTTGACAAAAACGGTCAGTATCTTACTTTTGTTACCAGTAACGGCATAATGTACGGGAAGAAACTTGATGGAAGTATGGTAAATAACATCGATGGTGTTATGGCACCGGATAATAGTAAAGAAGAACAGAAACAGGACGTTGCAGAAGAGCCTCAGACTCCTCCTCCTGTTAAATTATCTGAAGCGGAAGTTACAGGAATATTGATGAAATCTATAAAGAGATCTCTGGATAAGAATGGCATTGAAGCTTCTCTTTTTGTGAAAGATCGCCTGGAGGACCAGAGTAGACTTGCACAGGTTATGCAGGGTAATCTGGGAGTCCTGAATAGTGAAATCGCTGAAGCAGCCTCAAAGGGAGTTCCTGTTAATCATAAACAGGGATATACTCTTCTTAAAGCAGCTCTGCTGCACGAACTGTTTATTAATACAACTCTCGGAGGGAGAGGAGGTCACCGGTCCAGAATTATGAGGCAGTTCATTCTTGAGCTTATTCTTATTACTCCTCACGGAAAATTTGAAAAAGATAACAGTATTATTACAAGAGAGAATCAGATTAGAGTACTTAACTGGCTTCTTGAATTCAGAAACAGTTTCAGGGATAAGAGTGAGGTTATTGAGAAACTGATTAAACAACTCAGTAGTGATGATGAACTTGTGAAGATAACCAGACAGAAAGATTGTGTAAATACATCTATGTTCAAAGCCCTTGTAGTAAGTAAGATTTATGAGTATACAACCCGCCTTGATAGAGGTAATGGGTTGGCTATGATAGCCTTAAGCAGGGCTGTAATGGATATTAACCGTAAATCAACTTGAGTAGAAATGTATTTTTATGCTGTGCTTATGGCAGTAATCCAGAAGCCGGTCTAGGTTAGCTCTGTTTTCCTTGCTGGTTTTTGTTTTCTGATTCATATAGGTCAAATCAAAGCTGGTTACAATTTCATCTCCCCGTGAAATCTGACTTTCCAGCTTTGAAATAATCTCATCAACTTCTGAAGAATTAATTTCGTCCTCAATTGTAATTAATACCAGTTTATCAATCTTCTCAAATAAAAACATGTAATGGACTCCTCATGAATATAATAATAGTATGAATCCCAATTACTTTTTTTTCTACAAAAAAGTCTTTTAGCTTCTGAAAGCCGAATAGAGATCGAAAATGTTTTTTATTGCTACTGTTTTTATCGGTTTATCTTTGAAAAACTCAATCTGGCTCGTTGGAAGCATAAAAGTCTTAAAACCCTGCCTGATAGCTTCATTTACTCTGTTTTCCACGTAGGAAACAGGTCGGATTTCTCCGGTAAGGCCTACTTCACCTATCATAATCGTATCCTGTGGAACAGAGAAGTTCTTCATACTTGACAGAAGTGCTGCTGTAACAGCCATGTCTCCTGCAGTCTCTTTTATTGAGAAACCGCCTGTTATATTAAGAAACACATCTGATTTATAAAAAGGGAGCTTCAGCTTCTTCTCTATAACAGATATAAGCATGGACATGCGATGGTTATCAAAACCTACGCATATTCGTCTTGGGTTACCTGTAAAAGGACTCTCTGTTACCAGAGCCTGAATCTCAAGAAGAATGGCTCTCATACCCTGCATAACCGGTAGAATAGATATACCTGACTCTTTTACATCTCTGTGCTGAATAAATATCTGTGAGGGATCTTTAACAGATTGAAGACCTGTAGAGGTCATCTGGAAAATCCCCAGTTCATTTACAGAACCAAATCTGTTCTTTTCAGCTCTGAGAATTCTAAGATCAGATCTTAATTCTCCCTGAAAGTAGAGAACTACATCAACCATATGTTCAAGGGTTTTGGGGCCAGCAATACTACCATCTTTAGTTATATGTCCAATTATAAATACTGTTATGTTATTTGATTTGCATAGCTCTGTTATTTCTGTTGTAACATTCCTGAGGGTTGAGGCTGAACCGCTTGTCTGGGTGCCTCTTACAGAGTTCAGTGTCTGTATAGAGTCAATTATCAGATAATCCGGCTTAGTCTCTTCAACGGCCTGTTTCAGGTCTTCAAGGGTTCCCATTGACAGAAGAAACAGAGAATCACTACTTATATTCAGTCTTCCGGCTCTCATTTTTATCTGTGACCCGGATTCTTCACCTGAGTAGTATAGAATTTTACTTCCTTTTTGAGACAGGGCACCGGATATTTCAAGAAGAAGTGTGGATTTACCAACACCCGGTTCACCACCAATTAAAACCATTGATCCTGGAACTACTCCTCCTCCAAGTACCAGGTCAAATTCACTTAGACCAGTCTGATGCCTGATTGTATCTTCTATATTTATTTCATCCAGTTTGAGAGGTTTTACTGGTGCTCCAGGCAAAGTTTTACCTGAAGAGTCAACCGGTGGTGGCGGAGCAGCTTCTTCCATGGAATTCCAGCTGTTGCAGGAGGGACATTTTCCATAGAATTTAGGGGATGAATAACCACACTCAATACACTCAAAAAGGATTTTTTTCTTCATAAAAGAATTATACCGGAGGGTGGAGGGGTTGGCAATGTGCGCGCGTGGGTCCGTGTATGTCTGTGAGGGTCCGTGTTAGTCCGTGATCCTGTCTGGTGTTCATGGTAAGCAGGCAATTGCTTGCCTGCTTCTATTGTGATTATTTTATTGTTCTATTAATTCCGTGAAATCTGCAATTCTGGTAAGCATACGATCAAAAGCCTGTAAGATAGCGATTCTGTTGCTGCTCAGTGCAGGATCGGGATCCATTACATGAACATTATCAAAGAAGTTATCAATAGCGGGCTTCATTTCAAGAATTTCAGTAACAGCTTCAAGGTACCTGTTTTCTGAAACAGCTGTTTTTACCTTCTTATCTGCATCATTAAACAGTTCAAAAAGCATCTTTTCTTCAGCTACTTTAAGGTTTTCAGGTTTGATCTCAAAAGCGTCTTTACCTTTTGCGATATTTCTGAATCTCTTATGCAGTGAAGCAAGATATGATGCTGAGTCAGCTTTTGCAATTTCTGTCAGTGCTTCTGCTCTCATCTTTGTATGAATGAAAGTGTCAGCTGATGAGTTGCACGCAGCTTTAACAATATCGTATCTGAAGTTAAGATTATCTTTCAGAACAGATTCGAATCTGTTGGCAAAGAGATCTTCAATCTTACCTGCAAGTTCGGCAACAGCATCACCTTCGCCAAAATATGAAGCCGCTTTGGCAATTAACAGTGAGAGATCGAAATCAAGATTAAAGTCGAAAACCAGCTTCATAATTGAGTTGGCATCTCTTCTTATACCGTAAGGATCCTTTGAACCTGAAATCTTTATTCCTCTTGAGATAAAGGCTGTTATATTGTCAAGCTTATCTGCTATTGACAGCAGAGCTGCACCAGTGTGATCAAGTTCCTGACTGGTAAACCCTTTAGGTTCATAATGACCATATACAGTTCTCCACAGATCTTCAGATTCACCGAGGTCTTTCAGATAAAGACCACCCATGACTCCCTGAAGTGAAGGAAACTCTCTTACCATTCTGGTTATGAGATCGTTTTTACATATAAGAGCTGCTTTTGACAGGGACTCTTTCAGTTCAAAATGACCTGTTGATTCTGCAGTAAACTGAACAAGTTCAGAAAGTCTTGCGGTTTTATCAAAATATGTACCCAGATTTTTCTGGAACATTACATTATGTAAACCCTCTCTCAGGCTGTAAAAATCGTCTTTTCTGTCATCATCCCAGAAGAAACCTGCATCTTCAAAGGCTGCCTGAATTACTTTCTCGTTACCTGTTTTTACATGCTGTGCTTCATCAGGAATATTTGCAATTCCGATGAAGGTGTTGATCATTTTCCCATCTTCATTAAAGAGAGGAACAAGCTTTTTCTCATCTATCATGAAGGTTGAGATGATCTCTTCAGGTAACTGAAGATAAGAGTCTGCAAAGGTACCTGTGAAAACTACAGGATATTCATTATTGAATACGAAGTAGTTGATCATTTTGGCATCGATGCCGGCTTTCACATTAAGATCTGACTCAATCTGCCTGATCTCATCCATGATCTTTGATTCACGCTCTTTTTCATCAATAATTACAAAATTTTTCTGCAGAAGTTCTATGTAGCTTGTTATTGAGTCAACTACAGGATTTTCTGAAGAGAGAAGACGGTGACCTGAAATTGCTTTTGAGGATTCAATTCCTGCAAATCTGCAATCAATAAGAGTGCTGTCAAGCAGAGCCAGAATATTACTGACAGGTCTTACAAAAGGTACTCTGGAGTTATTCCACACCATGGTTTTGTTGAAGTACAGTTTGCCAAGTATAGCAGGAATAGATTCAGCCAGTACTTCTGCAGTATCTCTGCCTTCAATCTTCTTTTTCAGGAACAGATATGGCCCCTTCTTAGTCTCTTCTTCATATAGATCGTCAGTTGAAGCACTATTGGATTCCAGAAACCTGATTAGTGGAATATTGGGTGTACCATCTTCTTTATATGCAATCTTTTTTGAAGGACCCTGTACAGTTTTCTCAATATCTTCAGCTTTTACTGCAATATTTGTGAAAATGAAGGTAAACCTTCTATTGGTTGCATATGAATCTATTCTGCTGAAAGATATAAGATTCTCTTTCAGTGTGTTAGTGAAGCTGTTAAGCAGCTGTTCCTTAATCGGATTAATTTCTGATGCAGGAACCTCTTCAACACCAAGTTCAAATAAAAAATCAGCCATTTTCTTCTTCCTCTCTCTTTTTGATGAAAAGTCCGGCAATTTCCCCTGCAAGGTCTCTCATTGTTTTTATAAGAGCTGTTCTTTCAGCAACGGAGATTGCTTTTCTTGAATCGAGCAGGTTAAATGTATGTGAACATTTAAGAAGATAATCATAAGCAGGAAGATAGAGAGAAGCCTCAATAAGTCTTGTTGCTTCATTCTGATACGCTTTAAATGAATCACGAAGGAAATCTATATCTGCTTTCTCAAAATTGTAAACAGAGAACTGACGCTCTTCTTCTTTTCTGAGATCAGCATAAGATACATCATGGCCCCAGGTAAGATTATAGATATTATTATCTTCACCAAGGAATGTTCCAAGTCTTTCTATACCGTAAGTGATTTCCAGAGCATTCGGATTAAGATCTATTCCACCTGCCTGCTGGAAGTATGTGAACTGACTTATTTCCATACCATCGCACATTACCTGCCAGCCTACACCCCATGCACCAAGAGACGGGGAGGCCCAGTTGTCTTCATCAAACTTAATGTCGTGGTTTGATATGTTGATTCCCAGATGCTCAAGGCTCTTCAGGTAGAGCTCCTGACCATTTTCGGGACCAGGTTTGATTATAACCTGAAACTGATTGTGTTTCTGAACACGATTGGGGTTTTCTGCATAGCGACCGTCATCTGGTCGGCGTGAAGGCTGCCAGTAGGCAACCTTCCATGGATCTTTTCCAAGAACTCTGAAGAAGGTGTCAGGGGTCATTGTTCCTGCACCAACTTCAACGTCATAACCGGATGCTATATAGCACCCGTTCATGCTCCAGTATTCCTGTAATTTAAGTATTATATCTTGTATTCCACTCACCTTATTCTTTCTCCCATTTAAGCACAGGCTTTCTTGCTGCGGTAACTTCGTCAAGTCTCTTAACCGGGGTTGTATAAGGTGCTCCCTTTATGTAATCGGGATCTTCTTTTGCTTTTTCAAGTATCTCAATCATTGTATCAACAAAATTGTCGATAGTCTCTTTACTCTCAGTCTCAGTTGGTTCAATCATCATTGCACCGTGAACAATGAGAGGGAAGTAGATTGTAAATGGGTGAATTCCGTAATCCAGCAGAGATTTGGCTATATCCATAGTTGTAACAGGGAGGCCATCATCAGAGAAGATTACTTCGTGAAGAGTAGCTGATTTGTATGGAAGAGGCAGGTGGTTTTCAAGTCTCTTTCTAATGTAGTTTGCGTTGAGTACTGCATCTTCAGCAACTCTCGGGAGGTTTTCTTTTCCAAGAGTCATGATATATGCAAGAGCTCTTACGTTCACAAGGAAGTTACCATAGAAGTTTTTAATTCTTCCGATTCCCTCTTTGCTGAAGTAGTCTACTTTATATTCACCGTTTTCTTCTTTGATAAGAGGAACCGGAAGGTATTTAGCCAGATGTGATTTAACACCAATAGGACCTGAGCCCGGACCACCACCACCATGAGGAGTTGACATTGTTTTGTGAAGATTAAGATGAACTACATCTGCTCCAAGATCACCAGGACGTGCAACACCCATGAAGGCATTCATGTTCGCTCCATCCATATAAAGAAGTGAACCGTTTGTGTGAAGAAGTTCTGCAATCTCTTCTATATGCTTTTCAAATATACCCAGTGTGTTTGGATTTGTTATCATTAAAGCTGCAACATCTTCATTCAGGTACTCTTTCAGAGTCGCAGGTTCCAGTATACCTTCATCATTGGATGGGATCTGTTTAACATCATAACCTGCAAAGTTTGCTGATGCGGGGTTTGTTCCGTGAGCTGAATCAGGAATAAGTACAATTTTTCTTGCATCGCCCTGAGCTTCAAGATGTTTTCTTATAACCAGCATACCAGCAAGCTCACCATGAGCTCCGGCAGCAGGATTAAGAGTTACTGCATCCATACCTGTAATTACAGCCAGTCTGTTTTCAAGGGTTTTCATGATTTCAAGATTACCCTGAACTATATCAACCGGTGAGTATGGGTGAGCCTGAAGTTCATCCATGCTTGCAATTTTATCGTTGATTTTCGGATTGTACTTCATAGTACATGAACCGAGAGGATAGAAGCCTGAATCAACTGAGTGGTTAAGTCTTGCAAGATTATTATAATGTCTTGTTACTTCTACAACTGATACCTGAGGAAATCCATCAATATCTTTTCTCAGATTGTCGTTATCAATAGCAAGAGGAGTATCGGCAAAATCACTTTCTGAGAAGGTATAACCAACCTTACCTTCTTTACTTATGTTAAAAAGAAGTTCCGGTAATTTGCTCATTTCATACCTCCGATAGCTGCAATCAGTTTATCAATATCTTCTTTATCGTGAAGTTCTGTAAAGTTTACCAGTACAGCATTATCCATGCCTTTGTAGAACCAGTGCAGAGGAATGCCACCGAGAATGTCACTTTCTCTTAGTTTAAGCAGAAAATCATCTGCTTTAAGATCTTTGAGTTCAAGTACAATTTCATTAAAGAAGTTTTTCTCATACTTAACAGATACATTGTCAAGTGATTTAACCTTATTAACGAAGTATGCAGCAGCCTGATGGTTCTGGGTAGCAAGATCTCTGAGACCTTTGCGTCCCATTGTGGCAAGCCAGATAGATGCTCTTACAGCGCACCATGCCTGGTTTGAGCAGATGTTTGATGTGGCTTTTTCACGTTTAATATGCTGTTCTCTTGTAGACAGAGTAAGTACATAGCCTCTTTTGCCGTCTGAATCTTTTGTTTCACCAACGATTCTGCCAGGCATCTGTCTTACAAACTCTTTGCTGGCACTCATGAAACCAAGAAACGGACCACCATAACTGAGAGGCAGACCAAAACTCTGAGCTTCTCCAACAACTATATCAACATCCATCTCCCCTGGAGGGGTAAGCAGACCAAGTGACATGGCTTCAGATACAACCTGAACAGAGTATGCTTTTTCTGTATGAGTAATTTCAGATATTGTTTTTGCATCTTCAATTACACCAAAGAAGTTTGGAGACTGGAAAATAACGCAGCCGGCTTCTTTGTTCATTTTTGCTTTCAGATCTTCTGTATCAAGGCAACCTGTTTCTTCAACATAGTTAACCATCTCTGCTTCAATACCAAGATTCTGAATATATGAGTTAATAATTTCTATATATTCAGGATGGAGAGAAGCTGCGATGAGAACTTTGTCTTTTCTTGATTTTCTCAGAGCAAGAAGAACGCCTTCAACAGAAGCTGTGCCTCCATCATAAAGTGATGAATTAGCTGCTTCCATTCCGGTTAGCTGGCACATCATTGTCTGATATTCAAACATAGCCTGAAGGCTACCCTGACTTACTTCTGCCTGATATGGGGTATATGGGGTAAGAAATTCGCTCTTACCACTTGTGTAATTAACTACTTCAGGAACAAAATGGCTGTAAGCACCGCCACCCATAAAACTGGTGTAGTCCTTATAACTGTTTTTTGCTCCGAGAGCTTTAAATGTTTTAACTAATTTATCTTCCGGAAGAGCAGATGGAACTTCGTCCAGTGAGTAATACCGGCGGTTTGCAGGAATATCATTAAATAATTCTTTAACATCCTGAATACCGATAGTATTCTTCATCTCTTCCTTATCGGAAGGTGTCAGAGGAAAATAGTTCATTTCCTGCTCCTAGATTTCTTCCAGATATTTCTGATATGCGTCGTAATCCATCAGCTCTTCAAGCTCTTCAGGACTATCGAGTTTGATTTTCAGAATCCATCCTTCTTCATAAGGGGAGTTGTTTATACTTTCAGGTGCATCTTCAAGTGCTTCATTAGCTTCTGTGATTTCGCCTGAAACAGGAGTGTATACATCACTAACTGCTTTTACTGATTCGATGTTTGAGCAGGCATCGCCTTTTGCAAGAGTATCGCCGACTGCAGGGAGTTCAACAAAAACAACATCACCCAGTTCTTTCTGTGCATAATCGGAAAGACCAACTGTAACGGTATCTCCGTCAACTTTTACCCATTCGTGCTCTTTAGTAAATTTTAAATCCTTCATTTTTTTTCCTCCAATTATTTCTCCGCTTTGTAGAACGGTAGTTCCACAACTTTTGCTTCGACTTTTTTATTTCTGATTTCAATTTCAAATGTAGTTCCCGGTTCTGTTGATTCGATTGGCAGATATGTCATACCAATAGATTTCTTCAGATAAGGAGTCATTGTACCGCTTGTAACTTCGCTGTACTTTTCACCATTAACAAATACAGGATATCCGTGACGTGCAATACCTCTGCCGGTTAACTCAAAACCACAAAGCTTACGACTAACGCCATTTGCTTTCTGCTCTTTCAATACTTCGCAGCCCATGAATTCACCTTTCTTCAGTTTAAGAATCCAACCCAGACCTGCTTCAAGTACTGTATGAGAGTCATCAATATCATTACCGTACAGAGCCATACCTGCTTCAAGACGCAATGAATCTCTTGCACCCAGACCTGCAGGAATAATTCCCAGATCTTTACCCTTTTCTGCAAGAGCCATGAAAAGGTCGGACGCCTGTTCATCTGTACCTTTGAAGTATACTTCAAAGCCGTACTCTCCAGTATAACCTGTTCTGGAAATAATTGCATCAATTCCTGCTACTTTTCCAGTTGTGAATGTATAGTATTTCATAGGTTCAAGATCTGTATCTGTAAACATTGCAAGAAGTTTTCCTGATTCAGGACCCTGAACTGCCACCTGAGCGTAATCTTCGCTCTCATTTGTTATTTCTACATCGTAATCAGCTGCTTTATCTTTCATCCAGTTGAAGTCCTTGTCAAGATTTGCAGCATTTACAACAAGCATGAACTCTGTTTCAGAAATCATGTAGACCAGCAAATCGTCTACAAAACAGCCCTTTTCTGTAACCAGTGCTGAATAGTGAATTTTGCCGGGTTTGAGTTTGGCAACATTGTTTGAGGTCAGGTACTGAACTGCATCCAGAGCCTGAGGGCCTCTGAAAAATACCTCACCCATGTGGCTAACATCAAAAATACCGCCGGTGGTTCTGACAGCATTGTGTTCTGCATTTAAACCTGAATACTGAATCGGCAGATCCCAGCCGAAGAAATCTACCATTTTACCACCTAACTGGTAATGGGCTTTGTTAAATTTAGTCTTCTTCATATAGTGCCTCCAATTAAAATTGTTTGTAACACACAAAATCCCAAAAATCAATATAAAACGCAGTTTCAGAGGGATGATGCATACTGTATCTGGAGGCAAAAAAAATAATTTTCAGCAAAAAAAAAATGGAATTTTACTGGTAGAGGTAAACAAAATCGATAATTTTGTCTCGAAATTCTTTTTTTATATTTTTTTAATAATTTTGAGAAATAATAATTATTGCAAAAAAAATCTTTTATATATACATTATATACTGTCAAAAGGTTATCATTAATTGAAACAGCGGGAGATTTCAGGGCCACAATGGCCTGCGATTATTTGTCGGTCAAAAGCCGGACAGCCTGTTCTGATCAGTCTGAATCTTGACAAATAAGTCGCAAATTCAATATAATGAAAAATCTTATGATGAATATTATCAAATATTGTAATTGGAGGAGGCATTATGAAAATCCAGGCTTTAATGATAATTATTGCACTACTATTAGGGTCAGTATGTTTACAGGCCCAGAATCAGAGCGAACTCTATAACGGTGCTGTTCAGGCGTTTAATCAGCAGAAGTATGACAAAGTAATTGAAAATGGCGAAAAACTTGTTGGAGATGAAAAACTTCCAAAAAAGAACAAACTGAGCCTTTATCTTATGCTTGCAAACTCATATCTTGCAACAAAACTTGATCTGAACAAATCTGTAGAGTATGCAGGTAAACTTCACGATCTGGCTGTTGAAATGAAAGCAGCAGACAATAACTCAAAGAGATACGATAAAAAAAATATCGTTCCAGCTCTGAGAATTAAAGTCAGAGCTCTTTATGAATTAGGTAAAAGTGATGTCGAAATGTTGAAAAAAGCTGTAGCAACAGCAGTAGAAATTTTCAGCAAATACGACAAATCATCAAAATCTTCCAACCTTATTCTTTCAGCGGCAAATAAACTTTTCCGTAAAGGTGGAAAAACTGAAGCTATCAATGCTCTTAGAGTAATTTGTGATGATGAAACAAAAAAACCTTCAAACAAAGCTTTAAATACTCTTGCAGCCTGGTATTCAAAAAGCAAAGATAAAAAAACAGCGGCAATTTATCTGAAAAAAGCATATGCAAAAAGAAAAAATCCTAAAACTGCATACAATCTTGCGGTTATGATTAAGGATACAGATCTTGACAGCGCAATTTCATATCTTGCAGAAGCTGTTGTAATGAAAAAAGAAAATAAAAACTCAAAAGAGTACAAAACTCTGAAACATCTTGTATATAACGTTAAGATGAAAGAAAAAACTCAGGCTGAAGCTGATAAGTTCTTTAATCAGACTATTGCTGATGCCAGAGGCAGAGTATAGAATCGAAATCAATCTGTTGTAAATTTTATAAATCAGGGTCGCTTAGCCGACCCTTTTTTTTTATCATTAATCTGTTAATGATAAGGGAGATATCATGATAGGAAGTCTTGGAATCTGGGAAATTCTCTTAATACTTGTAATCGTTGCTCTGCTTTTCGGGGGCAAAAAGATACCGGAACTGGGTAAAGGACTTGGGGAAGGTATTAAGAACTTTAAAAAATCCCTGAGTGGAAAGAAAGAAGAGAACAGTAAAGATAAAGAATCTTAGGTTTATTTTACCGTAAAGGAACCTTTTCTACTGAAGCCGCGTCATACTTAATGTATGCCCTGTTAACAATCGGCTCCGGTAGAAAATTGTTTTTTGCCGGAGTTTCTTTCTCCTTCATTGATAAGATTTGGTTACTGTTATATCCTTAAGCAATGGTGGAAGAAAAAACAGTAAAGTTTCTCAAATTAAGATACTTATCAGTATCAGTTTTTCTGATAATAGTTATTGGAGGCACTCTGTGGCTGGAAATCAGAAAATACAGTTCACGTTCTGAAATATCGTCTCTTAAAACCAGCCTGTCCGTTGTTAATGATGAAAATGGAGAAATAAGAAAGATCCGTCTGAACAGAGAGAATTTTTTCTTTAAACAGCTTCTTCTGACTGAACCACTTCAGTATGTAAACTGCCTTATAAGGACTGTTAATCTGCTGAAGGGGGATTATGCCGGAAAATTCAGACCTCTTCGTATTGTTGCTGAAAATAGTAATGGTATTTGTCGTTACAGAGCTGAATATTCAGATAAAAGCGGGAATGAGGAGAAATTAAAACAGATCTGTGTGAGAGTTAATGAAGATGGTGATCTTGGGGTAGCAGAATTAAGAAAAGATGGCAATCTCTACATTATAGAAGGGGAGGTTGAATTATGAAAAACATCATTAAAAGAGTTCCTCTCTGGTTACATCTGCTTATTGCTGTAATAGTTGTTTCAACCTGGACGTGGTTATATGTTCTGCCTTCATTAAAAGTTTTAAGTAAAACTGAGATTAACAGAAGAGATCTGAAAGATAAAATTAAACTTCTTAAGGCTGAAAGAGTGGATTTTTCATACTCTGATAAAGTAGAAACAGAACTGATGAATGCTGTAGAGGAAAATTTCAGAGTAGCTGTACCTGCCAGTTCATCTGACTTAAGTAAAAAATTAGTGGAAAAATCTGAAGGCTGGCCTGCAGATATACGCTTTTCAATAACAGACAGAGGCCGGCTACTTAAAGGGACAGGAGAGCCTCTTGGTGGGTGTTTTATTCTCGCAGAAAAGAAGAGTGCTGTGATTTTCAGGGATAAGCTCAGATCAGGGCTTAAGAGATTGGCACATCTTGTAGGAACAGGAGTAAGAATATACCCTTATTATATAGAACTCATTGCAGAAGAGGGTAAAGTGGTTTTTGTTCTCAAAGGAGAAACATTTCATTTAACAGAAGGTGAGTTACCTGTAAAACTGGAAAAGAGACGATCTGCAATAATAGATAGCTCTTCTGAAATACTTAAACAGAGAATAACCAGAGAAATGCTTCTGAAATCCGAAATCGAAGAGATAAAATAGTTTAGGAGATATTTGTGCAGACAAACAGTGACTAACACTGATATAAACTGGCTAACAAAGGCGTTTTCAAAACAGTGCCATTGTATTGTTTATTTCAAGATGGTATTAACAATAAATCGGCAGGAAACACGGCTCCTACCCTACAGGTAGCTATCACCATTGTCAGCTTTTACCAACTTGTTATAAACACTGGCAGGTATTATAATAAAAAATATATCATTAATATATTTTTGAAGAGGAAAAAAGTTGAGAGTAGTTATACAGAGAGTGGATAGAGCTTCAGTATCAGTGGATAATGAAGTTGTGTCTAAAATAGATAATGGCCTTCTTATATATGTTGGAATAGAGAAGGGAGATACTGACAGAGAACTTAAGTACATGGCAGATAAGATAGCTGGTTACAGGATCTTTGCCGATAGTAATGACCGGATGAACCTTAGTGTTACAGATATTAATGGAGAGATTCTTTCGGTTTCCCAATTTACTCTGGCTTCAATAGTAAAAAATGGCAGAAGGCCGGATTTTGGTAATGCAGAGAGTCCCGATAAAGCTCTTGTTATGTACAATAGTTTTCTTGAATTACTCGGTAAGTACGTAGTTGTTAAAAATGGTGTTTTTGGATCACATATGAGTATAGAATCTGTAAATAATGGTCCTGTTACATTTATTATAGAAAAAAGATTCAGGGAGGAATAATTATGTCAATAGAAATTAGAGAAGTTAAAACAAGAGGGGAACGCAAAGAGTTTGTGAAATTCCCGTTCCGTCTGTACAAAGGTAATGAATTCTGGGTTCCTCCTCTGATCATGGATGATATGGATACTTTCGATTCTGAGAAGAATCCTTCATTTGAAGGGGCAGACTGCAGGCTCTTCATGGCATATAGAGATGGTGAGCCTGTAGGAAGAATTGCTGGTATTCTGAGTCATCTTGCCAATGATAAGTTTGAGACAAAAAATATCAGATTCGGCTGGATTGAAATGATTGATGATCAGGAGGTTGGAGATGCTCTGTATAATGCTGTAGCTGACTGGGGCAGAAGTGTTGGTATGGAAACCATGACCGGCCCTCACGGGTTTTCCGATATGGATCCTTCAGGTATGCTTATTGAAGGTTTTGATCAGTTAGGTACCATTGCAATGCTTTATACTCATCCTTACTACCCTGTGATAACAGAAAAATACGGTTTTGAAAAAGAGATAGACTATTTCGAATTTAAAGGAACAGTTCCTCATGAAACCGGTATACCCGAGAAGTTACCAAAACTTGCAGAAAGAGTAAAAGAGCGTGGGAAATTCAAACTACTAAAGTTCAATAGCAGAAAAGAGCTGATGAAACATGCCGGTAGTATTATGAAGCTTATGGAAGAGTCATTTGAAGAGATATATGGTTCTGTTCCTGCATCTGACAAAGTTATTCAGTATTATATAAAGAAATATTTCAGTTTTGTTAATATCGAACTTATTAAGGTTGTACAGAATGAAGAGGGAGAGATCATTGGATTTATGATTACGATGCCTTCTTTATCCAGAGCTATGCAGAGAGCCCGTGGAAAGCTATTTCCTTTTGGCTGGTACCATATCTTAAAAGGATTGAAAGAGAGAGAAATTCTTGACTTCTACCTTGCAGGAGTAAAAGAAGAGTACAGAGGCAAAGGTGTTGATCTTATTATGGTAGTTGATATTGCTAAGGATGCTTTGAGAATGGGATTCCAGCACTCAGAATCAAATGTAGAACTGGAAACCAACACCAATGTACATGCACAGTGGAAACACTTCAATCCTGTACTGCATAAGAAAAGAAGGATTTTTACCAAAAGTATTAAATAGAAGGTCAGATTAAATGAAAAGAACTTACTGCTCTGAATGTGGAGCAAAACTGGATAAACAGATAAGCGAAAACCGGGAAAGGGACTATTGCAGTTCATGTAGTACGGTTTTCTATTCAAACCCTGTACCTGCAACAGCAGGGGTTATTATAGATTCCGGCAAAGTGTTGCTTGTTAAAAGGGGAGTGGAACCACAAAAAGGTAAATGGTGCCTCCCCGGAGGTTTTCTTGAAATTGATGAGGAGCCGGAAAAGGGCTGCCTCAGAGAGGTAAAAGAGGAAACCCACCTTGAGTGTGAAATAGATCATCTTCTGAAAGTGTGTCTTAGTCCTAATCCTACATATAAAAATGTTCTGCTTACAGGATTTGTACTGAAAAACTTCAAGGGTAAAGCAGAAGCCGGAGATGATAGCGTGGATTGCGGATGGTTTAGTCCTGATGCACTACCTGAGATAGCATTCGAAAGTCATCTTAAGATGATCAGGAAAGCTTTTTCAGAAGCTGGAAGAAGAAAGATTACGGAAGATGAGTTCGGAGCTTATGTAATAACCAGCGAGGATCACTGCAGACTTGCAGAAGAGGCCTGTAAAGGAGGCGCAAAGGTCGTTCAGTACAGGGATAAAAAATCATCCCGTAAAGAGCTGCTGGCTAACTCCCATAAAATAAGAGAGATTACAGCCAGGTATGGTGCGCTTTTTATTGTAAATGATTACATCGATATTGCTCTAATAACAGGTGCAGATGGTGTACATCTCGGTCAGGACGATATACCTGTCAGAGAAGCTGCTTCAATGGTTCCTGAGGGCTTTATTATAGGAATTTCAACCCACTCCATTGAACAGGCCGTAAAAGCTGAAAAAGAGGGTGCTGATTATATAGGAATTGGCCCGGTTTTTAAAACACCAACCAAAAAGGACTATATTAATATCGGTGTGGAAACTGTAAAAGCTGTTTCTGAAAAAATAAAGATTCCTTTTGTGGCTATAGGTGGTCTCAATATGGAAACAATTAAAGAGCTTAACGGAATAGAGATCAGAAACGTAGCAATGGTTCGGGAATTTCAGGAAAATACTTCCGGGGTCATAAAAGAGCTTAATGATAAATTGAAGAAAGGTGAATTCTGAAGCCCTGAAAAGGGCTTCATTTAAATATGTTGTTTTATTGGGAATAACAGAAGATTAAAACTAATCTTCCATTATAATTTTTTCTCTGCCTTTGGCAATTTCATCGAGTGCTTTAACCTGAGCATCGATTACTTTCTGAACATCGTCGTAAAATCTCTTTTCATCATCTTCAGAGATTTCTTTATCTTCCTGCATTGTTTTTGCAAGATCTCTGTAGTCCCTTCTCAGGTTTCTGACTCCGGTTTTACGCTCTTCAGTGTACTTCTTCAGAGTTTTAACGATATCTTTTCTTCTCTCTTCATCCAGAGGAGGAACAGGAAGACGTACCAGCTTACCATCTGAAACAGGGTTAAGGCCAATGTTTGCGTTTCTTATTGCTTTCTCAATTTCAACAATAAGTTTAGCGTCCCATGGCTGAACAACTATAAGACTTGCTTCAGGAACAGAGATTGTCGCAACCTGGCTGATAGGAGTCGGGGTGCCATAATATTCCACCATAACATTATCAAGCATTGAAGCAGAAGCTCTGCCGGTTCTCAGTTTTGAAATCTCTTTTTTGTAAGATTCTTCAAGGTTTTTAAGTTTGGTTTTAAGTTCACTTAGTGATTCTTTTAACATGTTTTCCTCACTCTATTGTTGTGCCAAGTTTTTTATCAGTAATAGCTCTATATATATTGCCTGTAATTGTAAGATTAAAGGCTTTTATTTTCATTTCATTCTCTTTACACAGTATTATTGCAGAATGATCCATTACTTTAAGATCTTTCTCAATAACTTCACTGTAAGAGATAGAATCATATTTAACAGCGGTTTCTACTTTCTTGGGATCTGCATTAAATACTCCATCAACCATAGTTGCTTTCAGGAATATATCTGCATCGATTTCAATAGCTCTGAGAGCAGCGGCTGTATCGGTGGTAAAGAAAGGATTCCCTGTTCCTGCACTGAAGATAACTATTCTGTTCTCTTCAAGATGCCTCATAGCGCGTCTGCGTACATAAGGTTCTGCAACTTTATTGATTTCAAGAGCTGATACCAGTCTGGTTTGAAGGCCTGTTTTTTCGAGGGAATCCCGAAGGGCAATTCCGTTGAGAACTGTGGCAAGCATGCCCATATAATCTGCATTTGCACGATCTATGCCTATTTCAGAAGCTCTGATGCCTCTGAAGAAATTACCTCCGCCGGTAACTATTGCTATCTCAACCCCAAGATCATGGACCTGCTTAATCTCTTCAGCAAGTCCACTAATAACTTCATGGCTAATGCCAAAATTGTTTGCCCCCTGCAGGGCTTCTCCGCTGATTTTTAATAAAATTCGTTTGTACAGAGGCGCAGGGGAGCTATTCATAATTAGTTTTCTTCTCCAACAACAAATCTTGTAAAGCTTCTTACTGTAAATTCAGTACCTGCTTTTGCAGCAGTTTCTTTTACAAGATCCATGATGGACATTTTATCGTTTTTGAAGAATTTCTGATTTACGAGGCAGTTTTCGGAATAGAATTTTCCAATTTTACCTTCAACGATTTTTTCAATTACGTTTTCAGGTTTGCCACTGTTTTTCATCTGTTCTCTGAAGATATCTTTTTCTTTTTCGATAGCGTCCTGAGGAACTGATGTTTCATCAAGATATAGAGGATTCATTGCTGCAACCTGCATTGCAACATCCTTAGCCATAGCTTTTGCTTCATCTGATTCACCGTTTCCGCCGAACTCAACGCCAACACCAATTTTACCATTAGTGTGAACATATGTACCGAAGAATGAAGGAGCTTCAGCTTTGATAGTTTTGAATCTCTTTACAACAATATTTTCACCCATTTTATGGATAGCTTCTGCAAGCTGTTTTTCAACAGTCGCTTCAGCATCTTTAAGTGAAGGCTGAGCAAGAAGTTTTTCAACATCGTTATCTTCAACATTGTTGGCAGAAATCTGAGCTGCAACATCTTTAGCAATAGCTACGAAATCTTCGTTTTTAGCAACAAAGTCTGTTTCGCAGTTAACTTCAACCATAACGCAGCTGTTTTCAGAAGTCTGAATAGCAATGATACCATCGTTTGCTGATCTTGAAGCTTTCTTTTTAGCTTTTTCAAAACCCTTTTTTCTAAGGATTTCTTCAGCTTTTTCAAAATCGTTTTCAGCAGCTTCCATTGCTTTCTTACATTCAAGAATAGCAATACCAGTCTGTTCTCTGAGCTTTTTTACAAGCGCCATATCAACTGCCATTATTCATTCTCCTTTTTTGCTGCAGCTTCTTTTGTCTCTTCAGTATTAGCTTTTGCTTCTTCAGCATTGTCGAGTTTTTCTATTTTTGCAGCTTCTCTTTTGTCATTTCCAAGTTTAACAGCTTCACCAAATTTAGAAGCAAAGAGTTTAATAGATCTGATAGCATCATCGTTACCTGGAACAGGATAATCGATAACTTCAGGATCTGCGTTTGTATCAACGATACCAACTATAGGGATATTGAGTTTTCTTGCTTCGTAAACAGCAATATCTTCATAAGTTGAATCGATAATGATGATAACACCAGGAAGAGATTTAATATGTCTCATACCCCAGAGGTTCTTCTGAAGTTTTTTGTAAACCTTTTCAAGTCTTGACTGCTCTTTTTTAGGTTTAACATCCCAGCGTCCGTCTTTTTTCATCTCATCAAGATCGATGAGTTTATCTATGCTCTTACGAATCATAGAGAAGTTTGTCAGAAGACCACCAAGCCATCTTTTGTGCACATAGTGCATGCCTGTATTTTCACCAACTTCTTCAATGATTGCCTGAGCCTGTTTTTTAGTACCGACTATGAGAGCATCCTTACCGGAAGCAACAACATCAGTTGTATAGTTCAGAGCGTCTTTAAACATCTCGATTGATGTCTGAAGGTTAATGATATAGATTCCGTTCTTCTTACCATAAATGTAAGGTTTCATCTTTGGATTCCATCTTCTTACCTGATGGCCAAAGTGTACACCTGCTTCAAGCATTTCGCGCATATTAACTGTAACCATGATAATCCACCTTTACCTTTTATGATACTGTGACGCTTTTCTCGCTTTGAGAAGACCGTATTTCTTACTTTCTTTCTCTCTTGCATCACGTGTCAGAAGTCCTGCTTTCTTTAATACTGGTCTCAGTTCTGCATTGTATTCAAGAAGTGCTCTTGAAATACCAAGTTGAATAGCATCAGCCTGCGCTGCAACACCTCCACTACAAATATTGATAAGGATATCAAAGTTGTCGTTGGTGTTTGTTAAAGTAAGAGGTTTGTAAATGGTCAGTTTATGCATTTTCAGTGGAAAATAGTCATTAAAGACCCTTGCTCTTTTGTTTACAACGAGTTTAACGTTGCCATTTCCCGGTCTCAGATAGACACGGGCTATACTGGTTTTTCTTCTACCAGTTCCGTAGTACTGTACGATACTCACTAAGTCCTCCTGTTAGATTTCAAGCTTTTCAGGATTCTGAGCTTTATGAAGATGCTCAGTGCCCTTATATACTTTAAGTTTTTTTAATATCTTTCTGTTAAGTTTGTTTTTTGGAAGCATACCCTTAACAGCGTGAAGAATAACTCTGTCAGGATATCTCTCAATCATTGTTTCGAATGATGTTTCTTTGATACCGCCCATGTAACCTGAATGGCGATAGTACATTTTCTGTTCTGCTTTTGCACCAGTTAGTTTGATTTTCTCTGCATTAATAACGATTACGAAATCACCAGTGTCAAAAAAAGGAGTGTAGTTAGGTTTGTTTTTTCCTCTCAGAATGTTTGCTACTTCGGTAGAAAGTCTACCAAGTACCAGATCTTCTGCATCAACTACCCACCATTTGCGTTCAATTTCATCTTTTTTTGGGATAAAAGTCTTGTTCTTATTGTTCAATTTCATTGCTCTACCTCATAATAAAAAAAGTCAATTTATACCAAAAACCTCTTTTTGTCAAGCTTTTGCGTTATTTTAACTACATATCAGAACAGTGGTATTGATGATCAGTATACACATAAACAATACCAATTTATTGATTTTTGAGCGGTTATTTGGTATAAATAACAACATGAGACTCAATAAACAGCAGATAGAGCATATGTCGTTTTCGATAGTTAATGGCTTACTTAAAGAAGAGGTCCTTATAACTGATGATCGTGAAAGACTTATGCAGGAAATTGAGCATTTAATTGCTCAGGAGTTACAGAGAGAAGATGATCTTGATGCAAGAGTTAAAGAGATTCTGAAAGAGAAGTTTAATGAAATCAGAAGTGCAAACATAGATTACTTTGAGATGTACAAGATGATTAAGAGTCGTCTTGCTGATGAGGAGAACATAGTCTTATGAGCCTTAAACTTTCAAGAAATAAAGTCAATTATATGACGAAGCTGATAATAAATCATATTAAAGATCATGAAGAGGCTGACTATAACGGCGAGTTGGGAGATCTCAGGTTTAAAATATACCATATAATTATGGATGAGCTTAAGTTATACAGTCAGATAGAAGAGGAAGCCAGGGCAAAGATTACAGCTCAGAAGAAGAGCATACCTGAAGGATCAAGAGAGTGGGAAATTCTTTTCCGTAAATATTCAAATGAAGCTCTTGATAAGTTAGGTAAAATCTGGAGTTAAGCAGATAAATCCCTGGCTGCCGGGGGGAAATGTTGTCTTTAAAAATCAGACTTATATTTACTATTCTTATACTTACAGTTCTATCCTGTAATTCAGGAGATGGAAAAGAACAGAAAGTAGTAAGAGGATTCACAATGGGCACCACTTATACAGTTAAGTGGTATAGTGCAGATAAAAAAAACAGTATCCCTGAAATTAAGAGTGAGATAAAGAGAATTCTTGCAGGTCTTAATCAGACGATGTCTGTATTTATTAAAGATTCAGAAATAAGCAGATTTAATGATTATAAAAACACCGACTGGTTTGAGGTAGAAAAGAGAACCTCTGACCTGTTTCGGATAGCCCTTGATATTCATGAAAAAAGCGGTGGGGCATTTGATATAACTGTTGGGCCTTTAATCAGACTGTGGGGGTTTGGTAAAGATCCTATGACCAGAAAAATCCCTCCTGAAGAAGAAATAGACAGTCTTCTTAAAGTAATTGGCAGTCGTTTTCTTGAAGTAAAAGATGGAGCAATTAAAAAGACAATTCCATCTATTTACTGCAATCTCTCTTCTATTGCAAAAGGATATGGTGTGGATGTCGTAAGTGAACTTCTTGAAAAGAGGGGCGTCAGTAGCTATCTGGTTGACATTGGTGGTGAGAACAGAGTTTATGGTAAAAAGCCTGGTAATAAGAAGTGGCATGTAGGTATTGCAGTTCCTTCAAGCGAAAGAGCCGGTGTTCAGGAAATTATAGCTCCGGGAAACATGTCTATGGCAACTTCCGGTGATTATCACAACTATTTTGAAAAAGATGGTGTGAGATTTTCTCATATAATTGATCCGTTAACAGGTTATCCTATAAAACATACTCTGGCTTCAGTTTCGGTGCTTCATAAATCCTGCATGCATGCAGATGCATGGGCAACAGCTCTGGATGTTCTGGGGGTTGAAAAAGGTTTGAAGATAGCTGAAAAGAATAAGCTTACTGTCTACATGATCTACAGGGACAATGGGAAATTCAAAGTCGCTATGACTGAGGCTTTTAAAAAATATCTGAAGAAGTAGAAAAAATCTTATCTGCTCAGAGCTACGTTGGGTTCTGGTAATGAACCCGGATGACTAACGCGGACTGTTACGGATTAACACCAACCGGCTATTGCTAATATTTCAGAATTAGTAATGAACAGGTGCGCTTCAAGCTTTTTTTGAATGAAAGATGGATTGTTTTGCAGTCCGTGTTAATTGGTGTAAGTCGGTGTCAGTCCAATAAACTTATCTGGGGTTGGTAAATCTGATCTTTTTATTGCCTACTTATTCTTCTTAAGGAACTCTTTTCTGCATTTTGAGGAGCAGAAGAAATGTGTCTGGCCTTTATGTATTAATTCGATACTCTGGGATTTGGGAATGAAGGTGCCGCATGAAGGATCCTTCACCATTGGTTCTGTTGATTCACTGGCAGGAATTGTACCAGGTTTACTCTTTTTTTGCCATAAAACTTTATAGAGAAAATATATCAGGCCAAAGAGAAGTAGCAGTTGAAGTAATCTGGGCATATTGTCAGCCAATCTGTTTTATTGCATGAAGTACTTCCTGAGCGCTGTGGAAAACGATTCTCTCTCTTTTTTTCCATACATTTGTAGATAATTGAGAGGAGCTGGGGAGGCACATCTTTTCTGAATTTTTCCAGTGCAGGGGGAGGCTCAAACAGATGCTGGTGGAATACATTTTCACCTTTAAATGGCACCTGACCTGTTACGAGATGGAACAGAGTAACTCCTGCAGAGTAGATATCAGTTCTGTGATCTATTTTCACTCCCTGTATCTGTTCTGGTGACATATAATAGGGGAGTACCTGTAATTATTCCGGTTTCGCTGTTTTTACCATCACCTCTTATGATTGCAAGACCAAAGTCCATTATTTTAATCTCTTTCTGTCTTGTGATCATTATGTTGTGAGGTTTTATATCTCTATGAACAACTCCCTGTTTGTGGGAATAGTTCAGTGCTTTAAAAATCTTTATTGCAATAAAAATAATCTGAGGTATTGTGAAGCCCTTCTGTTTTCTTATGAGAGTCATGAAGTTTTCACCTTCTATGAACTCCATGGAAATGAAATAGTCTCCATTCAACTGGCCAACATCATATACCGTAACGATATTGGCATGTGAAAGAGAAGCTGTTGATCTTGCTTCAGAGTAGAACCTTTCCAGATTTCTGCGATCATTAATGAGACCTGAACTGAGGACTTTCAGAGCTACAATTCTCTTGAGAACGGTATCTTCGGCTCTGAAAACAACTCCCATTCCACCTTCGCCAACTTTTTTCAGTATTTTGTAGCGATGATCAGTTTCTTCAGAAACCATATCCATTTCGCGGAATTTGGCTATGAGGCTTTCAACAGCTTTTATTCTCTGGTGTATATCTTTATATGAATAGTTCTCTGTAAGGATTCTCTGGTAGATGGAGTGAGCATCTTTATAGTTGCCGGCATTTTCATGAGCCTGGCCAAGAAGGTAGTACCAGTCTATATTCTGCTTGTTAAGAGGGGATTCATTAAGAAGCTGACCTATTTTCTCAATAACAAGCTGAGGTTTACGGTTCTTAAGGAAAATTTCAGCCATATGTGAGATAGCTGAGTTATATTCGGGATCATCTTTTTTAACTTTCTGAAAGTTTGAAAGAGCTCTTTTGAGATCTTCTATTCTTAAAAATGAAATCCCTGCCTGATGGAAGAGTTCAGATTTCTCATAAAGTTCACCGGCTTTCTGGAATTTATCGTGTTTAAATGAGAGATCAGCTGCAGTTTTCCACTCTCTGCCCAGTTCGTACATTTTGCAGGCTTCTTCTTCATTATTTACTTTGAGATAGTTATCTGCTGCAGATATGTAATTCTGGTTCATGAAGTAGCAGTAGGCGGCTTTATCGTAGCTACTGTTCCACTCAAATAATTCAGCTGCTCTTGTATAATCTTTTCCTTTAAGCAGCCATTCCGCAGCTTCCGGGGTATTCCCCTGTGCAAGTGCGTGCTCACCTCTTAACTGACAGGCAAGATCCTTTTTACCATTTTTTTCATAAATTTTAGCTGCTTCAGTAAGATTCTGTGCTTTCTCATACAGCTGAGCTGCTTCATCGTACTGCTCCAGTTTCAGAGCTATTTCTGCAGCCTTTTCAAAATCATTGTTCTTCAGAAGCAGATCGTAGGCATGTTTGTACTCTCCAAGTCTGACGTACAACTCAACTGCTTTATGCAGATCTGCATCAAGTTTGGGATTCCTCTGAAAACCCACAGCTGTATCTGCATTTGCAAGAAACCAGTTTTCGAAATTCTGTGCAGCCTTTTTGAAATTACCGGCTTTCTCATAGATATAGCCAGCTTTACGATAAAAGCCTTTTTTCTCAAAAATCAGAGCAGCTTTATTAAACTGCCCATGTTTAAAATATATCTCCGCTGCCTCTTTTGATCTGTTATTATCTTCAAGGATAATGCCGGCTGCTTCAAAATTGTTATGTTTCAGGTAGAGTTCAATGATCTTGTCAATGTTTCCGCTTTTTTTGTAGTTCTCTATCGCTTTATTATCATTTTTAAGCTTCTCAAACAGTTCACCTGCCTGATCGTATTCCTGGCCATCGTTATAAATTTCCAGAGCTTTTGAGTAATTACCTATCTCTTCGTAAAGTAAACCGGCTTTGAGGTAATCTTTCTGTTTTATTGATCTTCTGGCCTGTTTGATAATGTACGATTTTTTAAACAGTAGTGAGTACAGAGCACCAAGAGGTGACTTGTCTGTATTTTTTACTACTTTGGATACCTTAAGCAACTCCCATAGGAGTTTAAGGGCAATTATTACTGCAACAATTATAGCACCCAGACGGACGTGCTGGTTCTGAATCAGATTATTGATTACACTTTCCATGATACGGAAGTAGTATAGCAAAGGGAAATTAAAAAATCAATTTCAAATGGTGTTCAAATTTCCCGTTTTTTATCTTCTCTTCAGTTTGTTCAATTCATAATGTTGTGCAGGATTTCTGATTCATAAAATGGATTCTGAGTGAGTAGAAAAAATTCATATATAACTCCATTTCTGAGGATAGGTATGCAGGTATTCCAACTGATTCCTGATGAGTAGTTGCTACCTGCAGGTAACTCACATATTTATAATCTTTCTGATTGACTGCTTAAATCTGATTATGTACACTGGATTATAATTAAGGAGGCTTTTATGAAATTATTAAGCGGTTTTCTTCTGCTTATTGTACTAACTATGTTACCTCTCAGAGGGGATGAAGGAATGTATCCTCTCAGTGAGATTAATAAACTGAATCTCAAAGAGAAAGGTTTTCAGATAAAACCAGTTGAACTCTACAATCCACAGGGTGTAAGTCTGATGGATGGAATCATTAACCTGAGTGGATGTACAGCATCATTTGTTTCAGGTAATGGTCTTATTCTGACAAACTATCACTGTGCTTTCAGAGGTATTCAGGGAGCAACAACAAAAAAGGATGATTATATGAAGCACGGTTTCATTGCTTCAGCTATGGGTGATGAAATTCCTGCAAAGGGATATACTGTAAGAATTACTGAATCTTACAAAGATGTATCAAAACAGGTTCTTAAAGTTGTAAAGAAAGGTATGACTCATGCTCAGAGAACAAAAGCTATTAAGAAACAGATAAAGAAGATTGTTCTTAAAGCAGAAAAGAAGAATCCCGGAAAGAGAGCTAATGTTTCAGAAATGTTTATTGGCAGAACATATGTTCTGTTCATATCAACATATCTTAAAGATATAAGACTTGTGTATGCTCCTCCAAGATCTGTAGGAGAATATGGCGGGGAAGAAGATAACTGGATGTGGCCCAGACATACTGGAGATTTCACATTTATGAGAGCTTATGTAGGTAAAAACGGAAAACCTGCATCATATTCAAAAGCCAATGTTCCATATAAACCTAAAAGGCATTTGAGAGTTGCTGCTGAAGGTACAAAAGAGGGAGATTTCGCATTTATTCTGGGATATCCGGGAAGAACTTACAGACATAGATCTGCAGCTTTCCTGAATTACGAAGAGAATCTGAGAATGCCTTATGTTGTTGAACTTTATGGATGGTGGATTTCAGTTCTTGAGAAAATGAGTGAAAAAGACAGAACAGTAGCTATTAAACTGGCTCCATCACTTAAAGGTCTCTGGAATGTTATGAAAAACTATAAAGGTAAACTTGAAGGCCTTGGTAAACTCGGAATTACAGAAAAGAGACGTAGTGAAGAGAGAAAACTTGTTGAGTATATAAATTCAAAACCTGAATTAAAAGAGAGAGCTGGTAACCTGATGAGTAGTATTGATGAGTACTACAAAAACAGAGAAGATGAGTTCCATTATGATCAGTTAATGCGTTATATCTTCAGAGGCTCATCTCTTCTGGGTGGTGCTTTTACAGCTTATGAGGCGTCAATTGAGATCCGAAAAAAAGATACAGACAGAAAATATGCATATATGAAAAGAAATTTCAGAAGAACCAGTGCAAGAGTACTGAGAGGTCTGAGAAATTTCTATGAACCAGCAGAAAAGGTGATCTTTGGTAACCTTCTGTTGAGAGCAGCTAAACTTGAAGGGAAAAAACGCATCTCTGTAGTTGATGATATTGTTAAAAAATACGGCGGAGAACCTGAAGCTGCAATTAAGAAATTTGTTGATGAAATTTATAGTAAAACTGAACTTAAGAGTCCTGAAAAGATGAAAGCTCTGTTCAAAATGAAGAGAAAAGAGCTCAGAAAATCAACAGATCCTTTTGTTAAACTAGCTATAGCCCTCTATCCGGTTGTTAAAGCTAAAGAAGAGAGTGATAATAAAAACAAAGGTATTCTTGATGAGTTAATGTCAGAACTTGTTAATGTAAGAATGAAATTCAGTGGTAAATCATTTATTCCTGATGCCAACAGCACTCTGAGACTTACATGGGGAAGAATTAAGGGATATTCACCAAAAGATGCGGTTTATCATAAGCCTTTCACAACAATCTCAGGTATTGTGGAGAAAGATACAGGTAAGCACCCCTTCAATGCACCGGAAAAACTTAAAACTCTGGTTAAAAACAGAGATTATGGAAGATACTCTCACCCTGACCTGAAAGATGTTCCAGTGGCTTTCCTTTATGATATGGATACTACAGGTGGTAATTCCGGTAGTCCTGTACTGAATGCAAAAGGTGAACTCATCGGACTCAACTTTGACAGAGTTTTTTTTTTTTTTTTTACAGAGCTACAATTAACGATTATGCCTGGGATAAAGATTACAGTAGATCTATCGGTGTTGATATAAGATATATTCTCTGGTTTGTAGAGAAATATGGCAATGCCGGAAGACTTATAAGTGAGATGCCTGAAATAGTTTCAGATACATACTGCATGCCGGAATCCCGGCATGTAGTTTTTTTTAAAAACCAAATCATTGAATTACACGTAATCAATTTGTTACTTTAAATAAAATCTTAACAGGAGAATTCCATGGCTGGAAAATTTGCACTATTCGCTTTTTTGATGCTATTTTTCCTCACTCTTAGTGCAGAGAAGGGAAAAGTTTATAATGTGAAACTAACCAACGCTGGATTTACTAATACAGATGGTAGTAGTAATCCAACAGGCTGGACTGTAAAGACTACCGGAAAAGGTAGTATGTATGGTGCGGTTGAAGTTGCAGGAAGTGAAGGAAAATGTCTGGGTTATGAACTGAAGAACTGGGGCCGGATAACTGCTCAGTCTTCAAAGATGAACCTTAAAGTAGGTCACCTCTACAGGTTGTCCTGCAAGGTAAAAAGTCAGAACCTTGTAACAGGGAAGACAGAAATCTATCCTACTTCTGCTCCTGCAGTAATAAGAATGGAATCTTTTCCTTTTACTAATCACTCTGCCACTGTTGGTGGTACAACTGAATGGAAGAGTATTGAACACTACTTTATTGCTACAAGAGGCAGCGATCGTGTTGAGCTCAGTGCAGGATTTAATGGTACTGCAAAAGGTAAAGTGTGGTTTGATTCAGTGAAAGTGGAGAAGGTTGATGATATAACAAAACTGGTTCCTATGGAAACTGTAAAGTGGTGTGATAAGGGGTTCAGATACGACGATCGTGGATGGATATTTGTACATATTGAAGGCTCTCCATATAAAAGAGGTTATCAGTATGGTTATCTGGTAGCTGAAGAGATTACATCATATATAAGAAAACTTGCTTATGGTGAGAACAGTAAAGATCCTGCAAGAGGCTGGTATAAGAGAAAAACAATTGCAGATATGGTTTTTCTGAGAAAATTTCACACTGAGTATCTGGAAGAGATGAAAGGTATTGCAGATGGCGCTGCAAAAAAAGGTGTAAAAATATATGGAAGAACACCGGAGCTTCTTGATATTGTAGCTCTGAATGCTGCTATAGATTCAGATTATGCTGCCGGAGCTATGAGAAAAACAGCTCACCCTCTTTCAGGTAAAAGTTTTCTTTCAGCTGAAGAGGAGATGGATATTCCGGTAGATCAGCACAAGTGTTCTGCGTTTCTTGCAAACGGACCTGCTACTAAAGATGGTGGCATCGTTTTTGGTCAGATCTTCATGTGGGGCGGATACACCGGTATTCACTGGAATGTAATCTGCGATGTTCAGCCTGAAAAAGGTAACAGACTTGTTTATCACACATATCCTGGTGGAATTCACTCAGGTGCTGATTTTTATCTGAACAGTGCAGGAATAATGATTGGAGAAACAACAGTTTCCCAGACTCCATTCAATATAAACGGAATGGCTATGGCTTCAAGAATAAGAAGAGCAGCTCAGTACTCAAACAGTATTGATGATGTTGTGAAGATTCTGGGTAAATCCAATAACGGTATGTATACAAATGACTGGCTTATTGGGGATGCGAAAACAAATGAAACAGCAATATTCCTTCTTGGAACATATAAGACTCACCTGTGGAGAAGCACTAAAAATGATTTTCCTGCAGGCTTTAAAGGGTTCTACTGGAGTAATAACAACAACAAAAATGATGAGGTTAAAAAGGAGTATCTTGTAAATCGTGACGATGCTCCTCACGATCTGGTTTTCAGTCCCTGGAACAGAGATATCGCTTTTAATGAATTCTTTAAAAAACACGGCGGCAAAATTGACGAGATAACCGGTGTCAATCTGTGGGCTTCTTCTCCTATTAACAGACCTCATGCCTGTGATGGTAAAATTACCAATACAGAGATGGCTAAGAATATGGTATTTCTTGCTCATTCAGGAAAAGTTACTCTGAGAAGTAAATATCCAGGTGGAAGAATAAGAAATAAACCGGAAGCAGTTCCTCACCTTTCACTGGGTTACTCAGTTGCAAGTCCTGTATTTGTGGCAGAAAAGATAAAAGCTCTGAAGAAAAAGAGTGTTGCAGCTGCTAAAAGAGGAACAGATCTTTCAAAAGTTAAAGAGTTCTACTCATTTGATAAAAAGAAACTGTGGAGAAAAACAGTATACTCCGCAACTCCCGCAGAAAACTGGTTTGTAAGCTCAACAGCAGGGTACTGGAGAATTCTCAATTATATGCCTGGTTCCACTAAAAAAGCGGCTCAGAGAATGTATGAAACTCTGGGAGGTATGAATGCTTCACTTCTCTATGTACGTGACAGGGAAGCTATGGTAACTCCTTCAAAAGCTAAGGTAGTATATGACAGATATAACCATTACAGAATTCCACGTGTTATGGGAACTTATCTGCTCCACCAGCTGAGACTGAAATATGGAAACAATAAATTCAGTAAATTTATGAGTAGTATCCATACAAAATACGCAAAAAAACCTGTAAAAAACAGTCAGATAATTTCAATTGCCGGTAAAGTGCTTGGTAAAGAGGCTCGTAATATAGTAAAACAGTGGATCAATGCTACTGAACTACCTGCGCCTGAAGTATCTGCATCTGTAGAGAAGAGTGGTGATAAGTGGAAACTTAAAGTAAAAGTTGATCAGAAGAATCCATGGAACTTTGTAACTACTCTTAAGATAGTAAATGATAAGAAGTCTGTTTTTGAAAAAATTGAAGTAAAAGGCTCTGTTACAGAGAAGGTTTTTGAACTCAAAAAGAGACCTTCAGGAATTGTTTTCAATGCTGGAAATGATATACCTGTAGAGAGAAAGAACTACTATCTCTTCTCAAATTTCAGTGATAATTTCCACACAACTCTTATTACTTACGGAACTGGCAGGCAGATTGAAGCCAACAGAGAGATGGCCTTCAGATATCAGGAGACTCTTGGAGATGCTTTTGCTGAGATTCTGCCTCCGGTTGTTAAAGATAGTGAAGTAACAGCTGAAATGCTTAAAACTTCAGATCTTATGGTACTTGGTGGAGTAGAGGATAATAGTCTGGCTGCAGAGATCTGTAAAAAGGCCGGTGTAAAAACAGGACGTAACTGGTTCGAATGGAAAGGTAAAGTTTATGGTGATTCAGAAGATGGTCTTCTGTTGACTATTCCTAATCCATGGAATCAGAAAAAGATCGTATGGCTTTTCCTCACAAATAGTGCTATGGAAACCTGGGAGATGACAAAACGTTATCAGAGAAGAGTTCCCGGATGGGCACTTTTTAAAGGTTCAAAAGTAGTAAAAAAAGGATTTGCAGATCCTGAAAGATTTAAAATTAAATTCAACTAATCAGAATATTCAATAAAAAGGCGCCCTTAAAGGGGCGTCTTTTCAAAGTTAATTCCCTTAATAATCTCAGTTCTGGAAAAATTGTAATTTTCACACGGACTAATACAGACCCACAAGGACATACACTAACTAACAGTTATTTATGAAACTTGCTCTGCACTATTCTTAATTACGGGAAACATCAGATAAGTGAAATCCTTTGTCTGTGATCGTCTGTTTTTAAAATATCATCTTTAATTATGACAAAAACATGTTCTTATTATATTTATTTAAAGTATATAAAACTGATCTTATTTTGCAGAGGAACAGGTATGAGTTCAAGTGTCAAAAACTCTGGTGATTATAAATATGGAATAAGAAAATTTCTTGCACCGGAATTTCTTTTCGGAACAGGTGTTATTAACTATATAGGGAGATATGTAGGCAGTTTTGGTGGTGAAAAAATCCTGCTTGTATCTGATGAAGGGGTTGTGGCAGCAGGGTGGTGTGGTGTTGTTGAAAAGCAGTTAAGAGATAAAGGTATAAGTTATGTTCGTTATACAGATGTGACCCCCAACCCCAGGGATTCTGAAGTTATGAAAGGGGTTGAACTATACAAAAAAGAAGAGTGTGACATGATAGTTGCTGTTGGGGGAGGAAGCCCGATGGACCTGGCAAAGGGGGTTGGTGCTTCATGGTCCAATGAGGTTGAGGTAAATGAGCTGGAAGGAGTAGATAAAGTGGTAGTACCATCTCCACCTCTTATATGCATACCTACTACTGCAGGTACAGCTGCTGAAGTGTCACAGTTTGCAATAATTAACAGTGTGAAGCAGAAGAATAAAATGGCAATAATCAGTAAAGGTGTTGTGCCGGATCTGGCTCTTATTGATCCACAGACAACTGTAACGATGCCACCATATTTAACTGCAACTACTGGAATGGATGCCCTGTCTCATGCTATAGAAGCATTTATGTCTAATGCCAGTTCTCCTGTTACTGATATAAATGCTCTGAGGGCAATAGAGCTTATTCGTGATAATCTGAAAACAGCATATAATGAACCTGAAAACAGAGAGGCCCGGGAGAATATGCTGCTGGGAAGTCTTCTGGCAGGACTTGCATTTTCAAATGCCAGTCTTGGACTTGTACACAGTATGGCCCACAGTCTGGGGGGGATGCTGGATTTACCCCACGGATTCTGCAATGCTGTATTACTTGAACACATTGTAGAGTTTAACTACTCTTCGGTGGAAATGAAGAACAGGGAACTGGGAAGTCGTTTGGGACTGGATATTTCTGAAACGGAACTAAAAGCCGGAATAACAGATCATATTATAAGATTGAGGGAAAGCGTGGGTATTGGAAATAAACTGATAGATGAATACGATATAGAGAGTAGTCGTAACGATCTAGTCAGAAATGCTATGAATGATCCATGTCTGGTTACAAATCCCGCAGAGGTCAGAGAGGCAGATATTTCTGCAATATTAGATAAAGTTTTTTAAAATGAGTAGTAGTAAAACGTTCAGAGAACAGGTTATAGGGCTGGGAGATACCTCTGCAGCAAAGAGTTATTATCCTCAGTTAAGAAAGCAGATAGATGAGCTTAAAAGGAATAAAGCGAAACTGGAAGCAACTCTTAAGGATCTTGAAGAGGCAAGAGAAGAAGCAGAAGAGAGTGAAAAGATCTTTCGTCAGCTCTTTGAGAATACCAGAACAATTCTCAATTCGATATCAGATGGAGTTGTGGCTGTAGATGAATCCGGTAATGTAAGTAATATAAATCCCGTAGCCGGTAAAATGGTTGGAAAAACCTTTGCAGAAGTTATTGGTAAGCCTGTTAACGAAATTGTTGTACTGGAAGATGAATTTACAGGTATGAGACTTGAGAATCCGGCCTTAAAAGTATTAAATACAGAGAATGAGCACTGTATAAAGAATAATGCTGTCCTGATTTCAGGTTCAGGAGAAAAGTATAGTGTTGAGTGCTGTGGTTCTCCTATTCTTACAAGTAATGGTTCTACAGTCGGTGTAGTTCTGGTTATAAGAGATATTACCAGTAAACTGATGACTGAGAGACAATTGCTACAGGCCCAGAAAATGGAAACAATCGGGGTACTTGCAGGAGGCATAGCTCACGATTTTAATAATATGCTGGGAGGAATAACCGGTCCAGTTTCACTTATTAAAGCAAAATTTAAAAGAGAGCCTGTTATATCAGGAGAGTTTCTGAAAAAACAGCTTGATACAATTGAAACCAGTAGTAAGCGCGCTTCAGATATGGTGAATCAGTTACTTACTATCTCTTATGAAGAGAAATTAGCTCTTCAGGAACACGATCTTAAGGATACGATAAATCGTGTTATTGATATTGGCAGATTGTCTTTTGATAAATCTGTTGAAATAGTAACGACACTCCCGGATGAAGAAGTCACAATAAAAGGAGATCCTACTCAGCTGGAACAGATGTTGCTTAATCTTTGCGTAAATGCAGCTCATTCAATGACAGATATGAGAACTGAAGGAGACAGAAACGGAGGGAGAATTAATATTGCTGTTGATAAAGTCAGGGCTGATAACTTTTTTATTAAAACTCATCCTACAGCAGCTCTGATAGATTACTGGGTTTTATCGGTTAAGGATGAAGGAATAGGAATTAAAAAAGGTGATCTTTCAAAAATCTTCATGCCTTTCTTCTCAACTAAGAATAAGAGCCGGGGAACAGGTCTCGGTCTGTCAATGGTTTACAATATAGTTGATAAACATTGCGGTGTAATAGAAGTCTATTCTGAATTGAAGGTAGGAACAACTTTTAAAATCTATCTCCCGGTTATGGGTAAATCGAATGAAAGCACTGTCATCAGAAACGATGCGAGGGTTTATTCCGGTGAAGGGCAGATACTGGTTATCGATGATGAAGAGGTTATGAGGGAAACTGCCGGAGAGATACTCAGAACCTGTGGTTACAGCGTTATTGCTGCAAAAGATGGAGCTGAAGGTCTGGAGTTGTACAAAGTAAACTGTAAGAAAATTAAAGGTGTACTACTGGATATGGTAATGCCGGGAATGGCAGCCGGAGATGTTCTTGAGGAACTGATTTCTATTAAGCCGGATGTTAAAGTAGTTCTTGTGTCAGGATTCAATAGAGATGATAGGGTGGACAGATTATTTGAAATGGGAGTATGTGACTTCGCTCAGAAACCTTATACCCTTGAAAGCCTTTCAACTGTTATTAAGCACACTTTTGGTTAGTATTTAATTTGAATCTTTACTATATTTGCTCTTTTCCTTAGAATTGTATATTGTGCTTTCAGAGAGAAGCAGAAAATTGAATACAGGAGAGTAAAATGTCTGAAAAAATGGTTGAACAGTTCATGGAGATGGTAAGAATTGATAGTGAATCAGGTAATGAAGCTGAGTTTCATGCCTGGCTGAAAAAAGAGTTTGAAGCACTTGGTGGTGAAGCGACTCTTGATAGTTATGGTAATCTTATAGCAAAATTTCCTGCCAGAGGATGTGAAGGTAAAGAGCCAGTTCTTTTCTCATGTCATGGAGATACTGTTAAGCCAGGTCAGGGTATTGAACCGGTTCTGGAAGATGGTGTGATCCGTTCAAAAGGGAATACTATTCTCGGTGCTGATGATAAAGCAGGAATAGCCGAGCTTCTTGAAGCTTTAAGAACTGCTGAAGTAATGCCTCCTGTTGAAATTGCAATAAGCAGAGAAGAAGAGGTTGGACTACTGGGTGTTAAGAATCTGGACTATTCCATGCTGAGTGCGAAGAAGGGCTTCCTTCTGGATAATGATACTCTTGATACAATTGTTATTGGAGGACCGTCATATTTTGCAATAGATGTAAAAATCAAAGGTGTTGCAGCTCATGCCGGAATGGAGCCGGAAAAAGGCGTTAACGCAATTGCTGCAGCCGCAAAAGCTATAGCTGCTCTCAGACTTGGACGTCTGGACGATAACACTACAGCAAATGTTGGGGTTATTAACGGTGGTATCATTCGTAATGGAGTACCTGATGCATGTGAATTTCTTGCAGAGTGCCGTAGCCTTGTTCATGGTAAAGCTGAAGGACTTGCTGAAGAGATGGAAAATACTATACGTAAAGAGGTGGAATCTTTTGGTGCTGAAGTGAATATCACAGTTAATAACCTGTGTAAAGCTGTGGATATACCTGAGGATTCATGGACTGTTGAAACATCTAAAAAGGCTCTGAGAACAGCTGGCGTTGAAGCAACCACAACATTTATAACCGGTTTCACCGATGCTTCCATATACAACAATATGGGTATTGAAATGGCTGTTGTAGGCATTGGTGCTCAGCTGGAGCATTCAACTGAAGAGCATATCCATGTCGCAGATATGGAAAAAGCTCTTGTAATGGTTAAAGAGTTGATGAGGTTATCAGCTGAATAGTCAGATTTAATAAAGATGTAGAGACGCATTATTGCGTCTCTGCTATTGCGTATATTCTGTTTGAACAGTTAAGGTATAATTTAATAGTTGGAGAATCACCAGCCCCGGGGTTTAAATGCAAGTGGTGGAATGAAATAGAAGTAATCCAGCTTAAACTTGATGAGTTATAATCTGGATGATATTTTAAGACATATAATATTTTTTAACAGGAAGGTGGAATATGAATTCAGTAAATATTGAAGGAAAAGTCGTAAGAGGATTTAGTGTAAGAACTACAAATGCAGCAGAGATGGAGGCAGGAACATCAAAAATTGGTGATCTGTGGGACGATTTCTTCAAAAAAATAGCCCATCAGTTAAGTGAGGATACTGCTGCTTACGCTGTATATTATGATTATGAATCTGATGAGTATGGTGAGTTTTCTGTAATGGCTGGTATTGCAGATAAAGATGCTTCTGTTTCAAACACTGAACTCAAAACTGCAGAAATCAGGGAAGGGAAATATGTTGTTTTTAAAGCTGAGGGTGAACTACCTGAAATTGTAGTAGAGTGCTGGCATAAAATCTGGGAATATTTTGCTTCAGAAAGTTCAGAATATAAGAGAGCTTTTAAAACTGATTTTGAGTACTATAAAAGCGATTCCGAAGTGGAGGTCTATATCTCTGTAAAATAGAGAAACACAAAGAATCCGCCTATGCCCTCCAGGTAGTTTGGCTTGAAGTATGAGCTACGCCGGACAGGCACGGACTATCACAGACATACAGGGACAGACACCCAGTCTTCGCCTTCGGCTACGCCCTGACAAGCAGGGGATTGCATAAATCATTGTGTGTCTCCTGCTCCTGAGTTCAGCACAATTTGTTAAAGATATTTAATTTTTTACCCACACTTGTGCATGTCTCAACCTATCTGTTTTTGTCACTGTTCTTTGTGTCTTACTTCATTCCAGGTAACCTGTTTATTTTAGCTTTATCAAGCCCTATTACCTGGCGGTTGTTAATGAGTATTACCGGAACTCCCTGCTGACGGGTTCTTTGTGTGACTTAATGGCACAGGCCATTCATGTATGTCTGTGCCATGGTTTTTCTGAAGATTAATCGGAGTTCAGGGCTTTTACAGGGTTTTCAGTAGCAGCTCTGTATACCTGAATAGTTATGGAAGATATAGCTGTAAGAAGGATAACTGTTCCTACTACAGGAAACATAAGTAAACTCATATCAATTCTGTATGCAAAGCCCATAAGCCACCTTTTCATAGCTAAATAAGCAAGAGGCCAGGCAATAAGATTGGCAATAGCTATTCTGCTGATGATATTTCCAAGTAGTAAAGATATAATTGAATTAGTAGTGGTTTCCCAGTACTTTTCTGATACTGATCTCTTTTGCACGGTAACCTGTTATTACCGAAATCTGACCAATCAGGCCGATTAATGTAATTAAAACAGATAGAATAGTTGAGATACCTATTATTGTTCTCCAGCGATTCTCGGCAATATAATTTTTATCTATGATCTCTTCCAGAATATCTGTTTTAAAAGGCCTGTGTGGAATTAACCTATTCCATATAGTTCTTAATTTTTTTATTGTATTCTGCAGGTTCTCTGGTGCAATCTTAAGAAGAATAGAGTAGTCTCCCATACAGTAATTCATCTGCATAAACATTGGAGATATCCTATTATGCACACTACTGAAATTATAATCTTTTACAACTCCTATCACAGTAGGAGGTTTACCTCCCGGATTGAATCCATGAAGTTTTTTACCTACAGGATTAGTCCACTCCATCTCTTTTGCCAGAGTTTCATTAATAATTACGGAGTTCATCAGGTCTCCTTTATGAGATTTAAGAAACTCTCTTCCATTCAGAATTTTTAATTCAAGGAGATCTATGAAGTTATGATCTACCATGACAGAAGAAGCAAAAACTTTTTTGCCAGACTCATTAAGAAGTAACATTGTTCCGTTACTTTCTCTGAAATTATTATCAGTACCGCTGTATTTTATAATTTCCGGTATAGATGAACAGGCGTTTATGAACCTGTCTTTTGAGTTTAAGGGGATTTCCACAACAGCAATGTTTTCTCTGTTGAACCCCCAATCTATATTTTGCATGAAATTAAGTTGTTCAGACATGGTAACTGTACAGATCAACAATATACTGGAAACCAGAAACTGTAAAATCAGTATTGATGAGAAGTATTTTTGCACAAAATTACGGGGTATACGTTTATGCATGACAGTTAACTTTGCTGCTTTTCTGTAGATTAAGAATCTGGTGCATGCAATTATTAGTGTAATAAATAACAGAAGGGCGGAAGCAAATATCAGGCTGTTTAAAACCGTAATATTGGTAGTAGTTAAGTTTTTATTGCTTACTGAATTGAAGAAAGGTAAAGCGTAGTATGTACCGGCAAAACTTATTAACATTGAGATTCCTGTGAGAAACCCTGTATTGATAATGAACTGCCACAGTATCTGAAAATCTGAAGCTCCCAGTATTTTTCTTATTATCGGGGATTTGTTGTTCTTTATCAGGAGACCGAGAGATATTGAGATAAAATTGATACAGGATAAAAGCAGAATTAAGATGCCTACAGCAGAAATTATATAGGAGTATACCTTTCTGCTGCTTTTTATATATACATTGCTGATATCTCCCATGTATAAATTTTCAAGAGGTTGCAGTAGATATTTTATACATGTGTCAGATTCTGATAATGCGCCAAAACTTCTCAACTGTTTTATTCTTCCTGAATATACTGTTCTGTTAAGTAGTTCCAGTTCCTGCTGAAGCTTGTTAATATTTACTCCGGGTTCAGTGTTAATATATAGAGTTTTACTGCCAAAAGAGTTATAGCTTACTGTAAAAAACTGTTGGTTTATCTGGTTAATAAAGCAATTGAACTGTAGTGATGAATTAACAGGAATATCTTCTATGATACCTGTAATCAGAAACTCTCTTATCATGTTTTTTTTATCTTCCAGTTCAACTTTGTTACCAACTACCGTATCGAAACTCCAGTTGTCTGTTCCAAAAAATTTATCAGCCATACTTCTTGTTATTACTATTGAATCCGGTCTGTTGAGAGCAGTTTTGCTGTTACCTTTGAGGAACCTGAAAGAAAACATGTTAAAAAAGTCTTTTCCTCCAAATCCAACTGTTCCTGTAAATAAGTTTTTCTCATAACTTATAACTGTTTCTGATGTAGAGTAGGATGAACTTTGAATTATTCCTGTTACACTCTTATTAAGCTCTCTGCACACTCTGTTATTAACAAGTGGATCGTAACTCACTGTACCATCCGGCGCTTCAAGTATTTTTGCTAACCTGTAAATATGTTGCCGGTTCTTATGAAAGCTGTCATGACTGAATTCATCTGATACAAAACTGAAAATAAGTAAACAGCTTATGATACCGACAGAGATGCATATTATACTGATAAGTGAACTGAAACGGTTTTTGATACTGGTCCTTAAAGCTACTATTAAGTTGTTTCTTAACACAATAGTCCTCCCTGATACTTAAGTTCACTAATCTTTCTGTCTTAGATTAGTACCCGTTCTCTAATAGAGATAGGACTATATAACCTGGCAGAAGGTTAAATGAGTATTACCGGAACTCCCTGCTGACGGGTTCTTCCTGCCATATCCTCAGCATCTATTTTGTCTTTACTTATATCCACAGTTTTAAATTTGAGATTGTTCTCTTTCAGATAGTTCCTGGCAACTTTGCACCATGAGCAGGTGGGAGATGTAAAAAGTACGATTCCGGGTTCTGTTCTCATTTTAAACGCCTTATTGTTGAAAAATAACATAAAACCCGGGCTTAGGATACAGGGATTGATTGGTTTATTCAAAATGTAAGTAATCTGATCCTGTTTTGAGGAGTTGATTTAATATTCTGTTCTTCTATAATAGTTCCGTATTTTGATCTTTGGTCAGAGATTTGTCTTAAAGTAATATGTTTAAAGTAAGTGCAGGGTGTTCAGGCGTGAAATTCTTAATGTTTAATATTTTTCCAGTTAAAATTCCTGAAGTGGAATTATAAATTTTGGTTTGTTCAATCCGGTATTCAGGAACAGGTTTGAAGAGTAGTGGCAGGAGTCACTCTCATGAATAGGAAAGTTCTCCTGATTGAACCGGGATACAAAAGTAAGTTCCCGCCTCTGGGACTTATGAAGATCTCAACTTACCACAAAATGCTGGGAGATGAGGTGTGGTTTTTTAAAGGTCACCCCGATGATTTTGTGAGATTGAGGATCACAAACAGGATCATTGATAATCTGTATGTTGTAAATAAGAGTACAGACTGGAATAATCGCGAAAAAGAGGTAGAGAGTTTTTTGCGTAACGGTAAAAAATCAGTACTGGATCAGATAGTGAGGGGAGTGGAAAACCCGATAAACTGTATCGATATTATTGTCAGACTTAAAGACTATTACAGAAAGAAGATATACAGAAATTACCCTGAATGGGACAGAATCTGTGTAACATCACTCTTTACTTTTAATCTTGATAAAACTATAGATGTTGTAAATGCAGCTAAATTCCTTGTTAAAGATTATTCAGAGCTACTGGTTGGCGGAGTTGCTGCTTCAATAATACCAGAAGAGATTGAAAGAGTAACGGGTATAAAACCTGTTACCGGGCTTCTTGATAAACCAGGGGTTCTCGATGCAGAAAACAGTATTATTATAGATGAACTTTCACCGGACTACTCTGTGCTTGATGAAGTGGAATATAACTATTCAGGCAAAGATGCCTTCTATTGCTGCTCCACAAGAGGGTGTGTCAGAGGATGTTCGTTCTGTGCAGTGAAATATCTTGAACCGGACTTCAGAAACTACATCTCCGTAAGTGATAAGATTGAAGATACGAGGTTGAGGTTTGGTGACAGACAGAATCTTATAATGATGGATAATAATATTCTTGCTTCCTGTTGTCTTGAACAGATTATTGATGAACTTGTAGGTTGTGGTTTCGGTAAAGGGGAGAAGTTTCAGGAACCTGACAGATTCAGTCATTATGTTAATGAGATTGAAGCCGGGAGAAATATCAGGGGTAATGTGAAGGCTCTGGCATGTCTTTTAAGAGATGTTGCCGGTAAATTAAAAGGAGAAGAACTGGCCTTTGCAGCTAATGTGCTGAAGAGTACAGGTGTATTCAGTCATAACAGAGCCAACAGAAAAAATGTGATTAAAGCAGCATCTCTTCTTAAAGATATATGCCTAAACAACAAAAGCAGGGGAATAAAAAGCCGACGTGTGGATTTTAATCAGGGAATAGATGCCAGAATTCTTGATGAATACAAAATATCCCAGTTAAGTCGCCTGGCTATTAAGCCTTTAAGAATTGCTTTTGACAGGCTGGATTATGAAAATAATTATATAAGCGCAGTTAAACTGGCAGAAAAGTATGGGATAAAGACTCTATCCAATTATCTGTTATACAACGAAGATGACAAGCCTTTTGAATTGTACAGAAGGCTGGAGATAAATGTGGAGTTAAACAGGGATCTTGACGTAAGTATTTACTCATTTCCTATGAAGTATCATCCGGTTACCGGGGAATTAAGCCAGACCAGGGACTATCTGGGGAAGTACTGGAACAGAAAGTTCATAAGAGCTGTACAGGTGATTCTTAATGCTGCTAAAGGAAAGATTGGTGGAGGAGAGAGCTTCTTTTATAAGGCTTTTGGACAAAATGAGCAGGAGTTTCAGGAGATATTATATATGCCTGAAGCTTATATTGTTTATAGAAATTTCTTTGAAAGTATTGGATACACAGATACATGGCGGACAGATTATGCCTGCCTTAGAGGAGCTGACAGGCAACTGGCGTCTACAATTATTGAAATGAACTGTTTTAACAGTATAGATTATGACAATGTGCCTGTTGCAGTTGGTAAATTGTTGAGGCACTACAGCATCTCTACTGAAGAGGTACTCAAAGGGGATTCCTGTATAGGGTATATGAAAAAAAAGTGGGATCTTCTGGCTACTGGAAAAGCAAATAAGCAGAGTTCAGTCTCTTATTTCTGTAGAGATATGTGATATTGTAAGTATTAATTGTTGTTAAAAAAATTTTTATGAATCAAAAAACCGCTATAATACAGCACTATTAATCTTATTTGTTTTTTTTATTTACTTTTTTTTCTGGTTGTTGTAAGTTGATCTGTTTGTAAGTTTTTTGCTTTTAAAGAATCATTTTGTGATTTTTTGTGTGATGCTGGATTATGTTTGTGAAAAAGATGTTTATTGAGAGTGGTAAAAAAATAAGGGATATCTTTTGAGTTTATTGGTGATGTGTACCCAGTTTGTCAATCCTGTTATCAATAATAGTCCTCAGAGACTTTCAGACGCATTTATTTAAAAGTTTTTTATTTTGTTAAGTAGGAAAAAAGCATTTTTTTTCAACGGGAGGAGACTATATATGTTTTTAAGATTGAATTTTTCCAGAAAACTTATCGGCTCAATCATTCTGGCAGGGCTGATCTCTTTGTTTACAGCAATAGTTATTTCCGGGAATATGTCCAGAGAAGCTCTGAAAAAAGAATCAATTCAGAAACTATCTGCTGTGAGGGATGTTAAGGCAAGGCAGATAGAGGGTTTTTTCAGGGAGAGAGAGGGGGATGTAACAATCCTTGGAGCAAGCAGCAGTACAGTTGAAGCATTAACAGAGATGAATCGTGTGTTACCGGAAGAGAGGTCCGGTTTCAGTGGACATGCTGAAAGAGGAGGGTACGAAGCACCGGTAGCTTACAGGGAAATTCATGATAAATATTTCTCCTTTTTCAATCTGTTTATGAGAACTTATGGATATTATGACCTGATTCTTATAAACAGAGATGGGGATGTTGTGTTTACAGTACAGAAGGAGAAAGATTTCGGAGTTAATATTTCCAATGACTCCTCCTCTCTGAAAAGGGTATGGGAGGCAGCTCTTTCCGGCAGTGTGATGCTTACAGACCTTAAACCATATAGCTATTCAGGTGGCCTTCCTGCCCAGTTTATAGGAAGCCCTGTAAGAAAAAACGGTGAAATTACAGGAGCTGTTGTGCTGCAGATTGCAAGAGATTCTGTAAATTATATTATGCAGGAGAGAACCGGAATGGGAAAAAGCGGGGAAACCTACCTTGTAGGAAGTGATTTCAGAATGAGATCCGATTCTTATCTTGATGCAGAGGGTCACTCTGTTACAGCCTCTTTCAAAGGCAGTATAGAACGAAATGGTATTAAATCATTAAGCGTTAAGAATGCCCTTGAAGGAAAAAAGGGAGCTCATGAGATAGAAGATTATAACGGACACAAGGTTTTCTCTTCTTATACACCTGTTAAGATAGGAGAGGTAACCTGGGCTCTGGTTGCAGAGAAAGATGTAGCTGAATCCATGGAAGCTGCAGATGAACTGGAAGGAATTCTGCTTATTCTGTCTCTTGTTATGGGATTGATTATAGGTTGTGGTGGTTATATGCTTGCAAGAGCAATCATAAAACCTGTGAAAGAACTGGTAAGTATGGTTAAAGAGATTTCTCTGGGGGACAGGGATCTTACTAAAAGAGTTAAACTTAAGAGTGTTGTCTGTTCAGACATGATGAAGTGTAATGAACCCTCCTGTCCTGCATATGGAAAAGATAGTGATAGTGTGCAGTGCTGGTTTGAAGCCGGTAGTGCTGCTTCTCAGTTTGGTAAAGAGATACATTGTCCGAAGATTCTCAGCGGTGAGTATAAATCCTGTGAAGAGTGTAATGTGTACAAAAATGTTGTTAAAGATGAGATCTGTGAACTGAGCTCATGGTTCAATGTGTTTATCCAGAAGATACAGGAGCTGGTTATAGTTGTTAAAGATAATGTAGATGGAGTTAGTGCTGCTTCTGTGCAGATCTCTTCTTCAACTGAAGAGCTGGTTACTGTAATTGATCAGCAGAGCGGGCAGACCCAGGAGATCTCAACTTCAGTAGAGGAACTGGCTTCCACATCTGATGAGATTGCGGTATCTGTTAATGAAACAAGAGCTCTTGCAGAGGAGTCTTCTGAAAAAACCCAAAAGGGTGATACATCGATACAGAAATCTATCAGTGCTCTTGAGCTTATTGAAGAGAGAAGTCGTAAGCTGGGTACAACAATAGAGCATCTTGAACAATCTACAGAGAAGATAGGAGCTATTGTTAATGTAATTAACGATGTTGCAGATCAGACAAATCTGCTTGCGCTGAATGCGGCTATAGAGGCTGCCAGAGCAGGTGAAGCGGGAAGAGGTTTTGCTGTTGTTGCAGATGAGGTGAGAAAGCTTGCAGAAAGAACAGGTGTAGCAACAAAAGAGATTGAAGCAATAATTATTCAGTTGCAGAAAGAGACCGGTAATGCCGGTGAAGCTATGAGTAATACTCTGAAAGAGGTCCATAATGGTACAGCTCTTGCAGGAGAATCTCTCAATATTCTGTCTGGTATTGTTGATGCAAGCGCATCTATACTGAGAGCAAGTGGAACTGTATCAAATTCAATTAAAGAAGAGCATTATGCAATAGATAACGTAAACCAGAGTCTTCAGGAGATAGCAATTTCATCTGAACAGTCAGCTGTTTCAGTTCAGGAGATAGCTAAAACAACTGCAGAACTGGCAGAAGATGCAGAAAAACTTAAAGATACTGTATTTTTGTTCAAAACATAGAGTCAGGTAAAGCGATACAATTAAGGAAGCACAGAAAAATTTTATATTTCTGTGCTTCCTTTATTATGAACCTGAACCTCATTAACAACCCTTATCAATTAATTACTTTTTTTATCTGTTTTATTCTTAAAAATCCGGGTTTTATGTTGTGAAATGTGATGTTTGAGCAGATGTTGGGTAAAAAAAAACGTAAACTTGATAAAAATATATCCGCAGTGAACTGAAAATCGTTGCTCAGTAGTGGTTTTTCGGCATTAAAAAATTAAAAAAAAGGCTCTGTGGTATGGATTTTTGAGTAAGTCCATGTATAATCTATTTTAATCAATTTAATCTTTTCAGGAGGTTGAAATCTACAATGAAAAAGTATAATTTTTACGCGGGTCCGGCAATACTGCCTCAGCCTGTAATGGAAAAGGCTCAGAAAGAGCTTCTTGATCTTAATGGAATCGGACTTTCTGTTATGGAAATCAGTCACAGATCGAAAGATTTTGATGCTGTTATAACTGGTGCTGAAAGTAAAATAAGATCAGTTTTAGGTGTTCCTGACAACTATTCAGTTCTGTTCCTGCAGGGCGGTGCGAGTATGCAGTTTGGTATGATCCCGATGAACCTCCTTCAGGGCGGTACAGCTGACTATGTAGACACAGGTGCATGGGCGGGAAAAGCAGTTAAGGAAGCAAAACGCTTTGGTACTGTTAATGTTGCCGGCAGTTCAGAAGATAAGAACTATAACTATATTCCAAAGGATCTTAATCTGACTCCTGATGCAAAATATGTTCATATTACTTCCAATGAAACTATTGGTGGTATCAAATATGACAAATATCCTGAAACAGGAAATGTTCCTCTGATCGGCGATATGTCTTCAGATATTTTCAGTCGCAGAATCAATGTTGAAGAGTTTGGTATGATCTATGCCGGTGCTCAGAAAAACATTGGTCCTTCAGGTGTAACTCTGGCAATCGTTCGTAACGATCTTATTGAAGCTGGTTCAAAAGACCTTACAACAATGCTCCAGTACAGAACTCATGCTGACAAAGGCTCCATGTACAACACTCCTCCATGCTTTGGTATCTATATCATTAAGCTTGTTATGGAATGGCTTGAAGAACTTGGTGGTCTTGAAGCAATGGAAAAACGTAATGCTAAGAAAGCTGAAGTACTTTATGGGGCAATTGATAATTGTGGTCTCTACAGAGGTACTGCTGCTCTTGAAGACAGATCAGATATGAATGTTACTTTCAGACTCACAACTGAAGAGCTGGAAGCTAAATTCATCAAAGAAGCTACAGAAGCTGGCATGATGGGACTGAAAGGTCACAGAAGTGTTGGTGGATGCCGTGCTTCAATCTATAATGCAATGAACCTTGAAGGTGTTGAAGCTCTTGCTGACTTCATGGTTAAGTTTGACAAAGCAAACGGATAATCACATTAATTTAAAATAGTAAGGGCAAGGCATGCCTTGCCCCTACATCATCAACTTTTATTTTCTATAAAAAATATTACAGATCATTTTATATAAGTATTGATTACCAGTATCAGTGAATCTCCGTTTCTGCCGATTTTTGATACTCCTGCTACGAGATAGCCACCCTCTTTAATTGAGGTTTTTGAATTCTGAAGAGTCTTCCACATCTGTTTGTTTTCAAAACTGCCAGTGTATTGTTTAAGGTTAAACTCAAAATCCACATCTCTGCTGCCTTTTTCAGATCCATTTATTTTCAGATTGTAGAATGTGTATTTCATGTCTCCTTCTGATGATAACTGAATTGAACCGGATTTCTGACCATCCATTGCTGTCAATGCAGACATACCATCCATTCTGAAGGATTTAAAGCTCATTATTGTCTGTAGTTCGCTGAGAACCTTTTTCAAATCTCCCTTAATTGGTGGTGTATTCTCACTGTTGGATTTATGGGAAGCTATTACAGTAAATATTCTGAAGATCACTGTCTGTTTTTTTATATCCAGTTTTTTTAACAGCTTTTCAAACTGAGGTATCTGAGATATCTGATTTTTTCTGAACACCAGTGTGATCATCTTTCCATTTCTGGAGAAATCACTTTTGGAAAAATAACTGTTCAGAGTGCTGTGTACAAGTGCGGGTTTAATATATTTCAGATCATAAGTCTTTGTAATAGAACTGTTTTTAGCAGTGTGCCTTTTGTCATTCCTGCCGGCAAAGCTGAAACTACTTAAAATCAGCAATATAAGAAGTGTAATTAAAGTTTTTTTCATAATTGTTTTCCTCCTCTCATAGATTCAGGAATCTGAAAATCTGCTTTCTGAACCCAGAGAATTTTGATGTTTTTATTTTGAAGAGTTAACTCAGTTCTTATCTCATTTATCTCTTTCTCTTTACTTATATCTTCTGTATAAGGTGAAAGCACAGCAAGTGCCAGAATAGTTGCGACAGCCAGAGCACTTAACCACCAGCCTTTTTTAATGCCTGATTCCGATTCACTCTTTTCTGTAGTGGGAAGTTGAACGTTTATCTTCTGAACAGAGTCTCTGATAAGTATGTCCAGTTCTATATCTGTTATTTTCATTTTAATACCTCCCTTATTTTTGTTCTTGCATGTGAAAGAACGGTTTTTATATTTCCTTCTTTAAGTTCTGTAATTCCCGCGATCTCTTTTATTGAAAACCCCTGTTCATAGAATAGAAAGAAAATTCTTCTCTGTGTTGAGGTAAGAGTAGATGCAGCTTCGTATATTCTTATAACAGTCTCATCGGCTTCATTGGCAGCTGGGGCGGACTCTCTGTCAACTAACCTCCGATCTTCTTTTTGAGTACTATAGTAGCGTTTTATCTCATTTGAAGCTATTCTGAATATCCAGGTTCTGAATTTTGATAATTCAGTTTTGTAACTACCGAGATATTTATAAGCTCTGGTTATTGTTTCCTGATAAACATCATCAGCGTCTTCAATAAAATTCAGGGATTTTGTAATGTAGTTGTAGAGAGCTCTCTGAAGAGATGTTAGTTCGTTTTCAAATTCTTTAACAGAAATTCCAACAGCCCTATCTCTTTTTCTGAAAAGGTTTTTGATACCTGCTACTGGAGTGTGATGTATTATCTTCATGTTGGAAGCTTTCATATTGTTTATATCATATGGATTACTTAAAGGTTAAAAAATCATTTTTTTTATGCTGTTTTAAATATCTGATCTTATTAGGTAAATTTGATTTAATCCGGTACAAAGTGTAAAATTAAACCTTATATATGTGTAAAAAAGTAGCAATTGTCCACGATTGGCTGAATGGCATGCGAGGTGGGGAAAAGGTTCTGGAGTGTTGTCTGGATATCTGGCCTCAGGCAGATATCTTTACCCTGTTTTATGAGCCTTCCAGAGTTTCAGATAAGATCAATTCTCATAAGGTAACAGCTTCATGGCTTAACAGGTACCCTTTTATAAAAAAAAGGTACAGATACTTTCTGCAGATGTTGCCTGCAGCAATTGAATCATTCGATCTTAACGACTATGATCTGGTATTGAGTATTTCCCATTGCGTGGCAAAAGGAATTATTCCTGCACCGGATGCAGTGCATATCAGTTATGTGAACTCTCCGATGAGGTATATCTGGGATCAGTATCACTCATATTTTGGTGATGTAAAAGGACTCAAAAAGATGTATCTGGGAAGCGCAACCTCAAAGTTGAGGCAGTGGGATGTTTCCAGCTCTTCAAGAGTTGATGAATTTATAGGAAACTCTTCTTTTATTGCTAAAAGAATTAATCGCTACTATAATCGTGAAGCTTCTGTTATAAATCCTCCGGTTGAAATTGACTATTTTACTCCAGCAGAAACCAAAGAGGATTACTACCTGGTGGTAGCTGCTCTTGTTCCATATAAAAGAGTTGATTATCTTGTTAAAGCCTTTAATAGAAATGGCCGCAGACTCATTGTTGTTGGAAAAGGTCCTGAAGAAGAGAAGCTGCGTAAAATTGCAAAGAATAATATAGAGTTCAGAAAAGATCTGCCTTCAGAAGAACTCAGAAATCTGTTCCAGAAGGCTAAAGCCTTTGTTTATAGCGCAACTGAAGATTTTGGAATAGTCTATGTTGAAGCTATGGCATGTGGTACTCCACTGATTGCTTATGAAAAAGGGGGAATACAGGATATAGCAGATTCAGAATGTGGAGTTTTATATAAGGACCTTACTGTTGAGGGTATCTGCAGCGCTGTAGAAGAGTTTGAAAACCGCAGTTACGATGTGAGTTATCTGAGAGAAAAGAGTATGAGGTTTTCAAAAGAGAATTTTGTTAACAGCATGAAAGAGACTGCAGAGAAGTATTTATGATAAAAAAGAGACGTATTCAGTTAATAAGAAGTTACTGGTTTGGAGATATAATCTCAATAATTCTTGCCTTTCAGGCGGCCTTTTATATAAGATTTGATTCAGGTCTTCTGGAAGTTCCCAAAGGTATACCTGAGTTCCGTTATTATCTACTGGTAATACCAGTACTTATATTTGTGCATATGTCCCACTTCTCATCTCAGGGATATTATAAGATTAAATTGAGACGAAACAGGCTGGATGACCTGTTTCTGGTGGTTGTTAACAGTATTTACAGTAGTGTGGCAGTGCTGTTGCTATTCAGTTATCTGAAGAGTTACAGGTTTGTTAATTTTGAAGTTTCCCACTTCTTTCTGGCAGTCTATATACCCTGTGCTGTAATTCTCATATTTTTTATAAGATTACTTCTTTTTAAAATATTCAGAACCCTTAATATGGGTAAAAACGGTATATCACGTATACTTATAGCAGGGGATGGAGAACTGGCTGACCTTATGGGAGTCAATCTGAAGAAATATTCTCATTTTGGTATTGAGGTAACCGGATTTCTCAGATCAGAGCCGGAAGATGGAATGGGAGGCTATGACGATCTGGAGAGTGTGGTGAAAGAGCATGGCATAACTGATCTTTTTATAGCCTTGCCTCTGAAGGAGTATTCAACAATAATGAAGCTTATTGAAAAGGGGAATAACCTGTTGCTTGACATAAGGCTTGTACCGGATATTCTGCAGATAGCTTCACTTAAAGCCGGTATGGAACATATTGAAGGGCTTCCTACAATAGCTCTTGGAGATATACCCCTTCAGGGATACAGACAGTTTTTCAAAAGAGCTCTGGATATTGTTGCCAGTTTTCTGGGCCTGGTTATTCTGTCTCCACTATTTATTTTTCTGGCAGCACTTGTTAAATTCACATCAAGGGGGCCTGTTTTTTACAGTCAGGTAAGAGTCGGACTTGATGGTCGCCATTTCAGAATGTTCAAGTTCAGAACCATGTATAATAATGCTGAAAAAAATACCGGAGCTATATGGTCTCCTAAAGATGATCGCAGAGTTACAAGACCAGGACGGCTACTTCGTAAATACTCTATTGACGAACTTCCACAGCTCTTTAATGTTTTTATTGGAGATATGACTCTGGTTGGTCCCAGACCGGAAAGACCGGAACTGGTTGAGAAGTTTGTAAATGATATTCCAAGATATATGTTGAGGCACAGAGTTAAAACCGGAATGACCGGTTGGGCTCAGGTTCACGGTTTAAGAGGTAATACTTCACTTGAGAAGAGAATTGAACTGGATATATACTATATTCAGAACTGGACATTCAGACTGGATCTTGAGATTCTGTGGAGAACAATTCTTAAATTCCAGTTTGTAGACAGATCAGAGTAGAGGTTTATTAATAGTACATTAGGTTATTACAGAGAGGGATAGATGAGCAGAAAAGCAGAAATACCAGGTATATCAGAAAAGTTTTTGCCATATATTAAAAATCTGAGCTTCGAAGCGTTAAGAACAGACCGGATACCTTTTGCCGGAAGGGAAAAAGAGATTGAGTCCTCAATGGAGACTCTGTTACGGCGTTTAAAAAATAAACTTCTTCTTGTTGGAAAGCCTGGAACAGGTAAAACCGCTCTCATTACTGAGATAGCAGGAAGAACTTCCTCTATAAATGCGCCGGAACCAATAAGAAACAAAATCGTTATTGAATTTATGCTAAGAAAATTCATGTTTTCCATGTCGGAAAAGGGAACTATGCTTTCTGAATTTGAATCATTTTTTGGGGAAATTCTCCAGAAAAGAAGCGAAGTTATTCTCTTTATCGATGATATGCCTGTTCCTGAGCAGAATGATTCATCCCTTTCCGGGCAGCTGCAGCAGATAATGAACCAGTTGAGGTTCTATGTGGCTGACAGAAGGTTGAGACTTATTCTGTCTACAACACCGGAAAACTACTACAGACATATAAAAAATGATGAGATGTTTGGTATGAATGTATCTCCGGTTTTTATTAATGAACCTGATAAGCTGGACATGCTTGATATGCTTGAAGGGGTAAAACCTTTTTTTGAAAACTACTATAAGATAAAAATTGATGCTTCTATATTTAATGTTCTTTATTCTCTGGCAATAAACTTTATTCCTCACAGAGCTTTTCCCCACAAAGGAATAGATCTGTTCGATATGGCAGCATCCAGAGCTTCAGTGAAGAGCGAAGCTGAACTTAAACTTGATTATCTGTATGATTGTGCAGCTGATATAGCCAAATTACCAGTTGATATTGTTCGCAAAAATAATGAAGACCTTCTGGAAGGGGTAAAGGATTATCTTAATAAAGTTGTGGTAAATCAGAAAGAGGCGATTAATGAAATTGCCAGAATTATTAAGATTGGGAGGATGGACAAACAGAACCGCGGGCAGCAGCCGGAAGGAGTTTTTCTCTTTCTGGGACCTGCAGGAGTAGGGAAAAGTTTCATCTCTGCAAGAATAGCCGAGTATCTGTTTGGAAGTAGTGATAAACTTAGAATAATAGATCTTGAAAACTATAAAAGACCTGAAGATGCTGACAGACTTCTGGGAAGTGCTGAGAAGAGAGGAGATCTTGTAAGAGAGGTTGAAAACAATCCCTTCTCGGTTATTCTTTTTGAAAATATCGAAGAGGCATCTTCTGCAGTACTCTATAAACTTGGTAAGGTTTTTACCAGAGGAGAGTTGTGTGACAACTGCGGTAAGAAGTATCCTGTAGCCAATATTATCTTTATTCTCAGTCTCACATCCATTGGTGAGGAGAGAATGGAGAACCGTATCGGTTTTGTTAAAGGAAAAGATCCTGAGAAAGAACTGGTTATACCAGGAAAGATAATGAACCTCCTGGAGTGTGTAGATGAAATAGTGGAGTTTGCGCCATTAACGGAGAAGGATCTGAAGAGTATCACTGTGGAAAAGATAGATGAACTTCGTAACGAGTTTATGGAAAGATATGCTGTTAACCTTGATGTGGAAGACGGGATAGTTAAACAGATTTCCGAAGCTTCATACGAGAGTGGTGAATTTGCTCATCAGGTTGGGGAAATTGTGGAAAGGGAGTTGAGGCCAATACTTCTGGAAGGACTTGGACCGGATGAAAAAGGCAAAACTTTTACTCTTGGAATAAAAAATGATTCTCTGGTTCTGTTACCGGGAACAGGTAACTGATTTGTTTGTTTAAAATCATTGAGATATGCTATAATGCCTATTTCACTAATGCGAGGGCTTGATGAAAAATCAGATTAAAAATATGAATAACAAAAACTCAAAAGGATTTCTGTTCTGGCTTGTTATAATAACAGGTCTGTTCCTACTCTGGCAGATAATGGCTGAACACAAGGGGCAGGTTGAAAAACTGAAATATTCAGATTTTATCGAAAGTGTAAAGAGCGAAAATATTATACGTGCATATATATCAGGTAATGTAATTACGGGTAAAGCCTATAAGACTGAAAAAAATAGTCAGGGAAAGATTGTAAGAGCATCCGGGGATATAGAAATATTCTATAAAACCGCATTTCCTGTTAATACTCCTAAACTTGTTGAAACACTTGAAAAGCATAATGTCATAATTGAAGCTGAAGAGCTTAATCGTAATGAGTGGATAGGAATTATTCTCTCATGGCTTCCTTTCATTGTTCTCATATTTTTCTGGGTAGCTATTATGAAGCAGCAGAGTGGCGGTAAAGCTTTCTCATTTGGTAAAAGTAAAGCCAAGATGTTTACCGGTGAGAAGAATAAGGTAACCTTCAAAGATGTTGCGGGAGTTGAGGAACCAAAAGAGGAACTTCAGGAGATTATTGAATTTCTTAAAGATCCCAAGAAGTTTCAGAGACTTGGGGGCAAAATTCCCAAAGGCGTACTTCTTGTGGGCCCTCCGGGAACAGGTAAAACTCTTCTGGCTAAAGCTATTGCAGGTGAAGCGGATGTTCCTTTTTTCTCAATTTCAGGTTCAGATTTTGTAGAGCTGTTTGTTGGTGTAGGTGCCTCAAGAGTGAGAGACCTTTTTGAAGAAGGAAAGAAGCACTCACCATGTCTGATATTTATAGATGAGATTGATGCTGTCGGACGTCAGAGAGGAGCCGGACTCGGTGGTGGACACGATGAACGTGAACAGACACTTAACCAGCTTCTGGTGGAAATGGATGGTTTTGGAGCCAATGATGGTGTAATCATTATTGCGGCTACAAACAGACCTGATATTCTTGATTCAGCTCTCTTAAGACCAGGACGTTTTGACAGAAGAGTTGTTGTATCAGCTCCTGATGTTAAAGGAAGAGAAGAGATTCTCAGAGTACACATTAAAAAGGTGCCTGTATCCAGAAATGTGAAACTTAAAGTTCTTGCCAGATCCACTCCGGGATTTACCGGTGCTGATATTGCGAATCTGGTTAATGAAGCTGCGCTGTGGGCTTCAAGAAAAGGCAAGAAGAAAGTTGATATGAAAGATTTCGAATATGCTAAAGATAAAGTTCTTATGGGAGCTGAAAGAAGAAGCCTCATAATTTCAGACGATGAGAAAAAAACAACTGCTTACCATGAAGCCGGTCATGCACTTGTTGCTGCTCTTAACGAACATGCTGATCCTATTCACAAGGTATCTATTATTCCAAGAGGAATGGCTTTGGGTGTAACCCAGCAGCTTCCTCTCAATGATAAGTATACTTATTCAAGAGAGTATCTGTTGTCACAGATTTCAGTACTTCTTGGAGGACGTATTGCTGAAGAGGAATTCCTTGGTCAGATGACTACCGGAGCAGGTAATGATCTGGACAGAGCCTCAACAATCGCAAGAAAAATGGTTTGTGAATGGGGTATGTCTGAGCTTGGACCTATTACATTTGGCAAGAAAAATGACATGATCTTCCTGGGTAAAGATATGATGGCTCATTCAGAATACTCTGAAGAGACTGCAGGAAAGATTGATAAAGCAATCCTTGATATTGTAAATAGAAGTTATGATGAAACAAAGCAGGTAATTCTTGATAATAGAGAAAGTCTTATTACTATCGCAGAGATGCTTCTGGAAAGAGAAGCTATTGGTTCAGAAGAGATGGATAAAATTATCAAGGGCGAACCTGTTGATGAAGAAGAAACAGAAGAGAATACAGCTGCAGATAGTTTAGAAACAGAAGATGCAGAAGAGAAAGAGTAGAGGCATGTAATGGTAATAGATTCCCTCTACAATGCTTTTTCGGGATTCACTGTAAATGATATTGTAGATATTCTGTTCCTGTTTCTGCTGTTCTATTATCTTCTGGTAATTATTAAAGGTACAAAGTCCTATCAGGTTGCGGTAGGACTTATATTTATAGGGGTTTTTGCTGCAATAGCAAGTATTCTCAAACTTACTGCTTTTGCTTTTATTCTGAACAATTTTCTTACCTATGTTATTTTTGCGATAATTGTACTTTTTCAGGATGAACTCAGGAAAATCCTTGCAGAAATAGGTGGAAGGATAAGAACCAAGTATAATCGCAAAAGAAGTTATTCAGAACTTGTTGATGAACTTGTAAGTACTGTTACAGCTCTCTCTCTTACTAAAACCGGGGCTCTTATAGCTATAGAACGGGAGATTAACATGAAATCCTATGTTAATCGTCCTGTAGAAATAGATGCTCATGTAACAAAAGATCTGCTGTTGAATATATTCTTCCCCAACTCCCCGCTTCACGATGGAGCGGTTGTAATCAGTAGTGGCCGGGTTGCTCTGGCACGCTGTTTCTTCCCTCTGCCTCCGTTACTGGAGTTGAGTCCTCACGGTACAAGACATCTTGCAGCAATTGGCATTACCCAGCAGACAGACTGCCTTGCAATTGTAGTGTCTGAAGAGACAGGTAAAATATCTCTGTCTGTTAAAGGAGAACTCATCAAAGGTCTTGATCGGGAGGGGCTGAAAAACAGGCTTCAATATTATAAAATTTAGCTCATTAAATTATGGATATTAAAAAAATAGTATTAAATAATCTGAATCTTAAGATAACTTCACTTTTTCTGGCCATTGTAGTGTGGATGCTTATTACAGGGAAAGGAAGAGTTTTTTCTGAAAAATCTTTCAGTGTAAATGTAGAAACTATAAATGTCTCCAGCAATGTAGATATAAGGGGATTGCAGCCTCAGAGAGTTAAAGTGAAAGTAAGAGGCGCTTCCAGTGTAATAAAGGGACTTGGAAACAGCGATTTTAAGGTAGCTGTAGATATGTCCGGCAGAAAACAGAGTGGGGAGTTTCAGTATCTTACTGAAGATCTTCTTTCTCTTCCCGAAGGAGTGGAAGTAGTTTCTGTTTTTCCAAGAACTGTTGAACTGACTGTAGAGAGATTTGTAACTGTAGAGGTACCTGTAAGAGTACAATATACAGGAAAGCTTGCCAAAGGAGTCAGACTTCTGAGCCGCGAAGTCAAACCCGATAAAGTAAGAATCTTCGGGCTGGAGTCACAGATTAACAGAATACGACGTCTGAATGGTGAAAAGAAGATTGAACTTGGGGAAATTACTGAGAGTATGGTAGTTAAGATACCTATCAGGAAGGAGAAGGAAATTCTGCGATTTGAAGACCGGAATTTTGTTGAAGTTGATATAAAGGTGGAGAATCGTAATGGTGAACAACAGGACAAACAGTAAACTTTTTGGTACAGATGGTATAAGAGGAAAAGCCGGAGAGTACCCCTTTGATCATATTTCTTTAGTAAAACTGGGTAATGCTGTAGCAGAGGAATTTAAAGGGGCCCGTATTCTTATTGCTTCAGATACACGGGAATCTGCATCAGGTATTATAGACTCCTTCATTACAGGAATCGGTGATTTTTGTGAAACTGTAACAATTGGAGTTGTTACTACACCAGCTCTTGCTTATGAAACAGTTAAAGGGCGTTATGATCTGGGAGTTATGGTAACAGCCTCCCATAATCCCTATTGGGATAATGGATTAAAGTTTTTCAGGAGTTGCGGTGAAAAAATAGAAGCTAATACAGAAGGGAAACTGGAAAATCTTTTTTTCAACTCTTCTGCAGCTGTTGAGCGTAAAGGAAAACTGATAGAACTTGAACCGGGAGCTTATGCAGATTTTATTGCAGAAAAGGCTTATGTATCCCTCACACCTGGATTCAGAGTTGTTCTTGATTGTGCTAATGGTGCTGCATATAAACTGGCACCAGCAATTTTTGAGCGACTGGGTTTTGATTTCGTAACTATGAATTGTGAACCTGATGGCAGGAATATAAATGAAGATTGCGGATCAATGTGTCCCGATAATCTGCTGAGAAAAGTTTTAACTGAGAATGCCGAACTGGGTATAGCTTATGATGGTGATGGGGACAGGGTTATTTTTATTGACAGAAATGGAAATGTTCTGGATGGTGATCACACAATAGGACTTCTGGCTGAATACTTTAAAGAGACTGAACCCGGTTTTAACGGTAAGGTTGTTGGTACAGTAATGGCAAATCTCGGGCTCGAAAAATATCTTGAAGAGAGAGAGATTGAGCTGATAAGAACTGCTGTTGGGGATAAATATGTCTATGAAGGAATGAGGCAGCATAGTGCTGTACTGGGTGGCGAACAGTCAGGGCATACTATACTATCTGAGTATATGAATACCGGAGATGGTATTCTGACATCTCTCTTTTTCATTAAAGCACTCTTCTTCTTTGGGATTTCAGCATGTGAGATCTACAACAGGATATATAAATACCCTCAGGTAATAGAAAACATAGAAGTAAAAGATAAACCTCCGGTTGAAGACTGGGAAGAGCTGAACGGCATGATTACTGAGTTTGGAGAAAAATATGGCAATCAGGCCAGAATTTTAATCAGATACTCCGGTACGGAGCCTAAAATCCGGGTTATGGTTGAAGCTGAGAAACAGGAAATAATAGATGAGAATCTTAAGGTTTTCTGCGATCTGATAAGATCAGAAATCGGAGTAGAAAAATCAGATGAAACTGGGGATTAATCTGGATGCTGTCGGTATGCTGGCAGCTGCAGGATCAGATCTTTCTATAGTTCAGGCAGCTGTTATGGCTGATAATAGCGAAATAGATTCCTTAAGTGTCTTTTTTTCTTTTGATGCAGGTTATATAAAAGAAGAGGAAGTAGTTATTTTAAGAGATGCTGTGAACTGCTCTCTGAACCTTATTGTTCCTCCGTCACCTGAAATTCTGAAATATATTCTTAAAGTTAAACCTGCTGTCTGTACTATGGTATCAGAAGATAGCACGGACTATTTCAATGCTCAGGTTGTGGATCTTCTTCTTTACAGAGAGAGAGTCGCAGAATTTGTTACAAACATGAAAGATGCAGGCATTAAGCCTTCAGTCCTTATTGATGCTGACCCTGAATATCTTAAGATATGTCACAGAATAGGGGTTGAAGAGGTCAGGGTAAGGTATTTGGGTACTGATACACTGAACAGCAGATTTTTTCAGTATGCTTCAAAGCTTGGGATAAGAACTGTTGTAGGTGCCGGCATGAGTGGCTACGTACTCAGGGAGTTTGTAGAATCCGGGAAACCTTATGGTGTTGACGTATGTCACTACTTCTTCTCCAGAGCTATAAGAGAAGGAGTCGCTCCTGCTGTTAAGAGCATAAAGCAATTATTGATATAGAGGCCTGCTATTCCGGCAGGCAGGAGGTCACAATGAATTATGATGTTATTTTTCTGGGCGGTGGTCCTGCAGGATATGAAGGTGCAATCGCTGCCGGGAAAAAAGGGCTTAAAGCCGCAGTTGTTGAAATGGATAAGCCGGGAGGAACCTGTCTGCAGAGAGGTTGCGTTCCCACCAAGGCTCTTCTGCATTCTGTAAAAGTACTAAAAGAGATCAAAAGTGCAGCTAAGGCCGGGATTAAAGTTGGAGATATCGACATTAACATCCCAGGTATAGCAAAACAGAAAACAAGAGTTGTTAACAAACTAACAAAAGGTATTGAACTGCTTTTTAAGCAGAACGGTGTCGATCATATTACTGGTAAAGGCTTTGTTTCAGAAGCAGGTAAAATTATTGTTGATGGTGAAAAGGAACTTACAGCAGATAATATTGTTATCTCAACAGGTTCTGTGCCTGCAGAACTCCCTTTTATGAAAAGAGATGGTGAATTCATCATCAATTCAGATGATGCTCTCGAACTAACAGATGTTCCTGAAAAACTTCTTGTAGTAGGTGCCGGGGCCATTGGCCTGGAGATGGGACTTATTTACAGCTATCTCGGTTCAGAAGTAACAATTGTTGAGATTCTGGATCATATTGTACCAGGAAGTGACAGAGAACTATCTGAAATTCTTAAAGGAGAGCTTAAGAAACAGAAACTGAAAATCTTCACTTCAACTGCTGCATCAGCTCCTGTAATTGACAGAGAGAACGGTGTGGTTAAAGTAGAGTTAAAGGAAGGTGATAAGGTTAAAGAGGCTGAGTTCTCAAAAATCCTGGTAGCTGTAGGCAGAAAACCTTATACAGATGGTGCTTTTTCAGATGAACTTGGTATCGAAAAAGATGAAAGAGGATTTATTAAAGTAGATTCAAACCTTCGTACCGGAGTTGCAGGTGTATTTGCCTGTGGTGACGTTGTTGGTGGCTGGTTGCTGGCTCATAAAGCTTCACATGAAGCTGTAGCTATCGTTGATTTTATTAAAGAAGGTAAAGAGATTCATCACCATCCGTGTCCGGGGGCTGTATTTACATTTCCTGAACTTGCCTCAGTTGGAATTACCGAAGAGCAGGCTAATGAGCAGGGCCTTAACGTTAAGATAGGGAAATTCCCATATTCCGCTGGTTCACGTTCTAATGCTATAGACGAAAAAGCAGGCATGGTTAAGGCTATTGCAGATGAGAATGGAGTACTTCTTGGAGGCCACATAGTTGGTGCAGAAGCAGGGGAACTTATTCCTCTTCTTACATGGGGAGTTATTAAGAAAGTAAATGTAGAAGAGTTTAAAGAGATGATATGCATTCATCCGACTCTCAGTGAAAATGTGTGGGAAGCTGTTGGTGAAGTCGGCGGTTTTTCTGTTCACATATAGATTGTAGTATTCAGGCGTTATACATTAGTGTAACGCCTGAAATCATTCAACGTATATTAGTCATCTTTCCGGTAAATATCGTATCCGGTTCTCCTTATAAAAACATATCTGTAACATTGTGGTTTGTGAACCGTATCAGATGTTCAGAATCACCAGTAGTAATATTGGTATACAAATCAAGAAAATGGATTTACAGTAAAACAGGGGTTTGAATTTCAGTTTCGGAATTTTATTTAAAAAATGCAATTGGGCTTTATCTCTTTAAACCGCATCTTTGTCACTAAGTGGTAGAAAAATATGTTATATGGCATTTTTGTTGCTCTTTGTAAGTATTCACTGAAATCAGTGAAAATTTATAAGGAGGACGATTAATGAAAAAATTCATTACTTCGTTATTTATTGTTATCTTATGTTGTACTGTCACTATCAACGCGCAGGAACAGTCCGGTGAATTTATTGGTTCTGTTATGCTGGAAGATGGGTCAGTAATACCGGGAGTATCTGTAACAGTTAAAAGTTCAAAGCTTGTGGGAGCCAGAACATCTGTTTCAGATGAGAACGGTAAGTATCGATTTCCGGCTCTACCCCCGGGTACTTACACTGTAACTTTTTCACTGGAAGGGTTTAAACAGGTTGTAAGAAAGGGGGTAGTTCTGGAGGTTGGCAAGACCTTGAAAATTGATGGAGTCATGCAGGCCGGAGGAATTCAGGAGACTGTACTTGTTGAGGGAACTGTTCCTCTGGTTGATGTCAGAAAAAGTTCCATTGCGACTAACATGACTAAAGAGATGATTTCAAAACTACCTAAAGGGAGAAATTTTACTGGTGTTATTACGACTCAGGCGGGAGTTAACTATGAAGATGGTGAAACTGCCGGAGGTTACTCTTTTGATGGTGCAAGTGCATCAGAAAACACTTTTTTTGTAGATGGAATGAATACCACTACTGCTGAAACCGGAACTTCAGGACAGAGAGTTGACTACGACTCAGTTGAGGAGGTACAGGTCAAGTCTTCAGGTTACAATGCTGAATATGGTGGTTCTATGGGTGGTGTTGTTTCTGTAATCACCAAAAGTGGTGGAAATGAGTTTCACGGTGATCTGAATCTCTATTATGAAACAAGGAAACTGAGAGGGAATCCAAGAGATGTTCTTATACTTAACCCGGAAGATGAAACAGAAGCTGTTTATATAACTCCATACAAAGATAAAGGATATTCTCTTGAACCGGGGGTGTCTCTTGGTGGTTATATAATTAAAGACAGGTTGTGGTTTTTTACATCTTTTATTCCTCAATTCGAAAAGATTGAGAGACCTGGTCGCTTTACAGAAAATCCGGAACATAATGGTGAAATATTCACTTTCAAAAGAAGACGGTTTAAAGGCTCTGCTAAATTAACAGCAGCTATCTCCAATAATTTGAGATTGAGTTTAAGTGGTGCCGTTAATCACGTTAAGAGAGATGGTAATCTGCCATTAATGAGTGGAAGATCTGCTTATGATACACCGGAAACTATGTCACAGTGGGGCATGACAAACCCAGGTATAACCCTTGCAGGTAGCCTTGATTATTCAATTGGTAATAATGCTTTTCTTAATGTTTCCGGCGGATATTACAGAACAAATGGATATGAATCAGGCAATGAAGGTGAGCCTGTTACAAGGTTGAGGTTCAAAAACAGCAACAAGCATATACCGGATGTTGAGCACCATATTGGTAACTGGGCCAACATCACTTATGCAAGACTAAGTAAGGATCTGAAGAATATAGCTGAGAGAAAATCTCTGAAAGGTGATTTTACCTACTATTTCAATGCAGGTGGTGAACATGTGGCAAAAGCGGGTGTTGCATGGTCAAATGTAGGTCTTGATAAAGAGACCGGTGTAGCTCAGGAGTACTGGAGATTTTACTGGAAAACAGGAAATAAGTATAGTACATTTGAGAAATCAGATGGAACAAGAGTGCCTGTTAAGTACGGGTATGTAAGAGCATATCGTTACGGTGAAAATGGTAAGCTTGATACTGACAGATGGTCAGTATATCTTCAGGATAGCTGGACAATTGGTAACAACTTTACTCTTAATTATGGTGTAAGGTTTGAAAAAGAGAATATGCCTTCATTTGATAAAAGCCACCCTGAAGCAGCATTTAAATTCGATTTTTTTGACAAAATAGCCCCAAGAATTGGTTTTGCCTATGATTTGAAAGGTGATGGCAAGGATAAAATTTTTGGTAGTTTTGGACTCTATTACGATGTGATGAAGCTGGCTATGTCTGTTGGTTCTTTTGGAGGAGCTGTCTATAAGATGGCTTATTACGATATTGTTGATCCTGACTGGACCAAATATGCAGATCAGAAAAGTATTATATGGACTGGTTCAGACTCTCCGGTTCTGGGAGGAGATCTTCTGGAACTGCAGGATAAGAGAATTCCTTCATTCAACGCCGTCCAGCCGAATATGAAACCTTATTCAAAAATGGAAATCTCCCTCGGTTACCAGAAGATGCTGAAAGAAGATCTATCATTAACAGTAAGATTTCTGCACAACAGAATTCTGAATGCTATTGAAGATATTGGGGTTAAGATTGGTTCTGATGAAAAATACTACATTGGTAATCCGGGGTCTGACTGGATAAACAGTAAGTATGATGAAGTTATTAAAGCTGGTTATATTCCTGAAGGACGGACATGTCCTGCACCTAAAAGAGAGTACTACTCTCTCCAGTTCAACCTTGATAAAAGATTCTCAAATAACTGGTTAGGCGGTATGTCGCTGAATTTCAGTCGTTTGTGGGGGAATTTCTCAGGTCTTGCCAGTACTGATGAAGATGGCAGGCAGGATCCTAATGTTCAGAAATATTTCGATTCATGGTTTATGCACTACGATTCAGATCTAAATCAGTCTACCGGCCTTCTGCCGACAGACAGACCTGTGCAGGCAAAAGTTTATGGTGCATATACTCTGGATTGTGGACTTACTTTAGGAGTTAATCTGATGGCAAGCTCAGGTACGCCTGTATCCAGAACTGTTTCTGTGCAGGGGCAGGATGGGTACTATCCTGATGGACGTAAATCTGATGGCAGAACTCCTTTCTTCTGGCAGGCGGATGTATATGTTGAATATGCAATGAAACTATCAGATAAAATCAATCTGAACCTGAATGTCAATATTACAAACCTCACAGACAATAAAATAGCAAGAAACAGGCACAACAAGATGATAGAGGATGATGTGAATCTTACAAATGAAGAGATAATTGCAGGATTTAATTCAGATGATCTTGTTAAAGATGGAGGAGATTATATAAAAGATCCAAGATTCCTGATGAAGACTTTTTTCCAGCCTCCTATACAGGTAATGTTTGGTGCAAAACTGAGTTTCTGATATAAAAAAAGATAACCCGGGGTTGTAATCCCGGGTTTTATAAAATTCAGTTTTCTGTTCACATATAATTGTAAAAAATAATCATAAAGAAGAGCCACATCATCATATGTGGCTCTTTCTTCAAACCGGAAATTGTATCTGTTCTACTTTAATCTGGATAGTTGTAAAAGAAAACTACCTGTTTGTGTTGAGTAATCCGGCTGTTTTTCTTAGTGCTGTTGGATAAAAAATCAAAAAAATGAATATGTATGGTATCTGATATATTAGCGCGAAAAAACGGAATCTTTCTGCTGTACTTAGAAATCAAAAAGCATGCCCCTTAATTCGCTATTTTGCAGGTAAGGCTTATCTGGCATTTTTGTTAACTCCGGGGGAACTTTAATTGCTTCTTAAGTGTTGATCAACAAAACTAAAGGAGGAATGAATGAAAAAGTTTTTTCTCATGACAGTTCTTATGCTGTCAGTGCTGTTTCTGGGAGCTCAGGAACAGTCGGGAGAATTTGTTGGAGCCGTGCTACTTGAAGATGGCTCTGCAGTTCCTGGTGTTACAGTTACAGTTAAAGGTACAAATCTGGTTGGTGAAAGAACATCAGTTTCAGATGAAAATGGTAAATACCGTTTTCCTCTTCTGCCACCTGGTACCTATACAATTAAGTTTAGTCTTGAAGGCTTTAAACAGGTTGTAAGAAAAGGCGTCGTACTTGAAATAGGTAAAACTCTGAAAGTTGACGGTGTTCTTCAGGCTGGTGCCATTCAGGAAGAGGTTCTCGTTGAAGGTGCATCACCAATCGTTGATGTAAGAAAGAGTTCAACTGCTACAAATCTCACGAAAGAAGTAATTACAAAGCTGCCTAAAGGCAGGGATTTTACCGGTGTTATTGCTACTCAGGCTGGTGTTAACTTTGAATCAGGAGGAGGCGGTGATGGCTTCTCTTTTGATGGTGCCAGTTCATCAGAAAACACATTCTTTGTTGATGGTATGAATACAACCAATACGTATTCAGGTGTTTCAGGTCAGAGAGTTGACTACGATTCAGTTGAAGAGGTACAGGTTAAATCATCTGGTTATAATGCAGAGTATGGTGGTTCAATGGGTGGAGTTGTGTCAGTTATTACCAAAAGTGGTGGTAACGAGTTTCATGGTGGATTAACAGTATATTATGAAAACAGATCACTGAAATCAAAACCAAGAAAACTTTTAAGATACGATCCAAATGACACTGCTCACAATACAGCTGAATATTTCCAGCCATACAAAGATAAAGGTTATGGTATTGAACCTGGCTTCAATCTTGGTGGATATATTATTAAAGACAGATTGTGGTTCTTTACATCACTTATTCCCAGATTCTCAAAAGTAACAAGGCCAGCTTACTTTGAAGAAGAGCCTGAGCATAATAAAGAAGAGTTTGACCAGACCTGGAAATATTTCAAAGGTTCAGCAAAGATTACTGCTGCTCTGACAAATAATCTGAGACTGAGTGTGAGTGGTTCTATTAATAACTATAAGTATGAAGGCAGTCTTCCAACTCAGAGTGGAACAAGTTCATACAGTTCAATTGTTTCAAGTAAAGAGAGTGGAACTACCAGAACCAATTTTACAGTAGCTGGTGGACTTGACTATTCTCTGGGTAACAATCTCTTTATTAATGTTTCCGGTGGATTTTTCCGTTCAAATGCTTACGATTCAGGAACACTTCCTGAGCTGTCAAGCTTCCTGTACTTCTATAACCCCAACAAACAGTTTGATATTGATGAAAACCTGAAACACGGGACAGGTACAGTACACGGTTCTGTTGCAGGTCGTTCAAGAAATGTAAGGGATATTTCAGAAAGATTATCTCTGAAAGGCGACCTTACTTACTACTTCAATGCCGGTGGTGAGCACGTAGCTAAAGTAGGTTTCTCCTGGGCCAATGTAACAATGGACAGATTACAGGGTAATGTAAGAGAGAGATGGTACTTCAACTGGAAGAATGGAGATCAGAACGATACTTATGAATTACCTGACGGAACTGTAATTCCTCTGGATTATGGTTATGCTTTTGCTTATACATATGGTGAAAATGGTAAACTTGATACAGACAGATGGGCATTTTACCTGCAGGACAGCTGGACTATAGGTAACAATTTTACACTTAATTTTGGTGTAAGATTTGAAAAAGAAGAGATGCCGTCAATGGATAAAGAGCAGCCTCAGGCAGCTTTTAAGTTCGGTTTCTTTGATAAAATTGCACCAAGAGTAGGTTTTGCTTACGATTTCAACGGAGACGGCAAGAACAAACTCTTTGGTAGTTTTGGTATCTACTACGATGTTATGAAGCTTGCAATGGCAGTCAATTCATTCGGTGGCGGTAAGATGTATTATTCATACTATAATATTGCTGATCCTGACTGGACAAAATATATCGACAAAACAGGATGGTACTGGTCAGGCTCCAAAGATCCGGTTAATGGCGGTGAACTTCTTGAAATCGTAAATGGAAGAGAACCATCTTTTGATCTGATTCAGCCTGATATGAAACCTTACTCAAAGATGGAACTTTCACTGGGTTATCAGAGAGAACTCAGAGATAATCTGTCATTTACAGCGAGATTCCTTCATAACAGAATTCTTAATGCTATTGAGGATATCGGTGTTAAAATCGGTTCAACTGAGAACTTTTTTATTGGAAACCCCGGATCAGACTGGATTAATAAGAAGTTTGCTGAAGCTGGTGAAGCCGGAACAATTCCAGAAGGAAGAAAATGCCCTGACCCTAAAAGAGAGTACTACTCATTACAGCTTAGTCTGGATAAGAAATTCTCTGACAACTGGTTAGGTGGTGTTTCTGTTAATTTCAGTAGCCTGAAAGGTAACTTCTCAGGTCTTGCAAGTACTGATGAAGATAACAGACAGGATCCTAATGTAGCAAGATATTTTGATGCATGGTTCCTTCACTATGATTCACAGATGAGATCTTCAGATGGCGTTCTGCCAACTGACAGACCTATAGATGTAAAACTCTATGGAGCATACACATTTGATTTTGGTTTAACTCTTGGTTTTAATGCATATGGAAGAAGTGGTACTCCGATATCAACAACTATAGATCTTAATAGTCAGGATGGTTACTATCCAAACGGCAGAGGAGATCAGGGACGTACTCCGTTTATCTGGCAGGTTGACCTTTATGCTGAGTATGAATTTGAACTCTCAAACAAGATCAAAATGAACTTCAATGTTAATATAACCAATCTTACAAACAATAAGATTGCCCGCATGAAATACAATGGCATAGTAAATGACAAAACAACTATGACCAATGAAGAAATTGTTGCAGGATACGATCTTGATGAAGCCATACAGAAAGAGGGCTGGTCACTTAACCCACTCTATCTTAAAGAGTATCGTTTCATGCCTCCAATGGAAATCAGATTCGGAGCAAAACTGAGTTTCTGATACAGACAGATAAATATTTGAATAATATAGCCCGGAGTAAAACTCCGGGCTTTGTTTATTTTGTTTTCACACCTCTTAATCTTTAGCCTCTTCTATAGCCTTTAATGCACGGTTCCATTACTTATAACTGATTTATACTTCAGCTTTATCTTATTTTATGGTATGGATATACTGTACTCTCTTTCAGATAAGAGTTGTGTATTGTAAGATATTTAGCGGGAGAACCATCGGTGTTGAGGCTTATTACTATATTAATTACGGGGTTATTGCTCTGTTCTACAGCTGCGATGTCTCAGGAACAGTCTGGTGAACTGATAGGAACAGTCAGACTGGAAGATGGAAGTGCTGTATCTGATGTATCTGTTCTTCTGGAAGGCACAAATCTTATAGGAAACCGTAAATATATAACCGATGAGAAGGGGCAATACCGGTTCCCTCTACTACCGCCGGGTAATTACACTGTTACATTAACTCTGGAGGGTTTCAAGCAGGTGGTAAGAAAAGGGATTGTGCTGGAAGTAGGCAGAATACTCAAACTGGATGTGGTAATGCCTGCCGGAGCAGTAAGAGATGAGATCGTTCTTTATGGTGCTTCTCCTATTATTGATGTCAGAAAAAACGCAATCACTTCAAATATAACCAAAGCTGCAATATCTAAATTACCCAAAAGAAGAGATTTTACAGGTGTTGTTGCTACTCAGGCGGGAATTAACTATGAAGGAACTGAAAATGCCGGAGGTTTTTCATTTAATGGTGCAAGTTTATCAGAAAACACATTCTTTGTTGATGGTATGAATACAACTGATACAGAAAATGGATTTTCAGGTCAGCGTGTTGATTATGATTCTGTGGAAGAAGTACAGATGAAGTCTTCAGGTTCAGCAGCTGAGTATGGTGGGTCAATGGGAGGAGTAATCTCGGTTATAACCAGAAGCGGAGGAAACAGGTTTCACGGATCTCTGAGTATTTACTATGAAAATAGAAAACTGAGAGGAAATCCCCGTGAAATACTGATGCTGGACCCTGTAAAGAATTATGAAGCTTATTATATTAAACCTTATAAAGACAGAGGATACTCTTTTGAACCTGGCATATCTCTTGGTGGATATATTATTAAAGACAGCCTCTGGTTCTTCACATCTATTATTCCTCAGTTTGAGAAAATTAACAGGCCGGGGCGCTTTATTGAAAATCCAGAATATGATAGAGCAATTTTTACCTTCAAAAGAAGAATATTCAAAGGAACAGGGAAACTGACAGCTGTAATTTCAAATAATCTGAGATTGAGTCTGAGTGGAACATTTAATCATGTTAAAAAAGAGGGGGCGTTACCTCTTCAGAGTGGCAGTACTGCATATGTAACTGCATTGAATATGAAATACCAGGGGAGAAAAATACCGATTGATACTTTTTCAGGGAACCTCGACTATTTAATTAACAGCAATCTCTTTCTAAACATTTCAGGTGGATCTTACAGAACCAATGAATACGATTCAAATGGACCAGTACCCATAACCAGATTGAGATTTAATAACTCAAATTCTCATATCCCGGGTGTTATTCATCATGCGGGAAACTGGCATAATAGCTCCTGGGATCAGCTCAATGCAGATATTAGAGCTGTATCAAGAAGGATATCTCTGAAAGGAGATCTCACATATTACTTCAGTTTTAAAGGGGAGCATGTAGTGAAAACCGGTTTATCCTGGTCCAATGTGAGCCTTGATAAGTTCAGGGGAGTAGCAAAAGAGTACTGGTATTTCCACTGGAAAAATGGAGACCGGTTTGATACTTATGTAAAATCAGATGGCACAGAGGTTCCTCTGGACTATGGTTATGTAAGATCATATGCATATGGTGAGAATGGTAAACTTGATACAGACAGGTGGGCTTTCTATATACAGGATAGCTGGACTATTGCTGATAAGCTGACTATTAATTATGGCTTAAGATTTGAAAACGAGGATATGCCGTCAATGGACAAGGATCAGCCGGATGCAGCTTTCAGGTTTGGATTCTTTGACAAAATAGCACCAAGAATAGGTTTTGTGTACGATTTCAACGGAGATGGTAATAATAAACTCTTTGGTAGTTTTGGTCTATATTATGATGTCATGAAGCTCTCTATGGCAACAAGTGCATTTGGTGGTGTTAAGTATGTGATGAGTTACTATAATATAGCTGATCCGGACTGGACAAAATATGAGGATGCTGAGAGTCAGTTCTGGAGTGGTTCTGAAGGTCCTGTAGTCGGAGGGGAGCTTCTTGAGACAGTTAATATGCGTACTCCTTCATTTAGCCTTGTGCAACCAGATATGGAACCTTTCTCAAAAGTGGAGGTTTCTCTCGGTTATCAGAAGAAGCTTGGAAATTCTCTGATGCTAACAGTAAGAGGTCTCTACAACAGTATTATTAATGCTGTGGAAGATGTCGGTATCAGAATGAATGGAACCAGCAGATATTTTATAGGTAATCCGGGATCTGCCTGGATCAATAAAAAATATAGAGAGGCTGCTGTAAAAGGACATATACCATATGGGCGTAAATGCCCTTCCCCCAAAAGGAGGTACTATTCTCTGCAGGTAAATTTTGATAAGAAGTTCTCAAACAGATGGCTGGGAGGATTTTCACTGACATTCAGTCGTTTATGGGGAAACTTTTCAGGACTGGCAAGTACTGATGAAGCCGGAAGACAGGATCCAAATGTTCAGAAGTATTTTGACTCATGGTTTATTCATTATGATTCAAAACTTGATGAATCTACAGGACTGCTTCCAACAGACAGACCATTTCAGGCCAAAATATATGGTGCCTACTCATTTGATTCAGGTTTTACAATTGGCTTTAACATGATTGCAGGCTCAGGTACTCCTATATCAAGGTCTATTGAGATTAACGGACAGGATGGTTACTATCCTGATGGTCGTAAATCTGATGGCCGGACTCCATTCTACTGGCAGGCAGATCTCTATATTGAGTATTCAGTTAAACTAACTGATAAAGTGAATCTCAACCTCAACATGAATATTACAAACATTACTGATAATAAGATTGCACGGAGCAAATACAATCTTATGACTGAAGAGCTTGTTAATCTGACAAATGAAGAGCTTATGAAAGGATTTGATTCTGAAAAACTCCTTGAAACCCGCGGATATGTGAAAGATCCACGTTTCCTTATGAAGAACTCTTTTCAACCACCATTACAGGTAATGTTTGGAGTAAGACTCAGTTTTTGATAGAGATGTAGTCTTTTAATCAATACAAGCTTCCTCTAGTGCAGAATTTCTCCAAATTGGGTTGTATTATGAATTTTGTTCATTGTAATTGAATTGCACGTAATTACGTACATAAATTGGTTGATTAATATTAAAATTCTGAAAAAGGTAGTTATATCCGTCTTTTACAGTTCATAAATTTTGGTTGGCCTTTCAAAAAAATGGATTGTGAATTTAATTTATTTGTTATGGTAATTTTACATTTTGAACTGACCCCTTTTTTTATAATATTCATGACATTATTTCAGTTAGTTGTCACAAGTTTGATGAAATCAGGTAAATATGGAACTTCTATTGCAATTGTAAATATTCACTGGTTTAAGTGAATAAATTAATTTGCAAAGGAGGTCGACTGATGAGAAAGTTCATTATTTCATTAGTCATGGTCACATTACTCTGTACAGGCGCCATTTTTGGGCAGGAGCAGTCCGGTGAGTTCATCGGTACAGTTATGCTTGAAGATGGTTCTGTAGTTCCAGGAGTATCTGTGTCTGTAAAAGGTACCAATCTTGTTGGTGCCAGAACATCTGTTTCAGATGAGAACGGTAAATACCGTTTCCCCGCTCTTCCCCCGGGAACTTATACTATTACTTTTACTCTGGAAGGGTTTAAGCAGGTAGTAAGAAAAGGGGTTGTTCTTGAGGTAGGCAAAACTCTTAAACTTGATGGAGTTATGCAGGCAGGGGCTATTCAGGAAGAGGTTCTTGTTGAAGGTGCATCACCGCTGGTAGATGTCAGAAAAAGCTCTATTGCTACAAACATGACAAAAGAGACAATTTCCAAACTTCCGAAAGGAAGGAATTTCACCGGAGTTATTACAACACAGGCGGGTGTTAATTATGAAGATGGTGAAACTGCGGGAGGTTACTCTTTTGATGGAGCAAGTGCTTCAGAGAATACTTTTTTTGTAGATGGTATGAACACTACAACTGCAGAAACAGGAACATCTGGTCAGCGGGTTGACTACGATTCTGTTGAAGAGGTTCAGGTAAAATCTTCAGGTTATGCTGCAGAATACGGCGGATCTATGGGTGGTGTTATATCTGTTATTACTAAATCAGGTGGTAACGAATTTCACGGTGATCTTAACGTTTATTATGAAACAAGAAAACTGAGAGGAAACCCAAGAAAAATTCTTATGCTGAATCCTGAGAATGAGAAAGAGGCTATGTATATAACTCCATATAAAGATAAAGGGTATTCTCTGGAACCCGGTATCTCCCTTGGAGGTTATATTATTAAGGACAGATTGTGGTTCTTCACCTCTTTTATTCCTCAGTTTGAAAAAATTGAGAGACCAGGTCGTTTTACTGAAACTCCCGAACATGATAAAGAGATCTTTACTTTTAAAAGAAGAAGACTCAAAGGTTCAGCCAAACTTACAGCTGCAATTTCAAATAATCTGAGATTGAGTTTAAGTGCTGCAATCAACCATGTTAAAAGAGAAGGGGATCTGCCTCTCAGAAGTGGCAGAACATCTTACGGCACAACAGCTACTATGAAAGACTGGGGTAAAACCAATCCCGGAATAACTCTTTCCGGTAGTCTGGATTACTCAATCGGAAACAATGCTTTTCTGAATGTTTCAGGTGGTTATTACAGAACCAATGAGTACGATTCAGGTAATGAAGCTGATCCTGTAACACGTTTGAGATTTAAAAATTCAAACTCCCATATTCCTGATGTAGAACACCATATTGCAAACTGGAGTAATATCTCATGGGCACAGCTTAATGCGGATGTAAGAGATATTTCTGAAAGAAAATCTCTGAAAGGTGACTTTACCTACTATTTTAATGCAGGTGGTGAGCATGTAGCAAAAGCTGGTATTGCATGGTCAAATGTCGGACTGGATAAGTTTAATGGTGTTGCTGAAAATTACTGGTACTTCTACTGGAAAAATGGTGACAAATATGACTCATATGAGAAAGCTGATGGTACTGTAGTACCTGTGGATTATGGTTATGTAAGATCATACGTTTATGGTGAAAATGGCAAACTGGACACAGACAGATGGGCTTTCTATCTTCAGGATAGCTGGACTATTGGCAATAATCTGACAATCAACTATGGCGTCAGATTTGAAAAAGAGGATATGCCATCTTTCTCAAAAGACCATCCTGAAGCAGCATTTAAATTCGATTTCTTCGATAAAATTGCTCCAAGAGTAGGTTTTGCCTATGATCTTAAAGGTGATGGAAAAGATAAAATCTTCGGTAGCTTTGGTCTCTATTATGATGTTATGAAACTCTCAATGGCTACAGGGGCATTTGGTGGAGCTCAGTATGTAGTAAGTTACTATAATATTACTGATCCTGACTGGAAAAAGTATGCAGATGCTTCAAGTCACTACTGGACAGGTTCAACTGCTCCTGTAGTGGGTGGTGAACTGATTGAATCAATCAACAAGCGTGTTCCTTCATTTAATCTGGTTCAGCCGGATATGAAACCATACTCAAAAATGGAAATATCTCTTGGTTATCAGAAGATGCTGAAAGAAGATCTGTCTCTGACAGTGAGATTCCTGCACAATAGAATTCTGAATGCTATTGAAGATATTGGTGTAAGAATCGGAGCAGATGAACACTACTATATTGGTAACCCTGGTTCAGACTGGATTAATGAACAGTACAAAAAATCTGCAGCAGAAGGACATATACCAGCAGGACGTACCTGCCCTGACCCTAAGAGAGAGTACTATTCTCTTCAGTTTAACTTCGACAAGAAGTTTTCAAATAACTGGCTTGGTGGCCTTTCTCTGACTTTCAGTCGTTTATGGGGAAACTTTTCAGGACTGGCAAGTACTGATGAAGCCGGAAGACAGGATCCAAATGTTCAGAAGTATTTTGACTCATGGTTTATTCATTATGATTCAAAACTTGATGAGTCTACAGGACTGCTTCCTACAGATCGTCCGCTTCAGGCAAAAGTATATGGTGCATATACTTTCGACTTCGGTTTAACTGTTGGTTTTAATGTCATGGCAAGCTCTGGTACTCCTGTATCAAGATCTATTGAGATTAACGGACAGGATGGTTACTATCCTGATGGTCGTAAATCTGATGGTCGGACTCCATTCTACTGGCAGGCTGATATGTATGTTGAGTACGCTATGAACCTTACAGATAAGGTAAAACTTAATCTGAATGTTAATATAACCAATATTACAGATAATAAAATTGCCAGAAACAGGTATAACCTTATGACTGAGGAAGTCGTTAATCTGACAAATGATGAGATAGTTAAAGGGTTTGACTCAGAAGAGCTTCTTAAAACAGGGGGATATGCTAAAGATCCAAGATTCCTGATGAAAAGTTTCTTCCAGCCTCCAATACAGATAATGTTTGGAGCAAAACTCAGTTTCTGATCAGTAAATAAGTAATGCTTAATTATATAACCCGGGGTACAGCCCCGGGTTCTTCTATAACTTTCACCAGAATTTATTCAGAAAGCTGAAGCTTTTCAGTAAAGTGAAGCTCTTTCAGGGTAAAATCCATCTGAAACTCTGTTCTGATGAAGATTAGTGGGGGTTAGTTGTGTTTTTATACAAAGAGCCGGGTTTTAATCAAAAAAAATATGCAGGAATACAAAAAAATGGATTGCAGATTTTTGTGATTAAATTTTTTGATTCAATTAATCTTAATATCACTTCAAAACGATGTTTTGTAACAGCAATAATTCGTTTGTCACATAAACTTTAATGTATCAGATTTCTGGCAGGGCAATTGCAATCCAGTATAGTGATCGGAAAATACAAATTTTCGGATTGAATATTTAGTTAATTACTATAAAGGAGGTAGACTAATGAAGAAACTTTTGGTTTCCATAGTCGCAATCGCACTCATATTCTCTGGTGCCCTGCTTGCTCAGGAACAGTCCGGTGAATTTATCGGAACTGTAATGCTGGAAGATGGTTCAGTAGTTCCAGGAGTGTCTATTACAGTTAAGGGTACTAATCTTGTAGGTACCAGAACATCTATTTCAGATGAAAACGGTAAATATCGTTTTCCTGCACTTCCACCGGGAACTTATACTATTACTTTTGCTCTCGAAGGTTTTAAGCAGGTTGTGAGAAAAGGTGTTGTACTCGAAGTAGGTAAAACACTGAAAATTGATGGTGTTATGCAGGCGGGTGCTATTCAGGAAGAAGTTCTTGTTGAAGGCGCATCACCACTTGTAGACGTTAGAAAAAGTTCTATCGCTACAAACATGACAAAAGAAACTATCTCAAAGCTTCCTAAAGGAAGAAACTTCACCGGTGTTATTGCAACACAGGCTGGTGTTAACTATGAAGATGGCGAAACTGCAGGTGGTTACTCATTTGACGGTGCTTCAGCTTCAGAAAACACATTCTTTGTTGATGGTATGAACACAACAACTGCTGAAAGCGGTACTTCAGGTCAGAGAGTTGACTATGACTCAGTTGAAGAAGTACAGGTTAAATCATCAGGTTATGCTGCTGAATACGGTGGTTCAATGGGTGGTGTTGTATCAGTTATTACTAAATCAGGTGGTAACGAATTTCACGGTGACCTTAATGTTTACTATGAAACAAGAAAACTGAGAGGAAACCCAAGAGATATCCTCATGCTCAATCCTGAAAATGAGCACGAAGCAATGTATGCTTCACCTAAAAAGGATAAAGGTTACTCACTTGAACCTGGTATTTCACTTGGTGGATACATCATTAAAGACAGACTATGGTTCTTTGCTTCTTTCATTCCTCAGTTTGAAAAAATCGACAGACCTGGCCGTTTTATCGAAACTCCAGAGCACGATGACGAAATCTTTACTTTCAAAAGAAGAAGACTTAAAGGTTCTGCAAAATTAACAGCTGCTATCTCAAATAACCTGAGATTAAGCTTAAGTGCTGCTATTAACCACGTTAAAACAGAAGGCGCTGTTCCTCTGCAGAGTGGTAGAACTTCATATGGTACTACTTCAACTTTTGCTGATCAGGGCAGAACAATGCCTGGTATCACTCTTTCAGGTAGTATCGATTATTCAATCGGAAACAATGCATTCCTGAACATTTCAGGTGGTTACTACAGAACAAATGACTACGATTCAGGCACTCTTCCTGCTCCTGAAACACGTCTGAGATTTGCAAATGCAAACACTCATATTGATGGTGTTGAACATCATATTGCTAACTGGGGAAATATCACATGGACTCAGCTTAACTCAGATGTAAGAAATATTTCAGAAAGAAAATCACTGAAAGGTGACTTCACTTACTACTTCAATGCAGGTGGTGAGCACGTTGCTAAAGCTGGTATTTCATGGTCAAATGTTGGCCTTGATAAACTGCAGGGTGTTGCAGATGATTACTGGTACTTCTACTGGAAGAACGGTGACAAATACGATACTTTCCAGAAATCAGACGGTACACAGGTACCTGTAGATTATGGTTATGTAAGATCATATGTTTATGGTGAGCAGGGTAAACTTGATACTGACAGATGGGCTTTCTATGCACAGGATAGCTGGACTATTGGTAACAAACTGACTGTTAACTACGGTATCAGATTTGAAAAAGAAGATATGCCTTCATTTGATAAAGATCATCCTGAAGCTGCATTTAAATTTGATTTCTTCGACAAAATTGCTCCAAGAATCGGTTTTGCTTATGACCTGAAAGGCGATGGCAAAGATAAGATCTTTGGTAGTTTTGGTCTCTATTATGATGTTATGAAACTTTCAATGGCTGTTGGTTCATTTGGTGGAGCAACATACAAAATGGCTTTCTATAACATTGCTGATCCAGACTGGACAAAATATGGTAATCAGTCAAGTGTAATCTGGACTGGTTCAGATGCTCCAATCCTTGGTGGCGAACTTATTGAACTTCAGAACAAAAGAATTCCTTCTTTTAATCTTGTTCAGCCAAACATGAAACCTTACTCAAAGATGGAACTTTCTCTCGGTTATCAGAAGATGCTGAAAGATGATCTGTCACTGACAGTAAGATTCCTTCACAACAGAATTCTGAATGCTATTGAAGATATCGGTGTTAAAATCGGTGCTGATGAACATTACTACATTGGTAACCCAGGTTCAGACTGGATTAACAAGAAGTACAAAGAATCTGCAGAAGAAGGACATATTCCAGCAGGTCGTGTATGTCCTGATCCAAAAAGAGAGTACTACTCACTTCAGTTCAACTTCGATAAGAAGTTCTCAAACAACTGGCTTGGTGGTCTTTCACTGACATTCAGTCGCCTCTGGGGTAACTTCTCAGGTCTGGCAAGTACTGATGAAGCAGGTAGACAGGATCCTAACGTTGCACGTTACTTCGACTCATGGTTCCTGCACTATGATTCAAAAATGAATGAAGCTACTGGTCTTCTTCCAACAGACAGACCAATTCAGGCTAAAGTATACGGTGCTTACACATTTGATTTCGGTCTGACAGTTGGTTTCAACATCATGGCAAGTTCAGGTACTCCAGTATCAAGATCTATCGAAGTTAACGACCAGAATGGTTTCTATCCTGACGGACGTAAATCAGATGGTAGAACTCCTTTCTACTGGCAGGCAGATATGTATGTTGAGTATGCTATGAAGCTTACTGACAAAGTTAACCTGAATCTGAATGTTAACATTACAAACCTTACAGACAACAAGATTGCAAGAAGCAAATACAATCTGATGACTGAAGAGGTTGTTAACCTTACAAACGACGAAATCATTAAAGGTTTCGACGCTGAAGAACTTATGAAGGCTAATGGATATGCTAAAGATCCAAGATTCCTTATGAAGAGTTTCTTCCAGCCTCCAATACAGGTAATGTTTGGAGCAAAACTAAGCTTCTAATCGACTATCGATTAAATAATATACTTCCCGGGGCAACCCGGGAAGTTTTGATTAGATCTCTTAAATCAATAAATCCTATGGTGTTTTGATGAATTTTGTTTATTAATTCATGGATCTGTCAGACTTTTTCAAAAAAACAGTTTGTTGTTCATAAAAATGAACTTTCTCTGGTTTTTTCTAAAAAACCGGAAAAATCAGAATCGGAACCCAAATCCCGATTTCTATTTTAATCCCATAATTTCTCCACTTTGTCCCGAAAAAAAACTTCTGGTAAGTATTCTGGTATCTGAATTGCAATAGAGGATAGTGTCAGGTTAAAACCTGACAGAAATGTAATTCAGGAGGAATTAATGAAGAAATTGGTCATTATGTTAATGACAGCAATGCTCCTGCTTTCCGGCGCACTTATTGCGCAGGAACAGTCAGGGGAGTTTATTGGATCTGTACTTCTGGAAGATGGCTCAGCCGTTCCGGGTGTTACAGTAACAGTTAAAGGTACCAATCTGGTTGGTGAAAGAACATCAGTTTCAGATGAGAATGGTAAATACCGTTTCCCATCACTGCCACCAGGAACTTATACAATCACTTTTACTCTTGACGGGTTCAAACAGGTTGTAAGAAAGGGTATTGTACTTGAAGTTGGTAAAACACTGAAAATTGATAGTGTTATGCAGGCTGGTGCAATTCAGGAAGAGGTTCTCGTAGAAGGTGCTTCACCTGTTGTTGATGTTAGAAAAAGTTCTATCTCAACAAATATGACAAAAGAGGTTATCTCAAAGCTTCCTAAAGGAAGAAACTTCACCGGTGTTATCGCAACACAGGCTGGTGTTAACTATGAAGAGGGTTCAAGTGGTTCTGGTTACTCATTTGATGGTGCCAGTTCATCTGAAAATACATTCTTTGTTGATGGTATGAATACTACAACAGCTGAATCCGGCGTTTCTGGTCAAAGGGTCGATTATGATTCAGTAGAAGAAGTTCAGGTTAAATCATCAGGTTATAATGCAGAGTATGGCGGTTCAATGGGTGGTGTTGTATCAGTTATTACTAAGTCAGGTGGTAACGAGTTCCATGGTGGACTTTCAGTATACTACTCAAATTACAGTCTTTCAGGTAAATCAAGAGATGTTCTGAAACTTGATCCTGCAGATAAAACAGATAGAACTGCTATGTATCAGAAAACCTACAAAGATAAAGGATATAGTCTTGAGCCAGGTTTCAATATTGGTGGATATGTAATTAAGGACAGATTGTGGTTCTTCACCTCTTTCATACCTGAGTTTACAAAGATCACCCGTCCTGGTTTCTTTGTGAATACACCAGAGCACAATAAAGAAGAGTTTGATTTTAAAAGAAAACGCTATAAAGGTTCAGCAAAAATTACTGCTGCTATAACAAACAATCTGCGTTTCTCTATGAGTGGTAGTGTTAACCATTATAAGAACGAAGGTGGACTTCCATCACGTTATGGTACATCATCATATGACGAATCAGTAGATAACCAGAAACTTGGAAGAACACTTCCTTCACTGACTCTTGCAGGTTCACTTGATTATTCAATCGGTAATAATGCATTTCTTAATATTTCTGGTGGTTTTTACAGAACAAATGCTTATGATTCAGGTGACAGACCTCCTGTAACTCCATTTGTCTATTTCAGTAACTCAAATGAGCATCTGGGACTGGGAGATGGAATTTCTCATGGTGCAGGTACAGCAAATGGTGTATGGGCAAACAGAAATAAGAATGTTAAGGATATTTCAAAGAGAAAATCTCTGAAGGGTGACTTTACTTACTACTTCAACGCTGCAGGTGAACACGTAGCAAAAGCTGGTATCGCATGGACTAATGTGGCTATGGATAAACAGACTGGTTATGCAGCTGATTACTGGAGATTTTACTGGAAGAACGGTGATAAGTATGATACTTATACAGATTCAGCTGGTAAGGTAACTAATCTTGATTACGGTTATGTAAGAGCCAGATTCTATGGTGAATCAGGTAAACTTGATACAGACAGATGGGCTATCTATGCCCAGGACAGCTGGACTATTGGTAACAAACTAACTGTTAACTATGGTATCAGATTTGAAAAAGAGAATATGCCTGCTTTCTCAAAGGAACAGTCAACAGCTTTTAAGTTTGGTTTCTTTGATAAAATTGCTCCAAGAGTAGGTTTTGCTTACGATATTAAAGGAGATGGTACAAATAAACTCTTTGGTAGTTTTGGTCTCTATTATGACGTTATGAAGCTTTCAATGGCTACTGGTTCATTTGGTGGAGCTAAGTTCTACGATGTTTATTACAACATCAAAGATCCTGACTGGAGAAAATATATTAATGAGAAGAGCTGGTTCTGGAATAATCAGTCAACATCACCAGTACTTGGCGGGGAACTTCTGGAAATTGCAGATAAACGTGTTCCTTCTTTCCATCTTATTCAGCCAAATATGAAGCCATATTCAAAAATGGAACTTTCATTAGGCTATCAGAGAGAGTTAAAAGATAATCTCTCTTTAACAGTAAGATTCCTTCATAACAGAATCCTTAATGCTATTGAAGATATTGGTGTTAAAATCGGTTCAAATGAAAACTTCTACATTGGTAATCCTGGTTCAGACTGGATTAATGAGCAGTATAAGAAATCAGCAGAAGAGGGCCATATCCCAGCTGGCCGTACATGCCCTAAACCAAAGAGAGAATACTATTCAGTTCAGTTTAACCTTGACAAGAAATTCTCAGATAACTGGTTAGGTGGTATTTCACTGACTCTCAGTCGCCTATGGGGTAACTTCTCCGGTCTTGCAAGTATGGATGAAGGTAACAGACAGGATCCAAACGTTGCACGTTACTTTGACGCCTGGTTTGCTCACTACGATTCGCACCTGAATCAGGCAACAGGACTTCTGCCTTCAGACAGACCTCTTGATCTTAAGGTTTATGGCGCATATACATTTGACTTTGGTCTGACAGTTGGTGTTAATGCTTATGCAAGAACAGGAACACCTGTTTCAAGAGAGCTTAAGCTTAATGAGCAGGATGGTTACTATCCTGATGGTCGTAAATCAGATGGCAGAACTCCATTCCTGTGGCAGATCGACCTGTATATGGAATATGCAATGAAGCTTGGTGATAAGATGAACCTGAGCTTCGATGTAAATATTACAAACCTTACAGATAACAAAATTGCCAGAGGCAAATTCAGAAACATGACAAGTGAACATGTTAACCTGACCAATGATGAAATCCTCAAAGGTTTTGATGCTGAAGAGCTTCTGAAAGCGAAAGGTTGGGCTATTGATCCAAGATTCCTTATGAAACAGGATTTTCAGCCTCCTCTGGAAATCAGATTCGGTGCAAAACTGAGCTTCTGATTGAAACATCTAGTTGTAATTTAAATATAATCCGGGGTTAATGCCCCGGATTTCTCTACGCCTCGACTTTTTACTCACAGAATCTTCTCAACCACTGTTTATCAGACAGATCTTCTATACTATTCAATACAGTGTTCAGTTTTATTTTTTCAGTATAATTATGACTAATCACAGGCTGCTGTACATTGAGTTTCTCTTTTCCTCTCTGATCTGAAACTTATCAAGTACAATTTGTAGATGTTTTTTGTTCAGGTAGAGCTTTGTTATTAAGGATTCCGGCAGGATTGTTTCAACTATGAGTTAGTAAGTCGATATTTTCAAATTTTCTATGGGAAAATTGAAGCTGCTTTTCTGTTTTATTAGTTCATCTTTTGTTTTGTTAGAATAATATGTGGTGTTTTTGAGAGTTTAATGTCTGATGCATTAGTGTTGGTTCGGGTTTTTGGATGTTAGGGTAAATTAATTGTATTAATGTCCATTATAGTGATTGAGGTTTCAAAAAATTGTCAAAGGTATTATTTCTTAAATTTCAGGGTTTCAGTTTATAAACTGAAACTGAGGTATAGCTTCTGGTAATGAAGGTATGCAACAAATTTTCAAAAAAAAATCTGTTGAGACGAAATCAACTATTGCCGGGGGTAATATTGAAATATGAAAAGATGTGAGGTGCTCCAATGAAGAGTCGGATGCTGGTTAAAGTAGGCAAGAAATATTTTCTGTTATCCCTTGCTGAAATAGATTACATCCGGGCTGAAGGCAATTATGTCAGAATCTTCCTTGGTGAAGAAACATATCTTGTAAGAAAGACTATTACTGATATGGAAGAGAGGCTTGATACTGAGAGTTTCCTTCGTGTGAACCGTTCCACTATAGTCAATGCAAACAAGATCAAAGAGTTCAGCGGGGACTCTGAGGCGGGCTTTGTTGTGGTGATGAAAGATGATAAAGAGTGGAACTGGGGAAAAAAGTATAGAAAAGAGCTGATGGATAACAGCTTATAAGAAGGTTCTTAAATATTAATTAAACTGGAGGAGAAAGAATATGTACACAGACAAAATTGATCAGGCTAAAAAGTCGATGCTTAATAACTTTATTGCTATGAATATTTCCTGTGAATCGAAAATGCCTCTGAAATCATTTATGAATGGTGTTGAAGAAGAGTTAATTAAAACAGCTCTCCTTGTTACAAACGGCAATCAGAGACAGGCAGCGGGAATCCTGGGTGTTAAACCAACATCTCTGTTTGAAAAAATCAAGAAGTATAATATTACACCATCAAAAGATATTCAGATGCAGTTGACCTACCTCAGTCGACTCGAGCTTTCTCAGAATGCCGGTTAAGAGTCTCCTTCGGGGACTCTTAACCGATTCTGCTATTCCTAGTACTCTTTTTCTTTCGACGCTTTAGCTGCTCTGTTGTGAGCCCAGCTTCTTATTTTTTTGATCTGTTCTTCCATTGTCTGTGAAAGAGGAACTGTCTGACCGAATATTACAAACAGATCATCTTCACTAAGCTTTCTGTTTTCGTTGAAAGCTTCGAACATACCTGAAACTATTACCTGTTCGATTTCACTTCCACTCCATCCTTTTGTAATCTGAGCCAGTTGTGGAATATTAAAATCTTCCAGATTATTGTTTCTGTTTTTCAGGTGTATTGTGAAAATCTCTTCTCTTTCTCTATGGGTTGGAAGATCTATAAAGAAAATCTCATCAAATCGACCTCTACGGAGAAGTTCTGCAGGCAGGAGATCGATTCTGTTTGCTGTAGCAGCAATAAAAACATCAGATTTATGTTCCTGCATCCAGGTCAGGAAGTAGCCCAGTATTCTGGAAGATGAACCGTCTCCCTGTTTATCGCTTATACCACTTTCAATCTCATCAATCCAGAGAACAGCTGGTGCAACAGTATCCATAGTTTTCAATGCTCTGGAAAAGACTGTTTCCGGTGAACCGGACATTCCTGAATACACCAGATTCATATCCATTCTGAACAGAGGCAGTTTCCATTGTGAAGCTATAATTTTGGCAGTAAGACTCTTACCACAACCTGAAATACCCATTGTAAGGATACCTCTTGGTTTTTTCAATCCAAACTCTTCAGCATCTTTTGTGAAAGCTTTTTCACGTTTATTGAGCCATATCTTCAGATTTTCAACTCCTCCCAGATCTTTAAGAGTAAAGTCGTGAGTAAAGAATTCAAGAACTCCCTCTTTCATTATAAGCTGCTTCTTTTCACTGTTTATAGTTGCAATTTGAGATGCATCAATCTGATTATGAAGTGAGAATACTTTTTTAAGAGCTCTTGTTGCTTCATCGTATGTAAGTCCCTGTACCCCAGTTATGAACTGTTTTTTTTCTGTATCTGTGAGAATAATTTTTTTGCCGGATTTTATAGCTGAATCTGCAAATTTGTTAAAGAGTTTCTCCAGCTCATCATAATCAGGCAGATCAAACTCCATAACAGTAATCTCTTTCTTCAGAGTATCTGGCAGAGAGCTCTCAGTTGCAGTCATAAAAATGAATTTGCCGGCTCCCTTAATTGATAGATAAGCTTCACGAAGTTTTCTTGTAATTTCAGGAGAGCCTTTAACCAGAAGTGACAAATCATGCATTACAAAGAACCCTGACTGATCAGAGTTTATAATGTAGTCGATGGCTTTTATCGGGTCAGCTGTTTCGGGAACATTCAGTTCCCGGTTATACATACCCTGATTAATATCCCAGAAAAAAGGGAGTTTCCCTTTAAGCATCTGGCGGGATAGCTGATCAATATAACCATCCACCCTTTTCTCTTCAAAAGTAATTATTTCTGTTAACGGAGTACCTGATAATATGAGATCCCGTAATTCAAGAACTGAGCGGTTCACTCTGTTTCACCTATTCAGTCCATAGTTTCATGAGTTTTACAATAACTTCTGAGGATTTCTGCATATCTTCAAGAGTTATGCACTCTTTTCTTGAATGGAAATTAATACCACCGGTAAAAATATTGGGGCAGGGAATACCCATAAAACTCAGACGTGCACCATCGGTACCACCTCTTATTACTTTACGTACAGGTTCAACCCCTGCAAGTTCAATAGCTTTGACAGCTTTTTCAGTTATTTCAGGGTGGTTTTTCAGAACCTGATACATGTTTCTGTAAGATTCGATAACCTTAACAGAAATTCTTGAACCTTTCCATTCAGCTTCTGTCTCTTTGCAGATCTTTTTAATATATTCTGCCTTTGCCTCAAGACCATCATTGTCAAAGTCTCTTATGAGGAATTTTATAGTAACCTGTTCACTTCCACCACTGAAGTGGTGAGGGTGAACATAACCTTCTCTGTTTTCTGTGGTTTCCGGTGAAAGAGAATCCTTTGGCAGTTTATCAACAAGTGATGCAGCAACTTTTATTGCATTAACGAGCTTGTTTTTAGCATAGCCGGGGTGAACGTTGATTCCGTCAATAGTCAATTCTACAGTGTCAGCACAGAAGGTTTCGTTTTCGATAACTCCCAGTTTGTCGCCATCAATTGTGTAGCCAAAATCTGCATTGATCTCTTCAGCAGTTATTCTTTCAGTTCCTCTTCCAACCTCTTCGTCCGGTGTAAAAAGAATTCTGATTTCAGGTCTGGGAATATCTTCATTATTGATGAGATATTCTACAGCTGTGATGATCTCAGTTATACCGGCTTTATTATCAGCTCCCAGAAGCGTTGAACCATCAGTAGTAATAAGGGTGTGACCAACTTTTTCTTTAAGAACCGGATTCTCTTCAACAGAGAGTGTTACAGGTGGCTCATCAGAGATTTTCAGATCCTTGCCATTGTAGTTTCTGTGAATCTGAGGATTAACGTTTTTACCTGATACATCCGGTGATGTATCAACGTGAGCTATAAGAGCAATGGTTGGCAGCTCTTTCTCTATATTTGATGGAAGCGTCGCAAGCACATATCCGTGCTCTGTTACTTTAACATCTTTAAGATTAAGTGAGTCCAGCTCTTCTTTAAGCAGATTTATAAGATCATACTGTTTGGAAGTGGATGGAAATGAAGTTGATTCTTCATCTGATTGTGTGTCAATTTTTACATATCTGAAAAAACGATCCAAAATACCTGGAAATTCCATAATTCCTCCTATGTGTCAGGTGTCGGGTTAATTATAATTTATTATTATTCAGGAAACAACTGAAATACTGAAGCAGCATTTTCTATATTTCCCGGAGGAATCTTTTATGCATCCCGGAGAGGCCGGTTACTCTCAGCAGATTGAAAAGATAGTGTGGATTTGTTAAAATGGGCATTAACTAATGTACAATAGGATTGTACTGTCAAAAAAGGAGTTATTTAATGAACTTAGTGGTCATGGGGTTACAGTGGGGAGATGAAGGTAAAGGTAAAGCTATAGATTATCTTGCTGGAGATTACGATTCAGTAGTAAGATATCAGGGTGGTCACAATGCTGGTCATACAATTTATTCAAATGGTAAAAAAGTTGTACTACATCTTCTGCCTTCCGGTATATTGACACCAGGGTCAGTATCTGTAATTGCCAAAGGAACAGTAATTAATCCACTTTCCCTTATAGAAGAAATAAAAGAAGTGGAAGCTCTGGGCCTCAGCTGTGATAATCTGGTAATAAGCGGCGATGCGCCGGTTATTCTGCCTTTCCATCAGCAGCTGGATGAAATTTCAGAAGCGTCAAGATATGTTAAAATTGGTACTACAAAAAGAGGAATCGGGCAGTGTTACGAAGATCTTACTGCAAGACGTGCTGTTTTTATGAGAGATCTGGTAAGTGACTCTTTTGAAGATAAACTGAAACCTCTGAGTGAATATTACAATAACCTTGCAAGAGTGTGGGGAAGTAAGCCGGTTGATGAAACTTCTTATATTAAAGAGTATATTGAAGCCGGTAAGTTTCTGAAAAAATATGTAAAAGATACAACGTGGTTGCTGAACCGTCTGAACAACGATGGAAAGAATATCCTGATCGAGGGTGCACAGGGAGTGCTTCTTGATGTTAATCATGGCACTTATCCTTTTGTAACTTCATCAAATCCGACTGTAGGTGGTATTTTCACCGGAACCGGACTCTCCCATAAGGCTGTTGATAAAGTTACAGGAATCTGCAAGGCTTATACAACAAGAGTTGGTGAAGGCCCATTTCCAAGTGAGCTTAAAGGCGATCTTGAAGAGGAACTCAGAGCCAAAGGTAATGAATATGGTGCTACAACCGGACGGCCCAGAAGAGTTGGCTGGCTTGATCTGGTGGCACTTAAGTATGCTGTCATGGTTAATGGTGTGGATACACTCTTCCTGACAAAACTTGATGTTCTGACAGGTTTTGACAAAATATATGCTGTTACTGAGTATGAAGCTGATGGTGTTGAAACTAATGAATTCCAGGTGTCACCGGAATTTCTCACATCAGTAAAGCCTGTTGTTAAGGAATTCAGAGGCTGGAACGAAGATATTGGTGGAGTAAGAAAAAGAGAAGATCTGCCTGAGGCAGCAATCGAATATATAGATTTTATTGAGAAATACGCAGGCGTTACTGTGGAATATATTTCTCTGGGAGTAAACAGGGATCAGACAATTAATTGCTGATCCCGGCAATTACTCTGTTATAATCAGTCCTCCTGCTCTTTGATGATATAATGATTCACCGCAGCAGGAGCAACAATCTGACTTTCAAAGTCGTTCTGGTCAATTACATCTGCCCGGAAGATAACTTTAGCGGGAACAAGTTCATTGAAAATATCCCCATTAATAGTTGTCGCTGGTTTGCAGAGAACTGATCCCAGTCCGTAACCAGGTGCAGATGTTGAAGTTACATCCAGTTCGAAAGAGAGAGTTTTATAGTTTTCACTGGATATTTTCATAATTGATGTATCATCTTTGTCAAAAATCTCAAATTCCCAGTATGATAATTTACCTGCAATGTGGGTTTCGGATGCAAACTGCCCCTGAAGAGCTATGTAGCTTGTATCCTTGATAAAGTCTCTCTGGCTGTTAACTGTGATTCTGTAGACAACAAAAGAGCCTTTATCTTTCTTGCAGCCATTAAAAAGCGGCACAATTGCAAAGATAATAATAAAAAGTTTCAAAAAAAGAGTTGATTTATTCATATATACCTCATAACTAAGTAATAGTATTATATATCACAGGGAAGTTCTTTTTCGCAACTGTTAATTATTCAGATAAATTCAAAAAACCGTACTATATCTTCGGGGATTTGTGGAATTTACTGTGGTTAACTACGCTAAGTTGCTTATCTGTTCAAATATTTGGTTTGATTTGTAGGAAAAAAAAAGAGATAGCAGATAAAATGGGGGTTTCTGAAAATTTATACTGTTGGAAAGAGAATTGCTTGAGTATAGGCGTTGGAATTAAAAAAGGAGGCTAATTTGTTTAGAAAAATTACTATTTTAACACTAAGCATTTTGCTCCTGTCTGCTTTTGGTTTTTCACAGCTTAATCAGACAGGTTCACTTAAAGGTGTCGTTACTTCTCCAGATGGAAGTCCGCTTCCTGGAGTACTGGTAACACTTAAATCACCTAAACTGGTTGTCCAGAAAATGGAAACCATTACAAACGAAAATGGTAGATACCGTTTTATGGGTCTCTATCCAGGTCTTTACGAGATTACTTATGCTATGGAAGGTATGAGTACTGTCGTTAGAAAAGGCATAAAGGTAGAAGTTGGTAAAACTTTTGCAGTTGATGTTGCTCTTCAGCTTGGTAAAATTGAAGAAAATATTATTGTTGAAGGTCAGTCACCTACTATTGACAGACAGTCTACAACTAAATCAGCTAACCTTGACTCAGAATATCTCTCATCTATTCCTGCACTGAGAACTGTTAATGAATTCCTTAACATGACTCCTGGTGTAAATGATAATACTGCTTTTGGTGGTAGTGTAAGAGATAACGTTTATAACCTTGATGGTGTTAACCTCAACGACCCTACAGTTGGTACACAGGGTGTTTTCTTCGGTATGGATATTATGGAAGAAATCTCAGTACAGACTGGTGGTCTTTCAGCGCAGTACAGTGCTAAAGGTGCTAATCTGAACGTTGTTACAAAGTCAGGTGGTAACAAACTTACCGGTTCTGCTGTTGTATATTACAGACACAAAAGCCTGAAATCAGACAACACTAAGGGAACTCCTCTTGAAGGAACAACCGGTGGTGCTAAGTATGAACTGGAGCCAGGTGTATCAATCGGTGGTCCAATCATCAAAGATAAACTGTGGTTCTTCGGAAACTTCAGTTTCAATAAGAGAGAAACTTTTGTAAATGGTTACCCTCTGGCTGAAGACCTTTCTGGTCCTGCTGCAAAATCAATCGCAAGAGATGATTACAGACCTTATCCATACTTTAAATTAACTTTCCAGCCTGCACAGGGTGATAAGTTCTTTGTTTCATACAACTATTCAGATATTGAAACAGATCACAGAGGCGCAACCAAATATACTACTGAGAATGCAACAAGAAAACAGACTACACCAACTCATGTTTTCTCAGCTCAGTGGACTCACACATTTGGCACAAGCTTCATTACAAACCTGAAAGCTTCTATTGTAAGATCACAGTTTGACATGGTTACAAAAACCACTGAAATTCCAAAAGGCGATTCTCTTACAAGAAACAGCTGGGGAAATGCAACAAACAATGACAGAAACAAGAGAGACAGAACTCAGATCAACTTTGACGGAACTCTTTTTGTAGAAGAGCTTGCTGGTTCACATGAAGTTGTATTCGGTGGTGAACTTATGTTCTCAGAAACAGGTCGTAAAATCGAATATACTGCAGATTTTAAAGATCCAAGCACTGGCTGGGGTACTTATGTATGGCAGTATTACGGTGGAGATCCTTACTATGCAGACTATGACAAACCAATGGATCAGAAACAGAAGATCAATATCTTCTCAGCTTTCGTTAACGATACATGGAATGTTTCAAAGAATCTGACATTAAATCTGGGTGCAAGACTTACTCATCAGAAAGGTATCATCCCTAAACAGGGGCTTGATGGTGGTAGCGGATATCTTGCTGAGCACCTTCTTGGTCAGAAATATCCTTACGATGTAAGAGTAGAAAAAGAGTTTACAGCACTTAAATGGACTGATATTGCTCCAAGAATCTCAGCTATCTATGACATCTTCAGTGATGGTACAACTCTGCTGAAAGCAAGTTACAGTCGTTACACAGGCGATATGCTGGCTGACTACTATGGCTCAATGAACCCTAACCAGTGGATTTACTACTATGGTCCATTTGATCCGAACACAGGTATCACTACTGGTGTTTATGGTATCAGTACAATTAATCCATCAAAATCAAAATATGGAAACCACGAAGCTAAATCACCATATTCAGATGAAATCGTAATTGGTATTGAGAGAGAGCTTACAAACGATATCTCAGTTTCAGCAAGATTCCTGAAAAAATGGTATAAGAGAAACATCGAAGATGTTGATGCAAGTGCTCTTGATATCGACAAGCTTATGAATGATGGTGAACTGGTCTGGACTAACTATGAGAAAGTAACTGTAAAAGACCCACACAATGGTCAGGATATTACTTTCTGGAACAGAAAAGAGCTGAAAGCTTCAGAACTCTACATTCTGAACCCTCCAAATTCAGACAGAAAGTTTACTGGTGTTGAGTTAACTCTTAACAAACGTTTCTCAAACAACTGGTCAGTTAATTTGAGTTATGTTTACTCTAAAAACGAAGGTCTTATCGGTACATCATTCAACAGATCTACTGGTAGCGGCGGACTTTACAATAATCCTAACAACCACGTAAATGCTGAAGGTAAAGATGAAAACGAAAGAACTCACGTTCTGAAAGCTTCTGGTATGTACAGATTGCCTTTCGATATTAATGTTGGTTTCTTTGCTAACCTGAGATCAGGTTTCAGAACTACAAGAACTGTTTCTGCAAAAGCTCTTAATCTTGATTTGAGTCAGGGTAATGCTACAGTTAATGCTGAAAGTAGAGGTAGTTATAAGATGCCTACAAGATTTACTCTTGACATCAAAGTTGAGAAAGTATTCAGAATTGGCAAATTTAACATCAGAGGTTTTGTTGATATCTTCAACGTATTCAATGAAAGCACAAAAACCGGCGTATGGACAAACTCAAGTACAGCTGGCGGTTCAAACCCACAGCTTTGGGAAATGACTGCGATTGCTGCGCCAAGAATTTTCCGCCTTGGTGCTAAATTTGAATTCTAATCAGTTTTCAGAAAAACACTAAATATAAAGCCCGGATTTCTTATCCGGGCTTTTTTTTTATAATCAAAAATATCCCCTTCAAAAAAGATCTCAAAGTGTATACGTCTGAAAGCAACCAGTAAAACCAGTAACGACAGTTTTCTCGCAAGCTTGCGACTGGCAAAGCCATGATAATGATAAAGAACAGTCTTCGCTTTCAGTTATTCCCTGGCAAGCAGGTGATTTAATAAGTTGTTGTTTTTCCTGCTTCTGAGTTCATTACAACTTGTTAACGATATTCAGATCTTTTTTTGCCCAAACCTGTACATGTCTCGGTTTGTCACTGTTCTTTGTGTGACTTAATGATAGAATAGCTGTCTTTCTGAATTCTTATCAGAAAGAATACTAAAGGGGCATCCTGCCAGAGGTTAGCTGGAAATCAGATCAGCCTGAAAAAATTTGGAAACAATTGACTGGGAATGAGAATTTTGTTTCATTAATCATGAATTGCGTGATTGCAGTCTGCTTTAGCGTTCTTCTAATTTTTGATTCTGTTTTGTAAATTCACTAAATCGAAATTTTCCATCAAATATTTGCAAAAACCTCTGTTTTTCTGGTAGATCTACTGTTTTTGTTCATGGATTTGGAGTTAATTTGGGGTTTAGGTATGTTAAAGTAGCCCTGATCAGGCTTCTGGTAAATGTTGTCTGTTGGCATAGTAATTGCATCTACATTTCAGCTAAACTAAAAGGAGGTTGAATTGTTAAAAAAAATTACTATTTTAATGTTAAGTGTTATCTTTTTGTCAGTATTCGGCTTTTCGCAGTTGAATCAGACAGGTTCACTTAAAGGTGTTGTTACTTCTCCAGATGGAAGTCCGCTTCCTGGTGTGTTGGTAACACTTAAATCACCTAAACTGGTTGTCCGGAAAATGGAAACCATTACAAACGAAAATGGCAGATACCGTTTTGTGGGTCTCTATCCAGGTCTTTACGAGATTACTTATGCTATGGAAGGCATGAGTACTGTCGTTAGAAAAGGCATAAAGGTAGAAGTTGGTAAAACTTTTGCAGTTGATGTTGCTCTTCAGCTTGGTAAAATTGAAGAGAATATTATTGTTGAAGGTCAGTCACCTACTATTGACAGACAGTCTACAACTAAATCAACTAACCTTGACTCAGAATATCTCTCATCTATTCCTGCACTGAGAACTGTTAATGAATTCCTTAACATGACTCCTGGTGTAAATGATAATACTGCTTTTGGTGGTAGTGTAAGAGATAATGTATACAAGCTGGATGGTGTTAACCTTAATGATCCCGCAGTAGGTACACAGGGTGTTTTCTTTGGTATGGATATTATGGAAGAAATCTCAGTGCAGACTGGCGGTCTTTCAGCTCAGTACAGTGCTAAAGGTGCTAATCTGAACGTTGTTACAAAATCAGGTGGTAACAAACTTACAGGTTCAGCTGTAGTTTACTACAGACACGAAAGTCTGAAATCAGACAACACTAAGGGAACTCCTCTTGAAGGAACAGCTGGTGGTGCTAAGTATGAACTGGAACCTGGTGTCTCAATTGGTGGTCCAATTATCAAAGATAAACTGTGGTTCTTTGGTAACTTCAGTTTTAACAAAAGAGAAAATTTTGTAAATGGATATCCTCTGAAAGCTGATCTTTCAGGTCCAGATAAAGCAGTTGCTGTAGATAACTACAGACCATATCCATATTTCAAATTAACTTTTCAGCCTGCACAGAGTGACAAATTCTTTGTTTCATACAACTATTCTGATATTGAAACAGATCACAGAGACCCAAGCAAAAACGTTACTGAAGATGTAACAAGAAAACAGACTACTCCTACTCACGTATTCTCAGCGCAGTGGACACATACCTTCGGTACAAGTTTTATCACAAATCTGAAAGCTTCTATAGTAAGATCAAAATTTGATTTAATAACAAAGACTACAGAAATTCCGAAATCTGATTCTCTGACTAATTACAGCTGGGGGAATGGCAACTTTGATGATATGTATAAGAGAGACAGAACTCAGATCAACTTTGATGGAACACTTTTTGTAGAAGATTTTGGTGGTTCACATGAAGTTGTATTCGGTGGTGAGCTGATGTTCTCAGAAACAGGTCGTAAAGTAGGATATAGTGCAGCCTTCAAGGACCCAAGCACTGGCTGGGGTACTTATGTATGGCAGTATTATGATGGAGATCCGTACTATGCTGATTATGACAAACCAATGGATCAGAAGCAGAAGATCAATATCTTCTCGGCTTTCGTTAATGATACATGGAATGTTTCAAAGAACCTTACAGTAAACCTCGGTGCAAGACTTACTCATCAGGAAGGTATTATTCCTAAACAGGGTCTTGATGGTGGTAGCGGATATCTTGCTGAACACCTTCTTGGTCAGAAATATCCTTACGATGTAAGAGTAGAAAAAGAGTTTACAGCACTTAAATGGACTGATATTGCTCCAAGAATCTCAGCTATCTATGACATCTTCAGTAATGGTACGACTCTGCTGAAAGCAAGTTACAGTCGTTACACAGGTGATATGCTATCTGACTACTATGGTTCAATGAATCCTAACCAGTGGTTATACTACTACGGGCCATTTGACCCGAACACAGGTATTACTACTGGTGTTTATGGAATCAGTACAATTAATCCTTCGAAGGCCAAATATGGAAACCACGAAGCTAAATCACCATATTCAGATGAAATCGTAATTGGTATTGAGAGAGAACTTACTAACGATATCTCAGTTTCAGCAAGATTCCTGAAAAAATGGTACAAGAGAAACATCGAAGATGTTGATGCAAGTGCTCTTGATATCGACAAGCTTATGAATGATGGTGAACTGGTCTGGACTAACTATGAGAAAGTAATCGTAAAAGATCCACACAACGGTCAGGATATTACTTTCTGGAACAGAAAAGAGCTTAAAGCAGCTGATATTTATATTCTGAACCCTCCTGGAGCGGACAGAAAATTCACTGGTGTTGAGTTAACTCTTAACAAACGTTTCTCAAACAACTGGTCAGTTAATGTAAGTTATGTTTATTCTAAAAACGAAGGCCTTATCGGTACATCATTCAACAGATCTACTGGTAGCGGCGGACTTTACAATAATCCTAACAACCACGTAAATGCTGAAGGTAAAGATGAAAACGAAAGAACTCACGTTCTGAAAGCTTCTGGTATGTACAGATTGCCTTTCGATATTAATGTTGGTTTTTTTGCTAACCTGAGATCTGGCTTCAGAACTACAAGAACTGTTTCTGCAAAAGCTCTGGGTCTGAAACTTTCTCAAGGAGATGCTGCAGTTAATGCTGAAAGTAGAGGTAGTTATAAGATGCCTACAAGATTTACTCTTGACATCAAAGTAGAGAAGGTATTCAGAATTGGCAAATTTAACCTCAGAGGTTTTGTTGATATCTTCAACGTATTCAATGAAAGTACAAAAATTCGTACGTGGAGAAACTCAAGTACAGCTGGCGGTTCAAACCCACAGCTTTGGGAAATGACTGCGATTGCTGCGCCAAGAATTTTCCGCCTTGGTGCAAAATTTGAATTCTAATTAGTTTCTAAACAAATTAACAACATAATAGCCCGGACTTCGGTTCGGGTTTTTTTTATAATCAGAAATATTCCCTCCAAAATAGATTAAAATCTCAGGATTTGCACGAACGAACACAGACTATAGCCGACTAATACAGACTGGTATGGTTTGAGATTTTGCAGCCTAACCCTGAGTGGTTCTATGAATCTCTTCACTATCGCTTTATACATAACTGCTACCGCTTTTTATTCCAGGACTACCTGTCTTCGTTTCTCATCCTTCAAACTTAGCCGGCGCAAGCCTCATCAGCTACACTGTTTCGCTAAAACTCACCGTTTGCTGAAATAGGAGGGAAATTCTGTTTGTCTTTTAAGAACCCTGCAGGATTTAAAGATGAAGTAGCAGAATTCTCCTCTTTTTAAGGAGGAGTACCCGAGGCACGAGGGGGAGGTGGTTGCTGAGACTTAAATCGCAGGCTTCACAGTACAAAGCAAACATGCTCACTATTTGAAGCCGGAACTTAGGGAATCAGTATACTGAATCTGTATGTAACAGGCAGGAAATAAGAGGACTAGTGATAGTCTGTGACAATAGTCAAATGAAGATTTGAAAGAGAGGAAAAGGGAAGGCAAAAGCGGCGAGTTGATTGTCGCCGCTATATAATGTTTTTATTTACTGTTTAAGTGATGTTACCAGATCTTTAACTGAAGCTGCCTGTGGATCATTTGGAGCAAGTTTCAGGAACTTTTCAAAGAACTTTACTGCATTGGGAATGTCACCTTTATTAAGATAAGCATATCCAAGCTTTGAATAGTACATTGGAAAATCGGGTTTCAGATTTGAAGCTATTGTGTAGAGTTTGATTGCTTCTTCAGTTTTACCTGCATTGAACATAATTTCAGCTACATTGAAAGCAACAGCCGGATCTGTTGGAGGAGCTGCATTCATTGACAATGTATAGTATTCAGCAGCTTTGTCATACATATTTCTGGCCATAAATGCTTCACCAATACTTGCATATGTTGATGCTATCTGTTTGTTTTTATTCTGCAGGGAGGCATCTTTCTTCATACTATCAACAACCACAAGAAACTCTTTAACTGCTTCATCGTAATTCTTCATCATAAGCAGGCAGTTTGCGAGATTAATTCTGGCTTTGTAGATCTGTGGATTCTTTGTAATAAACTGTTTAAACAGCGGTAGCGCTTCAGTATAGTTCTTAGCTGAAAAGAGACTGTTGGCCTTTTTGAAAGCAGCTTTAGATTCATCATCAATTGCCATTGGATTCTTTTCTGACCCTTCCGGTGCTGCAGGAGTTCCTTTTTTCATTACTATATCCTGATAAGGATTCTTACTGGCACCTGAAAGATAGGTGTTTGCTTTTAGTGTTGCAAATCCCTCTTTTTCAAAAGTGAAAACAAAAGTGTCTTTACTAAATCCGGTAAATCCCCACTTACCTTTAGAATCACTTGTTGTATTCAGTTTGAAATTATAGCTTGTTGATTGCATTGTAATTTTAACGCCAGCTACAGAATTACCATTCTCATCTTTTATTTTACCAACAACACGGCCACCACCACGGCCTTCCTGAGCCATCAGAGATGCTCCAAGAATTGGAATTAATGCAAGAATTATTAGAATTTTAAATTTTTTCATACTCTCTCCTGTTCTATAATTATTTTACTTTTATTACTCTGCGATATACACTTGACCCTATTGAATCCACAACAGTCAGGTCCAGCTGAGTTCCCCTGGGGTAACTCCCTATATCCAGTTTAAAATCTATTGTTTCCAGTTTATTAAGTACTTCAGCGGATGAGTTAATAACCTCTTTATTGAACTTCTTTTTACTGAATTTGCCATCCGGCAGATAAGCTACAAGATTAATTGTAAATCTGCTTTTTGCTCTGTCTCCTGCTCTGTCAAAGGATACATTACGAATATTAACAGAAACTGCAAGAGAAGGATCTGAATAGTCTGCTGCAAATTTAATCAGCTTCCCTGATACAGGCCCCTCTTTTTTGTTAAAGGTAAAGTTTTTGATTCTGTCCATGGCTGTAAGAAGTTCCATTGAAGATGCACTGAGATTGAGTCTGAATATGCCAGTACCTGATCTGTCTACAAAAACGAAACGAATTGATTCAGCTCCGGTATTATCTCTGTAGTACCACATTATTGTGTTATTAGGCAGAATTGCTTCTCCATATCGGGCTCCTGCATAATATTTTTCAACATTATTGGCAGGTCCCATTATTATATGAACCATACCTCTATCAGACTTCAGACCGGGAATTACTCCATCTCTGAAATATTTCTTCGCATGGTCGACTCTTTTGAGAATCTCTTCTTTAAAATCGTTTTCATTTTCATCTTCTGAAAAGTTACGGATTGACCAGAAACTTTCGATAAAATCTCTTCTCTGTTCAGGTGAATTCAGCTTTGAGAATATCTTTGATTCATTGCGGGTCATAAGATATCTTGCATAGAGATAAAACTCTTCTGATTCAGGGTCCATTTTCAGTTTAGCCTTGGTTGTAGCACATGAAACCAGTAAAAGCAGTAAAACAGAAACAGCTATAGTGATAAAAGCTTTTTTCTTCATCATTTTTTCATCTTCTCCTCAATCTGTTTAACAAGTTTCTTAATATGGGGCTGTTTTTCATGCAACTTCAGAGAAGCCCTGAGTGGTTTGATAGCGTCAGCTGGTCTTTTATCCATAAGGAGAGCTACTCCCAGAATGTTGAGAAGCTGTATGTCACTGTCATAGATCTTATTTGCCTCAAGTAGTTCAATAATTGCCTGAGGGTACATCTTCTTATTGTACAGAGCAGTTCCTTTCAGTTTATGGTATAGGAAATTGTCTGATTTTTTATCTTTAAGATGAGGTACAAGTTCAAGGATTTTGTCATGCTTTTTATCAGCAGCCAGAAAATTTATGTAGTTTTTAACTGCATCAAAAGTGTAATTACTGCTTTTAAGGGTCTCTTCATACATAAGAGCAGCCATATCCCGGTTATTAGTGTTCTGGTACTGCTGGGCAAGCATGAGTTTGTAGATGTAAGCTCTGGAATAGGGAAGCTTTCTCATGGCAATCGCAGGGTGAGGAAGTACTGATGTGTGGGATATAGTGAATGAAGATTCAGTGCTTTTTATTACATTGTTCCCGTTATCAATCAGTCTGTTTTCCAGTCTGTAATCTGCGGGAGGAAGAACCGGCATAGTTTCAAAAACATATCCTGTAGTTCCTGCGGGTATAGTTGTTTTGAAAGTTTTAATCAGTTTTTCATCCAGATCAAAAATTCTGGAAACTACCTGAAGATCTGTTTCTGAGCCCGCAGCCGAAGCAGAGCTGAAGAATTTCAATGGCTCTTTTTTTCCATAAACTGTAGTAGTGTCAACTTTGAAGTTATGATTCTCTGCAACAAATGCCGCTGTCGCAGGCTGATTAAACAGGCTTACATTGTATGATATCAGAGGAGTGGTTACTGTAGACTGCTGTTTGTAGTTATTGGTTTTAAGATCTTTCTCATAGTAGAATATTTCACTGTTTACTACATTTTCTACAATACATCTGAAGGCAAATTCACCTGGAACTACAGGGAATGTATCAGTCAGAATCAGACCATTGGCAATTCTTGAATTGAGTTCTTCTTTAGTGTAATAGGCTGAAAAGTTTTTGTTATATTTAAATATTGTAGATTTTTTATCAGAAAGAAGAATAGTCATGTTGAAACTGTAGTAGAACTTGTCATTATCTTCTGAATAATCAACTGACACATGTTCAGGCCTTACTGCTACATGTATGAAATTCATTCCCAGTTTTTTGTTATAAATCTGTTTAACATCTGTCTGGCAGTTAATGTAGTTAGTGAAAGATTTGATATCTACAACACCTTTGTATGCCAGGAAGTTACGGGCATATGTTGCTTTGATTTTTTTCTTTGGCTGCTCATATATTTTTGACATAAGAATAGGCGACTGGAGAGATGGAGTGTAATTATAAAGCTTCTCACCAGGTATCATTGAAAAAGCAGCTTCAGCAACTTCTGATTCATGTTCAGCAAGTTTTTCATAGACCTGAGCATTATCATTAAGGTCAATAGAACCTGCTATAACTCTCAGAAGTTCTCCAGGCTGTACAACTCCGGGGGTAAATAGTTTGTACTGACCTGCACCGTGAGGTTTGTAGAAAGATACTCTGTATGCTGTTGGTAAACCTGTTTCCAGTGAGCCGTAGTAGTTCCAGGTCAGAAAGGGGTAGATGTTGTTTGATGATTTAACTTCCTGCTGGCTCACAGGTTCTCCCAGAAGTATGTAAATTCTTCCACGGTCTGTTTTCCACCCTGGAATAGGAGAGCCGTATTTAAATCTCTTGTTTGCAAAGTTGAACCTTTTCATGTGTTCATCTTTGTATTCATTCTGAGGAGTCCCTTTAGAAGGGTCTCTCTGTTTCCAGAACATATTTATAAAAATATCTCTGTCACGGTTATTGGTTAATTTCAGAAAAGTTTCCCTTTCGTCTTTTGTTGAAATATATGCTGTTACATTGAGCCATTTCCTATATTTGGGATCTAACTTTTTTATTAGTTTTCTCTTTGAAGTTTTTGCTTCTGCAGAAACTGTAAAAAATAGCATCAATACAACGATAAACAGGTTTAAAATTTTACTCTTTTTCATATAAATTCCTCTTGTTCTATATGTTATAAATTATAGTGGATTTATAGTAAAAGTCAAAGAATATAAGGTCTGTCCGGCTATATGGATATATTGTTCGCGATTCTGTAATTTTTTGCATAAAAAAATAATATTAATGCCTCAGTCTCCGGTAAAAATACCGGATAGTTCTTTATTATTTGACCTTTAGTAGTATTTGGCTATGAAAAGTGATACAATTTTTCAGATACTATTTATTAAGGAGAGTGGAATGCTAAAAAAATTACTTATTATTCTTTTTATTACAGCGTTTCTTTTTCAAGGTGCGGCATCACTTGATGCAGCTGTAGATGCTAAAACAGCAAAGAAAGTTTCCAAACTTATGGTTAAAGGAAATAAAGCATTTAACAAAAAAAATCTTGAGAAAGCTTATAAATATTTCAGTGAAGCTTTAAAGCTTGATCCTTCATATGCTCAGGCAAATTTTGCAGTTGGTAATCTCTTCTATGCAAAGAAGCAGTTTATGAAAGCTCTTGAAATGTATAAAAAAACAGTTGAACTTGATAAGAACTATGCGAAAGGTGTTTCTGCATATTCAAGACTTCTTTTTCAGAAAGCGATTTCTCATCTGAGAAAGAAAGAAACTGCTAAAGGAAATGCTGACTTCAAAACTCTTGCAGGTATTCACGGCCTTGAGAATGTTGAACCAAAAATTTACACAGATGCTTGCTACAACGTTGGTGTAAATGCTTATAACAACAAGAATTTTGATGAATCAGTTATGTATCTTGAAAAACTGATCGGAATCAAAGATGTTAAGACTAAATCACTTAAACTTCATAACTCTTCAATCTACCTTCTGGGTATGAACTTTACTCAGCTAAAGAAAACTGATAAGGGTAATGAGTACTTCAAACAGTACGTTAAACTTACAAGTGAAGATCCAAAAGATCCTTATGCACCTGTTGCTCTCTACCTTGTAACAAAAAGTGATTTTGATAAGCTGAACAAAAGAGTAGATGCTGTTAAAAAAGCTGATGAAGAAGAAAGCAAAAAGAAGAAGAAAAACAGAAGAAAAAAGAAAAAAGGCCCTGGCCTCAGAGATAAAATTGCTGCAGAAGCAAAAAAAGATCTTCATATTCTGAAAGATCTACAGAAAATTGTTAAGCTCAAAGCAGATTTCGAAGATGCTTATCTGATGCTTGGTAACATGTACTATCTTCTTAACAATCTTGAGAAGAGTGCTGAAACTTATAACCACCTGGTTGTAAATTTCCCATCATCTGAAAATGGTGCTTCATATAAAGCATTTCTTGCTGATCTTAAGAAAGAGATGAGTGACAAAGCAAAGAAGAAAAAAAGAAAATAGTTAAATTTTAATATTCATGGGGGCTGTTGGAGCCCCCTGTTTTTCAATGAGAATATGGAAAAAGAAGTAATAACAATTGTTGAAAAATTCATAAAAAGACTTGAGGGGAATTTTGATCTTAAAAAGGTCATTATCTATGGGGAAGCTCTTATTGCGCCAATGAAAATGATTGACAGTATAGATGTTGCTGTAATCGTGAATAGCCTGGAAGAAGATTATGTTCAGGATAAGCTGGAAATGATTCAGGTTGCTGAGCAGATTGATTGCAGACTCGATATTGAGCTTATAGATAAAAATTCTGATGATCCTGTGGAATTTGTAGATGAGCTTCTGATAAGAGGCCATGTTATATATTCAGAGTAAACGGGATTGTTCTGCTGACTGTCAGTAGCGAAGACTCTCTGATAATCTTCGTTAAAGCAAAATAATAAAAAAAATTTATTGATTAGGTTTGTTTGGTATTGTATACTGGGCAAATGAAAACAATAATTTTGTGTACAATCGTACTCTCTTTTTTTTTCACATCTGATTTCTTATGTGCTACTACTGATTTGTCGGTTCTTGTACGCAAAGCTTCAGATGCTGTTGGACTTGTTATCACGGCAGACAAGAAAAAAAATGTTGGTTATGGATCTGGATATTTTATTAGTACTGATGGAGATTTCGTAACTAATTATCATGTAGTTGATAAAGCAGAAACAGTTATTGTTAAGTTTCCCAACGAAAAAATTTACAGGGTAAAAGAGATAATAGGGATAGATAAAACCAAAGATATAGCTATCCTGAAACTAAATACCGATGGAGAGAGTGTAAGTTTTATAAGGATGTCCAAACGGGTGCCTGAACTTGGGGAGAGAATCTTTGTTATGGGAAACCCTATGGGGCTTGAACAGACTGTGTCTGATGGAATTGTCTCTTCTGTAAGGGATTATAAAGGGTTCAAATTTATTCAGATGACAGCTCGAATATCACCTGGATCAAGTGGTGGACCAGTTATGAATATGGATGGTGATGTTGTTGGCATAGCAACTCTTTATGTTAAAAAAGGTCAGAATCTGAATTTTGCGGTATCAGTTGAAGAGGTAATGAAGCTTCTTGAGAAGGTTGATAAACCATATTGTAACAATTTTAATGATGCTCTCTACCTAGTAAAGAAATACTACTATGTGAACGATTATGTTTCAGCCAGAAAGTACATAGACATGGCCCTTGAGTTTGATCCTAAAGGCAAAGGATTGTATAAGTTTTTTGCAAAAATACTTGATTCAAAACAGAATCAGGAACTTGTGTATTTATGGTCCGAAAGTATTAAAAACAAGCACTCAAACTATTTATCAGAACTTATCTTTGAGATGAGTAGTATGGAAATGGGAATGATTGCGGCAAAAAAAGAGAAATATGTTGAGGCTGTTAAGTATTTAACTAATATAAAAATACCTTTTGGTAAGGAAGAAGATGATAGTCGGTTTAGTAAAAAGAACAGAAGCAGAGTCTATAATGTACTGGCTTATAGCTATTATCAGACTAAAAAATATGAAGAGTCTGCAAAATGGTATAACTATTATCTTTCTGGTGAAAGCCTTGGAAATCAGATGGATTTCCTCGCATACGGTCATCTGGGATTCATATGTTTTAAATTAGAAAAGTACAGCGATGCTGTTAATTTTCTGAAAAAAGCTCTCAGGTATACAGTAGATGATCAGTCAAGGATTCAGTTAAGATCCAGATTGCTGACTATGATAGTTGATATAAAATTCAGAATTATGAAACCACGGGTGAAGTGGCTTGAAGAAAAGAGCGATAGTAAATCTGTGAATAAGCTTAAGGCAATATTTCTGAAAGAGAAGAAATATATAAGAGACAGACTTAAAGAAGCAGTAAGTTTATGGCCTGAAAATCAAAGTGCCTGGGAACTACTTGGAAAGTACAGATTTTATACCGGAGAATATGAGACTGCTCTAAAGATCTTTTACAAATTGCTTAACGATGCTGAAGATAGTAAAAAGATCAGATTTCAGCAGTTCATTGATATTATCAGAAGTAGATTGAAATAAGAATAATCGATTAAAACTGGTTGCTTCGGTAGATAAGATAACATAAAATTTACTGATGGAAGATAATCAGTTTGAAATTCCCCGGATACCACTGGCAGAGAGGGTAAGGCCTGAGCAGTTGAATGAATTTTCAGGTCAGGATGCTCTTTTAGGGCAGAATAAGCCTTTAAGGCGGATGATTGAGAATGATACTCTCAGTTCTTTCATCTTATGGGGCCCCCCGGGGACAGGTAAAACAACGATAGCAAGAATCATTTCGAAAGCTACAGGTTCAGATTTTCATAAACTGAATGCAGTTTCCTCAGGGGTTAAGGATGTCAGAGCTGTAATTGATCTGGCTCAGAAAAACCGTTTTTTTAAGAAAAGAACAATACTTTTTATAGATGAGATTCACAGATTCAATAAGTCCCAGCAGGATGCTCTTCTGGCATCTGTGGAATCGGGAGATATAATTCTTATAGGAGCAACAACAGAGAATCCCTCTTTTGAAGTTATACCGGCATTGAGATCCAGAGCACGTGTATTTGTACTACAGGAACTTGGTAAAGAGGCTCTTAATAATATTCTGGATTTTGCTATTAACAGGGATGAATTCCTGCAGAAGCTGGAAATTGAAGAGGTTGACAGGGATTTTCTTATGCTGCTTTCAGGAGGAGATGCGAGACGTCTTCTCACCATCTTTGAAGCTGCAGTAATCCACTGCTACAATCAGGGGCCTCTGAAAATAGATCAGACTGTTCTTGAGCAGGTTGTGCAGAAAAGAAATGTTAACTACGACAAAGATGGTGAAGAGCACTACAATGTTATTTCTGCTTTTATAAAGAGTGTAAGAGGAAGTGATCCTGATGGTGCTCTATACTGGATGGCCAGAATGATAGAAGGAGGAGAGGATCCTCTGTTTATTGCCAGGCGTCTTATAATTCTTGCATCTGAAGATATAGGAAATGCAGCTCCCAATGGTCTTATTCTGGCAGAATCCGCTTTTAGTGCAGTGGAGAAGATAGGTATGCCTGAAGGTAGAATTATTCTGGCCCAGTGTGCCACCTATCTTGCGACAGCTCCAAAGAGTAATGCGGCATATATGGGAATTGATGCAGCTCTTGAAGATGTCAGGAAGTATGAGCATTATGGAGTACCTATGCATATAAGAAATGCTCCAACAAAACTTATGAAGGAGATTGGGTATCATAAGGGGTATAAATATCCTCACGACTACCCTGGAGCCTTTATTGAAGAGAATTATCTACCAGAAGAACTCAAAGAGAGACAGTACTATTATCCTAAACCTCTGGGGCATGAGAAAACAATTCTTGAAAGAATGAAGCTTCTGTGGCAGAAGCTCAAGAAATATTAAAATTGACCAATCAAAGATATGATTCGTATCGATTTGTTGTAAATGTGGGGGCCTGGCATGCCACGCCCAATACAATCACTGTATACAGGTAACAGAGGGTCAGGCATGCCTGACCCCTACATTATTCTGATGATATTTTAACTGTTTGATACCTGATCTTTATATAGCTTTCTGAATGCAATCGGCATGAGAAGCAGAGTTGTGAATATTGAGAATACAATCCCCCCAATAACAACTATTACAAGAGGTTTCTGAATTTCAGAACCTATTCCTGTTGCAAAGAGAAGGGGTATAAGACCTATGATAGTTGTGAACTTTGTCATGAGTACAGGTCTGAGTCTTAATTTGACACACTCTTTTATTGCTCCGTCAAAATCAGCTGCTCCAATGGATCTGTTTCTGAAAAATGTAATCAGTATGAGAGTGTTTTCCAGAGCAATTCCGAAAAGTGCAAGAAAGCCTATTGTCGCAGGAACCGAGAGGTAAGAGTCAGCAAGCCAGAGTGAGATGATACCTCCGCTGAGTGATACTGGCAGTGTAATAAGAATTATTGAGATATCTTTCCAGGATTTGAGGAAGTCAAACAGAAGGAAGAGTATCAGTAGAAGGGTGATTCCCAACACAAGATAAAGTCTCTTTTCAGCGCTCTGTTTAAGTTCAAACTGACCACCCCAGTTCATGAAGTAGCCGAAAGGAAGCTTAATTGAAGAGTAGAGTTTCTGTTTTGATTCTTCTACTACTGAACCAATATCCCTGTCTCTTACATTACACTGAATTGTTATGTAACGTTTGCCGTTTTCCCTGCTAATATTGGAAAGGCCGGTTTCTTCAGAAATTTCTGCTACTGATGAGAGGGGAATGAGTTCGCCGGCAGGAGTGTTGAGCTGCATTCTTTCAAGGTCAGCTCTGTTTCTTCTGTACTGTTCATTGTATCTGACAAAAACATTGAATGACATATCACCCTGATAAATGGTTCCGGCATTCTTTCCACCCATCTTAATTTCAAGATCTTCCATTACTTCTGTTACAGTAAGTCCATACCTTGCAAGCTTTTCTCTATCAAGGTTAACTCTCACTTCGTTCATTCCGGTAACTCTTGAAACCTGAATATCTTCAGCACCTTCAATATTCTGCATTATGGCTTTTGATTCGTTTGCAAGTTTAAGAAGAGTTGGATAGTCATCACCAAATATCTTAATAGCGAGGTCAGCTCTTACTCCTGTCAGCAAATGGTCAAGATTGTGTTTGATTGGTTGTGAGAAGTTGAGGAGAATTCCCGGTACAGTGTCAACAACCAGTCTGTTCATCTTTTCAATCAGCTCATTCTGAGTTGCAACTTTCCAGTGTTCTCTTTCTGTAAGAGTAATGATTATATTGCCCTGATTAACCGGATGAGGATGGGTTCCGCCTTCTCCACGTCCTATTCTGCCATAAGCTTTATCTACTTCAGGCATTGGAGATACGATCTTCTGTATTCTGTTGAGTACATCAGTTGTTTCCTGAAGAGATGTATTCTGGGGCATTGTTATTTCCATCTGTATAGTCTGTTCATTAAGTCTTGGGATGAATTCTGAACCGGAAGTCAGGAAAATAAATACACTGAGAGCGAAAACGGCTATGAAAAGTATAATTGAGAAATTCTGTCTTTTGTAGAAGAAATCAAATATTCTCATATAGCTGCTACTGATCTTCTCAAAGAATCTGCTCTCTTTCTTAGTATTGCTTTTTTTAAAGCTTCCCATAAGAACCGGAGCAAAAAGCAGAGCATAGATAATAGCAGAGGTTATAGCAATAAGTAGAGCAATACCGAAAGGCTTAAACATCTTTCCTTCTACTCCCTGAAGAGTAAGTATGGGAATAAATGAGAGAAGAATCATAAGCATTGCATAGGTGAGGGGACGAAGTACCTGCTGAATAGAGTCCATAATAAGATCTTTTAGAGGTTTGTCGTCATTTTCAGCGCGATTACGTGCTATATTTTCCACCACAACAATTGTAGCATCAACCAGAAGTCCGATACCTATGGCAAGTCCTCCAAAAGACATAAGGTCTGCACTCATATCTGTGAAGTACATTACTATGAATGTTGTAAATACAGCAAAAGGAATAGAGAGGGTTGATACTAGAGATGACCCAAGATCATTCAGGAATATAAGCAGAATAAGAGCAACAAGTACTATACCAATTATAAGAGCTTCAGCAACAGTATAGAAAGCTGCTTTGATTATGAGCCCCTGATTGTATACAGGAACTATTTTCAGACCTTTGGGTAATCCTTTATTGATATGTTCTATTCTCTTGTCAATTTTGTCTATGAGATCTGCTGTATTTACTCCTATCAGTTTCATGATGATACCTGAAACAACAGGCCCCTGTTCGTCCAGGAGAGCTTCGCCTCTTTTGATCTCTGCTCCAATTTCCAGAGTAGCAACATCTTTAAGGTATACAGGAGTTGAACCACTGGTTTTGATTGCCACCAGGCTAAGATCCTTCAGGTTTTTAGTTAACCCAAGGCCTCTGATAATATACTCTTCACGATTTCTTATAAGGTAACCTGCAGTAATATTATTTGAAGATGTTTCAATTTTTTCTATTATCTGGTGAACATCCAGGCCATATTTAACCATTTTTGCAGGATCAAGTTTTACATGAAACTGTTTGGTATCACCACCATGACTCAGAACTGCTGCAATTCCGGGGGTAGTCTGCATCTGGAATTTAACAACCCAGTCCTGAAGTGTTCTCACTTCCATTGGGTCGCGCTTACCTTCAAATGCATATATATAAACCATACCAAGACCTGTTGTAATCGGGCCAAGTTCAGGTGGTTCAACAAAATCCGGCAGTTTACTTTTTATACCGGGTAGCTGTTGTGAAACAAGCTGCCTTGCAAAATATGTGTCTACAGAGTCGTCAAAATAGACATTAACTGTAGAGAATCCAAATGCAGAGAAAGATGTGATCTTCTTTACTCCCGGAAGGCCATAAAGTGAAGTTTCAATTGGGTAAGATACAAATTTTTCAACCTCTTCAGGTGCCATTCCATCACCTTCAGTAAGTATTTGAACAAGTACTGGTGAGGGGTCGGGAAATACATCGATTTTAAGTTTTGTGTAGGCCAGAAAGCCACCCAGTGTTAAAGCAACAATAAGTATATATGCCAGAGCTTTCTTCTCAAGCATTAAAGCTATAAGGTTTTTCATGAAAACTCCTGTTAGTGATTATGACCTGCATGAGGATCAGTACCCCCAAGCTTCACTTCAAAATCTGCTTTCAGATAAAAAGCACCTTTGGTAACGACAACATCTTCTTCTTTAAGGGTTGGAATGAATGCAAATCCTGTTGAGTCGTATATAACCTTTTCGGCTGCTTTGAATTTAAAACCGTCTCCATCCTGTACAAAGATACCGTCAAGGCCGGAAACCTTAACAATAGCTGTTGAAGGAACAGCAAGCTTTTTCTTTTCGGAAGGAATCTCAAGAACAGCTGTAGCAAACATATTGGGTTTAAGAAGAGCATCTGTATTGTTAATCTCAACTCTTATTTTTAATGTTCTCAGAGAAGGATCCATTTTCTCCATAAGAGTAGTAACTCTTCCGTTGAAAGTTTTATCTGGATAGATATCAGTTCTGATTTTAAGCTCACGATCTTTATGAAGGAATCTTATCTGTTCTCTTGTTGAATCAAAAATTCCCCATAGAACACTTGTATCAGAAACTGTGAAAATTACTCTGGACTTCTCGACCTCTTCTCCGATTCTGCCGGATCTTGAGATAACGGTACCTTTTGAAGTTGCTCTTACTGTATGAAAAGGTGTCAGAAAAGAAGCAAGCTTTTTATCATCTCCTTTAATAACTGCTTCTTTAATGCTTTTCAGAGTAGTTATTCCAATACCTCTGGCTCCAAGTTCTCCCTGAAGAGAGAATAGTTCAGCCATTGAAGTTTTATATTCTGTCTCTCTTCTCTGAAGCTCACTTTTCTCAATTCCTTTTATGTCGCTGAGTTTCACTGCTCTGTTGTAGCTTGATTTATTAAGTCTGTAGTTCTGGAACGCTTTAACAAAAGCACTCTTCTTTTCCAGAAGTTCAGGCGAATTAACAGTATACAGAGGAGAGCCTTTTGAAACAGAATCTCCGGTGTTTTTACTGAACTTTTCTATAATTCCTTCTGAACGTGTTGTTATGTCCCAGGTGAGATCAATATTATCCTTTACTGTACCTGTTAGATTTATGCCGTTAATAAAATGACGTTCTTCAGGTAACATGGTGGTTATGCCATACTCTTTAAGTCTGGATGCGTCAATATGGAGATGATTGTGTGATTCTGCTGCTGCACTGTGGTCGTGATTATGTTCACTCTCAGCATGATCGTGCCCATCGCATGATGAGTGGTCGTGTCCCTCGTGACTATCAGTTTTTGTAGCCGAAGTTTCAGCTTTATGATTATTTCCACCGCAACCAGTTAAAATCAGAGAGGTTGCAAAAAGTAGTATCAGAATATATTTTTTCATAGTTCTGCTCCTGTAATTTCTTCAATTTCTGTTTTAATTAATTTCCATTCTGTAATTGAGTTGTAGTAACTCTCTTCAAGCTCTATCCAGCTATTTTGAGCATCCAGATATACAATCAGGGGAATTTCACCTGCCTTATAGAGAGCTGCTGAAATTCTGAGATTTTCACGTCCCTCTTTCAGAATAGAAGCTGAGTATGTGCGTATCTCTTTTTCAGCAGATTTTAATCTGAAAACAAGACCTTCCAGTTCTGCCTTTACATCCCTGAGTGCATGAAGCTTTTCTGTTTCAGCTCTCTCTTTTTTCAGAGCAGCTTTTTTAACTCCCAGTAAACCGGAATTGAAAAGTGGGATTTTGATTCCGGCACTTACCTTCCATATTTTTGCATCAGGCTCCCTTCCTCTTACACCGGTTAATTCAATCCCCGGAATAAGGCCGGCAGTTTTTGCTTTTTTATCATTGGATGCTTCTTTGATTTCAAGACTCTTTTCCCTTATTTCAGGAACAGTGTCAAGAAGCGACATGATTCTTTTCTGAGCATTATCTACCGGAACAAATGTGAAGTCTTTCTTAATTAAGAAGATTTCCGGTATTGATCCATTAAGAAAAGCACTGATCTTAAACATGGTGTATCTTCTCTGCTTCTCAATGGTAAAAACAGCAGTTCTCAGTTTCTGAATCTCTACAGAGGCTCTGAGAGCATCAATCTCTTTGGTTTCCCCCAGATCTGCTTTCAGGCGGGCAATTTTAGCTATCTCTTCAAGAGATTTGAGACGACTTTTGTGAAGCTCTTCTCTTATCATAAGAAGCTGTAGATTGTAGTAGAGAGTACGAAGCCTGCTTTTTATGCCGGCTCTCTTCATAAGATTACGATTGCCGGCAATAAGAAGGCCCATTTTCTCCGATTTCCTCTTATATATCCAGGCAACAGGATTGGGTAGTTCGAAGCCAAGAGAGTATCCCCAGATATTGATCTTCTCACCACCCTCAACAGGAGTTGCTTTACCCCGTTCGTACTCAAAAGAAGGGTTTTCCAGCCTTCCTGCCTCTTTGTACTCCAGTCGTGCTATTTTGAGATCCAGTTCTGAAACTTTTATGGCAAGATTTTTCCCGGCCATTATTTTTTCCAGATCTTTTAATGTGTAGCTTTTCGTTTCTGCTATGGTTGTCAGGGTGGATACTGACATAAGCAGAAGTATTATAAGAAACTGTTTCATACTATTTAACCTTTTTCAGTTTTGCTTCTACAGATGCTGCTTTACTTTTGTTTCCCATTTTTTCGTAAGATGCCTTCAGTATCATAAGTGCAGCTTTAATATGGGAATCTGAATTGATGATCTTCTTATCAAGACCCTGTTCAAGCATTGCTGCGGCTTTTGCCGGATTGTTGAGGTATTTCAGATATATTGTGGCGCAATTGATTGTAATGTAAGAGTTTTTGGTCTTAACGGGGAACTCTTTCAGAACTTTTTCCCAGTGTTTAACTGTTTCTTCAGCTTTTCCGGTTCTTGATTTAAGATAACCCAGCATAAAGTGGTATTCACCTGATGCAACTGAATCGCTACCTACACTCTCCAAAGCTTTAGTTATAAGCTCTACAGCTTCGCTGTTCTTACCAGCTTTTGAGAGAGCTTCTGCTTTTGCTATATTTGCATAAACAGCAGGTTTTTTCATGAAACTTCTGAAACACTCTTTTGAGCAGAACCAGTACTGATCGCCTTCATGAAAGGTCTTGTATTTAGTGTGTGCAGATTCGATAACCCTTTTGCATACAGGATCTGTTACCTTTAAATGTTTGTGGTTATGCTGCTCACTGAATGTATAAGATGTCAGAATAATAATTGCAAAAATTGTTAAAATAGATTTCTTCATTTCTTCCTCCTTTGTTTTTTTGCAGATTGGTTAAGGAAGAAGTATCAGCAGATAATTATTGTAGTTGAGATTTGTGAAAAAAGCGGGTCAGGAAAATCAAATTCATTGAGAATTTTCCTGAAACTGTATTTGAAAAATATCAGCTGGACAGAATTGAGATGTTCTGTTAATGGTGTTGTATTATCAGCAATATTCAGAACATCCTGTGACATGTTTCCACTATTGGATGCTTTAAGGAATGATGATACTGGTATGTGATCTCCACAGCAGTCGTGAGACGGATTTGTACAAACAGTTTTCTTTAAAGGAGCTTCACATTTGTGAGTAACAGAAGTAATATCTGTTTCCAGGTGGTCTGAAGCGACAATCTGATTGGAAACTGTGCAGAAACTCTGGGTTATGGCAAAATACTGAACTACTACAAAGAGTATAATAAGAAAAGTAGTAAAGTATCTGCGGCTCATAGTTTCAACCATCATAGTTATACGATACTGACATAGTAGATGGTTTTAGTCAAGATTTTTAATTTTCTTCGTAAACTTTTTTTTTTATTCACAGTTATATAAAATGGAACCTTGTGAAACAGGTTCTGATGGTTGTTATTCAGATATTTAATGAAAAAAGAGAGGAATCTGGTTTTACAGAAAATTTAAAGTGCTGAATGCTGAAGTGATGTTGGAAACAGAAAATACTGAGCTTTTACAGAGCGGTTGTGTGAACAAGCCGGAAGATGAGTTGGTGAAAAGAGCTGTGGCGGGTGATGCTGCTGCTTTCGGTAAACTTGCACAGCTTTATGGCAAGCCCCTTTTTAAACTTGCATACGGGTTCTTCTACAACAGGGAGGATGCTATGGATGTTGTGCAGGAAACCTCATTGCGAATGTACCGGTTTATAGGTAGTTACAGATCAGGAACCAGCTTTCGCAACTGGGTATTCAGAATAGCAACCAATCTCTGTATAGATATGTACAGGAAGAATAAAAGAGGCAAAGTATTTGAAGATTCAATTGACGATGTGTTAACTGATATAGAAGATACGCAGGGACAGGGACCTGAAGCTGTTCTGGAAGCAACGGGAAACAGTCTTCTTATTAAAGAGGGACTGGCGGGTTTATCAAAGAAGCAGAGAACAGTTTTTATACTTAAGCATAGCTCAGGTCTTAAGTTCCGGGAAATTGCAGAAGTTCTCAGGATTTCAGAGGGAACTGTAAAATCTCTGCATCACAGGGCTATTCAGGGTTTAAGGAAGCATGTGGGCAGAATGGAGGGTAGTAATGGTTAATTGTAAAGATATAAGAGAAATTATCAGTACTGCTGCTGCAGGTGAAGCATCTGCAGAGGAGGAGGCAACTCTTAAGAGACATATTGAGGTCTGTGACAACTGCAGGAAAGAGTATAGTATAGCTGCTGACCTCTGCTCTATGACAGCAATCTCTGTGAGTGAAGCCGATGTTATTGCTGAAAATATAGATTTTGCCGATGTAATGAGACAGGAGATAAGGAAAAGCAGGTTTTCAGAATCCCGGAGAAGTTTCTTCAAAAACCTGTTTGCCATGAATCTTAAACCTGTTCCTGGTTTTGCAATGGTTTTCGCTGTAGGAATATTAACTGGCTACATACTCTTCACCGGATCTACAGGTATAACTCCTGTATCAGGTGTTGAACCCCGGGCTCTTCCTGTAGCTAAAGTGGAAGCTCTTCATGCAAGGCAACAGGTGGTGAGTTTTCTTAAAGAGAGTCAGATGATTCTGACAGATATGATGAGAGATGGGGAGTATAGTGATGCGGGAGTAAAAAAGGCAGGTTATCTTCTGAGAAAAAGCCGGTATTTTAAAGGAAGTCTTAATAGTGTTGAGCTTATGAGTTCCAGGAAATTACTGGAAAAAATCTCCTGGTTTCTTTATGAGATTTCAGCTATGGAGAGAGATAACTATATTAAGGAAATGAACCGGCTCCAGTTGCTACTGGAGAAAGAGAGGCTGCTTATGAAGATAAGACTTGTGGAAAAAGAGCTGGATGCTGAAGCTGGCAAAAGTAAAGTAAAGGAGCTTAGTTTATGATAAATAAGATACTTGTTTTTCTGCTTTTAATATCTATTACTGCAGGAGCAGGGTTTGCTGCAGGAGATGAGGTAAAGGATTTTGAAAAAGCAAAGATCCTGCTTTTTGACAAAAAGTGGGAACAGGCAGAGAAATCTCTTAAACTATTCCGGCGCAACTATCCTGAAAGTAAGAAATCTGCAATGGCTCTCTTCTATATTGCAAGATGTAACGAAGAGACAGGGAATTCATTGAAAGCCTTCAACTATTATCGCAGATATCTGGATTCAGATAATGCAAAGAGCTCCATAATGTCTGATGCCAGAATCGGAATCATAGATGCTGCTTTTGAAATAAGCAGAAGAGACAGCAGCTATCTTAAGTATATACGGAAGTATCTGAAGGGATCATGGATTCAGGCCAGATATTATGCTGCTTTTAAGCTCAGTTATTCAAAAGATAAGAGAGTTGCTGTTCTTGGTGTACCTGTTCTTAAACAGATAGTTACAGATAATGATGATGAAGACCTGGTTGAAAGAGCGCGTATTGCTCTTATGAGAATCAACCCTTCATATCTGAAAGACAGGGAGTTGATGAAGACTGATTCAAGATATTCCATTATAAAAATAGATATTTACGATAAAGTTGAAAAGAAGAGTAAGGTTTCACTTAGTTTTCCTCTTGCTCTGGGGAAGTTGATGCTTGGTGCTCTGGATGAGGCGGATCAGAATAAAATTTTTAATGGAGAGAGTATAAACAGTTTCCTTGAGAAGATGATGAAGAGCGGTGAAATGCTCAAAGTAGATAGTGACACAGAACTTATAAGAGTATGGCTTGAATAGTTATTGATGGAGGTTAATTTAATGAAGAAATTTATGGTTATAGTATTCTGTTTAATTGTTATAGCTGGTAGTTCAACTGAACTGGTTGCAGATTCAGATAAAGATTATAAAGTTATAAGAAATGCATTCAAAAATAAAAAAAGGGAACTGAAAGGAAACTTCTGCATTCTTGTACAGGATCTGAAAGATAAATCTTCCAAATTCAGTCTGACTCTGCCTCTGTCAATTATAGAGATGATTGCAGATAGTAGTGAAGAAGAGTATTCACTGAAGAATGGTAACAGTTTTGATCTGAAAAAGGTTCTTAAAATGCTGAAAAATAATGGTAAATCCTCAAAAATAGAAGTAAGAGGCGACGACAGTATCATAAAAATCTGGGTAGAATAGATAGAGAGACAGACTAAAGGGAGATTCACCTTTGGTTTGTCTGCTTCTGTATAAAGTTATTAAAGGGTTGCACACACAGGTGCAACTCTACACCTGTTTCAGATTTCTCATTAATAATAAAATTTGTGTAATCTGTGGATGAGTTTTTTGTGTCAGTTTGTGATAGTCCGTGTAAGCCAGAGTGTTCTGGTTTGAAATTGTCAAAGTAGTTTTTATGAAAACAGTGTTCAGAGCTTGTTTTCGCCTCTGATCTTTTCTCTCCGTTTTTCCCCTTCTTTATCATCTATTCCTGATTGCACTCTTGCAACACCCTTTTTATCTTTCAGGCGATTCTCAATTATTTCACAATATTCACTGTTTATTTCTCCACCAATCCATCTTCTTTCAAATGCTTCAGCTACTATATATGTTGTACCTGATCCCCCAAAAGGATCTACAATGAGATTGCCTTTTTCAGAAGAGGCCAGAATGACTTTTTTCAGAAGAGCAACAGGTTTCTGGGTTGGATGAGGTGTCTTTTCCCAGGCACTGTTTGAGAGTGTAGGTAGTTCAAATACATCTTTAGGTTTGGCTCCACCGGGATGTGGTGTCCATACATACTCTTTCTTGTCTTTACCTGCGTATTGTGAGGTGTCTGCCTGAGGTCTGACTGGATACTTAAGAGTATGTTCGTTGTATGGAATTCTTACAGCATCAAGGTTAAATATGAATTTCCTGCTTTTTCTGAAGTGCAGAAGACTCTCATGAGAGCGTCCCCAGTCTTTACCAAGATTAGCTTTATTACGATAGAACCAGACAAGCCATTTACAACCTGTAAAAAGTTCAGAAGCTGCCCACTTAATGTCAGCAAGAATTTCTGAAAATCCACAAATATACAAAGAACCCTGAGGTGCCAGAACCCTATGGGCTTCAGTAATCCATTTCATACTCCAGCTTATATACTGTTTCTGTGATTCAAAACTATCCCACTCTGCTTTCTTTATATTGTATGGAGGGTCAGCAAAAATAAGATCCACTGAGTTGTCAGGCAGAGCTCTGAAGAGGTCTACAACATCTTCTCTGTATAAGGTGCCGAGTTGAGTTTTAAATACAGGAGTTATCTCTTTTTTTGCTGCTGATTCCTGATTACCGATTCTGTCTGCATTAATTTTCTGGAGAAATCTGTCTACCTGACTTGTGGGATATACTCTGTAGTTGTTGATCGGGTTTCTGGTAGATTTGAATTTCCCGGATTTATCCCACCTTCTTACAGTCTGGGTGCTTACTCCCAGTATTTTAGCTACCTCACCTGTTGTCAGGTATTTTTCCATACAAACTACTCCTATTAATGCAAAATCTTTGTACAACATTATACAACCTTCCACATAATTGAGCAATACAGAAGGTAAAGATTGATGAAGTGGTTGTTACTGTTCTTTGTGTATCAGTAGTTTCCTGATATCTTCTGTCAGGAATTTTGAGAATCTGAATATGTGATCACTGTAAGGAGAAGACTCAATTTTTGAAGGTGGATCAATAAAATACATACCTTCAGCTTCAGTAAGAAATCTGGTGTAGACCATAAACAGACCTGACACAAAAGTTGAACTTATGTTATCTGATTCTTTTCTCTGAACATCATTAAGAAATATTCCCACCACCTTTACAGGATGCTCTACAAATCTTTCCATGAGGAGTTTATCTATGAATATTTTCCCCATTCTGTCTTTTGATGAGGTTTTCAGTGATACTACAACTTCGTCTGGATGTATTGAAGATGAATTGGATTTAACCTCTTCGAAAGGAGAGAAAACCATATCTGTTTCACATGAATAAACACTCTTACTGTTTTCATCATAAGGAATTTTCAGAACTACCTTCTTATTGGCTATACCAATTGAGGATATAGTATGCCTTATAAGCTCTTCAAAACGGTTACCAACATGTTTACGTGCACTATTGGGATTAACAAGAAAGTCAAGGCCTATACCAATCGATTGCTGAACTGTATATAGTACAGAATCTATGAGATGATGTGCTTCCTGCTGTACAGGCAGTTTATCTCTCAATCTGTTAAGTATCTTTTTAAACTCCCCGGACTTCTCTGTAAATACAGAAGGCTCAGATATAAAAAGATTACAGTTTACAGGCCTTGAAAACTTAGTGATACCTGCGTTTGTGGATTTCATTATAAGATAATCCCTTATTGAGGTCTCTTCTGTAACTATATTTTTTATATGATGAAGAACTCTCAGTGTAGTGTCAAAAAATTCATCAAGAGTGTGCTTTCTGGATTGAAGATCTGTAGTTAATGGTAGTATCATTCTATCGGCATTATCACCTGTCATTACTGGCAAGTCAATACTTTTCAGTTGAAACAGAATAAATCGGAGAGTATAATTATTTTTAATATCAGGAGTGGAAAATGGAAAGAGAGATTATGATAGTAACACCAGGCAAACTATATGCCGGGATGCTTGAATTTGAGAATCCAAATTTAAGAACTATAGATTATGTTATAAATCCTAAACGTAATGTGGGAATAAGGCAGGGGGATCAGGGATCAATACTGCTTGACGGTTTCCTTAATGTTAAGAAGGTAGCTGTATATTCTCTCGGGCAGAATGGATACTTCGAAGATGGTCTCTATGAGAGTCTTAATATAAGAAAGAGTAATATTATATTCTTCTTTGATAAATTTGATAAACTTGGCAGTAGTTCTGAGAGAAATCGTGTTGAGATGTTTAACAGTTCTACCATGACGTCAAAAAAGATAGAAATAACAACAAGAACCGTTGGAAAAGGCTATTTCAGAATTAAAGGAGAGTATCGTGGTTTACCAACTAATCTTGTTAATTCGGAATTTGTAGCTCTGATTAATGCAGAGTTTGAAGAGGTTAGAGATAAACAGTTGATTACAAGACAGGAAAACCCATTTATAGCTCTGAACCCCAACTTTATTGAAGGCTATTATTTCTAAGCTTTCTTATTAAAACCACCTGTGAAGAAGTTAAGCATATCTTCTTCACAGATATAGAGAGTATCATCTATAAGGCAGTAGTCAAGTTCCCCGGTGTCAATTTTCTCCAGAATATAGTCCAGAGTTACAGGGAAATTTTTACTTATATCTTCCGGGGTAAAATACCTTATATCGTGTAGTTCCAGCAACAGTCATACTCCTAATACTAAATTTAACTGCCCTATATTATACCCGAATCAAAATGAGATGATACCCCCAAACCAGACTTCATTTTCTGAAGGGTTAATTTCTCTCATAAAGACTCTGGAATACTTAATATATGGAGTTAATGTTACTTTATCAATTTTAAAATCCATTGATGCTCCTGCTGTGAAGTCGCTGAATCCTGTTTTGTTGATAGTATGTTTACCGTTCCAGGCTATAGATGACTGAAGTGTAAGATCGTGCTGATCAGTAATCCTGAATGAGTGAGATAAGCCGCCTATTATATACAGACCTTTTCCTGTATTAAAATCGTAGTAGATACTCAGGTAAGGAGTAAGAGGTGCTGTTTTAAAGGTAGTTGTTATATAAGCTTCCTGAGTTGTATTGTTTTTAAACCTGAAATTGTTTGCAAAGTAGTAACCATAATGGATGAAGCCCATAGTCATTTCAATATGTTCAGTTGGCTGAAATGTATATGATAGAGTCAGATCAAGCTCATCTGAGTATTTGTAAATATCTCTTTCCTTCAAAGCAAAGCTTCCCCATAGGTTGATGGAGAATCCTGTATCTCCGAAATTGTATGTAACTGAAGGTTGAACAGCGGGGTTGCTGTTAAGAATATCCCAGCCTCTCCATATGTAGCGGGAAGTAAAGTCTACTGAAAAACTGAGGTCTTTTGATTTAAGATGTCCTGAGATTAAAATTAATATCAGAACACTGAAAATTACAGATTTTTTCATAAGTTTTCTCCTTATTTATCTGTTTTGTAAGAGCCTGAGTTCAACAGGCTCTTTTTTTAAAACATATATTATGCTCTGATATTATACACAAATCAGAATGCTATGATGCCTCCGAACCATATTTCGCTTTTTTTAGGGTTAAGTTCCCTTTTGAATATGCTGGCATATTTGATGTAAGGAGTCAGAGTGGTGCTTCCTATTTTGAAATTCATTGATGCCCCAATTACCATATCACTCATACCTGATTTGTTAATATACTGTTTTCCGTTATAGCCCAGAGTTGCAGACAGATCAAGATTATAGCCTTCAGCAACTTCAACAGAGTGTGAAGCTCCTGCTAAAATATAGAAACCATCTCCAAGATTAAAATCGTAGTAGAAACTTATGTAGGGAGATAAAGGCAGGTTTTTAAATGTTGCAGTTACATATACTTCCTGAGTTGAATTGTCTTTGAAATTGAAGTCTTTTGCAAAATAGTAGCCATAATGAAGAAAACCGACGCTGATATCAATATCTTCAGAGGCTGAAAAAGCATAAGCCAGTGTAAGATCTATCTCATCTACATACTTATGAATATTCCTGTCACCCAGAGCAAAACTGCACCATAAGTTGACAGAGAGACCTGTGTCTTTGAAATTGTAGGTTATTGATGGCTGAATTGCGGGATTGTTATCTGAAAGCAGGTCCATACCTCTCCATATATATTTGGAGGTTAGATCCACAGAAACATCAAGGTCCTTTGCATAACTAATTCCTGTACTCATCAGAACAAGCATGGTGAGAAGTACTGTCAATTTTTTCATAAATTATCTCCTGTAAAATTGTGTATAAAATATATATGAAAGTTAAATGAGTTTGTCAATTTTTTTCATTAATATCTCATATAGCGGAATAAGCAATATTATAAAAGAGGAGGATTCTCTGACAGGTTTATTGCCAATCTTTTTGATATTGAAGGGGTTTTAAACTATAATCTATCATAAATAAATTTTTTATGGAGGATACGATGTTTTATGAGATAAAACACCCTTTAATCAAGCATAAACTTACTAAAATCAGAGATAAAAATACAGTTTATAAACAGTTTCGTGAACTTGTTAAAGAAATTACCAAACTTATTGCTTATGATGCTATGAGTGAAATGGAGCTTGTTGATATAGATATTGAAACTCCTCTTTCTCCTATGACCGGAAGCCATCTGAAAAGAGAAATTGTAATTGTACCGATTATGAGAGCCGGTATGGGAATGCTTGACGGTATTCTGGATCTGGTACCTTCGGCCCGAGTGGGATTTGTTGGAATGTATCGGGATCATGACAGTGCAGAGCCAGTGGCGTATTATGAGAAACTACCGGAGAACCTGGATGACCCTGAAGTATATGTTATTGATCCTATGCTGGCTACTGGTGGATCTCTTGATGCTACAGTTAAGCTGATTAAAAAATACGGCTACAGGAGAATTACAGTAATTACTGTGCTTTCATCACCAGAAGGTATTGAGTATTTTGGTGAAAAGCATCCCGATGTAAGAGTATATACCGGAGCGGTTGACTCACATCTTAATGATAAGAAGTATATTGTCCCGGGACTGGGTGATGCCGGAGATCGGCTTTTTGGTACAAAATAGTTATGTAAGAGTAAACTTAAAGGAGATGAAGGCTTGAAACTTACCGGAAGAACAACGGAACTTATTTCAGAACTGGATTCTTTCTGGGATACCCTCAGTGATACAGGATTGTTGATGCATGAAGCAATTAATGATTATGCTGCAGGAAGTGACAGGCTTGGTGAGAGACTTAAACTTCTTGCTAAAACAGAAGACAGAGCTGATCAGCTCAGAAGAGAGATAAAACTGAAACTTTATCGCCATATGTTGCTACCAGAATCCAGGGGGGACATTCTGGGGTTACTGGAAGCAAGCGACAAGGTTATTGACAGAGTGAAGAATCTTGTTAGTCAGCTGGAGATAGAAAAACCTGATTTTCCTGAGATACTGATTTCAGATATATGCGAAATGGGGCGTATAACCTCATGTGCAATTACTGAAATGGTTAAAGCAGCCAGAGCTTTTTTCAGGGAAATAGGACTTGTAAATGATTATGTTAACAAGGTCTATTTCTATGAAAAGGAGTCAGATGCTCTTGAAGAGATGATTAATCGTAAAATATTCTCTGATGCTGTAACAAATGATCTGTCACTGAGAATATATCTTAGAAATTTTGTTGAGAAGCAGGCTGCAATAGCTGATTATGCTGAGGCTGTCTGTGAGAGACTGGTAATATATTCAATTAAAAGAGCTTTCTAGATTATGCCGGATATTTTTCAGATAATGATTTTTCTGAGTAGCGGGCTTTTTCTGGGCTGGTCACTTGGAGCAAATGATGCAGCAAATGTATTTGGTACAGCTGTATCTTCCGGTATGATAAGATTCCGTACTGCTGCGGTTGTATGCTCAATATTTGTTCTTATAGGCGCAGTAATAAGTGGCGGTGGTACTACAGCTACTCTGGGTAAACTTGGAGCTGTTAATCAGATGGCTGGTGCTTTTACGGTTGCTCTTGCAGCTGCTCTGACAGTTTTTGTTATGACTAAAACCGGACTCCCTGTATCTACTTCCCAGGCTATTGTGGGAGCTATAATCGGCTGGAATCTCTTTTCCGGGTATTCAACAGATATGAAAGTGCTTACGGGAATTGTGGGAACCTGGGTTTTATGCCCTGTACTTTCAGCTGTGTCGGGTATAGCTCTTTACCTTATTATTAAAAAGATAGTAAGTAACCGGAGGATTCACCTTGTCAGACTTGATCAGTATAACAGAGTAGGGCTGGTTATTGTGGGAGCCATAGGTTCATATAGTCTGGGAGCTAATAATATTGCCAATGTAATGGGAGTATTTGTAAAGGTATCT